>JAFSYI010000023.1 GCA_017450065.1 Lachnospiraceae bacterium
AGAGAACATATACCGTTAGATTCGGAGTGGGAATGCTGATGGAGCATTTTCTGGATGAAGACTTTGATCCTGTGTATCCTGAGATGGTTGCCGGATTGCGAAGTGAAGAGTATTACGTCAATATGATGATCGCATGGTATTTTGCTACTGCTCTTGCAAAGCAGTATGAAAGTATCCTGCCTTTTATTGAGGAGAAAAAGCTTGATGACTGGACGCATAACAAAGCCATCCAGAAAAGTGTGGAGAGCAGAAGGATCACGGAAGAACAGAAAAAGTATCTCAGATCATTGAAGGTACCACGCAAATAAACAATGGGAAAAAGTACCGCGTACTGTTAACTGCGGATTGCGTGGAATCTCTGGCGAACCATGACCCGGATATTGCCCCGCATGTCATAGAACTGTGAGGTGATCTGATTGAAAAAACATAAGACAGCGCTCATTGCAGGATTGTTCCTCGGTCTGTGGCGAGGAAGTATGCGGAAAGAATGAATCGCTGAAGAGTAGTAATATTTATAAAGCAGCAATAGGATGATAAATGGAATGGTAGGTATTGGAACAGTTTTAAATAGCATAGCCATTATTTGTGCCGGATTTGTAGGTCATTATACAAATAAGTTATTCCGGGAAGAACAGCAGGATGCTCTTACAAAAACTTGTGGTATCAGCGTAATGTTTATTGCGATTGCGGGAGCTATGCAGGGAATGCTGTCTATTGACGGAGGCGTACTTGTTAGTGGGAAATCCATGTTGGTTGTGCTGTGTTTAGCTGTGGGTACAATTATAGGTGAGATAATAGGAATCGAAAAAAGAGTTGAGAAATTTGGAGAATGGCTTAAAAATAAAACGGGAAACAGCGGCGATAAGCAATTCGTGAATGCTTTTGTGACGGCGTCATTAACGGTATGTATCGGGGCAATGGCAATCGTAGGTGCTATACAGGATGGCATTTTAGGTGATTACTCGACGCTTGCAGTGAAATCTGTACTGGATTTTATAATAATAGCAGTGATGACTTCGTCTCTTGGAAAAGGCTGCGCATTTTCGGCAATTCCTGTATTTGTATTTGAGGGAATCATTACATTGCTTGCCAGATTACTTTCACCAATCATGACAGATCTGGCCATTGCCTATTTATCATTGATTGGGTCTATTCTTATCTTTTGTGTGGGATTAAATCTTTTGTGGAATAAGATGATTCGGGTGGCTAATATGCTGCCGGCGGTTTTGATAGCGGTACTTATGGCATATTTTTCGTGACCATCATAAGAAAAAGGAATTAAGAAGGACAACACTCAGGGACTGCATGGACAGGATGCAGGGTGAGATAGAAAGGAGCTTATGATCAGTGAAGGCAGCAATATTAAAGGGCTACGATAAGAACGGATGCGATCTGGAGATCAGGGATATTCCGGTTCCGGAAATTTCAGAGAAAGAGGTCCTGGTGAAGATCCGGACGGCAGGTGTGAATCCTCTCGATAATATGATCATTCACGGGGAAGTAAAGTTAATTGTTCCGTATTCATTCCCGCTGGTTATGGGAAATGAGTTCGTGGGAATCATTGAAAAAACAGGAAGCGGTGTCAAAGGCTTTGCAGCAGGGGATCGTGTATATGGAAGAATGCCGCTTAAGAAGATCGGAGCGTTTGCGGAATATGCCGCAATTGATGCTTCGGCAATCGCCAAGGTGCCGGAGTATCTTTCCGATGAAGAAGCGGCCTGTGTTCCGCTGACAGCTCTTACAGCACTGCAGGCATTTGAACTGATGCACCCGAAGGCAGGAGAGACTGTTTTTATCTCCGGGGGCACCGGAAGCCTTGGCGCAATGGCGATCCCTGTGGCAAAGAGCTTTGGCTTGACTGTGATCACCAATGGAAACGGTGCCAGCGAAGAACGTGTCAGGAGACTGGGAGCGGACAGGTTTATCGATTACAAGAAGGAAGATTACGCGAAAGTCCTTTCGGATGTGGACTATGTGCTGGATACTCTTGGAGACCGGGAACTGGCGAAGGAGTTCGCAATACTGAAAAAAGGCGGCAGCCTTGTATCGCTTCGAGGTTTTCCGAATGGAGAGTTTGCTGCAAGGAGCGGAATGTCATTCATTAAACGGGTGATGTTTAAGATGGCCGGCGGAAAGTATGATAAGATGGCTGCGGCTAAGAACCAGAAGTATTTCTTCATTTTCGTTCATGAAGACGGGGCAGGACTGGAGAAGATTTCAGAGATATTTAAAGACAGTCATATAGAGGCATCTGTGGATGAGGTGTTTAGTCTGGATGATGTGAACAAGGCATTGAAGAAAGTGGCTTCCGGTGGATCGAAAGGGAAGACGATACTAAAGATATAGTAACAAGAGGCATGAAAGAAATCGATGGCCAGTGGAGATATTTTTTCTACTGGCCGTTTTTTTGCTTAAAAATCGGAATGATAGCTCTCCAGGGAACTTTAGGGAGTAGGAAAAAACTACTCTTGGAGGTGGCCGATGGATAAGCTTAAACTGACACCGGAACAGCAACTTGCGTATGACGGATTCATTGATATCATGGTTCAGATATACAAGATGACTTTCTGAATGCAAACAAGGAAATGCATTCAGAAATCATGCGTTCCGCATGACACGGTCCTGCTTTTAGCAGAACCTGGTCCGGTACGAATACCGAATTTCTGATGAAATTCGCTATTCTATGAGTGTTCAAATTATAAATTTAAGAAAAGTTCAAAAGCTGCATATTCATTGATGCGAGAGGATATCAATATCTGTGATTATGAGTTTGAAAGCCATGGTTATAATCTGAAGGATGGAAAGTTATATATCAACGAAGAAGAAGCAGAGGCTATCCGCATTATATTTGACCAGTACATCCATACTGACAGTGGTTCTATCGGTATAGCAAAGTATCTTGCCAATCATGGAATACAGAAAAGACCGCGTCAAAACGGAACCAATCCTTTATTCGATGCAGTACTTATCCGAAATATAATCGAAATATAATAAAGAAGGAGGGGCGATACCCTAATGCAGAGAAGGTTAAGGCGGCTGAGGAATAACAGGCAGGAAAGAATACTTGACAGGTTAGCTTTTACTAACTATAATATACACGGTTAGTAAAAGCTAACCATTTTTGATGATCTGTGGTTAGCTAAAGCTAATCAGAAAGGAAAACTATGAATCTGAATGAGGCCGATACAGGGAAGGAATATGTTATAGCGAATGTTGACACCGGCGGGGATGAAGATATGGAGAGCTTTCTTTTTTCGCTCGGATGTTACAGTGGTGAACATATAACTGTTGTAGACAGAAAAAAGAATCTTGTTGTGTCGATCAAGGATGCCAGATACAACATAGATCCTGAGCTGGCAGCAGCGATAAACATTTTTCAAAGGGAGGAAGAACAATGAGAATCGCACTAACGGGAAATCCCAACAGCGGTAAAACGACAATGTATAATGCGCTGACGGGAAGAAATGAGAAGATCGGGAACTGGGCCGGTGTTACGGTTGACAGGAAGGAAAGCCAGATTAAGGGTAAATACAACGACAGCGGAAAAGAGATCATTGCCGTTGATCTGCCCGGTGCTTATTCCATGTCACCATTCACATCAGAGGAAAGTATAACCAGCGGTTATGTTAAAAATGAGCATCCGGATGCTATAATAAATATAGTGGATGCTACAAACTTAAGCAGAAGCCTGTTCTTCACAACGCAGCTTCTTGAGCTTGATATTCCGGTTGTTGTCGCGCTTAATAAAAGTGATATAAACGATAAAAAAGGAAATAAGATAGATACAGCACGACTGTCCGAAAAGCTTGGCTGCCCGGTGATAAATACCGTATCAACATCCGAACAGGGCATTAAGGAAGCAGTGTCTGTTGCGGCAAGTCTTGAGGGTAAGGGACAGAAAGCGCCTTATCATCAGGGAAACGTGGATGTGACAAACAAGGAGGCTGTGGAAACGGCAGACCGCAAGCGTTTTGATTTTGTGAAAGGCATTGTAAATGATGTTGAGGTCAGGAAAACGCTGACGAAGGATAAGACTACAGGCGACGCGATCGACAGGGTGGTTACCAATCCTGTGGCCGGGCTTATAATTTTTGCAGGCATCATGTTCCTTGTATTCTATATCAGCCAGACAACGGTGGGAACCTGGCTTTCCGAATTGCTTGCAGGATGGATCGAGACCTTCCAGGGATGGGCGGGAGAACAGCTCGGAGATGCCAATCCGCTTCTCTATGCTCTCCTTATTGACGGTATAATAGGCGGTGTTGGCGCCGTCGTAGGTTTCCTCCCTCTTGTTATGGTAATGTATTTCCTTATCGCACTTTTGGAAGACTGTGGATACATGGCAAGGGCAACCGTTGTTCTTGATCCCATATTCAAGAAGGTAGGTCTTTCCGGGAAATCGGTTATCCCAATGATCATCGGAACCGGATGCGGTATACCTGCCATTATGGCGTGCAGGACTATCAGGAATGAGAGGGAGAGAAGATCGACCGCAATGCTTGCAACCTTTATGCCGTGTGGCGCCAAGCTCCCCGTTATCGCTCTGTTCGCAGGAGCGTTCTTCCCTGAGTCAAAATGGGTGAGCTTTGTATGCTATATGCTGGGTATAGTGCTCGTGCTTCTGGGGGCATTACTGATCAAGGCGATAACAGGCATGAAGTACAGAAAGAGCTTCTTTATTATCGAGATGCCTGAGTACAAGGTTCCGAGCCTTGGATTTGCTTTTAAGAGCATGCTCGAGCGTGGTAAAGCCTATATCGTTAAGGCCGGTACAGTAATTCTTGTATGCAACACGGTGGTACAGATAATGCAGACATTTGACTGGCAGTTCCATGTGGTTGAAGAGGGCGCTGAGAACACTTCGATACTCGCAGGTATCGCGGGTCCGTTCTCTTATCTGCTCGTTCCCATCGTGGGTATTGCTTCGTGGCAGCTTGCGGCAGCAGCGGTTACAGGCTTTATCGCCAAGGAAAATGTTGTCGGAACGATAGCTACCGTTTATGCAATATCCAATCTGATCGACACTGAAGAGCTTGAGCTTATAGGTGAAGGAAATGCAGTTGCGGCTGTGATGGGGATAACCAAAGTTGCTGCGCTTGCATACCTTATGTTTAACTTATATACACCGCCGTGCTTTGCAGCGCTCGGCGCAATGAATTCCGAAATGAAGTCGGCCAAGTGGCTGTGGGGAGCTATAGGCTTGCAGCTTGCGACCGGATTTACCGTGGGATTTCTGGTTTATCAGATCGGAACCCTTATTACCACCGGATCTTTCGGTACCGGTTTTATTGGCGGAATTATCGCCGTAGCATGCTTCGCGGCTGTGATCACTGCGTGCATCAGGAGCAACCGGAAGAAGATGGCATTGGAGTATAAACTAAGCTGATATAAGACTGTGAGGTTAGGACATGGGATCTGTGATAGCAAACATTGTAGTAATTTTGATCCTGGCTGCCGCAATTACGGGAGCATGTGTCTATATCTATAAGGAAAAGAAGAAGGGCAGACACTGTATCGGGTGTCCTTATTCGGCATCCTGTCCCAAAACAGATCTGACCGGGGCAGGACATGCCTGCAACGGCGGATCCGCCTCATGCCCAAAGTGAAAGGTATAAAATGTAATAACAGCAATGTAGCCGGAAAGGGTCTCATACGTCCTTTCCGGCGATTTTGTGTTTAAAGGGGAGGATGCTGTTGACAAGCCCGTGATTTTGACTCATATTGTGTTTTGGAAGCATCCTCCGATGCAACCGGTATTACCAACAGACAGGAGATGACGGGCTTCTTAATGCCCGTGTAGTGTAAAGCAGATTATGAATAATTCCCGGAATAAGGATTTTGAATTTGATAAGGAAACCATAGAAAGAAACTGTGAGGATTTCTATTCCTTGTATAACGGAATCCGCGGTGAGGTGCACGATATGTGTGAACGTAAGAAAGCACATACCCGCGAGGTTGCAAAAAACTGCCGGATGATAGCGGAAAAGATGGGCCTTGGTGAATATGACTGCGATCTGGCATGGGTTATAGGAATGCTGCATGATTTTGCCCGGTTCGGACAAGCCGTAAGAACCCACAGCTTCGTTGATAATGAGAGATTTGATCATGCAAAGTTAGGTGCAAGGCTCCTGTTCACCCATCACCTTGCCGATGATATCATACCCGGTTATGACAGAATATGTGAGACTGACAGGCTTGTCATGGAGAAGGCGGTGTATCATCACAGTGACTACAGCCTCCCGGAGGATCTGTCTGAAAGGGAGAGTCTTTTTTCCAGGATCATAAGGGATGCCGATAAGCTTGATATATTCCGGGTGGTTGTGATTAACGGCCCCGAGCGCATTTACGGATGCAGCCTTGAGGAACTGCTGAAAACGGATATTTCTCCTGAGATAGAGAAAGCCTTCTACGAACACAGGCCTGCGGATTACCGCGAAAGGGTAACAAAAGCGGATTTCCTTATGGCACATATTGCCCTGTTCTTCGGTCTTGAGGAAACGATATCAAGGCAGAGGGCTAAGGAGCAGGGATATCTTGGGAAGATGATGGATATTGAATTTGCCGTTCCGTCAGTTCAGAAGAAGTATCTTGGAATGAAAGAGCAGATACTGAAACGTTAAATATTCTGTTCCCCCACCTCTGTGAGAGAATGTGATATAATGTAGTCCACAGCATTTTTGGTACGGTAAGAAAGGTTGTGTAAAGCAGTTTATGAAAGTTGAGGACCGTCATAAGGAAGGAGAAATACATGAAAGCACTTTTTATCGGTGGTACGGGAACAATAAGTATGGGCATAGTAAACAGATTGTCCACGGATCCGTCATGGGAGGTATATCTTTTAAACAGGGGAAACAGAAAAAACTGTGTTCCCGGAAATGTGCATCAGATTGTAGCGGATATAAATAATGAGGATGAAGTTGCCGGGAAGCTTGAAGGCATGAAGTTTGATGTCGTGAGTGATTTTATTGCCTTTGATGTGAAAGCAGTTGAAAGAGATCACAGACTGTTTAAAGATAAAACAGACCAGTATATCTTTATCAGTTCAGCTTCCGCATATAATAAACCGGCAGCAGGCTACATTATTTCGGAAGGGACTACTCTTGCCAATCCTTTTTGGGAGTATTCGAGGAACAAGATCGCGTGTGAAGAGTACCTGTTAAGGAAATACAGGGAAGAAGGGTTCCCTGTAACAATAGTAAGGCCTTCACATACCTATGATGAAAGAAATATCCCGCTGGGAGTTCATGGTAATAAGGGCTTCTACCAGGTTATAAAGCGTATGCAGCAGGGGAAGCCGGTTATAATCCAGGGCGACGGATCTTCGCTTTGGACGCTTACCTTTAACAGTGATTTTGCGATCGGATTCACCGGGCTTATGGGAAACCGTCATGCGATCGGTGAAGCCTTCCAGATTACGGGTGATGAAACGCTTACATGGGATCAGATATATCAGACGATAGCAGATGCGCTGGGTGTTAAGCTTAATGCTTATCATGTATCGTCGGATTTTTTGGGTAAGACCGGAAAAGCATACGGATATGATTTTACCGGAAGTCTTACGGGTGATAAATCGGTTTCGGTCATATTTGATAACAGGAAATTGAAGAAGCTGGTTCCGCAGATGACGACAAATATACCTTTTCACAGGGGAGTACGGATGGCGCTTGAATATGTCCTGTCGCATACGGATGAGTATGAGGAGGATCCGGAATTCGACCTGTTCTGCGATAAGATCATAGATTCCCTTGAAAAGGCCGGAAAGGAAGTCATTTCCGGCAGTAAGGAATAAGAGGAGCAGAGCAATGCCATACAAATACGAAACCCATCTTCATACCAGTGCTTCATCGGCATGCGGTAAGTCCAGGGGATATGAGTATCTGGAAAGATTTAAGGAGCTTGGATATGATGGGATATTTATAACAGAGCATTTCTATCTCGGAAACACATGTATTCCAAGATCTCTTCCATGGAATGAATGGGTGGACGAATACAGCCGCAGTTATTATGAAACAAAGGAGGCGGGTATCAGAAAAGGAATACAGGTATTCTTCGGATGGGAAAGCACCTATGGTACCGGTGAGGACTTCCTTATATATGGTCTTGATACGGACTGGCTGAAAAGACATCCCGAAATAATCAGCCTTTCCCAGGAACAGCAATATGAACTCGTGCATTCCGAGGGAGGTCTTGTTGTACAGGCTCATCCGTTCAGAGAGCGGGGATACATGAATGAGATCAGACTGCATCCCAATCACTGTGATGCATGGGAAGTTGCTAACAGCGGAAATGAACCGTACATGGATCTGAGGGCATATGAATATGCAAAAGAGCACAATATGAGAATGACCTGCGGCTCTGATATACATTCGGCAGATCATGCGAACGAAGAAGAAGTATTCCCCATGCTGACCGATGAGCGCCTTACTTCGGAGATGGATTATGTGCGTATTATTATGTCGGGTACGGGCTTTGCGGCCGGGTTTCCGAAGGAACGGCTGAACTGCAGTCTCCGCGAGCCGGGACTGCCTGTGATATGGTGCTGCTGACCGTTTTTGAATTGTTACAGGGAGTTATAAGGACAAAGGATAAATAATAAAATTAAAGGAGGTTTCTTATGGCAAAAACATTAAAGGATGTTCAGAAGCTGATCAAGGATAAAGGGATCAGGATGGTGGACTTTAAGCTTACGGATATTGACGGAAGATGGCGCCACCTGAGTATTCCGGCTGAAAGGCTGACGGAGAGTACCATGGAACACGGAATCGGTTTTGACGGATCCAATTACGGATATGCTCCGGTGGAGAACAGTGACATGGTCTTCATACCTGTTCTTGAATCGGCCGTTATAGACCGTTATGCCGAAGTACCGACTCTGTCTATGATCGGTGATGTGCGGGTGATCGATCTTCCGGATAACAGACCCTTTGACCAGTATCCGAGAAATGTGGCCATACGTGCCCTGGAATACATGGAAGAGATTGGGGTGGCCGACAGGATGGTGATCGGACCGGAGTACGAATTCTATATCTTTGACAGTGTTCAGTACAGTACCGATTATTATAATATGTTTACCGAGATATATACTCCTCAGGCAGGTTTCGCTTCGGGATACGAAGATAATAATAACGGTTATCAGCTTAAGCCGGGAGCGGGATACCATAATTCACTTCCCACCGATATAAGGAACGATCTGAGATCACGTATGTGCCTTGCCATGAGTGAATGGGGCATTGATGTTAAATACCATCACCCCGAGGTCGGCGGCAGCGGACAGATGGAGATAGAGGTAGAGCTCGGTGATATGCTTAAGCTTGCGGATGATACGATGTCGGCAAAATACGTGATCAAGAATGAAGCCGTACTGGATGGCTGCACCGCCACATTCATGCCTAAGCCCCTGGCCGGGGAAGCAGGGAACGGAATGCATGTGCACATGCTTCTGTTCAAGAATGGCAAGCCTGTATTTTATGATGCGGACGGATATGCACAGCTCAGTAAGGAAGCACACTGGTTCATGGGCGGACTGCTCTCCCATGCGCGCTCCTTATGCGCAATAACCAATCCTTCCACCAATTCCTATAAGAGACTGATCCCGGGCTTTGAAGCGCCGGTTACCATAGGCTATGCAATGTCAAACCGCAGTGCGGTCATACGTATTCCCGCTTATGCCAAAACTCCGGAGACCAAGCGCTTCGAGCTCAGGAATCCTGATGCAACCTGTAACCCGTATTATGCTTATGCGGCGATACTGATGGCTGGACTTGACGGTATCAGGAATAAGATCGATCCACACAAAGCAGGCTGGGGGCCGTATGATTTCAATCTGTATGAGCTTTCGGATGAGGAGAAAGCTAAGCTTTCCGGACTCCCGGCATCGCTTGATGAAGCACTTGATGCGCTTGCGGCCGATCACGATTACCTGACGGCCGGAGGAGTGTTCCCCGAAAGGCTGCTGACCCAGCTCGCAGGAAGATGCAGAAAGGCAAGTGACAGGATTTCAAGGCTGCCGCATCCTGCGGAGTTCGCCGAGTATTACGATCTGTAATGCCGATAAAATGGCTTTATACGTGAAGCAATCTCTGTACAAAACGTTCAGGCTGCGATATAATTAATGAATCAGAATAAATAAGGAGGTTTACCACATGATCTATTCAACAGAAGTAAAGGCAATGTGCCCCGTACATCAGGGCGCCCGTCATGGTGCTGCACCCATTCCCGAAGAAGCTAAATGGGTAAAGGCTAAAGAGATTAAGGACATATCCGGATATACACACGGTATCGGATGGTGTGCTCCCCAGCAGGGATGCTGTAAGTTATCCTTAAACGTTAAGGATGGTATCATCCAGGAAGCTCTGGTTGAAACACTTGGATGTTCAGGTATGACTCATTCGGCAGCAATGGCTTCCGAGATACTTCCGGGTCTTACAATACTTGAGGCTCTTAATACAGACCTTGTATGCGATGCCATCAATACAGCCATGAGAGAGCTCTTCCTTCAGATCGTTTACGGCCGCACACAGAGTGCATTCTCAGAGGATGGCCTTCAGATCGGTGCAGGTCTTGAGGACCTTGGCAAGGGTACACGCTCAATGCTCGGAACAACCTACGGAACACTTGAAAAAGGTCCCAGATATCTCGAGCTTACCGATGGATACATCACACATCTTGCGCTTGATGAGGATGATGAGATCATCGGTTACAAGTACATCAACTTCGGTAAGATGATGGATTTCATCAAGGCCGGTGATGATGCCGCTACTGCAGTTGAGAAGGCTTCGGGCCAGTACGGCCGTGTTGCTGATGCGGTCAGGCTGATTGACCCTCGTAAAGAGTGATAAAGGGAGGATATTAAAATGGCAAAATTTGAATCTTATGAAAGAAGAGAAAAGCAGATCCTTTCCAAGCTCGCTGAGTACGGTATCGGATCGATAGATGAAGCTGAGAAGATCACGAAGGATGCAGGTCTTGATGTTTACCATATGGTAGAGAACATCCAGCCTATATGTTTTGAGAATGCCAAGTGGGCATATACAGTAGGAGCAGCTATTGCAATAAAGAAGAACTGCCGTAAGGCTTCCGAAGCAGCAGCAGCTATAGGTGAAGGCCTTCAGGCTTTCTGTATTCCCGGTTCCGTTGCAGACCGTCGTAAGGTTGGTCTCGGACACGGAAATCTCGGAAAGATGCTTCTTGAAGAAGATACCGAATGCTTCGCATTCCTTGCAGGACATGAGTCATTCGCAGCAGCTGAGGGTGCTATAGGTATCGCCGAGAAGGCTAACAAAGTTCGTCAGAAGCCCTTAAGGGTCATCCTTAACGGACTTGGCAAGGACGCAGCCCAGATCATCTCAAGGATCAATGGTTTCACACATGTTGAGACGGAATACGATTACTTTACGGGAGAACTTAAGGAAGTATCACGTAAGTGCTATTCCAAGGATCCTAAGAGTCCGCGTGCACTTGTTAACTGCTATGGTGCAAATGACGTTCAGGAAGGCGTTGCCATCATGTGGAAGGAGAATGTTGATGTTTCCATAACAGGTAACTCAACCAATCCTACCAGATTCCAGCATCCTGTTGCAGGTACCTACAAGAAGGAGCGTACAGATGCAGGAAAGAAGTATTTCTCGGTTGCATCGGGCGGCGGTACCGGACGTACACTTCATCCCGATAACATGGCTGCAGGTCCTGCTTCATACGGTATGACGGATACAATGGGACGTATGCATTCAGACGCTCAGTTCGCAGGATCTTCATCAGTTCCGGCTCATGTAGAGATGATGGGTCTTATCGGAGCAGGTAACAATCCCATGGTCGGCATGACCGTATCTGTTGCCGTGTCTATCGAAGAGGCTGCCAAGGCAGGCAAGTTCTGACCGGATACAGATAATGATACTGTAAAGAGATAACAGAAAGCCCTGAGGCCATCGGCCTTAGGGCTTTAATTTACCGTAAATAAACAAGTTAACAATAGCTTGAGAACATCAAACCGCTGTAATTACTTGTGATATAAGGAGAAGAATAGTTGTTTGCATTGGGATTCTTATAGGCAACTATCTTCTTATTTGTATACTGCAGCGGATCCAACGATACCGAATTTGCCTTGTCCAGAATGTTGTTCGCAAATTTCTTTACGTTATCAAATCTTGTAAGCGAATCATCCTCCTCCGCTGTCTGCTGGATGAGGTTTTTGTCAAGAGAGATCTGTCCGTCCTCGTTGAAGTTGACTCCGAGAGCTTCGAGATCGTTATTAAAGCCGTTGCTAAGCCCTGTCATTTCACGTACAAGAGCCTTGGACTGAGGCTGCGAATCAAGGTATTTTGACGCATTCTGCAGGAAGGCATTATATCCCGATATAAGGTGGGAAATATTGTCGGTAAGAGACTCGACATCGGTCTTGACTCCCACGGATACTGTCTGTCCGCTTTCGGTGGTCCCCCTAAAGGTCAGATCATATACTTTTCCGATGGTCACCTCGTTTGACGATGAGGACCTGGCCTCGCCGTTTATGGTATAAAGCGCATTGGACGGGAATTCATCCACGGAATCCAATCCGAAATATTTAACCGCTCCACGGGTTTTGCTTGTTTTATCATCGCTTACTATGAACTGAAGTCCGGAGTCACCTTTAACACCGGTGTCATCCGAGCTTAACAGAAGAGATATGTTTCCTGTCTGATCTTCCGTTGTTTCGGCATGTATCCCGATGTTGGATCTTGTAATAAGCCTTGCCAGCTTTTCTTCAATTGTTCTGTTTGTATCACCCTCATTAATATTGAACTGGAATTCGTAATCTATATCCCGCGATCGTATATCGAAGGAATAGGTATCCGGTGGAAGTCCCATTTCATCAGGAGGCAGTCCGCGTCCTCTGTTCAGCTGCCGTGAAGCCAGCTGATCCACCGTCAGTTCTATCGGAGGCGGGCTTTCGGCTTCCGAACCGCCGGAATATGAAGCCGATACAATGTCCTCATTACTGCTTGACACCGTCTTTTTGGACAGCATACCGTCACCGTTCTCACCGGACAGTGAAGTTATAGTGTTCTTAAGGGATCTTGCGCTTTCTTTAAGACTGACCGCAAATTCTTTGGTCTCGGGACTGTTATCTATGAGAAAAACAGGAGCGTCCTTATTTAATTTGGCAATAGAATTAACGACGCCTTTCAGCTCACTCTTCTTATGGGCATCATACTTACTGTTTGAGCCCGAGCTGGCGTACGCCGTCATATAATGATTATAGACTGTATTTAAAGCAGCTATATCCGCCATAAGTGACCCTCCTTTCTTCCGTGATAGAGCTCATGATCCTTTATCGTGAGCTGCCGGTTTATGATATCGTTATAAGCTTTTTGCGAAAGCCTGCGATATCTGTACCTCATGTCCATATGGGAACAGCCGGCAAATGGGTACACTTCTAGATATTTCTGTACTTATTATATCACTGCGCGTCACGGAATGCAACATATGTGACAATAAATAACTTAGTTTTTTTATAGAAATTGCCGAAAATGACCAAATGTATATAAAACCTGTTGACATATCCAAGATTATGTGGTAATAGCGGATCCTGTACCATATATTGTATGATTAAAGGGTCAAAAGCCTGTCAACACCATAAGCTTGCCTGATATCTGCCGGAAATTATTTTTTCCTGTACAATACTCCGCAGGGTACATCCAGTTTTTCGTATCCACGGTCTTCAACATAATCCAAAAGCCATCCGCCGATCTCGTTTATGTTGGGAGTGGGATCAGACACCACATCTCCGCTTGTGATATAGCTTCCGTATGTTTCATCCATTACAAGTATGATATCCGGTATCTTATCAGGATTCATTTCATAATAAGGCTTCAGTCTTTCGCTGTTGAATGCCGTCCGCCAGGTGGTAGGAGCTCCGCAGCGAAGGTCGGTGCACATATAGCCCCAGGGGAGAAGACTTGTTATGAATATATTTCCCGAGCCATCCGGAGTGTTTCCGCTTTGACAGTATTTATGAATGGTTGCGTATGCCACATTGTATGAAAGATAGTGATCCGGTGTCGTATACAGGCCTTTGGCAGGTCCTTCGGCTATCCGGAAGTCGAGCATCTGAACAGGAGCATCCCGGTAGATGTTGACAAGCCTTAACATCATGGTCTGTGTCAGGGATATGCAGATTATTGCCGTGCAGCATATAAGATACAGATATCCGGTTATACTGCGGCCTGTTTTACCGGTATTTTCCCTTTTGCCGAGTGATTCCTTTGCGAACTGCTCAAGAATGATGATGCATCCTATACTGCTGATAAAGTGTCCCATGGACAGTACATAAAGATATCCGTTGGATGAGTAGCTGTATACCAGTGAAAAGATCATTCCGCTTACGATAAGCGTGAAGAAAAGCCTTAGATCCTTCTTCTCCTGAAGGAAGAAAAGGGGAAGGGCAAACAGACACAGAACCGTCTGGATATATCCTGTATGACCTACAGAAACAATGTACAGCCGGACAAATAAAGCTGCATCCGCCACGAAGATAAGCAGACGCAGTATCCTGTTCCCACCCTTTTTGAAATATGAGATAAGAGCCGATGAAAGGATCAGGAGATATGCCGCATAAGCTCCGTAGCCGAATACTTCATTGATACCGATAAAGAATTTCTTTATCGGATATATAAGAGTGGTCCCATGCTCTTCGTCGCTCAGAACGTATGGTATCGCTTTTATGAAATCCGTAACAGGAACGGTCAGAAGAAGATATATGATAAATACGGTTGCCGGAATGACGATACCCGCAAAGGTATAACGTATCACTTCATAGAGCCTTGCCTTTGCCACCATGTTTACGGTACGGTCGCTCAGCTTCTGCTTTTTCTCCAGCATAAACACAATGCCGGCTCCTGCCAGCAACAGGAAGTAAGCTATGCTAAGCGTCGGAAGGCTTAGAACGCTTAAGGCAAAGATCACTCCCGACAGAATGAGCTGTCCTTTGCTTTCGCTGCTGTAATAGTGATATATTATCAGCATGGATACAAGGAAAAACTGTACGGAAAAAGTATAATACGAAAGGGTGGCTATATTCAGATGAGTATAAAATACCAGAAATAACGCACAGACCATTGAGGTAAATACGGAGGCATGTTTTTTCAGGATATTGTATACTATAACGGCATTCAGGGTACTCATAAGAACGAAAAGGATCCTGAAATACACAACGATCCCTTCGACAGATCCCGTAATGGCAATATAAAGAGCATAAAACGGAAGCATTATAAGGGAGGACAGCTGCGTGGGGAACCATTCATGCCTGAAAATACCATCGCCTGTATACAGACGGTGACAGGTGGAGAGATAGAAGGTTTCGTCTGACCAGCAGAAGCTGTAAAAGGCTCTTATTATCAGGATAACAGCGCTCAGTATAAACACAACGTAAGGTAATGCGGATGGAATCTTTCGGATATATTTCTTCATGGTACGGACTCCCGTTTTGTATTTGATAAAAATATGTTATAATTCAACTGTTCCGAACATTTATTATACATCAATAAGAACGGATAATTCAATATTCAAAGAGGTTGTGGTATGAGCTTATATGAGAAAATAGTAAAAGGTGAAGAAAAGATAGCACTGGTCGGACTCGGGTATGTGGGAATGCCGATAGCCGTTGCTTTTGCAAGGAAGGTAAAGGTTATAGGCTTTGACCTGAACGAAGAAAAGATAAGGCGGTATAAGAACGGCGAGGATCCCACCCAGGAGGTTGGGGATGAGGTTATTTCGTCCACTACGGTTGATTTTACCAGCGATCCCGCGAAGCTTAAGGAGGCAAGATTCCATATCGTGGCGGTACCCACTCCGATCAATCTCGACAAAACCCCGGATCTTCATCCGGTTGAATCGGCAAGCAGGCTGCTCGGCAGGAATCTTACCAAAGGCTCGATAGTGGTATATGAATCGACCGTATATCCTGGAGTCACCGAGGATATATGTGTTCCGATACTCGAAAAGGAATCAGGACTTAAATGCGGAACCGATTTCAGGGTCGGTTATTCCCCGGAACGTATAAATCCCGGGGATAAGCTTCACAGGCTGGAAAATATCAAGAAGATAGTATCCGGAATGGATGAAGAATCACTTGAAGAGATCGCAAAGGTATATGAGCTTGTGATTGAGGTCGGAGTACACAGGGCAGGGAGCATTAAGGTAGCGGAGGCAGCCAAGGTTGTCGAGAATTCCCAGAGAGATATCAATATAGCCTTTATCAATGAGCTTGCGATGGCCTTTGATAAGATGGGGATAGATACAAATGAGGTGATAGATGCAATGAATACCAAGTGGAATGCGCTTGGATTCCGTCCCGGACTTGTCGGAGGACACTGTATAGGAGTGGATCCGTATTACTTCATTTATGAAGCGGAGAAGCTGGGATACCATTCGCGGCTGATATCGTCGGGAAGGCAGATAAATGATGATATGCCTGCGTTTGTGGGTGAAAACATAATCAAGTATCTTGTGCTTGCGAATAAGCAGGTAAGGCAGGCGAAGGTGGTATTCTTCGGAGTAACCTTCAAGGAGAACTGCCCCGATGTGCGTAATTCCAAGGTCATTGAGATAATCAGGCATCTTGAACAGTACAGGATAACGCCGGTACTCGTGGATCCGCGGGCCGATGCGTCTGAGGTTGAGAAGAGCTACGGGTATAAGCTGTCAGATATAGAAGATGCATATGATGCGGACTGCCTGGTCATAGCGGTTGCCCATGATGAATACAGGGAGAAGAGTCTTGAAGACTGGAATACCTTCTTCAGGAACTGCAATGACAATGAAAAGGTCATAATAGATGTAAAGTCGGTACTTGACAAAAAAGCAGTGGCCGAAAAAGGATACAGATACTGGAGCTTATAATATGGCGCTATTCGTAAATGCAGATGATTTTGGCAAAAGTAAAGAGATAAACGGGGCGATATGCGAGGCCTTTGAAAGAGGGTACATCACATCGGCAACCCTGATGGCAAACATGCCGGGGGCGAAAGAAGCATATAAACTGGCCAGGGAAAACGGTTTTGATGATAAGGTGGGAGTCCACCTTAATATTACGGAGGGTATGCCGCTGACCACGGGTATACGCAATAATCCCCTGATCTGTTCACAGGACGGCAGCTTCAATGCAGCCTTTTACCATAACACAAAATACAGACTGTATATGGACAGGCAGTCGGTTGATCAGATCAAGGCCGAGCTGGATGCGCAGATAACGCTTTTTCTGGAGCTTGGGTTTAAAAGCATGCATATAGATTCGCATCATCATGTACATACCAATTATCCCGTATACCGGGCAATTAAGGAGCTTTCCGCCAAATATCATTACGAATATATCAGGCTCAGCCGCAACCTGTACAGAGGCGGAAGCCTGTTTAACGGTATTTACAAGGCTGTTTACAACAGGGGTATACACAGACTGGCAGACAGGCATTCGGCCTGTTTCGGGTCTTACAGGGATCTCATGACATATTTTCTTCTTGATCCCGATAACAGGGATGACAGGTGCAGAGAGGCTTCCGACCCCATGCTGAAGCTGTATTCGGACAAGGATGTGGAAATAATGGTGCATCCGATGTATGGAGAAAACGGTGAGCTTATGGATACGGACATTCCGATGAAAGAAGAACGCTGCCTTGATATAAAGGGCGTATAGTGGTATAATTACCATTATTTATGCGTTGTTATCCGGCCGGTGGCGAATTTAAGCTTCAGAGGTCGGGATTATTGTGTTTATGAAGCAGAAAAAGGAAAGGACTAAGGCACGATGAAAGGAATTATTCTTGCCGGTGGATCAGGAACAAGGCTGTATCCGCTGACCAAAGCAGTAAGCAAGCAGATGATGCCTGTATATGATAAACCCATGATCTATTATCCCCTGTCAATACTTATGCTTGCGGATATAAGAGAGATAATGATAATTTCCACTCCGAGAGATCTTCCTATGTTTAAGGAACTGTTCGGAACCGGTGAACAGCTTGGACTCAGAATGGAATATGCGATCCAGGAGGAACCCAGAGGTCTGGCGGATGCCTTTATCATAGGTGCGGATTTTATCGGAACTGACAGCGTGGCACTTATTCTGGGTGATAATATATTTTACGGACAGGGATTCTCGAAGCTGTTAAGACAAGTGGCTTCCAGAAAGAGCGGAGCAACCATCTTCGGTTATTATGTAAGGGATCCGAGAGAATACGGCGTGGTTGAGATAGGTGATGACGGAATGGCGGTTTCCATAGAGGAGAAGCCTGAGAACCCGAAGTCCAATTATGCTGTTCCGGGTCTGTATTTCTATGACAATGACGTTGTAAAGATAGCATCGGAGGTTAAACCATCGGCCAGGGGTGAGATTGAGATAACCAGTGTAAATAATGAATATCTTTCAAGAGGTGAGCTTCATGTTGAGACTCTCGGACGTGGTTTTGCGTGGCTGGATACAGGCAATCACGATATGCTTCTTGCAGCCGCTGATTTTGTCAGCTCCATACAGAAGCGCCAGGGTCTGTACGTATCGTGCATAGAGGAGATAGCTTACCGCAGAGGCTTTATTACCGCAGAACAGCTGAAAGCATTGGCTGAGCCTCTCATGAAGACGGATTACGGCAGGTATCTTATCGAGGTAGCCGAAGGATTATAAGCAGACGCGGAATAAACCGCAGGGGGTTACGGCTTATTCCGAAGGTTTGGCGGGGGTATTTATCAAGGGAGAAAACATGAAGGAAATCAAGGGAAACAATGAAGATAAGAAGGCTGTAAAATATACGGCCGTCGATTGGAATGCATATAAGGTCGGCAGGGGAGAGAAGGGTATCGATCCGGAGGATGACGGCGGACATCACGGGAGCCGCCATGGCAGCCACGGAAGCCGTCATGAGGACGAAGCTTTCCGCAGCAGGGGTAATTTCAGACCCGATAATGTGGCCCGGGATGATTTTGACGACAAGGTATTCAGGGAACTTAAGGATGCCCTCGGCAAAGAGGATGAAGAGGCATTAAACAGTAAAAAAAGAAAGAAGAAATCCCTGAACACCAAGCTTGAAGAATTGAGCAGGGAAAGTAAGAAGGCTGAGGATCCGGAGCTTAAATCCCTTGAAAATAATATAATAAAGAGTACTGAAGCCGTTTCGGATGATTTTCTTGCCGGTGCGGTCAAAGAGGTCAGCAAGGCGCTTGAAGAATCAAGTGATAAGTTCTTTCTGGATGCGGTTTCGGATGCGGCGACTTTTGAGCTGCCGAAGCTTGATATTCATTTTGGTGATACCGCCGAGCTTTCGGGAATACAAAAGGCGATAGAGGATACTGATTTCGGGCGCATGATCGCAGAGGAAGATCACGATCTGGAGGCCAGCATAGAATCGGAGACCGCAAAGGAGATACTGGAGCGGGAAAGCAGTAAAAATATCGGGGAATCTTCAAAAGAAGAAAAGAAAACCGAAGGAAAGAAAACCGAAGGAAAGAAAGCCCCGGAAAAAGCGTTGCCGGAACCGGGAATTAAGCCTTCTGAGGCAGCGGCAGCAAAAGACAGGAAGAAAGCATCAAGAAAAGCAGAGGCGGAGGCCTTAAATAAACCCGCTGACGATACTGCTGCAAAAAGCAGGAAGAAGAGAGCAAAAGAAGCGGTACCTGAGACGGAAATATCTGAGCGGGAAGTATCCGGAACCGGGAAAAAAGCTTCAAAGAGAGACCTGAAGGAAGCCGGAAAAAAACCTTTAAAAGAAACAGCGGGGGAAGAAAAAAAGAAATCATCAAAAGAACCGCTATCGGAAAGAAGGAAAAAGTCAGTTAAAAAGACGCCTGCGGATAATCCTGAAACACCGGCTGAAGATGAGATCACCGGGAAAAAGAAAAGATCAGCTGAGAAAAAAGCTTTAAAAAGCAGGCATTCCGATAAAGACAAGATAATAGTTCAGTCAGATGAACTGAAGGAGAGCAGGTTCAGAAAAAAGAAATCATCCGCTAAGACAGACAAAAAGCTTCCCGCAGAAACGGTGGAAAGTGTTAAAGATGATGTAAAAGCGGAACGAAAGAATAGACGCATCAGATCTGCGGACGGTAAAAAAACGGAAAAAAGCATAAAGCCCGTAAAGGATAAAAAAGTTCCGGCGGTCGCAGGTGATAAGAAGCCGTCCGTGATCAGGAAGGCCGGGAAGGCAGAGAAGAATGCTAAGACCGGCCCGAGTGAGTTCAGGAAGAAGTCAGCTGACTGGAAGGATAAGAAAACAATTGAGAAAACCGCCAGGACTGTATCCTTCGGGGAAAGAAGGAAGCAGTTTGCGGCGAGGATAAAGAATATAACTCCGCTTCAGTGGAGCATCGCGGCCATGGGTCTTGTGATCCTTCTTTCCGGAGTGATGACTTCAGCCGTATATGCCAATTATCAGGGTGAAGAAAACAAGAAATCCGCCATAGCGAGCCTTAGCAGATACAATGAGGATGACAGCTATGCCGCGGTAGCCGGGGCTGTGACGGAAAATATGTTTCCGGAAGCGGCGCAGGAACCCGAAACACCGGAGATTAAAACGCTTTCTCTTGAGATGACTTCGGTTGAGAAGGATCTTAAGATCAAGCTGGTGGATGATGAAGACACGCTTGTCAGGGATGTCACATGGAGCGTGACCGTACAGAAGGACGATGAGGGAGAAGGTGCGGGCTCCGATGAGGGCGATAATACCGGAACCGTCTATGAAGATGATGACCGCGACGGAATTATATATATAACCGATATAGCGGCAGGAGATTATTCGGTAGAGCTGAATCCTTCCGATGCTCTTGCTGATTATATCCTTCCTCAGGAAAAACAGCTCGTTTCGGTAAAGGCATCAATAGAATATAAGGTTATAGCCAACATTAAGGATGAGATCAAAACCGAGAAAGAGGTTAATGTGGCATTGGAGGATCCCAACGGAAATCAGGCGGCAGACGTGGAAACAGCGCCTCCCGCAAGTAATGATACCGTTGAATGGGTTGAATCCACCAAAACCGCCAACGGGGAGGAATACGTTGAAGCAACACCGGATCTGAGCAAGACGGCAGTTTCGGTAAAAAAGGATAACGGATTCGTAGCTGCGGTCAGGAACATAGTCAGTACTTGCAGGGCATCTGTTGCCAAAGGCCGTGTATTGGGATTCAGAATGCTTCCGGGATATCTGGTCGCAACCGAGAATAATCAGGATCTGGATGATGCGAATTCGGAAATAACCACACAGCCCGATCCCATAGAAACACCCACACAGGAACCTACGGAAACGCCGACGCCGACACCTACGGAAACACCTACACCTACACCGACGCCGACGGATTCTCCTACACTTACGCCGGCACAGGATAATACCGAGCTTGTTGTTGATACACCGAAAACTGACCAGCAGACGGATAATATTGAACCGAAGGAAGAGGCAAGCCTTTCGGTTTCCGGCCAGAATTCTGTAAGGATAGGTGAAACGATAAGATTAACCGCTGACTACAGGCCGGGATCCGCATCGGTAACATGGAGTATATCCGACAGCGACACGGCTTCACTGAACGACTTCGGATCATACTGTGAAGTAAAGGGAATAAAGGGCGGTACCGTTACGGTGACCGCAACATGCAGTAACGGTAAGACCACCACACTGACCGTTACCGTAACAAAGGAAGAATACAGTGATGATGCAAAGCTGTATGATGCAAGTAAGAATCTTCTGTATGTAAAAGATGGGGACAATTACAGAGTCGCAACATACGGCGACTACAGGAACGGCTTATACACGACCTTCTATCGTAAGCAGGAAGGCTATCTGTATACCGGATGGCAGAATATAGAGGGTAAAACATATTATTACCGGAGCGACCATACCTTTGTTACAGGGGAACAGATCATACAGGGTGTGAAGTATAAGTTTGGTGAGGACGGAGCTCTGGCTACAGGTTCGGGAACCCTCGGAATAGACGTTTCCAAGTACCAGCCGAACATCAACTGGGCATCGGTAAAAGCATCGGGAGTCAATTATGCAATAATAAGATGCGGGTACAGAGGCGCAAGCACCGGTGTACTTATTCAGGATCCGTATTTTACCTCACATATCAAGGGAGCCAAGGCTGCGGGACTGAAGGTTGGCGTTTATTTCTTTACAACAGCGCTTACGGAAGCCGAAGCCGTGGAAGAGGCAAGTATGTGTGCCGCTCTCTGTGCGGGATACGGAATAAACTATCCGATATTTATAGACTGTGAGAACAGCTCAAGACCGGGCTATAATTCACTGTCGGCTTCGCAGAGGACACAGATAATAAAGGCGTTCTGCAACACCATTAAGTCGGCGGGTTACACACCCGGTGTTTATGCGAATAAGACATGGCTTACAAGTTATATGAACACCTCGGCTCTCGGAGGCTGCAAGATATGGCTTGCACAGTATAATGCGGCAGGGCCGACGTATTCGGGACGCTATGATATATGGCAGTATACATCAAAGGGTAAGGTGGACGGTATCAGCGGATATGTTGATATGAACCAGTCATTTCTGGGATACTAAGTCCGGGATAACAACAGCGGCCGGCTTCCGGCAGGGCTGCTGTTAACCTGCCGGGCAAATAAAGATATAAAAGTAAAGAAGGTATGAAAAATGGGCAAAATCAAAGTGGAAACATGCGAAATAGAAGGGCTTAAGATCATTACTCCCACCGTTTTCGGGGATGAACGCGGATATTTCATGGAAACCTATAATTATAATGATTTTAAGGAGGCCGGCATAGATCTTGAGTTTGTTCAGGATAATCAGTCGGCATCCAAAAAAGGAGTTCTGAGGGGACTTCATTTTCAGATAAATTACCCGCAGGACAAGCTTGTAAGAGTCATAAGAGGAGAGGTTTTTGATGTTGCCGTCGATATGAGGCCGGGCTCGGAAACCTACGGAAAGTGGCATGGAGTAAGGCTGTCCGAGGAAAACAAAAAGATGTTTTTCATCCCACGGAATTTTGCCCATGGTTTTCTTGTTCTGTCGGATTATGCGGAGTTTACTTATAAGTGTACGGACTTTTACCATCCGAATGACGAAGGAGGGATCATATGGAATGATCCCGGTCTTGCCATCAGCTGGCCGATAGAAGAAGGCCTTAAGCTTACAATATCGGAAAAGGATACCAGATGGCCGGTATTTGATGAGATAAGAAAGGACAGATAGGCGGCTATGTCCGGAAAAAAGAAGCTGATAGCTGTTGTGTCGGCCGCTGTGCTGGCATTGAATCTTTATATTATTTTTCATCATAATCCCTTGGCGGACAGAACACAGGAAATAATCAAGAAGATAGTTTCCTGTGTTATTCTGGAGGGATTTTATATTGTTTTTCTGAAAATGTACGACAAAATAGTCATACTTCCGATGGAGCTTTATCAGAACAGAAAGCTGATCTGGAAGCTTGCCAAGAATGATTTTAAGACAAGGTTTGCAGGCTCCTATCTTGGAATATTCTGGGGCTTTGTTCCTCCGATAATCACAGTGCTGCTCTACTGGTTTGTATTTGGAGTGGTCATGCCGAACAGGGCAACCAACATAAAGGGCGATATGGAACTGCCCTATATACTCTGGCTGATAGTCGGTATAGTCCCGTGGTTCTATTTTTCGGAGGCAATATCCGGCGGCACAAATGCGCTTCTTGAATATAATTATCTGGTTAAAAAGGTAGTATTTAAGATCAGTATCCTTCCCATCATAAAAATCCTGTCGGCTTTGTTTGTACATGCCTTCTTTATATGTTTCACAATGATCCTGCTCGCATGCTACGGCTTTTTCCCGGATCTTTACACCTTACAGCTTATCTACTATTCATTCTGCATGTTTATGTTTGTTCTGGGATTAAGCTATATAACATGCTCTCTTGTGGTCTTCTTCAGAGACCTCGGACAGATGATAGCTATCGCGCTGCAGGTAGGTATATGGGCAACCCCGATATTGTGGAACCTGCATCTGCTTGATAACAAGCCGGTGCTTAAGTTCATAATAAAGCTTAATCCGATGACATACATCGTGGAGGGCTACAGAGGTGCGATCTTTGATAAGATAGGCTTTTGGGAAACCTTCTATTCGACAGCATATTTCTGGATACTGACGGCAGTTACTTTTGCTGTCGGTGCGCTGGTATTTAAGAGACTCAAGATACACTTTGCAGATGTACTCTGACTAAGATCCATGGAAATGGTAGTGTAAAGCAGAAAAGATATAATATGAGCGAAAACAAAGAATCACAGGTGGCCATAAGTGTCAGCCATCTTACAAAAATATATAAGCTTTATGACAGAAACCGTGACCGCTTAAAGGAAGCGCTGCATTTAAGCAGGAATATCAATTTCAGGGAACATTACGCTCTGGATGATGTCAGCCTTTCGGTCAATACAGGTGAGACGGTTGGTATAATAGGCACCAACGGCTCCGGTAAATCAACAATACTTAAGATAATTACCGGAGTGCTCAATCCAAGCCGCGGAGAGGTTAAGATAAACGGAAGGATATCAGCCCTGCTTGAGCTTGGAGCCGGGTTTAACATGGAATTTACCGGTATTGAGAACATCTATCTTAACGGAACCATGATCGGCTTCTCGGAGGAAGAGATAGATGCCAGGCTGCAGGATATACTGGATTTTGCGGATATAGGTGATTTCGTATATCAGAAGGTTAAGACTTACAGCAGCGGTATGTTTGTAAGACTTGCATTTGCGGTGGCCATAAACATCGACCCGGAGATCCTGATAGTTGACGAGGCACTGTCCGTGGGAGATGTCTTTTTCCAGAATAAATGTTACCGTAAGTTTGAGGATTTCAAAAAACAGGGAAAGACCATTCTTTTTGTGTCCCACGATCTGTCTTCGGTGAGCAAGTACTGCGACAGAGTGATCCTGCTTGAAAAAGGGAAAAAGATAGGCGAGGGTTCGCCCAAGGAAATAATCGACATGTACAAGAAGGTGCTTGTCGGCCAGCTTGATATGCAGAGTAATACGCAGAAGAGCGCGGACTTAAGTAAGGGAAGCAGGTGGAAGGACAGGATGCAGCTTAATCCTGACAAGGATGAGTACGGGAGCGGACTTGCGGAGTTTGAGGACTACTGTGCTTATGATAAGTCGGGTGAGATCACAAACACCATAATAAAGGGAGAAGAGTTCACCGTAAAGGTCAAGGTAAGATTCTTTGATACCATTCAGGAACCCATATTTGCCGTATCCTTCAAGAACCGGCAGGGAACCGAGATTACGGGAACCAATACCATGTTTGAAAAGCTGTCGACAGGTACGGCTGTTCCCGGTGATGTGATGGTAGCGACTTTCACCCAGAATATGAGCCTTCAGGGAGGCGAGTATCTGATATCCCTGGGCTGTGTCGGATACAGGGAAGGTGAGTTTACCGTATATCACAGGCTGTATGATATTTTCAGTCTGACCGTCATATCGGATAAGGATACTACGGGATTTTATGATATGGACAGTATTGTGACTGTCAGGAGTGAGGATGATAGCGATAAGGTTTCGCAGGAAACCTGAAAACAGACAGAAATGAACCTACGTAAATGAGGGAAAACGCTGTATCATTTTACAGCGCCGGCGAAGAACAGGACGGGCAGCAGGCATGGATAAGATGGAAGCCATAGGAAATGTGGTGTTGAATTATAAATATTACAGGGGAGAGGATCTTTATTCGGAGGGTGTGAGCGAGGATCTTCTTCTTCAGTATGTGACTGAGAACAAAGAAGCGGAGTATCCTCATGTCATACAGAATACAAGATCCTGGCCTGTTCTCTATCATCTGTCATCGGAAAGAGAGAATATCTGCAGCTGGCTTCCGATAAAGAAAACAGACAGTGTTCTTGAAATAGGTTCCGGCTGCGGAGCGGTTACCGGCTGCCTGTCAAGACTTGCGGAAAGGGTGACCTGTATTGAGTTAAGCAGGAAACGAAGTACTATAAATGCGGTAAGACATAAGAATCTCAGCAATATAGAGATCATGGTCGGCAATTTTGAGGATATTGAACCCGAACTGACCGTAAAATATGATTATATAACTCTGATAGGTGTACTGGAATATGCAGGCAGTTACATTAATTCGGACGATCCGTATCATGATATCTTAAGAAGAGTAAGCAGACATCTCAATAAAGACGGAAAGCTGATAATAGCAATAGAGAACAGACTTGGCCTTAAGTATTTCGCAGGGTGTAAAGAAGATCATACGGGACTGTTTTTTGAAGGTATAGAGGGCTATCCCGAAACATCCGGCGTAAGGACTTTTTCACGTAAAGAGCTTAAACAGCTGCTTAAGGAATGTGGGTATGCTGCAAGATTTTATTATCCGTATCCGGATTACAAGCTTCCGCATGCTGTTTATTCGGATGTGTGGCTGCCGGGTGTCGGTGAACTGAATACAAATATCAGGAATTTTGATGCGGACAGGGTTGTGACGTTTGATGAAACGAAGGTGTTTGATTCCCTGATCAGAGAAGGCAGGTTTGCGGATTTTTCCAATTCATTCCTTGTGATGGCAACCGTGGATGAAATAAAAAGCACGGATGTTCTGCCCGTTTACGCCAAGTTTTCGGGAGAACGTGCAAGCTGTTACCGCATAGCAACGATAATAGAAGCCGACGGAACGGGTAATAACAGGGCTGTATACAAACAGGCACTCAGTCTTGAAGCGAATGCCCATATAGACCGGATATTTGTCAATTATACCGCATTGTCCGGACTCTATGACGGAACGGGTTTTGCGCCCAATGTATGTAAGAGAGCCGGAGACGGTGGCGATTACCCGGTAGCCGATAATGAGGATGAGGAAAGGATCGGCCGCGTGGCTTTTGAATTTCTGGAGGGTATTACTCTGGAAGCTTATCTTGACATTCTTGAGGAGAACGGCGGATATGAACGGATGCTTCTTCTCATGAAGCAGTATGAGGCAATGGTCTCTTCCATAAGCCGGGAACCGTTTTATAACAGTGAGGGCTTCAGAACGGTGTTTGGCGAGGATCTGGAAGACGGGTATATGAGTCCGGCGGTTTCGGACATAGATCTGATATTCACAAATGTGGTTTTTGATAAGACAAAGAAGGAGAACGGTGAATGGACGGTTCTTGACTATGAATGGACATTTAATTTCCCCGTTCCCTCAAAATTCGTTATATACAGGGCTTTGTTCTATTATATTGAAACACATAAAGGATCGAAATACTTAAGATACATAAAAAAAAGAGGAATCGATCTGTATGCCGAATTTAAGATTTCGGAAGCCGAAAAGGAGATATTCAAAAGACTGGAGAAGCATTTCCAGGTGTATATCATAAAAGGAGCTCCTTCGCTTGAGGTAATGCATGAGCTTATGTCTGTGCAGACAGTTGACATGAAGAAGGTGTTTGACAGGGAATTTGCTTTCAGAAATATGCACAATCCCGAGATATTCTTCAGCAGTGACAGAACATTTACTGCGGATAAACGTATATATGAATTTGCGAATGTGAACGAACATGATATAGAGATAGATATCCATCTTAAGGATAATATGACTTCGGTACGTTTCGATCCGGTTGAGTTCAGATGCGTGGTCGTACTTAAGCAGATCGTGCTGATAAACGGGAACGGGATGGAAGAGCCTGTTGCGTCGGTTCTTATAAACGGTGTGGAAGGACCCGACAGGACGATTCTTTTTGATACCCGGGATCCGCAGATACATATTTACGATCTGCCGGGGGGCGAAAAGAGGCTTCGTCTGAAGTACAGGGTTTCGGTGCCGGATGATGAAGTGTTTGCCGTTCTGAAAAAAATGTTTGATGAACGTTATGAAGCGTCCGTCAGACATAACGCTTTTAAGGATAAGGTATTAAAGAAGCTTGAAAGAAATGAGAAAGAGGCAATACCTCAGGGACTGAGAAGAGTAACAGGGGGAGTGGTATGAGTATTTTTGATAAAAAAAGACTTACGGAAGAATACTCTGAGGAAATAAGGAAACAGACGGATCCTTACGGGTATTTTTGTCGCAACGAAGCTGTTAAAAGAGGGGAAGGGCATGAGTCCTTTAACCCTTCTTTTTGCGTTATAAAGGATCTGGCGGGTCTTGTTTTTCCCGGACAGGGTGGAGAAGGCGGTGCTCCCGCTGAAGGAAAGAGTCATATTCTCCTTACCGATGAGAACAGCGAATTTGAACTGTTGCAAATAGAAGATGACCTTAAGAATAATGCGGATGCCGACATTATATACTGGGATGAGGACAGGATACTTGAAGGAAAGAGGCATGCTCCTTTTTTCAAGCCCGACTGGTCACCGGATACACTGCTTAACTGTAACTATATAGGAGATACATTTCTTATAAAAACAGAACTGGCGCTTAAGGCTGCCGAAGCCGCACGCAGTGACGGCGACGGAAGCGGCCCCGCAGGCCTTTCATATAACGAGAGCGAGTTAAGATACGATTTTCTTTTAAGAGCAACAGAGCTTGCGGCCACTGTAAAGCATATTCCGGTCATAGTAAAGCATATTGCGGATGAAACGGCATCCGAAGAAGAGATATATGCAGAATATACGTGGCAGAATCAGTCGCAGAAATATATTAAGATCCGTAATGATGCCCTTAAGAGAAGAGGATACGGAATCTATTATGAAAAGGTTTTCGAAAGGAAAGATAACAGCGTTATTAATAACAATGCTATCAATAACATTGTTATTAAAACAATGAACAGCCGTATGAGCCTTTCGGTAATAATACCTTCAAAGGATCACAGCGATATACTTAAGGCCTGTCTGGAGAGTATAAAAAGAAATTATGCATACGGTTCCGACAGACTGCTTGAGATCATCATTGTGGATAACGGGAGCAGCAGCGCCGAGGGTCTGAAAACAGAGGATTATCTGAGAGGATATCCGCGGGAGATCCCAGTTAAATATATCTATAAAAAGATGGACTTCAATTATTCCGTCATGTGTAATATGGGAGCGGAGCAGGCGCAGGGTGAATATCTGCTGTTTCTGAATGATGACATAGAGCTGACGGACGACAATACTCTTGAGAGAATGTATGCCTATGCATCACTGGAGCATACGGGAGCCGTGGGTGCCAAGCTGTATTATCCGGGCGATACCGTGATCCAGCATACGGGAATCACAGTGGATCCGGACTGCGGACCTACACATAAGCTTGCCACATATTCGGACGATAAACCGTACTACTACGGAAGGAATGTGTTTAATCTGAATATTCTTGCCGTGACAGGGGCCTGCCTTATGGTGAGCCGTGAAAAGTACTTTAAATGTGGCGGTTTTAATGATAAAATGAGTATTGGTTATAATGATGTGGAGCTGTGCGTAAGACTGTATGAAAACGGGTATTTTAATATTATCCTGAATGAGTGCATTCTGTTCCATCATGAGTCTCTGTCAAGAGGTATGGATCATGTGGATGACGCAAAGTATAAGCGTCTTAAGGATGAACGTCAGCTTCTTTATGATCTTCATCCCTGGATAAGGCAGAAGGGAGATCCGTTTTATTCCGTTAATCTTATTCCGGATACACTCGATTATTCGGTTGCGGTGATGCCGGAGTATTCTGTGAGGGCATCAAGGAGCAGGCTCCTTAATGATAATAAGCTTGCGGACAGAGTGACCGCAATGGTACAGTCGGATGCCGGGTCGGCCACGCAGGAAGAGGTGCCGGGAAAACGTAAGGCAGGTAATAAGAGGGTGCATTTCAATATCGAAAGAACCGGTTCATTCCGAGGAATAATGAAGGATGAAGAGGACTATTATCAGATAGAGGGATGGGCAATACTCAATAAAAGAGATAACGCCTTATATACTACGGAACTGGCTCTGATATCTTCCTCCGGTGAATGCAGGATATTCGACACATTTAAGCGCAGCCGTGAGGATGTGGCTGTAGTGTTTGTGAATGAAAAGAACCTGTTCCTGACCGGGTTTGTCTGCAAGATACCTGTAAGTCTTCTGGACAAAGAGGATACATACAGGATCGCCGTGATAAAGAGATCCGGTCTTACCGGACGTAAATATATAGGATTGGGAGACTATTATGAACCTGCAAGGGGATACAGAGCTAAAGAAGGGTGAGTATTATAAAGAGCTGTATGAGAAGGAGCTTAAGAAGAACGGGGAACTGACCGCAAGGCTCGTGGATATTGAAGCAGAGAATGCAGACCTTAATTATAAGCTTGACAAGATCAGAAAGAGTAAGCTGTGGAGAAGCATATATCCCTTCAGACTTGCATATTCACATTTGAGGAATCTTATAACCAGGATACGGCGATACGGGAACATCAGGAATCTGACAGCCAAGATAAGATCAAAAAGGATCGAACGGGCGGCATATAAAAGCTACGGTACACTCAGCATGCCGGATGAAGAAACACGTAAAAAGCAGAGTGAGACCGTATTTGAAACAAAGATCACATTCAGCATTCTTGTGCCTCTATACAATACACCGAAGAATTTCCTGACACAGATGATAGATTCGGTCGTAGCCCAGACCTACAAAGGATGGGAGCTGTGCCTTGCAGACGGTTCCGATGACGGGCATAAGGAAGTGGGCGATATCTGCCGTGAGTATGCCGAAAAAGATAAGCGGATCAAATATAAGAAGCTTGAAAAAAATCTCGGAATATCGGGAAATACAAATAAATGTCTTGAAATGGCGACAGGCGAATATATAGCGCTGTTTGATCATGATGATCTGCTGCATCCGTGTGCGCTTTACGAATATATGAAGGTGATCGATTCCCACGGGGAAGGCTCTGTGGGCCGGGCAGATTACATTTATTGTGATGAGACTACGTTTCAGGGCGACAGTATTGACAATATGATCACGCTGCACTTTAAACCGGATTTCGCGATAGATAATCTGAGGGCAAATAATTATATCTGTCATTTCTCGGCTTTTTCACGTGAGCTTATTGACAGTACAGGTTTATTCCGTTCCGAGTTTGACGGTTCACAGGATCATGACCTTATTCTGAGGCTGACACATAATGCAAAGAATATAGTCCATGTTCCCAGGATACTGTATTACTGGAGATCGCATGCGGGTTCAGTGGCATCGGACATTAACGCAAAAACCTACGCGATCGACGCGGCAAAGGGTGCGGTGGCGGCTCATCTTACCCAGTGCGGATTTAAGGATTTTAAGATCGAGAGCTCAAGAGCTTTTGAGACAATATTCAGGATAAGATACAGTCTGACGGCGAGGCCTCCTGTTTCGATACTCATTCCCAACAGGGATCATGTACCGGATCTCAGGAGATGTATCGATTCGATTACGGGAAAAACCTCATATGAGAATTATGAGATTATTGTAATAGAGAATAACAGTACCGATAGTGGGACATTTGATTATTATGAGACAATAAAGAAGCATCCGCAGATCAGGGTAGTTGACTATACATCCGCGCAGAAGGCCGGTGGAGAACAGGGTGCCGGTACCGGTTTTAATTATTCGCGTATCAATAATTTCGGAGAGAAGTATGCCGAAGGTGAGTACCTTATCCTCCTTAACAATGATACGGAGGTCGTGACAAGAACCTGGATCGAGGAGATGCTCATGTATGCGCAGCGCCCGGATGTCGGAGCCGTGGGCTGTATGCTTTATTATGATGACTATTCAATACAGCATGCAGGTATTGTATTGGGGCTCGGGGCACACAGGACAGCCGGTCATTCCCATTACCGGATGAGCAAGGATAATCTGGGATATATGGGCCGCCTGTGTTATGCGCAGAATGTTTCGGCTGTAACCGGAGCATGTCTTATGACCTCGAAGGCTGATTATGAATCGGTCGGAGGACTTAATGAGGATCTTGCAGTTGCGCTGAATGACGTGGATTACTGTCTTAAGCTCCGGAGGAAGGGGTTGCTTAATGTATTTACCCCTTATGCCGAGCTGTTTCATTATGAATCGAAATCAAGGGGGATGGATGTCACGGATGCTGCGGATAAGGAGCATGCGGAACGCTACAACAGGGAATGTGAGCTGTTTAAAAGTATCTGGAAGGAAGAGCTTGAAAAGGGCGACCCTTATTTCAATCCCAACTTCTCTCTTGACTACAGTAATTTTGTGTTAAAGGGAGATCCCAAGTCAATGGTTGATTAAATACCTGAAAAGGGATAAAAGGAAACATAAAAAAGGAGGTATGAACATGGGTTACAAGGAGCAGTACAAATACTGGAAAGAGGATGCATACTTTGATGATGCCACCAAAGCGGAGCTTGCTGCGATCGAGGGCAACGATGCGGAGATCGAAGACAGGTTCTATAAGGATCTTGAATTCGGTACCGGCGGATTAAGGGGTGTTATCGGTGCCGGAACGAACAGGATGAACATTTATACCGTAAGAAGGGCTACCCAGGGTCTTGCCAACTATATCATTAAGCAGGGTGATCAGGCAAAGGCGAAGGGTGTTGCCATTTCATATGATTCAAGGCGGATGTCACCGGAGTTCGCGGATGAAGCGGCTCTGTGTCTTAATGCCAACGGCATAAAGGCATATGTTTTTACATCGCTGCGTCCCACACCTGTTCTTTCTTATGCTGTCAGGAAGCTTGGCTGCACGGCGGGAATCATGGTAACGGCCAGCCATAATCCTCCGGAGTATAACGGATATAAGGCTTACTGGGAGGATGGTGCTCAGATAACATCTCCCAGAGACGTAGATATCATTAATGAGGTTAAGGCAGTTACCAATTATAATGACTGCAGGACAATGGATAAGGATGAGGCTGTAAAGCAGGGTCTGTATAATCCCATTGATAAGGATATTGACGATCCGTACATGGAGGAGCTTAAGAAGCAGATAATCCATCCCGATGTTATAAAGGCAATGGCGGATGATATCAAGATCGTTTACACTCCTTTCCACGGAACCGGAAACATACCCGTAAGACGTATTCTGTCTGAGCTTGGCTTTAAGCAGGTATACGTAGTTCCCGAGCAGGAGCTTCCCGATCCTGACTTTACCACTCTTGAATATCCCAATCCGGAGGATCCGAAGGCATTTGAGCTTGCTCTTAAGCTTGCGAAGGAGAAGGATGCGGATATCGTACTCGCAACGGATCCCGATGCGGACAGACTGGGAATATATGCCAAGGATACGGCATCGGGTGAGTATATTCCGTTCACCGGAAATATGTCGGGAATGCTTATAGCGGAATATATCTTAAGGGAACGAAGCGCAAACGGAACAATGCCTGAAAATCCTGCTCTTGTTAAGACCATTGTTACGACCAACCTTGCAGATCCTATGTGTGAGGCTTACAAGGTTAAGCTGATCGAGGTACTTACAGGCTTTAAGTATATCGGTGAGCAGATCAAGTGGTTTGAAGAGAACAATACATATAATTACGTATTTGGTCTTGAAGAAAGTTATGGCTGTCTTGCCGGAACCCATGCAAGGGATAAGGATGCCATTGTTGCGGTCATGTGCCTGTGTGAGGTTGCCGCATACTGCAAGAGCAAGGGAATAACCGTTTGGGATCAGATGATCAATATTTATAAGCAGTACGGTTTCTTTAAAGAGGGCATTCATACACTTACGATGAAGGGTATAGAGGGCGCTCAGGAAATACAGAACATAATGGACAGACTGCGTAATGATCCGCCTAAGGAATTTGCTTCGCTTAAGGTACTTAAGTTCAGGGATTATAAGAAGAACGTTATTATAGATATGGCTTCGGGAGAGAAGAGCGAGACCGGACTGCCGGAGTCCAACGTACTCTACTTTGAGCTTGAGAATAACTCATGGTGCTGCGCAAGACCGTCAGGTACCGAGCCCAAGATCAAGTTCTACATGGGTATTAAGGGTGACAGTCTTGAGGATGCGGATAAGAAGCTCGAGGAATTAAAAGAAGCCGTGATCGCAAGGATAAAATAAGGCTGGGGTCAGCGTACCGTAAAGCCTGAAAGAAACAGACGGAAATGACCGGATAATGAAAGATTTTATGAGTAGCCTGTGGGGCAATAAGGGTGTAAGGATCACCGTTATTGCTCTGCTGGCGGCTATGGCTGCAGTCTCGCTGATACAGGGTATAAGAAACGCTGCGGAGTTTTCACAGGATTTTCAGTGGGATGCGGTCAAAGCATTTACAATGCGAATAAATCCATATGACGAATCACTGCATCCAAGCGGTATTCTGGATGCATACGGATTCGAGGATGTTTACCTTCAGATGGAAGCCAACCAGTTTCCATCCCTTTTGATGCTCTTAATTCCTTATACATTTTTCGCGCCGCTTACTGCGAGATATGGATGGATAGCATCTAACCTTGTTTTTACGGCAGGTATAGTTATTTTACTCGGAAAGACATTCCTTAAGACGGCCCGGAAAGATGTTTTTGCGGCGTTTATGCTGCTTATGATCGCGGGAACCCCGTACAGGAACCAGCTCGGTGTCGGACAGCATTCGCTTTTTGCGTTCTTCTTCTTTCTGCTGGCTGTATGGTTTGATGAAAGGGAGGACAGAAGGATTTCATTTACCGGAACTGTTGTATGTCTCTTCATCTGTTACTTTAAGTATACGCTTACCGTTCCGTTATGTCTGTATTTTATCTACAGAAGGAGATATGCAAAGATAGCGGTATCCGTTATCCTGCATGTGATACTGACAGTGTTTTCCGCATGGTGGCTGGGTGACAGCCTGATCAACATGATCGTCAAACCTCTTAAGGTCTCGGGAGCTCTGGCAGGTGAAGGATGTCTTGACTTTGGTGTGATTTTTAACGGGTCCAAAGCAGCTTACGCAGCGGCTTTTGCCGTTATGGCCGTGCTGTTTGTACTGGCTCTGAGACTTGAAGAGAACAGGGGATCCGATTATATAAGTGTATTGACGCTGTGGTCGCTTATAATAACCTATCACAGGATATATGATTTTTTCATTATCGTTATTGTACTTGCTTTCTTTCTTGCAAAGGAAAGGAGTATATATTATAAGGCAGGCTACGGAGCCGTGCTGGCCGCAGTGTTCTTCATACTCAGGATATTTTCCGAATCTCCGGGTTCAAAGCTGGTGACGGGTATCCTGTATTATGCATTTACCCTGGCGGTCACGGTGACGGTTTTCAGGGAAGATATAAAAAAGACTGAACAGTTACGTAAATAAAGGTGTGGTATGAATGATAACGGAGGGGACAGGCTCTACATAGTCATCCCGGCATACAATGAAGAAGAAAACATAAGACAGGTTATAGCCGACTGGTATCCTGTTGTTGACAATAAAAGCGGAGACAGCAGGCTTGTTGTGGTAAATGACGGAAGTAAGGACAATACCCTGAAGGTGCTTAAGGATCTTCAGGCGAATCACCCGAAGCTTGTCGTACTTGATAAGGAGAACGGGGGACATGGCTCGACGATCCTTTTCGGATACAGATATGCCCTTGAACAGGGAGCCGATTATGTGTTCCAGACCGATTCGGACGGTCAGACCTTCGCTTCCGAGTTTGGTGCCTTCTGGGATGAAAGAAACCGTTATGACATGCTTATAGGATTCCGCAGTCACAGGGAAGACGGACTGTCACGCATAATAGTGACCAAGATACTTAAGATTGTCATAAGACTGTGTTTCCACGTCAGTGTTACCGACGCAAATACTCCGTACAGGCTGATGAGAGCATCGGTACTGAATGAAGAAATAGAGATGGTACCAAAGGACTTTTTCTTATCAAATGTCCTTATCACGGTACTCTTTACCAAGCATCTTCGCAGGATAAAGTATATCCCGATAACCTTCAGACCCAGACAGGGCGGGGTTAATTCCATAAATCTCAAGAGGATATTCAGGATAGGGAAGCAGTCACTGAGGGATTTCAGGGAGTTAAACAGAAGGATATGATTTACGGGGAAAAAGGGGACCGGGTAATTGAAGATGATGGGAAATAAAATGGAAAATACTGAAAATAAAACAGGTAGCGGTAATGATACCTCCGGAGGCAGGAATAAGCTCCTTTCACAGATACTTAAGTTCGGTGTCGTGGGAGGAACAGCATTCCTTATTGACTTTGCCATATACACGATTTCGAATAAGCTTCTGCCATTTGAAAAGGGATACATCATAGCGGGTGTACTGGGATTCTCGATATCGCTGATATTCAATTATCTTGCCAGTATGAAATTCGTTTTTGAGCGGAGAGAGGATACCAGCAGAAAGAAGGAATTCACGATTTTTCTTGTTTTAAGCCTGATAGGACTTGTATTGAATGAGCTGTTTCTGATGCTTTATGTAGAGGGGATGGATAAGCATGTCGCATGGATCCACTCGATCCATTCGGCAATATACGGTTTCCTTGATTCGAAGGGCTTTAAGGCTGTCGGAAGCGTAGAGGAGCTGGTGGAGTTCTTTGCCAAGATTTTTGCGACGGCTCTTGTCATGGTATATAATTTTATCAGCAGGAAAATGACGCTTGAGAAAAAAGGATAACCGATACGCGGGGAGAGAAACGGATGAGAACAAAGAGAGATTTTTTTTAATTACCCGGTTGCTGGGGATACTGATGTTAAGCCTTATGCTTCAGGGCTGTGATGCAGCAAAAAACCGGGAGACCAATGTGATTGAGCCTGCAGCGGAAACGCAGGAAAATAAAATAATAGTGGCAGATGAGCCGGATAAAGCATCCGATTCCGGAAACGGTATGGAAGATAATGATACCGGTGAAGATAATACAATGCTTAACGTAGAGACGGAGGATGCAATATCATACTCGTCAATTCCTGTGGAAGAAGCTCCTCAGGATGATGAGGTAGAAGAAGTACAGAGCGAAGAGGATAAGGTATTACGTACCGAGGACGGTAAGGTGATCGTCGATCTTATAATGTTCATGGGACAGAGTAATATGTCCGGAACAGGCGGGAATGCCCAGTATGCGCCCAAGGTCCCGGGCGGGTACGGATATGAATTCCGGGCGATATCGGATCCTACAAGACTGTACCCTATAGAAGAGCCATTCGGAATAAACGAGAATGTCCGCGGAGCAATAGAAGATCTTCCGATAGCCAAGAGAGGATCAATGGTTTCGGCCTTTGTCAACAGATATTATGAGCTGACAGGTGTTCCCGTAGTCGCGGTATCGGCATCATCCGGCGGAAGGGATACCGGTTTCTGGATGAGGAGAGAGGTGGAAGACGATTTCGCGGAGAGACAGAAACGGGCTCAGGTATGGCTGGAGAGTAACGATTATTATATCAGGAAGCAGTATGTGATCTGGCTTCAGGGTGAATCGGATGCGGAGGATGGCCTGACGCCGGAGCTCTACAACCAGAACATGGACAATATTATAAGAATGCTGTTTATCGGTGGCCTTCAGAAGGTGTTCATAGTGACTCCGGGAAGGACGCTTACGGGTAAGTATTATTTTGACAATATAGTCTATTCGCAGATAAACATGTGCAAGACCAGCGGTTATTATGCGCTGGCAACGACAGTGCTTAATTCGGTGAGCACGGAGTATATGGTCGATGAGTACCACTATAACCAGTCTGTGCTTAATGTCGTCGGCAAGGAGGCGGCCGAAAGCGCCGCCTACTATACACTAAACCGTAAGGAAAAGCCTCTGTATAATTACAGGGATAATGATATATACGTACCCGAGGGCTTTGATTATACAGCAGATGAGCTGAAGGTGGAGCCCATTGATTATAATAATAACGGTGAACTTGTGAGGTATTGATATGGAGAGGATCCTTGTATTCATTCCGGCATATAACTGTGAAAACCAGATAATCAGAGTGCTGGCCCAGTTTGATGAAGAGGTTCTTAAATACATTACCGAGATCATAGTGGTAAATAACAGGAGCACAGACAATACCGAAATGCTTGCTGCCGCCTTTATCGCGCAGCACAGGGATATGCCCATACGGCTTCTCAGAAACAGATCCAATTACGGGCTGGGAGGTTCACACAAGGTGGCCTTTGATTATGCCATGAATAACGGGTTTGATCATGTAATAGTGCTTCATGGGGACGATCAGGGTTCAATAAAGGATTTTCTTCCCGTATTAAGAAGCAGGTATTACAAAAAACATGACTGTGTTCTCGGCGCGAGGTTTATGAAGGGATCGAAGCTGCAGGGTTATTCTGCGTTCAGGACGTTCGGAAATATCGTATATGATTTTCTCTTTGCTTTTGTGGTCAGGAAGAAAATATATGATCTTGGTTCCGGTCTTAATATGTACAGCGTTTCGATGCTTAGAAACCGGTTTTATGAGAAGTTTCCGGATAATCTCATGTTTAATTACTGCATGATACTGGCATCCGATTATTATGACCATGATATACGGTTTGTTCCGGTATCCTGGAGAGAGGATGACCAGGTAAGCAATGTAAAGATGATGAACCAGGCGTTCAGGGTTCTTAAGATGCTTAAGGATTACTACAGAGACCCCGGAGTAATAAAAGAGGATTACAGGGAATTGGCTGTGGAAGCGTATGAGGCGGATGTGATAGCATGATGATCGTTAAGTTCCTGCCGGCAGTCTTGTTATGCCTGATATGGTTTTTCCTGATACATGCCGTTAAGATGTTCCGCATGTATCTGGTTCTGCTTGAGAGCAGGATAGAATTTAAAAGATTTATATTTGCATACTGCAGGACAACGCTGCTTAATCTTATAATCCCGTTTAAGCTCGGGGAGATATACAGGATGGCAGTGTTTTCGAGGATCACAAAAAACGCGGCTGTCGGAATAGCATCGGTTGCGGTGGACCGTTTTTTCGACACGCTTGCCCTGGTGCTCATCCTGCTGCCGCTGCACGTACTGAATCCTTCGAAGATATCGGTCGTATCCGTGTTCCTTATGGTATTTGTGACCGTTGTTATCTTCATATACATGATGTTTCCTTCGGCATACGGATACCTGAATAAATACCTCATCATTAACCGTACGTCATTAAGATCAATGACGGTATTGAGATGGCTCGAGGCACTTAATTCGGGGTACGAGTATATAAAGAAGCTTGTGACCGGAAGATATGCGCTCCTGACGCTTATGTCCTTCGGAGCATGGGTGCTGGAGGGCGGTCTGCTGTTTGCAATATCGGCGCTTTTGGATATACAGTTTAATATGTCTGATTTTTCGGACTATATAACATCGATACTGTCAAGCGTGCACAGTGAACTGCAGAGTAAGTATACGTTATTCTCTATCGCTGTTATGTTTGTCTTCAGCATAATATCGGGAGTTATAAGCTTTGCCTTATCCGGGAAGAAGGCACGGGAATACTATAGTAAACGAAATAAATAATTTCGTTTACTATACCAAATTGATGCACACGATTGCGATAGGATGGGCATCTTCGATGCCTCGCAATCGGCGCAAAGTGAACGAATTAAATCCGTTCACTATAAATATGTACTGTCCCGGATAATTGCGATAAATCTTACAGAGGATGTTCCGGAAGATGAAAGAAGTTATTATCTTATATGATGATTCAAGAAAGCCCGCGCCTGAGATCGGTGCAATAACGGGGCGTAAGAGTTACGGAAACATAATATTTAAGAGACAGTCTCTTATGCAGAGGACCAAAGAAAAGCTTTCGGGACTTAAGAATGCGGGAGTATTTATTTCCGATCCCGGAGAGCTTACGGCGGTAGTCACAGATTCCCCCGTTTTTAAGCTTTATTCCGATCACGAGCCTGTAGATACGGATGCGATAGAGATCCTGTTTGAAAAGGCGAAATATATAAAAGAGAATTATTCTGTCGAATGCAACGGAAGTATAGCCGCTGTCATGTATCCTTCTCTCAGCGCCTGTTATGAGCAGGGTGAGACATCTAAGGAGGATGATTACGAAAGGATCAGATCCGATGCGTTTATTCCGCTTGCCGATGTAAATAATTTCAGAACCTTTATTACCAGCGGTTTTGATGCAAGGTTTTTTAATGCGTTATCCGGTGATGAATATGTGGTTGTTAAGAGCTCCGACAATGTGGAGAAGCTGAGAAGAGAGTATAAGTATTTTACTCTGCTTCCTCCTTCGATGAAACAGTGGTACGGTACGGTTTTTGATTATAAGGAAGAAGGCGGCCATGCATCCTATTCGATAGAACGGTATCACATGACGGATCTTGCGCTCAGATATGTGCACGGAGCCATCAGCGAAGATGAATTCAGGGATATATGCAGAGTGCTGTTCCATTTTATCCGTATACGCAGGATAAAACAGGTCAGTGACGGGGAATATGATGAAAATGCGAAGGCACTGTATATAGACAAGGTTGATGAAAGGATACGGCAGTTAAAAGAGCTTAAGAGTTATGAAAGGATACGGGATTATATCGCGATAGGGACGCAGTATGATGATATTGACGATATTGTCTCAAGATATAAGGACCTGTACCGGAAAATAACAGCCGGAAGGAGATTTGAGAAGGTCCTGACGGTTGCTCACGGGGATCTGTGCTTCTCAAATATACTGTATAATCATGATGTGAACCTGTTAAAGCTGATAGATCCCAAGGGTGCTGAGACAGAGGATGAGCTGTATATGAACCCGTATTACGATATAGCCAAACTGTCTCATTCAATCTGCGGTTCATATGATTATTTCAACAGCGATCAGTATGAGATATCAATGGATGCGGACATGCGGCTTAAGCTTACGGTGGACAGTGATAATGACAGATACGTTAAGATCTTTTATGAATACCTTAACGAAAACAGCATCGATCCGCTGCTGATAAGGATTTATGAGACATCACTCTTTTTGTCGATGCTCCCTCTTCATATGGACAGGGAAAAGAAGGTTCTCGGATTTATATTAAATGCAATAAGGATCATGGATGAACTGGAGAAATATTAAAAATGGAAAGCAATGATTTAACTTTTATATTTGACATAGACGGAACCCTGTGTCCCATAAAAGGGAAGGATGAACGTTATGAGGACATTGTTCCGTATCCGGAGATGGTTGAGAAGATCAGGTATTATAAGAAGCAGGGAGCAAAGATAATCCTTTATACTTCGAGAAATATGAATACCTACAAGGGCAATATAGGACTGATCAATGCCAATACCGCAGGAGTGATCCTTGAGTGGCTTAAGAAATGGGACATTCCGTATGATGAAATAATATACGGAAAACCGTGGCCCGGTCATAACGGTTTCTATGTGGATGACAGAACGGTAAGACCGGATGAATTCCTGAACAGAACAGTGGATGAGCTAAAGGAAATATGTGTAAAGAGCAGATGCGATGGGAATAAATGACAGATTAAACCAACTCAATTTAAAACGTGCCCTGAGCTATTTAAAAAGAAACGGAGTCGGAAAAACCTACTATAAGGTAATGGAAAGGCTTGACAGGGATAATGATGAGGCTGATTATACCGAAAAGGTCATAAGCGGCAGACTCTCCGGGGAGGAGCTTCAAAGACAGAGACGGAAGAGCTTTTTCCACAATTACAGGTTTTCTCTTCTCGTTCCTGCCTATAATACGGATCCGCGGCTTTTAAGACAGATGATGGATTCGGTCATGGCACAGACCTATCCCTTTTGGGAGCTGTGCATCGCCGACGGCAGCGATACGGATGATGTTAAGGAGACGGTGGCAGAATACTGCGCGGGACTTAAGGAGGAGATAAGGTCCAAAATAAGATATCAGAGACTTAACCGGAACAGGGGGATAGCCGGTAATTCAAACGGCGCGCTTGTCATGGCGACAGGTGATTATGTCGGGCTGCTTGATCATGATGATATTCTGACGCCGGATGCTCTTTTCAGTATAATGGAAGTGCTTGACACAGGTATGGAAAGGGACGGGAATATCTATTCCAACAGATATAAAGCCGTATATTCCGATGAGGATAAGACAGATCTTGAGTGTACCCGTTTTTTTGATCATCACGTTAAGCCGGATTTTGATATTGATCTTTTGAGGAGCAATAATTATATCTGTCATTTCTTTGTGGTAAGGACACAGATTGCCAGGCGTGCGGGAGGCTTCCGCAGTGAATACAACGGAGCTCAGGATCATGATTTTATATTCAGATGCGTGGAACAGCTTGAGCCGCCGGAGATATACCATATTCCGAGAGTACTGTATCACTGGAGATCGACTCCGCAGTCGACTGCCGAGAATCCCGACAATAAGCTGTACGCCTATGAAGCGGGTAAGAGAGCGGTAAGGGCTCATCTGGAGCGCATAAAGCTTAAGGCTTCCGTTACGGATACTTCGCACCTTGGATTCTTCAGGGTAAGATATGAGACTGACGATCAGGGCGTTAAGATCATGACAAAGGATGAATGGGATTATCTCACGAAAGAGACCTTTGACAGTATTGAAGAGGATTATATAATGATACTCGGCAGGGATATAGAACCGTTGACCGGGGATTATATTTCAGAGCTGGCCGGAATGCTTTCCCGCACCGAGGTGGGCGCTGTGGGAGGCAAGGTATTTGACAGGCACGGACGTATAGACAGCGCGGGATATATGTATGATGAAGAGGGAAAGCTTAAGCCGCTGTACCGGGGAATGAACGGTCATTATTCGGGATATCTGCACAGGGCTTCCATACAGCATCGGGTTGACGGACTTCCCGGTGACTGTATGATGGTTAAGAAGGAAGCCGTGGATTTTATTGATAAGCCGGTGCTGTCGGACAAATATATTACGGTTTATGATCCCTTTGCGAAGTTTAAGAGAAAGGGCAGAAGAAAACCGGAGAACAGGGCATGAGTGCCGCGAAGTTATACGGAAGGGCTGATATGGCTAAGGTAACGGTCGTCATACCTAATTACAACGGAGAAGGATTCCTCAATGACTGTCTGGCTTCCCTTATGGAAAACCTTACGGGAAGGGATGGGGCTTTAGGTGCCGCGGACTTTGACATAACGGTTGTTGACAACGGATCCACGGACGGAAGCATCGATATCATAGAGAAAGCCGGGGCCGCCATGGCAGACAGGAGCGGAGGAAGGTGCAGGCTTGAACTTATAAGGCTTGATAAAAATTACGGATTTCCAAGGGCTGTCAATGAGGGTTTAAAGGCATCGGATTCCGAGTATGTTATACTGCTGAATAACGATACCAGGGTTTATCCGGATTTCGTGAGTAAGCTTACCGAAGCGATAGAAAAGGATAGAAACATCTTTTCCGTAAGTGCCGGAATGCTTAAAATGTATGAGCCCGACAGGATGGATAATGCAGGAGATCTGTACTGTGCGCTTGGATGGGCCTTTGCACGTGGAAAGGATAAACCGGCATCGGTGTATGACCGGAAATGTGATATTTTTTCAGCATGCGGCGGAGCAGCCATTTACAGAAAAGCGGTTTTTGACCGGATCGGATATTTTGATGAAGACCACTTTGCCTATCTGGAGGATGTGGATGTAGGCTACAGGGCAAGGATCAACGGCTACAGGAATGTATATGAACCTGAGGCAGTTGTTTTACATGCGGGAAGCGGCAGCAGCGGATCAAGATACAATAAGTTCAAGATAGACTTGTCATCACGGAACAATGTCTATGTGGTATACAAGAATATGCCTCTTCTTCAGCTTATTATCAACCTGCCGTTTCTTATGGCGGGTACCGTCATAAAGACACTGTTTTTTATAAAAAAGGGAGAAGGCATTACCTATATCAAAGGATTTTGCAAGGGTGTTTTGATGTGCTTTAAAGGGAAAAAATATCCTTATAAAAATGCCAATCTGGGTAATTACCTGAGGATACAGCTTGAATTGTGGGGAAATATTTTCATCCGTTTTTTTGGGTGATCGTACGGATCGTCCGGAACGATCCGGCTGGTAAAGGATAATGATAAAGGATAATCAGACATTATTTAACAGAATACATGTGTTTATAGATGCAGGTATAGTTGCGGGAACCTACTGGCTGGCCTGGTGGCTTAAGTTCAAGAGCGGACTCATCGATTATTCCATGAGCCTTCCGGTGAGCTATTTCCGCAGAGTTATGTATTTTGTCGTGCCGGGCTATGTATTGCTGTACTATTTCTTCAACCTGTATAACAGCAAACGGGCTTCGGGACGTAAGAGGGAATTCTACAATATAGTTAAGGCCAATACCGTGGGAGCACTTGCTCTTATCATTGCCATGTATATGATGAGACAGGTTCATTTCTCCCGCGAGATGATAATGATCTTCTGGGCGCTGGATATATTTTTCGAGACCTTTGTACGTAACATTATAAGATATATCTTAAGGTTCTTCAGGAAAAAAGGGTACAATCTTAAGTATGTCCTCCTGGTGGGTTATTCGAAATCGGCCGAATCATATATAAACAGGATCCGCTTAAATCCACAGTGGGGTTATGTTGTAAGGGGTATCCTTGATGATCATGTTGAACGCGGTACCATGTACAAGGGTGTCAAGGTTATGGGAGTTATAGATAACCTTGAGATGATCCTTGAAGAAAACAAGCTCGATGAGATCGCGATAACCCTGAGCCTTAAGGAATACGGGCGTCTCGAAGAGATCGTAAACATGTGTGAGAAATCCGGTGTACATACAAAGTTCATTCCGGATTATATGGGGATCATTCCCAATAAGCCATACACGGAAGACCTGCAGGGTCTGCCTGTTATCAATATAAGACATGTGCCGCTTACGAATACCGTAAATATCGTTATGAAGCGTATAGTGGATATAATAGGCTCTTTCTTCGGCATAATAATTTCTTCGCCGTTAATGCTTTTCTGTGCCATTGCGATCAAAGTAAGCAGCCCGGGCAGGATCATCTTCATCCAGGAGAGAGTGGGACTTCACAATAAGCCGTTTAAAATGTATAAGTTCAGGACCATGAGAGAACAGCAGGACAGGGAAGAGGATGACAAGGGCTGGACGGTTAAGGATGATCCGCGTGTGACCGGTATAGGAAAGTTCCTTCGAAGGACGAGTATCGATGAGCTGCCCCAGCTGTTTAACGTATTTGCCGGAAAGATGAGTCTTGTGGGACCGCGTCCCGAGCGCCCCATGTTTGTGGAACAGTTCAGGGAAACCATCCCGAGGTATATGATCAAGCATCAGGTTCGTCCGGGAATGACCGGATGGGCGCAGATAAACGGACTGCGCGGTGATACCTCGATACAGAAAAGAATAGAGTATGACCTTTATTACCTTGAAAACTGGACGATGGGATTCGATATCAAGATCCTTTTCCTTACATTTTTCAGGGGATTTATAAACGAGAATGCTTATTAAAGCATAAGAGTGCTTATATGACACTGGATCTGATAATTCCGGTATACAGACCGGATGAAAAGCTGCTCCGTCTGTTTAAGGGTATTTCGGTACAGACGGTCAGACCTGACAATATCATAGTGATGTATACAAGGTCGTCGGCAGATGACAGTCTCGCACAGGAATATATCGAAGCCGGAACGGAGGCTGCGGCGGGAAATCTCAGGGTATATGAGATAGACAGGAAGGAATTCGACCACGGTGGAACAAGGGCAGCCGCTGTCAGGCATTCAAAGGCCGGGATTTTTGTTATGATGACCATGGATGCGGTTCCGGCCGATGAACATCTTATAGAGAAGCTTACCGGGATTTTTGAGAAGGATATCAATGCTGCTGCGGCTTACGGCAGACAGCTTCCCGATGCCGGTTCAAGCCTTGCAGAGAGATTCACGCGTGGATTTAATTATCCGGGTACACCGCTTTTAAAGAGCAGGGAGGATCTTGGACGTCTGGGTATCAAGACTTTCTTCTGTTCCAACGTATGTGCGGCGTACAGGAGAGATATATATGATAAGCTCGGCGGCTTTGTTGAAAAGACGATATTCAATGAAGATATGATATATGCCCACAGGATCGTCATGAACGGGTACAGGATATATTATGCGGCTGACGCCGGAGTGATCCATACACATGATTACACACCCATGCAGCAGTTCCACCGTAATTTCGATCTGGCGGTTTCGCAGGCTATGCATCCGGAAGTGTTTAAAGGAGTATCATCGGAATCGGAAGGCGTGAAGTATATTAAGTCTGCATACGCATATTTCAGAAAAGCCGGAAAGGGATATCTGATCATTCCTTTTATTTGGGGATGCTGTTTTAAATACGCAGGCTATCTTTTGGGGAAAAAATATGATAAGCTTCCTAAGAAGCTTGTGAAAGCCTGTGCAATGAACAAAGCTTTTTTTTCGACCGGAGAAATGGAGAGGTAAGGAAATGCCGGAACAGAATAATAATAATAAAAACAATAATGATGATTACGAAGTGTTCTGCCAGATGTGCCGTCGCCCAAAGAGCCAGGTCAGTGATATGTTCAAGCTCTTTGACGGAATGTATGTATGCTCTGACTGCATGCACAGGACGATGGATACAATGGGGCAGTTCGGATTTTCACCGCTTAATCTTACGCCGTTTAACATAAACGGATTCAATACCAACCCGGGCGCGGATACTTCCGAAGGCAGCGGCAGTAAATCGGGCACTCCTCTCGGAAGCATATTCGGAGATCTGAATAAATATTCTGAGGAAGCGCTTAAAGAACATCAGGCTAAGACAGCCGGGAAGAGTTCTTCGGATAATACCCCGGAGAGTGATGCGGATAAAAACGATGACGGCGCATCTTCCGGTAAAGTGACGGAGAACGGTGACATAGTGGAAACGGAAAGCGGTGATGATACGCAGGAGTATGATGATAAGGATAAATCCGGAGGTATGCCGGGATTATTCCAGGGCATTCCCGGCATAAGCTTTCTCAATATGTCCGATATTCCGGGCTTATTTGGCCAGAAGACCGTTGTGAAGAAAAAGGGAAAGAGAACGACGCCGGTAATAGATCTTGGCAAGATACCGCAGCCCCATAAGATCAAACAGATGCTCGACGAGTATGTGATAGGACAGGAGACTGCCAAGAAGAAAATATCCGTTGCCGTCTATAATCATTATAAGAGGATAGCCGCCGAGGAATTCCGTGAGGACCGTTTCGGAGAGGAATTCAGCGGAGTGGACATAGAGAAATCAAATATGCTTCTCATAGGGCCAACAGGCTGTGGCAAGACCTATCTTGTCAAGACACTTGCCAGACTTCTGGACGTGCCTCTCGCGATAGCGGATGCCACTTCCCTTACGGAGGCAGGTTACATAGGCGATGATATCGAGAGCGTGGTAAGCAAGCTTCTTACGGCAGCAGGTAATGATGTCGAGAAGGCGGAAACAGGTATTATCTTTATAGATGAGATAGACAAGATCGCGAAGAAGCAGAATACACATTCAAGAGATGTTTCCGGAGAATCGGTACAGCAGGGAATGCTTAAGCTCCTTGAAGGAAGTGAGATAGAGGTTCCCGTAGGTTCCAATTCAAAAAATGCAATGGTTCCGCTTACAACAGTCAATACCAAGAATATCCTGTTTATCTGCGGCGGCGCATTTCCGGACCTGGACGAGATAATAAAACAGAGACTCCGCAAACAGACATCCATAGGCTTTAATGCGGAGCTTAAGGATGCGCTTGATAAGAGAAAGGACATCCTTAAGGACGTTACGGTGGAGGACATCAAGAAATTCGGGATGATCCCGGAATTTGTCGGAAGACTTCCCATAATAGCTCCCATGGAGGGACTCACGGAAGATATGCTCGTGGATGTATTAAAGGAGCCTAAGAATGCGATCATAAAGCAGTACCGCAAGCTTCTTGCGATGGATGAGGTGGAGCTTGAGTTCGATGAGGATGCTCTTCATGAAATTGCAAAAAAGGCTATGGAAAAGGATACGGGCGCCAGAGCACTGAGGTCGATCATTGAGGATCTTATGCTGGATATAATGTATGAGATACCCAAGGATGACAATATCGGAAGAGTAGTCATAACGAAGGATTATATTCTGGGGACCGGAGGTCCCATAATAGATTTAAGAGGCGGCGGAATGAGCTTTGCGGAAAGAGAAAGGCTGAAATCCGTAGCTGCCGTTTAGTACGGAGGCCTGATATGTTATTCAGCACGGCAGCCTTTGCGGTATTTATGACGGCGGTCTTCTTTGCTTACTGGCTTATGCCGCATAAGTACAGATGGATAGTCATACTTGCCGCAAATGCATGGTTTTACATAAGCTATGATATAAAGTATCTGGCTGTGATACTCGTGACGATGCTTGCTTCCTATCTGTGTGCGATCCTCATAGAGAAGCAGGATAATGAGGTTAAAAAGAAAAAGACTGTAATGGCAACAGGGGTAGTGGTAACATTATCCCTGTTACTTGTGTTTAAATATCTTAATTTTGCCCTGTATACGGTTGCGAAGGTATTAAACAGGTTCAGTATCCCGATGCAGGAAACAACGCTTAAGCTGATAATGCCTGTGGGAATATCCTTCTACACCTTTATGGCGGTAGGCTACATAGTGGATGTGTACAGGGGAAAGACGAGGGCTGTGAGGCATTTTGGAAAATATGCGATCTTTGTATCTTTTTTCCCCAATATATCATCAGGCCCCATAGAAAGAGCGGAACATTTTATCCCGCAGATAGATAAGGAAAAAATATTTGATTACGATTCGGTTGTCTATGGAGCAAGGCTGCTGTTTCTGGGTCTTATCAAGAAGATCGTCATAGCGGACATGATGACAAAATATGTTGACGAAGTGTTCAATAAGGTGCCGGAACATTATGGTATCTGTTTTGCATGGGCTACTCTTCTATATACCTTCCAGATATACTGTGATTTTTCCGGATACTCGGATATGGCGGTCGGAGCGGCAAGAATGCTCGGCTTTGATCTTATACAGAATTTCAGGCAGCCTTATTTTGCAGGCAGCATTAAGGAATTCTGGGCACGCTGGCATATTTCGCTTTCGACGTGGTTCAGAGATTATGTATATATTCCGCTTGGAGGTAACAGGTGCTCAAAGGCCAGACGAGATATGAACCTTCTGATAACCTTCCTGTGCAGTGGACTGTGGCATGGGGCCAGCTGGACCTTTGTGCTTTGGGGCGGTATCCACGGGGTATGCCAGATCATCGAAAACCGGATTAAGGAGAGAATAGGGCTGACCAGAGAGAAGGAGAAGGCGCTTTCCGGACCGGTTAAGCTTCTTCTAACGCTTATAACCTTCTGTATTGTCAGTTATGCTTGGATGTTCTTCCGCGCGAATTCAATTTCGGAGGCTCTTTATATAGTCAGAAGCATGTTCACCGACTGGTCACTTAAGGGTGCAATGGCTCAGATGACAATGAGCGGCAAGTCTGTTGTAAAGACAAGCCTTGCCATAGTGCTGCTTATCATATATGACTGTCTGAACGAAAAGAAGGATATGTTAAAAGAGCTTAACAGACTGCCTTCAGCCGTACGCTTTGCAGGCTATGTTCTGGCGGCAATAACGGTGATAGCACTTAAGGTGAATAATTCATATGCCCAGGAATTCATATATTTCAAGTTTTAATGTCTGCTTTGGGAACAGGAAAGAGTATGAAAAAGTTTGTTTTGAAATTTGCGGCTTTTGCCGTTATAGTGGTTGGATTCTTTCTGACGGTCAGTATAGGGATCGACCCGTATAACATCTTTCACTATAACTATCCGCGGAATAACGGCATAGAAGCGAACAAGAACTTTATAAAGACAAGGTATATGATCGCTGAGCCTGGGAAATTTGATTCGTTTCTTTTCGGCTCATCACGTGCGGGATTTACCGATGTGGAGGCACTGCCTGACGGAAAATACTATAATATGTGCTCATCCGAAGCACTTCCGGCAGAACACGTACGGCTTCTTAAAGAGCTTATAAGACACGGTATCGTACCGGAGAATGTAACCGTTATGGTAGATGATATATCCTGCTTTGTGGATCCGGACGGGCTGCATAAGACAATGCTGTTCCGTATTCCGTATCCCGATGATAATATAAGCTCATGGTTTGCCTTTTATGTAAAATACTGTGACATACTCACAACCTGGCAGGCTTACAGGGAGGTGCGGGATTACGTTCCCACGGATCAGGATTACACCGACAGATACAGACGAAGCGGATCGGAGCGCCTTGACAATGACCGTCCGTTCCAGGATGAGAGTCATGTCGGGTACTGGGCTGATTACTACGAACTAAGAGTCGATGCTGTTATGGCAGATATAAGAGAGCTTAAATCCATTTGTGAACAGAACGGTATTAATCTGCGTATAATGACCAATCCGCTGTATCATCTCACATATCAGAGAGATATAGAGAACGGATATCTTGATTTCCTTTATGCACTGGCCGGCGAGGTGGACTATTGGAATTTCAGTTCTTTTTCCGATATCACTCTTAATGACAATAATTATTATGAGACCAGCCATTTCAGACCATCGGTGTCAGATAAGATGATGGACACCGTGTATAACGGTACACAGGACGATGCTCTGTGGAAACAGGGCTTTGGAGTAAAGGTTACAAAGGAAAACAGGGACGAATTTATTTACTTTCTGAAATATCAGGCTGAAGAGAGAGGAGTGGTTCTTCCGGCAAGTACCGTGGGAGCCTACTGATATATGACCGGTGAAACAGTGAAAAGGGTGCGGAGTATTTGTCTGTGTGCGGTATTTGGGTGCACGATGGAGCTGGCGGCGGCGCTGCTCCTCGGAAGCATATTAGCTTTTTTCCCGGAGACTGCGGCCGGCTATCAGGGACAGATGGATTCGAAACTTGCGGGCGGAATGATAAGTCTTTTTATTGTAGCCTTTTTTTCTCCTCTGTTTGAAGAAGCTGTTTTCAGGTTCCTTTTGCTGGGGGTATTGGAAAGAAAGACAGGCTTTGCGGCAGCAAATGTGATCCAGGCACTCATCTTCGGAATATATCATATGAGTGTTATACAGGGAATATATGCATTTCTGCTCGGAATGCTGATAGGACTTCTTAAGCATTATACGGGGACGTTAATAAGCTGCATATGCTTCCATGTTTTTTTCAATATAACCGGAATACTTGTCAACATATACATGCCGGCAGAAATAGGTACCATTAACAGGACTGCTGCAATGATCGCCGGTATTTCTGTTTCCTGTGTACTTTTTATCCTGATACGACGGAACCGATGTGATGTGCAAAAAGGCTGACCATGTCTATATCTGTATTGGCATAAACCATACGCGCTCCCACGACATCCTCAAATTCATTAAAGACGGGTTCCCCGTCTTTATCGAAGACGAAATCAACACCCATATAATCTCCGGGGAGAGCCTCAGCCAGTTTTTCCGCAACGGAGCGTTCCCTTTGACCCGGATCATAAAGCGAAGCGTTTCCACCCAGGGAAAAGTTGGCACAAAGATCTCCGGAGTTCTTTGCGGTCCTCATCATTCCGGCAACGATCTTACCGCCTATAAAATAGACACGGAGATCCCTTCCGCGAACCGATGCAAGACGCTGGATGATAAGCTTACGGTACGGATATCTGTTATGATCGACAATGATCCCCTTTATCGCCTGAAGGAGCTCTGCTTCGCTGTTTATAAGGGAAACATGTTTTCCGCCGTGTCCCTCTGCGGGTTTTAGTACGAATGGATAACCGAAGGCTTCGGCTTTAAGTCTGACGGAATTATATCCTTCGGTATCGGTAAGCGATCTTATACCGGCATACAGAATTGTCAGGTCATCACTGCCGTTTCCGGAATCGGGCAGCATTGAAAGTATCTCTTCTTCATTGACAGTAACGAACGGCATATAGGGAACACCGAGCTTATCGGCAACCTTATATGAAAGCTCCTTATCATTGGCTACTTTTGTTACCTCTGCAGGATTAAAGACCCGTATCCCCTGCTTCTCAAAATCATAAGCTATATCTGCATTACGTGAACGATTCACAATGAAAGCGGGCGTTTCCTTACGGCTTAGCAGTTCATCAGCCAGAGAACTTAAATTCATGGCATAAGCATCTGAAACATAATCTGTATATATGAGCTTAAGAGTGAGTCCATAGGGTTCGCACTCTTTCTGCAGCTTCTCTATGAACCATTTGTTAACGGAAGCACTTTCCGATTCATACAGCAGCCAACCTGTTTTATTCATTCCTGTCACCACCTTTAACTGTTTAAATTCAGGAATCCGTTGTGAACATTCCATAAATATCATAATTTCTTTATTTTGGGTCGTCCGATGCTGTTCAGTATATGTGCAACAATGGCGTCTGCAGCATTAATACCTGTACATTCGAATATTCCTTTGAAATGTGCATTGGAATTGACTTCGCATAGTAAGGGTTCTCCGTCGCTGTCTGTAAGTATGTCAACTCCGGCATAATCAAGCTTCAGTATACTGCACGCCTTAAGAGCCATGGCAGCTTCCCGGTCTGTAGGAGTGTATGCCTTCGCGTGTCCGCCGAGAGCTATGTTTGCCCTGAAATCGCTTTCGTTATATCTGAGCATTGAAGCAATGCATTTCCCGCCTACTACTATGATACGTTTGTCTTTACCGGATATCTGATGGTCGTTTGTCTGTTGTCCGTGAGTATTGGAATGTTCGGGTTTTATATATTCCTGGATCATACACGGACGTCCTTTAACAGTTCTTAAGATATCAACACACTGTTCATGCGTGCTTATCAGATGGACCTGCTCACCGAAGGAGCCGAAGCATTCCTTGAGCACAAACGGAAAGCCCATGCGTTCTTCAATCTGTATAAGAAAATCCGTATTGCAGTAACCCGGTCCTTCGTATGTAAAGGGTACGCTGTAGGTTACCGGCATCCTTACCGATCCTGCAAGCCTTGCACAGGTTAACGATTTGTCATCACAGGCTTCTATCGCATCCGCACAGTTAAAGAGTGTAAGTCCCGCCGCCTCAAGCACCCGTGCCAGCCGGATATCCTTGTCCCAGAAAATGACATAATCAGGCCGGCCGGTGTAAAGATCGGGATATACAATACTGTTTATATCCGTTCTCACCGTGATATCTGCATTGGTCTTGAGCGTAAGTTCGCTTCCGGCTTTTCCTGCTGCCGTTATAAGCCAGTCATATAATTCACTGAATTTTCCGTTGTTAAGAAATCTGTTAACGATAAGCCAGCCCTTCATACATTCTCCTTTATGCTTTACGATCCTTCTTGTATTTTACACTTAAAACGGACAGAATGCCATATGTATCGGATGAATGCAAAACAGTGAAAAATACGCAGTACTTTGAGGATTCCTTATGATACTACCTGTTCTGAACAGTTACGTGATTGTATTATATCTGAGCGGATGATAGAATTAAGCGGACAGGACAGGCTGAAAAATAATCTTGGAGAAGGTTTGATATGAAGCATATAAATCTCGGTATAGTTGCCCATGTTGATGCGGGTAAAACGACTCTGACGGAAGCAATGCTGTATAAGGCAGGAAATATAAGGAAGCCCGGACGTGTAGACTCAGGGGATACATTTCTGGACACAGGTGAACAGGAACGGGAACGGGGGATCACGATCTATTCCAAACAGGCAGAGCTTCTGTTTGGAGAGTTCGGGATAACGCTTCTTGATACGCCGGGACATGTGGATTTCTCGGCCGAAGCTGAGAGTGTTCTCCAGGTACTTGATTACTGTATCCTTGTGATAAGTGCGGATGACGGAGTCAAGGGACATACCATGACTCTGTGGTCACTGCTTAAGGAGTATGGTATACCTGTTTTTATTTTTATCAATAAGCTTGACCGGCCGGGGATGGACAGAGACGCCGTACTTAGGGAGATCAGGGGAAGGCTCGACGATAACTGTATCGATTTTTCGCATCTGTATACCGATGACAGCGCAATTGAAGGTGAAGGACCGGGATTTACGGATGAGGATTACGAGTCGATCGCCATGTGTGACGAAGAGCTCATGGATGAATATCTTGCATCGGGCAGTCCTGTAAATGACGTGCAGATCGCTGAGCTTATAGCGCAGCGTAAGCTGTTTCCGGTGCTGTCCGGATCGGCGCTTAAGCTTGACGGGGTTGATGGCCTTATTGATTCGATGGGTAGATTTACGTTGATTAAGGAATACCCGCAGCAGTTCGCGGCAAGGGTTTATAAAATTACAAGGGATCCGCAGGGTAACAGGCTTACTCATCTTAAGATAGAAGGCGGAGTATTGCACGGACGGGATGTGGTCGGTGAAGAAAAGATCAACCAGATAAGGATATATTCGGGAGACAGATATGAGACCGTTCCCGAGCTCGGAGCGGGAAGGATATGTACGGTTACCGGACTTAACGCAACCGGACAGGGCATGGGCCTGGGAACACTTAAGGGAACCAATCTTCCGATACTTGAACCGGTACTCTGCTACAGGGTGAGTGCGGATGACGGAACGGATGATTCCGTGCTTCTTGGAAGGCTTCGGACTCTCGAGGAGGAGGATCCCCAGCTTAAGGTTGAATTTGATGAGAATAACAGACAGATCCTTCTTCGTGTCATGGGTACGGTTCAGCTTGAAGTGATCACGGAGACCATGAAAAAGAGGTTTGGAACAGGTATCAGATTCGATACAGGATCGGTTGTATATAAAGAGACAATAGCATCAGCTGTGGAAGGCGTGGGACATTATGAGCCGTTAAGGCATTATGCGGAAGCACATATCCTGCTGGAGCCCCAGCCAAGGGGAAGCGGACTAAGCTTTGATACCGCCTGCAGCGAGGACGTTCTTGACAGGAACTGGCAGCGTCTTATCCTTACTCATCTTAAGGAGAAGGTTCACAGAGGTGTGCTCACGGGTGCACCGGTAACCGATATGAAGATGACCCTGCTTACGGGGAAAGCACATCTTAAGCATACCGAGGGGGGTGACTTCAGGCAGGCTACCTACCGTGCTGTAAGGCAGGGGCTTATGTATGCAGAGAGTATTCTTCTGGAACCATACTATTATTACAGGATAGAAGTCCCTGTAGACTGTGTGGGACGGGTGATGACGGATATAGAGAACATGAAGGGAAGGGTTGAAGCACCGCAGATAGAAGGGGATTCGGCCGTGCTTACAGGCACGGCTCCCGTTGTGTGCATCGGTAATTATGCAAAGGAGCTTGCGGCATATACAAGGGGAACGGGATCGGTCTCACTGAGCATTGCGGGATACGGTCTGTGCCATAATCCCGAAGAGGTTATCGAAGAGGCAGGCTACTTACCGGAATCGGATATAAGGAATTCACCGGATTCTGTATTCTGCGCACACGGGGCAGGTTACGTGGTCCCATGGAATGAGGTATATGACAATATGCATCTTCCGCATGCGTACGATCCCGGAAAGAATAATTACGGAGCTTCAGGCGCCGGTGACGGGGTGATACAGAATGCGGAGGACGCTGACGGATACGGTACCGGACAGGGAGCATCCGGATTCCGGGCAAGACTTAATGAGAACGGGAAAAGCAGCGGACAGAGCGCATCCGGATCCATAGGAACTGATGAGATAGATTCGATCCTCAATAAGACCTTTTACGCCAACAGCGATTCGACCGTAAAGGCCGAGGCCGAGAAACGTAAGGGAGTGGGAAAGGTGTCCGGTGCCAATGTTGTGTCCACAGGCGGAAAGATAAATGACCCATATGATGATTTTAAGTATAATCCGGTTAAGAAAAAACAGAAGTACCTGCTCGTCGACGGATATAACGTTATATATGCATGGCAGGAGTTAAGAACTCTTGCCGAAACAAATATTGATGGCGCAAGAGACAGACTTACCGATATCATGCATAATTACTGCGGAGCGGTTGACAGTATCGTGGTCGTTGTCTTTGATGCATATAGGGTTAAGGGAAGAAAGGCATCAGCGATCTCGGACGGACGGTTCAGGGTAGTCTATACCGGTGAAGACGAGACGGCGGATCAGTACATTGAGAGATTTGCCAACCGGAACGGACGTAAATATGAGATCACGGTCGCCACATCGGACAGGCTTGAACAGATCATCACAAGAGGAAATAACTGTTATCTGATCTCTTCCCGTGAACTGGAAGCCGTGGTCAGGGATGAACTGAACAGACTGATGAAGGGTTATTCCACATGATATCTACAGTGAACAGATTATTTGTTCCGTTCACTGTAAGTGGTGCATTTATTGTACTGTTATGGAATCCAGCACATCAAAATAATCCTCAAAGGTTTTACGGCAGCACATAGGATTGAGAATTGTTACCCCCTGAACACGCAGTCCGGCAAGGGCAAATGCCATTGCGATCCGGTGATCGTCGTAGGTCTCTATTTCTGCTCCGTGCATGGACTGTGGTTTTATATGGATACCGGTATTGCCGTCAATGGCCGTACATTCACAGCCAAGACGGTTAAGCTCGTTTGTTATGGCATTCAGCCTGTCGGATTCCTGGAAGCGTATATGTCCGATATCATGTATGGCAGAAGGAGATGATGCAAATGCCGCCACAACTGCCATCGTCATTGTCTGGTCTGAATAATCCTTCATATTGATGTCGATTCCGGGATAGATTCCGTTAACGGGAGGGTTCAGTATAACTCCGTCCGGATCATCCTCCGTACTGCATCCAAGCTTTTCCATAGTCCTGATAAACTGAAAATCTCCCTGCATGGAATAAGGATGTACTCCACGTACCTGCATGATCCTGCCGCATATGGGAGCCATTGCATAGAAATAACAGGCCGCCGACATATCCGGTTCGATATCATAGACAGAGGGGTTGTTTATCTGCCATACGGGTGTGTGAACAGTATTTTGGTCCTGCACGTCATTACCGCAGATGGGATCTGCCTGTGTATGATTTTGTCCATATCCGGTGAGGATCTCTACCGTATTGCCCTTTCTTGTGTATCCCAGTCCAAACTGAGACATCATGTTAAGAGTTATGCCGATATACGACCCTGTTGTCCTCGAACCCTCAAGCTTTAGGGTAAGACCGTTCTTAAGAAGAGGAGCAGCCATGATGATCGCGCTTGCGAACTGGGAACTGACATCGGTATTGCTGCTCATTTCAGATACATTGACCCCGGAGGATCTTATAATGAACGGAAAATGGCCGTCCTCCTCCGTGCAGGTTATTTCCACGCCCGCACGTCTTAAGTCACTTATCAGAGGCTCCATGGGACGTTTGCGCATCTGTTTGGATGAGTCAAGATGATATTCCCCGCCTGCAAATGCAAGAAAGACGGTAAGGAACCTTGCGGCCGTTCCTGCGCTTCCTACATTTAGCGAAGGGATGCGGCGCTCTGTATCTTCCCGGCTGACATTTTCGCCGGGTATGGCCGGTAAAATACCCGGTATGGTCCCGGCACCGCCTTCTATGGTGACGGTCTTTGCTTCTTCATTGATATCAAGCCTGTATCCCAGGGTATTTAAGCAGGATAAAAAAGCCCGGGAATCATCACTGAAGAGTACGCCGGTAAGCGTACACTTTCCCCTGCACATTGCGGCAAGCAGGAGTGCCCGGTTGGTTATGCTCTTGGAACCGGGAACCGTGACCGTGAATTTTTTTCCGTTTCTGAGAGGCCTTACAGAGTATTTATCCATAATGTACAGCGGTCCTTTCATAAAACATATTTTTTTCCGATGAAATTCGCTATTCTATAAGATTTCCCCTGCCGATGTGGTCTTTTATGATCGCGTCGGTGACTTCATACAGCTTCTCCGATCCGGGCCTGGTTTCACTCTGACGTCTGTATACCTGTGAGGCATGAACGCCGTGCTCTCTCCAGTCACTTCCTCCGTTGCTGTTGTTAAGGATAAGAGGCTGCAGATTATCCATGGCGCGCGCAAACCTTGCCTCTGAGGTTTCCTGAGCCTCGAATTCGTCAAACAATGCGGAAAGTTCATCCTTCTGATCCTCAGGCAGCAGGGAGAATATCCTGTCCCTGGCGGCTGACTCGCGTGCTTTCTGTGTTTTTTTTGCATCCGGATCGTAGGCATAGGTATCACCTGCGTCAATCTCAACTATATCATGTATCAGGCACATGAGCATGACTTTTCCTATGTCAACGGGTTCGTTGGAATACTCCTTCAACAGATATGCCATTATTGCCATATGCCATGCATGCTCCGCATCATTTTCATTTCTGCCGTGACCGGACAGATGGGTCTGCCTGAAGACATTTTTTTCTTTATCTATTTCAAGCGCAAAATCAAGCTGGTGTTTTAATCTGTCATCCATTGCTGCGTTTTCCTCCCGGATTTTTCCTGAATCATAATATATCATGATTCAGGGGTCAAAACTATACTTTTTTATGATTGCAAAACCAAAACCACATTTACAGGTGATGAAATATGCCGGTCTGTATTCACAAAAACAGGATTTTACTTGTTACATGAACCTAATATTGATACAATGGATATGTCTGCGGCAGAGGCAGTGCTGATCATAAAACAGAATTGGGACTTAAGGGGCGGATCTATGGGTGTTGAGATTGAGAAAAAATTTCTGGTTAAGGAACTTCCGGCCGGACTTTCGGAATACCCTTTTCATGTGATAGAACAGGGGTATCTTAACGTTTATCCGGCAATAAGGGTAAGGCGTGAGGATGATGTATACTACATGACCTATAAGGGTGATACGAATGGCCCGGGAATAGGGAAAACAGAATACAATATGCCTCTTGACCGGGAATCGTATGAGCATATGGTTACAAAGGCAGACGGAAACATGATCCGTAAGAAGAGATATCTGATCCCTCTGAACGGTGATGCGTTTTCCGGAGAATATAAAGACACACATCCCGGACTCGTTAAGATGATGGAAGAGGGAGAGATCAGGATAGAGCTTGATGTTTTTGATGACCCTTTTAAGGGATTTGTAATGGCGGAGGTTGAGTTTCCCGATGAGGAAGCGGCGGCTGCCTACGTACCTGCCGGGTGGTTCGGTGAGGAGGTAACCGGTGACTGCAGATACAGTAACGCACATATGTCAATGAAGAATGCAAAGCTTTCCGGGACGGCTACGGATCATGAAGCATAAAATATATGTGCTGTTTTGAATAGTTCGTATACATATGAGAGGAACAGGATATGAAAGCGGTATCATGGAATGTAAACGGGCTGAGAGCCTGTGTGGACAAGAATTTTATGGAGGAATTCAATAAGCTGGATGCGGATATCTTCTGCCTGCAGGAGACGAAGCTACAGGAAGGTCAGATAACTCTCGAGCTTCCGGGTTATTACCAGTACTGGAATTACGCCGATAAAAAGGGATACAGCGGAACGGCGGTCTTTACGAGGCAGAAGCCTGAGAACGTTACCTACGGCATGGGGATAGACGAGCATGATCATGAGGGCAGGATCATAACGCTTGAATTCGAAGAGTATTTCTTTATCACGGTTTATACGCCGAACAGTAAGCAGGAGCTTGAACGGCTCGGGTACAGACAGCACTGGGAGGATGATTTCAGAGAATACCTGTGTGCCTTAAAGGAGAAAAAGCCGGTAATATTCTGCGGAGACCTGAATGTTGCGCATAAGGAAATCGATCTTAAGAATCCCAAGACAAATCACCGCAATGCAGGCTTTACGGATGAAGAGAGGGGTAAGATGACCGAGCTGCTGAATGCCGGCTTCGTTGATACATTCAGATATTTCTATCCTGATATGAAGGATATTTATTCGTGGTGGTCTTACCGCTTTAAGGCAAGGGAGAAGAATGCCGGCTGGCGTATTGATTACTTCATTGTATCCGATGATTTCAGCGACAGGATAAAGGATGCGAAGATACATACGGATATCTTCGGTTCGGATCACTGTCCGGTCGAGCTTGATTTTGTATAACTGTCTTAAAAACGTGAGACATTTAAACCTGTTCCGGACAGCTGAAAATGATACTCAAGCTTGCCTGAACGGGATGAATGTTATAGAATATTATGGTGTTTAAAAAAGTATTTATACCGGATAAAAGAAGGAATGTTAAGCAGGCAGGATGGGGAGAGTAAGATGAGGATCGGATTCGATAATGAAAAATATTTAAAAATGCAGTCAGAGCACATAATGGAGAGGATAGACAAATTCGGTGACAAGCTGTATCTCGAATTTGGCGGCAAGCTGTTTGATGACTATCATGCTTCGCGTGTCCTGCCCGGATTTGAGCCCGACAGTAAGCTGAGAATGTTAATGAAGCTTAGCGACAGGGTTGAGATCGTCGTTGTTATCAATTCGGGCGATATTGAGAAAAATAAGATCCGGGGGGATCTGGGCATTACCTATGATGAGGATGTTATACGTCTGATAAAGGAGTTCGAGAGCCGCGGTCTTTATGTCGGAAGCGTAGTACTTACCCAGTTCAGCGGACAGGGCGCTGCAGAAGCGTTTCAGGCACGGATGGAAAAGAAGGGATACAGGGTATATCATCACTACAGGATAGAAGGATATCCTTCCAATGTTGCCCTTATAGCGAGCGATGAAGGCTTCGGAAAGAATGATTATATCGAAACCTCAAGACCGCTTGTGGTTGTTACCGCTCCGGGTCCCGGAAGCGGCAAAATGGCTACCTGTCTTTCACAGCTGTATCATGAGAATAAGAGAGGCGTCAAGGCCGGGTATGCAAAGTATGAGACCTTTCCTATCTGGAACATTCCGCTGAAGCACCCGGTGAACCTTGCATATGAAGCGGCAACGGCAGATCTTAATGATATAAACATGATAGACCCGTTCCATCTTGAGGCATACGGGAAGACAACTGTAAATTATAACAGGGATATAGAGATATTTCCCGTACTGGATGCGATATTTGAAGGGATATACGGAAGCAACCCGTACAAATCACCGACGGATATGGGCGTGAATATGGCCGGGAACTGTATTGTGGATGATGATGCCTGCTGCGAAGCGTCCAGGATGGAGATAATACGCAGGTATTATGCAACCCTTAATGCTGTTGTCAAAGAAAAGGCCATAGACAGTGAAGTTCTTAAGCTTGAGCTTATCATGAAGCAGGCGGGGATAACGCCGGAAGACCGTAAGGTTACCGTTGCAGCCAATAAAAGAGCCGAAGACCTGCAGGTTCCCTGTGCCGCGATCGAGCTTGATGACGGCCGCATCATAACCTCGAAGACTTCGGACCTTTTGGGAGCATCCGCTGCACTTCTTCTTAATGCCCTTAAGGAACTGGCAGGGATCGATCATGATCTTCATGTAGTTTCGAGGGAAGCCATCGAACCTATACAGACGCTTAAGACCAAGTATCTGGGCGGTCATAATCCAAGGCTTCATACGGATGAGATACTGATAGCGCTTGCCACTTCGGCCGTGAGCGATAAGAATGCAAGGGAAGCAATGGAGCAGCTCCCGAAGCTGAAGGGATGCCAGGTGCATACATCGGTAATGCTTTCTGCGGTTGACATCAATACCTTTAAGAGACTGGGAGTGGATCTGACCAGTGAACCGGTGACCAAGCCCAAAACGAAGGAATAAACAGACCGGACATTTAATCCGGAAGCAGCCCCGGTTTTGGAGATCCCGAGCTTAAGATACCCAAATCCGGATTAAAGAATAAGGAGATAAAAATGGACAAACCTGTACTTGTTATCATGGCAGCCGGAATGGGTTCAAGATACGGTGGCCTTAAGCAGATAGACCCTGTTGACGGACAGGGAAACAAGATAATCGACTTTTCAATCTATGATGCGATCCGCGCAGGATTTAAGAAGGTCATATTCATAATAAAAAAGGAGAACGAACAGGATTTCCGTTCCTGCATAGGAGATGTGGTAAAGGACTATATCGATGTTGAATATGTATTCCAGGAACTGTCCGATATACCGGACGGAATGACAATACCTGAGGGCAGGGTCAAGCCATGGGGTACGGCGCACGCCGTTCTTAGCTGCCGTAATGTAATAAACGGTCCCTTTGCTGTTATTAACGCGGATGATTTCTACGGAAAGGAAGCCTTCAGGATAATATATGATTTTCTTGAAGGCTGTACCAGGGATAAGACTTCCGGAGTTGAGAACGCCGGTGCGGAGGGATGCAGTTCCTGCGGAAAGGATAAGGATGCTGCGGATAAATATGCCATGGTAGGATACAGGCTTAAGAATACACTGACCGATAACGGATATGTATCAAGGGGTGTATGCAGCATTGACAGTGACGGTTACCTTGTCGATATCGTTGAGAGAACCCGTATCGAGAAGAATGGTGAGGGAGCGAAATTCACCGAGGATGACGGAGTGACTTATACGGATATAGATCCCGAAAGTATTGTTTCAATGAATATGTGGGGATTTTCAAAGAGCTTTATAGATGAGATCAAAAAGAGCTTCGTCGAATTCTTCGAAACGATCGTACCGGGCAATCCGCTGAAGGCAGAGTGCTATCTTCCGGGAGTTGTGGATGAACTGCTTAAGTCCGGTAAGGCGACGGTCAGGGTACTTAAATCATCGGACAGGTGGTTCGGCGTAACCTATAAGGAAGATAAGCCCTTCGTAATGGATTCCGTCAGGGCACTTAAGGATAAAGGTGAGTATCCGGAAAACCTGTGGACCTGATCTGTGAAAAGATGAGCCGGACAGAGACAACATTTACTTATAGTAAACGAAATAAATAATTTCGTTCACTATAAATACAGTGAGCAGTGCTTAGTGAAAGCACTGCTCATAATAATATGTGCTTATATATTCGTACATGGCAAGCAGTATATCATAATAGTTATCGGAGTTAAGCTCGTGAGTGCCGTCATGCATTGCTTCATACATATAACGGTTCACGTCTATCTTATAATGCGAATAGTCCCTGTAATTGGACAGATCCGTTACTATCTCCTCATCATCCTGAAAATAAAAGAGCCGTACATTATCGCATTCGAGCAGCTTCCTGAATTCCCGTTCCTGCACGCAGATGGTGGCTGTGGCGTAACCGCGCAGGACCACATCGTCCCAGAACAGGATGCTGTAGGGGGGTACATAAAGCCAGAAGGTTACTTCGGGGTGTGAACGGATCTGTTCGATGAACGGATCGGTGAAAGCATCCGCGGTTTCAAAGAACAGGTCATATTCACTTTCGGGGTTCCTCGCAAGCAGACGTTTCGACATATAGGCAAGCCTTGCCGCATACTTCGAGTATTCGTAATCATCACTCCATAAATAAGCGTTTTCCGCACTGAATCCGCTCCGGAAATTGTTGACTATGAATTTGGGCATGTAATCAAAGAGAACCGATTTGTTGAACAGGTAATGTACATCGCCGGGTCCGATACCTGAAACATAATAGTCTTCAATGGTCTGGGGATACGCGGACGGAAGATCCGTAAAAAGGTAGGTATCCAGGCAGAATACGACATTTTTTGTTCCTTTATGCCGGAGAACTTCATCAATGATTAGGCGGTAATCGCCGTAATGTGCTCCCTGAAGAGCTATCTTGACGCATTTATCACCGAATACATCATCTTCAAACCAGGTATTTTTGAAATTCTCGCTCATGGACGAACCGATGAGTACGGTATCGTAATCAAGATTACGTGCAAGACCGATGGCGGATGTTCTTTCGTCGGTCTCAACCGGTGCCAGTCCGAACCAGGGTGCATGGTAGCGCGTAAAGGGATCTATGATGATAACAAGAGCTGCGATCGCGATCAGGGTCAGCACAATAAATGTTAACGTGAACCCGATAAACCTCTGTGCACTCATAGTGGATTTAACGGCATTATCCTGCGTACCGAGGTCCCTGTTATTGTCCTGTATTGTATTTTCCGTGACTGTTTTGTCTGAATTCATCATCTGTTTTCTTCCCGGTACTTCGGGGCTTCACTGATCAGAAATTGGTGTATATATATTCCGTCACTCCCGACAGAGACAGGATTGACAGGACCATAAGGACAGCTGTGGTGGCGACAGCCCTTTTATTAAGCTTAAGCGCTGCCAGACGTTCCGTTGCATTTCTGCAGTACATGGATATGAATATGCAAATGAGCAGAAATCCTGTCGCTATCACACATCCGCTGTAATACGGTGTCCTGTCAAGACCGGTTAGGATCAGCCACTGAAGGAACTGCATTTCATCGGGAGTGGCCTCGGCGACCAATACGATGTTAACAGGAACGAAATTAAGAGAAAACAGCTGTCTGTAGAAAGCGGCGGCGCACGTCATATCGGGTGCCCTGAACAGTATCCATGACAGGTTGATAAAGAGGAAAGTACCTGTACGCCTTAAGAAAACGGGAACCCGTGCCATCTTATCCTTAAGCAGCTTGCTGAGTGTAATGCCGGTACCGTGAACAAGTCCCCATACTATGAATGTATAGGCTGCTCCGTGCCACAGTCCGCTCAAAAAGAATACGATAAACATATTTACACAGGTTCTTATCTTACCTTTCCGGTTTCCGCCGAGAGGTATATAGACATACCTTGTAAAGAAGGAAGTCAGGGTTATGTGCCATCTTTTCCAGAAATCGTCTACCGATACTGCCCTGTAGGGAGAAAGAAAGTTATCCGGAAGATCAAGGTTCAGCATAAGGCATACGGCCCCGGCCATATCGCAGTAGCCGCTGAAATCGAAATATATCTGCATTGTGTAGGCAAGCATGACCAGTAATGCGTTGGTTGTCCCGAGCACATCGATATTGGAATATCCCCAGGTCACGTAGGGAGCCAGGTTATCTGCGAGCAGTACTTTTTTGGAAAGCCCCACCGCAAAGATCACCATGCCGGACGCGATATTATCGGGGCTGGCTTTTTTCCTTACAGAATCGTTAAACTGTGGGATCATATCCTTTGCAAAGGCGATCGGACCTACCGAAATCTTGGGGAAAAAGCTTATAAACAGTGCATAATCCGTAAAACTGTATACAGTACCGGGATCTTTGTAACTGTCTGCCAGAAAGGCGATCTGGGAAAAGGTGAAATAACTTATACCGAGCGGAAGGACCGCCTCTTTTACCGTGAATCCCGTATTAAACAGCGAGTTCAGGATACCTTCGAAAAAGCCCAGGTATTTGAAATATATAAGGGCTCCGAGATTGAATATGATGCCGGCGCAGAGTATAAGCCTGCGTGTATTGACGGAATGGATTCCGCAGGACAGTACAGACAGCAGATAATTAACCGCTATCATGGTCAGAAGAACAGGTAATGCGGAGACATCATTCAGACAATAAAAAACCAGTGACGCGGCAAGAAGGAACAGCTTACCCGCCATGAAAAAGCCTTTGCCGTTGATAAAATGGTACAGGATGACCACCGCCGGCAGATATAATAATACAAATGAATAGGAGTTAAAAATCATTATCTGACCTTTATTGGAGTATAGTTGTTACAATTATATGTTAATTTATAAGAATATGCTATAAAAATCGTATTTTTACGACACAGAATATTCAAAAAAGCTCGTTGATTTATTAAATGAGTATAATTATAATGTATTTTATGAGCATCGGTATTTCACGATGCCATAAAATAACGAGTAAACCAACGAAGTGTTTACGAGTCTGTATATAAATATTACAGGTAATGACATGAGCATCGGTATTTCACGATGCCATAAAATAACGAGTCTTATAAGCATTGGTATTTCACGATGCCTGTTATGTAAGCAATGTTCAAGGAGAGACATTCTTAGATGGAAAACAACAACAATCAGGGGAACAACGGCAACAACGGCAACAACACGCCCCCGAAGAACAAACAGACCCTTCTTATTCTTGTGATAGCTTCGCTGATCACGTTGCTGATGCTGTCATATATGCGTTCCGCGACCGGTGCGGCCGGTAGTAAGAAGATAACCTATGATGAGTTTATAGAGAAGATAGAAAAGGGTGAAGTTGAGAAGGTTGTGATCGATTCGGATAAGATTGAGATCACGCCCAAAGGTCAGGAAGACAAATATGCGAAGAGTACCTTTTATACAACACCGGTAGCGGATAACGGACTTGCCGACAGGCTTCTTAAATCGGGCGTCAAGTTTGAGCAGAAGGAGACCTCTTCATCTGATTATATAATTTATGTGATCGTATCCTATGTGCTTCCGATAGTCCTTGTATGGGTATTCCTGAGCTTCCTTATGCGCAGGATGACCAAAGGCGGCGTGATGGGAGTCGGCAGAAGTAATGCCAAGGTGTATGTCCAGAAGGAAACGGGCATAACCTTTAAGGATGTTGCAGGCCAGGATGAAGCCAAGGAATCGCTTCAGGAGGTTGTAGACTTTCTCCATAACCCGGGTAAATATGTGAAGATCGGAGCGAAGCTTCCCAAGGGAGCTCTGCTTGTGGGTCCTCCCGGAACCGGTAAAACACTGCTTGCAAAGGCTGTTGCCGGTGAAGCGCATGTCCCCTTCTTTTCCCTTGCGGGTTCAGACTTTGTTGAGATGTATGTGGGTGTCGGTGCTTCGAGAGTAAGAGACCTGTTCAAGGATGCGACGAAAAATGCACCGTGTATAATTTTTATTGACGAGATAGATGCGATAGGTAAGAGCCGTGACTCAAGGTTTGGCGGCGGAAACGATGAACGTGAACAGACCCTTAACCAGCTTCTGTCGGAAATGGACGGATTTGACACAAGCAAGGGTATCCTTATCCTGGCGGCAACCAACAGACCCGAGATCCTTGATAAGGCTCTCCTTCGTCCCGGACGTTTCGACAGACGTATCATAGTTGACAAACCGGATCTTAAGGGACGTATTGATACGCTTAAGGTCCACAGCAAGGATGTTCTGCTTGATGATACCGTGGATATGGAGGAAATAGGTCTCGCAACCGCGGGCGCAGTCGGTTCGGATCTTGCCAACATGGTAAACGAAGCTGCAATAAATGCGGTTAAGAGCGGAAGAGAAGCGGTCAACCAGAAGGATCTTCTCGAAGCCATCGAGGTGGTAATGATGGGTAAGGAGAAGAAGGACCGCGTCATGAGTGCCGAAGAGAAGAAAATAGTATCATATCACGAGATCGGACATGCGCTGGCCAGCGCTTTGCAGAAGAACACGGATCCCATCCAGAAGATCACCATTGTTCCCCGTACCATGGGTGCGCTGGGATATGCATGGTATGTTCCCGATGAAGAGAAGCACCTGCGGAGCAAGGTTGAGCTGGAAGAGCGCATAATAACCGCACTTGCGGGACGTGCCGCGGAGGAAATGGTATTCGACTCGGTTACGACCGGAGCGGCCAATGATATTGAGCAGGCGACGGGGATTGCAAGAAACATGGTTACCCAGTACGGTATGTCCGAGAAGTTCGGCCTCATCCAGCTCGAATCTGTACAGGACCGTTACCTGAGCGGAGGCAAGGTCATGGAATGCGCGGATGTTACGGCTGCCGATGTTGACAGGGAGGTCATGAGGATAATCTCCGAATCATATGAAGCCGCCAAGAGACTGCTTGGTGAGAACCGTGAGCTTATGGATGAACTTGCCGCTTATCTTCTTGAGAAGGAAAGCATTACAGGCAAGGAATTCATGAAGATATTCAACCGTCATAAGGGAATTGCCGATGATGAAACGGAAGAAGCGGCGGATGAGGAAGCAGACGGTACGAAGCCTGAGACAGTGGACGAGGCAGACAGACAGGCTGTGTCTCTGGAGATTTCGCCGCAGGGCTTATACGCTACCAATGTTGTAAACGGAACCGCCAATGAGATAATAGAAGAAAAGAAAAGAAATGCCGGCACAGGACAGAAGAGCGAAGATGCGGAATGAGTAAGATGATCTGTTATACCCCATATGTTGAAAAGGCATCAGGCCCCAACATATGGGGTATTCCCTATTATGAGGGGTTATAAGCTTATGACGGCGGTACCGGGCGGAGAATGAATACAGAGATTGTATATAAGGAAGATCGTGGAATGAACACGGACGAAAAGGACAACAGAATATCCCCCCAAAATGCGGGGAGCGGGGAAGAGAGTGATAAGCGGTACACACTTGTCACGGTTCTTCTTGTCACACTCACGGCGATCTCGGTTATGGTGATGATCGTGAGCATGATATATTTCAAGAAAAGGATCACCGGTGACATCGAGGAGGCACTTACCGGCAACAGGGAATATGACAGACATTATGCGCTCGTTGTGAGGGGAGGTGACGAAACCTACTGGCAGACAGCCTATGAAAGTATGAAAAACGAGGGCGAGCTTACCGGTGTGTATGTGGACAGGACAGGTGACAACCTTCCCAATGATTACTCGGAATACGATCTTATGGAAATAGCCATTGCATCAAGAGTTGACGGTATAATCTATGAGGCGGATGATACGGTTGATTCCGTTGTCCAGATCAATAAGGCTACCGCTGCAGGCATTCCGGTTGTTACCGTACGCTCCGATGCTCCGGCAAGCGCAAGAAGAAGCTTCATAGGTGTAAGCTATTACAATCTCGGGAATGAATACGGAAGGCTTATCATAAAAGCATGCAGAGAGACGGCCGGCGGGTCTTTTAAGAAAGAGAGTGAAGAATCTGACGGGGATGAAGGCTTTTCGGTTCTTGTACTTACGGATTCCACCATGCAGGATACATCGCAGAACGTTGTTCTGACAGCACTTAAGGAAACGCTCCAGAAGAAGCCGGAGGATATACCTGAGATTACGGTGAAGACTGCCGAAGTAGACAACAGCGGTGAATTTACGGCAGAGGAGTCGATCCGTGATCTGTTCCTTGGCAACCGTCTTCCCGATATAATCGTCTGTCTCAATGAAACCAATACAGTCATAGTATATCAGACTATGGTCGAGATGAATAAGGTGGGGGAATCCATCATACTCGGTTACGACGATTCCGAACCTATATTAAATGAGATAGAGAAAGAGGTCATATATGCGACCATAACCGTGGATAACCAGCAGCTGGGGCAGGACTGCGTGGACGCCCTGAACGAATATATAGAGTATAAGCGTGTCAGTGATTATTACGGGGTTGACTATAAGATAATCGACAAAGAGAATCTGAGAGACGACCCGGAAAGCGGGGCAGGATATGAAGAGTAGAAGGTTTATGTCCGGTACGTCCATACAAAGCCGTCTGATCGTACTGTTCCTTATAACTACGGCGCTCATATTTTTTGTAAATGTGTTTGTGTATGTGAATATAAATCGTATAATTGAGAGGATAGAAGCGCTCTATTCCAGCAATGTCAGTCTGAATGAGCTGTCTGACAGGCTTTCGGATGTTCAGGAGGACATGACCCGTTATCTTAAGACAAAGAGTACGGAATCACTTGAAGAGTATTATAAATACGAGCAGGATTATATCGAACAGCTGGAGCGTCTGGAGATAAGTTCGGTCAGCAGTGAGCTGATCTATATGAAGAAATATATAGTCGATATGTCCTACACCTATCTCGAGTGGGCGGATGAAGCGGTAAACGCCAAGAGGGGGCGGAATATATCGAAATATGTGGATGCATATGAGGAATGCAGCCGTATATACGATTATCTCAACAGTTATATCTACAGCCTTAACAATGAGCAGTTTAAGGAAAGCTCCGGCAATTATGCAGGTCTTATAAGTACGCTGAGATACGCGGAGCTGTTCTGCCTTACAATCCTTGTTGTAGTGGCTGTATGCAACATACTTCTTATAATACTGGCGACTCAGACGATAACAGGACCGCTCAGTTCTCTTGCCAAAAGAGCCAATGAGGTATCGGAGGGCAATCTTTTGGGGGAACCGCTCCGGGTGGAATCCAGTGATGAGGTAGGAGTCGTTACCGGAGCCTTTAACCAGATGGTCATAAGTCTGCGCGATTATATTGACAAAGTCCGGGACAATATGGAGAAGGAAAGTGCGATGAAGGAGCGGGAGCTTCGTATGAACGCATCCTTAAAGGAAGCCCAGCTTAAATATCTTCAGGCACAGATAAATCCGCATTTTCTGTTCAATACCCTGAATGCGGGAGCGCAGCTTGCGATGATGGAGGGAGCTGACAGGACCAATACATATATCCAGAAGATGGCTGATTTTTTCAGATACAATATCAAGAAGGATCATGAGCTTACCACCATAGCAGACGAGATAGAGCTTATAGATAATTATATTTATATATTAAATGTACGTTTTTCGGGTGATATTAATTTTGAAAAGAATATTGACACATCACTTATGAATATCGAGATTCCCAGTATGACCCTGCAGCCGATAGTTGAAAATGCGGTTAATTACGGCATAAGGAATATTGACTGGGAAGGCCTTATTACCCTGTCGCTTTACAGGGAAGAAGACAGGGTCTGCATTTCCGTAAAGGATAACGGAGTGGGTATACCACAGGATAAGATTGACAGGATACTTGCCGATGAGCTGCAGACATCGGGTCTGTCGGATGATTCCAACGGAATAGGCCTGACTAATGTTATTTCAAGACTTGATCTTCACTTTAATGCGGATAACGTTTTTAACATTTACTCGGAGGGTGAGAACATGGGTACCGAGGTAGTGATCCGGATACCTATGGAGCGAAGGGAACAGACATGAGGCTATGCCCGGGTCCGAAGTATGCCGGGGGCAATGAGACAGACTAAGTGCCGGAAGGAGAGAATATGTATAAGATACTGCTTGCTGATGATGAAGGAATAGTGATCGATTCGCTTAAGTTCATAATAGAAAAGAACTTCCCCGACAGCTGTATCATAGAATCGGCCAAGACCGGCAGGAAGGTCATCGAGCTGGCGGAGAATTTCAGGCCGGATATTGCCTTTATGGATATTCAGATGCCCGGTATCAACGGAATTGACGCAATGAAGGAAATAAGGGAAGCCAATAAGACCACGATCTTTATTGTCATGTCTGCGTATGATAAGTTCGATTATGCCAAGGAAGCCATTAACCTTGGCGTGCTTGATTATCTTAACAAGCCGGTTGAACAGCCTAAGATCGTTGAAGTACTGAAACGGGCAATGAAGCAGGTGGATGATGAGAAGGAAAGACGCAGCCAGGATCTTCTTATCAAAGAGAAGCTTGAGACCGTTGTTCCGATCATTGAGAACAATATGATCTACACGGCGCTGTTTCAGGACAATTACGACTCGGAGGTGGAGAACTTCAGAAATCTTCTTTCCATAGAAAAGGATTACGGGTATATCATAGTTCTTGAGTGGGGAGACAATCAGAACGACCATCATCTTACGAATGTGGTTGGAACAGGGATTAAAATGCAGTCCTATTATAAAGAAATGCGCGAGGTGATCAAGGGCTTCTTCGAATGCGTGATCGGTTCCATGATGGCTAACCGTATTATCATTTATGTACCGTATGAAAAGGATGCGATTGAATATAATGAAAGGATAGAAATAATCGAAAAGACAAGGACCATGATCCGAAAGCTGAAGCAGTATATCGATGTAAGGTTCAGGGCCGGAATAGGTTCTGTTGTAAAGCTTGAGGACTGCATCCGCTCCTATCAGGAGGGGCAGAGGGCACTCAGGAAGAGTGACGGAACCGTTGCACACGTCGACGACCTTCCGATAACGGTAAGCTATGAGGCGAACTATCCGATAGATCAGGAAAGGCGACTTTTCGAAATGACCGAGAAGGGAAATGAAAATGAAGCCCTTATAGCCGCCAACCGTTTCTTTGGATGGATGGTCGAGAACTACAGCGACCATATCTATGATATCAAGTTAAAGGCACTTGAATTTGTGCTGAGAGTGGAGCATCTTGCGATAAGAGAGGGTGGAATGGAGTATCATTTTCTGTCAAGACAGGATTATCTGCCGTCTCTGCTTGCCCTTAATTCACTGGATGAGATCCAGCAGTGGTTTGTAAGCAAGATAAGCGCGGCCTGCCGTGATGTTGTGCAGAGTAAGGAAAAACAGTCTTCGTCAAGCGTTGAGAGGGCCAAAGCTTATATAGCCGAAAGATATAATAAAGATATTTCACTCGATGATGTGTCCAAGGAAGTGGATATAAGCCCGTATTATTTCAGTAAGCTGTTTAAGGAGGAGACGGGGGAGAACTTTATCGAGTATCTGACGGCAGTCAGGATAAACAGGGCCAAGCAGCTGATAGCCGGCTCAGACATGTCGATGAAAGAAATATGTACAGAGGTCGGATATTCGGACCCAAATTACTTCAGCAGGATATTCAAAAAGAATGTGGGAGTGACGCCGACGGAATATAAGGAGAAGGTGTAAGAAGAGCAGGGAATAAGAGGGACCGTATTTCTTTTGGATGTTTTGAAAGGCGATTGATATTATGATGCATACAGATAATTATCTTAATAAGATCATCCGTATATTTCTGACGGCCGTATTACTGGCTCTGTCTTTGTCCGGCTGTAATAATAATGAAAGCGGAAAGCCGGAGATAAAGGATAAGGATTTGGGAAGCGATAAGATCCGGATAGGGATGAGCTTTGATTCGTTTGTTATTGAACGGTGGCAGAGAGACAGGGATGTTTTCGTGGCAACAGCGAGGGAGCTGGGTGCGGAGGTCAACGTCCAGTCAGCGAACGGAGAGGTGGCCGAGCAGATCTCGCAGATACAGTATTTTATTGACAGGGGAATGGACGCCATAGTGGTGGTTCCCATAGATGCGGACGCGCTTACGGACGTGGTGAAGAAAGCGCGTAAGGCCGGGATACCGGTAATGTGCTATGACCGTCTCGTGAGAAATGCGGATTCGGATCTGTATATTTCGTTCGATAATGAAATGGTCGGTGACCTGATGGGGCGTTCCCTTTATGCCGCCATAGGCAAGGGCAAGGATGTGATAACCATATGCGGTCCGGAGTCCGATTATAATGTCGAGCAGGTGGGAAACGGTTTTTCATCACAGACACATAAGAATACCGGACATATTATAGGAAGCTGCAACTGCGATGGCTGGAAGTCGGAGATAGCCTATGATTACATAAACGATAATAAGGAGCTTGTTAAGAAGGCTGATGGCATAATGTGCGGTAATGATGCTCTGGCCGGAGTTGTGATAAGGGCCCTGTCGGAGCTCCGTCTTGCCGGAAAGGTGGTGGTAGTCGGCCAGGATGCAGACCTCGATGCCTGCCAGAGGATAGTGGAGGGAACGCAGGAAATGACGGTATACAAGCCTGTGGAAAAGCTGGCCAGGAATGCGGCAACCTATGCGGTCAGTCTTGCGCAGGGAGAAAGCGTAAAGACAGCAACCCATTATAATGACGGAACCTATGATATTCCGTTCATAAAGCTTCAGCCCGTTGCGGTAAACAGGGATAATATGGATGAGGTGATCATAGGAGGTGGTTACCATCTGAAAGAAGATGTATATATAAATGTCACAAAATAGTACCAGGGTAGCATTTTTTTGGTAAGTGCTGGAATGTGAACAAAATTATGCTATTATGTTAAAAAAATGAACGAATTGTGAACAAAAAAATTAAGCAGTTAACAATTTTTTACTATTTGATACATGATATATTACCAACTGTAACAAGTAGCGGTTCGCGTGATGCGAAATCGTGTGACAATTTCAAAGGGAGGAAATCAAGAAATGAAGAAAAAATTACTTGGTGCAGTTCTCAGCGTAGCAATGGTTGCTACATTACTTGCCGGTTGTGGTGGCGGAGCAGCAGAAACAGCAGCTCCTGCAGCTCCTGCAGCTCCTGCAGCAGAAGCTAAGACAGAGGAAGCAGCTCCTGCAGCAGCAGAAGAAGAAGAGAAGACTGATGATGCAGCAGCAGCTGATACAGCTACTTCAGAAGGCGGCGGACTTGTTGGTGTGGCAATGCCTACAAAGGATCTTCAGAGATGGAATCAGGATGGTTCCAACATGGAAGCAGAGCTTAAGGCAGCAGGCTACGATGTAGACCTTCAGTTTGCATCAAACGATGTATCAACTCAGGTTTCACAGATTGAGAACATGATCAATGGCGGATGCCAGTGTCTGGTTATCGCAGCTATTGACTCTGAGTCACTCGGTGATGTTCTTGCTAAGGCTAAGGATGCTAATATCCCGGTTATCTCTTATGACCGTCTTATCATGAACACAGACGCTATCACCTACTATGCAACCTTCGATAACTACAAGGTTGGTACAGTTCAGGGCGAGTACGTAAGAGATACTCTTGACCTTGACAACGCTGATGGACCTTTCAACATTGAGTTCACAGCAGGTGATCCCGGTGACAACAATGCAGGCTTCTTCTTCAATGGTGCTTATGATGTTCTTAAGAAGTACATCGACGAAGGAAAGCTTGTTGTTAAGTCAGGACAGAAGACTTTCGAAGAAGTTGCTACAGCTTCATGGGCAACTGAGACAGCTCAGTCAAGAGCAGAGAACATCCTTTCATCTTACTACACAAGTGAGAAGCTTGATGCTTGGCTTTGCTCAAATGACTCTACAGCACTTGGTGTTGAGAACGCTCTTGCAGCTAACTACACAGGCGAGTATCCTATCGTAACAGGTCAGGACTGTGACGTAGCTAACGTAAAGAACATGATCGCCGGAAAGCAGGCTATGTCAGTATTCAAGGATACACGTACTCTTGCTTCAAAGACTGTTGAGATGGTTGATGCGGTTATGAAGGGCGGCGAGGCTCCTATCAACGATACAGAGACATATGACAACGGAACAGGCGTTATACCTTCATTCCTTTGCGATCCTGTATTTGCAGATGTAAACAACTACAAGGAGCTGCTTATCGATTCAGGTTACTATGCTGAGGGCGACCTTCAGTAATAGCTGAATTAAAACAGAATCAAGACTTAATCATACAGGCGGGCAAGTCCCGCCTGTATGTGTAAGTAAATATCCGGTACTACACGGAATCATGAAATTTCCCCAAATTCTTTATAAAAAATATACATATCACACTTGCTTAAACAGGATATCTTTAGTATATTTATATATAGATTGACTCCGCTATACTCGAAGCATTGTGCAAATTGAGCTGTAGTAACGGATGCATCAAAAATAATGATTGGGAGGGATCGACTTTGGCAAATTTAATACTGGAAATGAAAAACATTACCAAAACCTTTCCGGGTGTAAAAGCTCTTGACAATGTCAATCTCAAGGTGGAAGAAGGCGAGATCCACGCTCTCGTTGGAGAGAATGGTGCAGGTAAATCCACCCTGATGAATGTTCTTTCGGGAATCTATCCTTACGGAACATATGAGGGCGACATAGTCTACAAAGGCGAAGTATGTAAGTTCAACAAGATCAAGGATTCCGAATCAAGGGGTATCGTTATTATCCATCAGGAACTTGCTCTTATTCCTTACATGACGATCGGCGAGAACATGTACCTCGGAAATGAGCGCGGTAAGAGTGCGGCGATCGATTGGAACGAGACATACGGTGAGGCTGACAAATACCTTAAGATGGTGGGACTTGAGGACAGCTCAAGAACAATGGTTAAGGACATCGGTACAGGTAAGCAGCAGATGGTTGAGATTGCCAAGGCTTTGGCAAAGCATGCAAAGCTGCTGATACTTGACGAGCCGACATCTTCACTTAATGAATCGGATTCAAAGGCACTTCTTGATCTGCTTCTCGACTTTAAGAAGCAGGGTATGACTTCAATCATCATATCTCATAAGCTGAATGAGGTTGCATACGTATCTGATAAGATCACGGTTATCCGTGACGGCTCCACTATTGAAACAATAGACTGCAAGGCTGAAGAGATTTCGGAAGACAGGATCATCAAGGGTATGGTTGGCCGTGAGCTGACAGACCGTTTCCCGAAGAGGAAGGATGTCAGGATCGGTGAGATCAGTCTTGAGGTTAAGAACTGGACGGTACATCATCCGCAGTATGTTGAAAGAAAAGTTGTTAATGACGTTAATTTCAATGTTCGTAAGGGTGAGGTTGTCGGTATATACGGACTTATGGGTGCCGGACGTACAGAGCTTGCCATGAGTATCTTCGGTAAGTCGTACGGAACAAACATTACGGGTACAATGACCATTGACGGTCGTGAAGTACATATCAACACCATCAAGGATGCGATCGAGCATAAGATAGCATACGTTACAGAGGATCGTAAGGGTAACGGACTTGTCCTGACCAATCCCATTAAGATCAATACTACACTGGCTAACCTGAAGGCAGTCAGCAACAACGGTATCATTGATAAGGATAAAGAATATCAGGTTGCCGTTGAGTATAAGGACAAGCTCAGGACCAAGACACCTTCGGTTGAACAGAACGTGGGTAATCTGTCAGGTGGTAACCAGCAGAAGGTTCTCCTTGCAAAGTGGATGTTTGCAGATCCCGATATCCTGATACTTGATGAGCCTACAAGAGGTATCGACGTAGGTGCCAAGTATGAGATTTACTGTATCATCAATGATCTTGTTGCAGCCGGGAAGTCGGTAATAATGATCTCGTCAGAGCTTCCCGAGGTGCTCGGTATGAGCGACAGGATTTATATAATGAACGCAAGCCGTATGGTAGGTGAGCTTAGTAGTGAAGAAGCTACTCAGGAGATCATCATGAGCAGCATTCTTAAATCAGGAAGGGGTGACTAATAATGGATAAAACTAATATAACTATGACATTAAAGAAATATACCATGACTATCGCCCTTGTTGTTATTATTATCTTTTTCAGCATTACGACAAAGGGTTCGATCCTTTTGCCTCAGAACATCAATAACCTGTTCTCACAGAATGCATACGTATTCGTTCTTGCGGTTGGCATGCTTCTCTGTATCCTGACAGGTGGTAACATCGACCTTGCCGTAGGTTCGGTAGTCTGCTTCTGCGGTGCTGTAGGCGGTAAGCTTATGGATAACAATGTATCCGTAGGTATTTCGGTTATAGTAATGCTTCTTGTTGGTATCCTCATTGGTGTTTGGCAGGGATTCTGGATCGCATATATCAAGGTTCCTCCTTTTATCGCAACACTGTCGGGCATGTACGCATTCCGTGGTCTCTCGAATGTAGTACTTAACGGTATGGTTGTTACGCTGGATGACCCGAAGTTCATCGATGTATTCGGTGGTGGTGCAAATTGCTACGTTAAGGATTTCTTAAGAGGAGCAAGTGAAATAACCGATGCCGGACAGACCGGAGTTATTAATCTGACCTGTATGGTTGCGGGCATAATCGCAGTTGTAATATTTATAGCTTCCGTTGTCAAGGGACGTATGAATGCAACAAAGAGAGGCTATGAGACCACTCCTATCGTTTCAGAGGTGATCAAGGATTCTATCATAAGCATAGTTGTTCTGTGGGTTACATATAAGCTTGCCAATTACAAGGGGATCCCTACATCATTTATCTGGATCCTTCTGGTGGTGCTTATATACGGTTATGTTACGACCAAGACAAGGATCGGACGTCATCTGTACGCAGTAGGCGGTAATGCCAAGGCGGCAGGACTTTCAGGTATCAATACAAAGTATATTTACTTCTTTGCATATATCAATATGGGCTTCCTTGCAGGACTGGCAGGTATCCTGACAGTTGCAAGAGCAACATCTGCTCAGCCTACATACGGCCAGGGCTATGAAATGGATGCAATCGGTGCCTGCTTCATCGGTGGTGCTTCTGCATACGGTGGAATCGGTACGGTTCCCGGAGTTATAATCGGTGCGCTTCTTACCGGTGTTATCAACCAGGGTATGTCTATCATGGGTATCAATGCCAACTACCAGAAGGTAGTTAAGGGTCTCGTGCTCCTGATAGCCGTTATCTTCGACGTTGTATCCAAGAATGAGAAGAAATAATTAAGGAGGAAGGGTGATAATATGAACAAAGTAGGAAAAGTATTAAAAGAACATACAATGCAGATTATCCTGGTCCTCGTAGTTATCTTCTTTAACATTATGACCAAGGGTAAGATGATGATGCCGGCTAACTTTTCGGCACTTATTAATCAGAATGCTTATGTGTACATACTTGCAACCGGTATGCTGATGTGTATGCTCATAAAGGGTAACATCGACCTGTCGGTAGGTTCGGTAGTATGTTTTGCGGATGCCGTTGGTGCAGTTCTTATGGTTAAGAAGGGCGTTCCGGTATTTCTGGCTATGCTTATCATGCTGATCGTAGGACTTGCAATCGGATGCTTAATGGGTTGGATAATAGCTTATATCAATATTCCCCCATGGATCGCAACATTGGGTGGTTTCCTGGCATTCCGTGGACTCGGTACTGCAGTTCTTGGTGGTAACTCGGTCAGCGTAGACAAGAACTATACCAATCTTTTCAATAACTCCATACCGGCACTGTTCAATATTCCTATGGGCAAGAATACAATGAACGGTATGTGCCTTCTGGTAGGGATCATTGCCTGTGTAATATTGGTTTATACACAGGTAAGATCAAGGGCAACCAAGATCAAGAAGGGTTATGAGGCTGAGACACAGACAGCTCTTATCGTAAGATGCGTTATCCTCTGTGCAGTTATCCTGCTCTTCACATACAAGCTCGGTATTGACAAGGGTATTCCTCTTACTCTTGTATGGGTTGCAGTGGTAGCTCTTATTTATGACTTTATAACATCCAAGACTGTTATAGGACGTTACTTCTATACAATGGGTGGTAACGTTGAGGCAACAAGACTTTCAGGTATCGATACCAAGAAGATCCTCTTCCTTGCATACCTCAACATGCAGTTCCTTACCATCATCGCAGCATGGATGACAATGGCAAGACTTACATCGGCTAACCCGAATGCAGGTCTTAACTTCGAGATGGATGCCATCTCAGCATGTATCGTCGGTGGTGTCTCCGCATATGGCGGATCGGGTTCGGTATTCGGTATGGTCGTAGGTGCTACGCTTATCGGTGTTATCAACCTGGGCATGAGCCTTATGGGTATCGATCCCAACTGGCAGAAGGTAATTAAGGGTGTCGTTCTTCTTGCAGCCGTAGTATTTGAGATCTTCAACAACAGGAAGAAGGCTTAAATCTTATTTTGAAACAGCGGCAGATTATATTTGCCAGTTAAAAACGGGTATTAATTTGCCAATAGATGGGGACGGCTATTTGATCCGGAGACGGATCGGTAGCCGTCCCTTGTTTAAAGGTTGTCAATATGACGTATTTATAATAAAATGGTAACTATTCAGAAACAATAAGGAGAACCAACATGGAAATATACGGATTGTCCGACATGACGTGGATAAGCATTATCGCATGCCTGGCCTGTTTCGGGTTCGGTCTTTATATGGTAAAGACCGGAAAGCCCGGATTTGTCAGGAGTATCAATGATACAGCCAGATACAGGGACAAGGAGCAGTATGCGATAAGAGGCGGGAAGCTTCTGTTATATCTGTCGGCAGTATGCCTGATCATGACCGGTCTGTCCTTTGTAAATGCGATGATCTCCAACATAATCGGAATTGTCGCAATATGTGTGTTCGGTTATTTTTGGAAGAAGATGAGCGATGAATTCGGCCCTGTTTGATATTGAAGAAGAACTAAAAAAACTGCCCGCCAAGCCGGGCGTTTATATTATGCATGACAAGGATGATACGATCATTTATGTCGGAAAGGCGGTCATCCTTAAGAATCGTGTCAGATCATATTTCCGGGAGAGCACCACCAAGACACTCAAGATAAGCACAATGGTCAGTAAGATCGCGTGGTTTGAGTATGTCGTCACGGATTCCGAACTGGAAGCCCTGGTGCTTGAGAATAATCTAATCAAGGAAAATCAGCCAAAGTACAATACTCTGCTCAAGGATGACAAAACCTATCCATATATAAAGGTGACTACAGGTGAAGATTATCCGCGGGTGTTCATGACGAGAAAGGTGCGGAAGGATAACGCGAAATACTACGGTCCTTATACCTCGGCAGGAGCGGTTAAGGATACCATCGAGCTGTTATGCAAGCTGTATAAGATAAGAACATGCAGTCATAAATATACGGAAGATGAGGTGTATGGAAATTCAGATGAAGTAACCCCGGATGCAGGTATAAATACGGATACCGGAAGAAATGTACATACGGATCCCGGGGATGCGGATGCAGATAAAACAAAAACCTCCGGGATGAGCGTAACCGGAACCGGACGGGCCTGTCTGTATTATCACATAGATCAGTGCCAGGCCCCCTGTCTGGGACTTGTGAGCAGGGATGAATACAGAAAGTCAATTCAGGGTGCCCTTGATTTCCTTAACGGAAATTACAGACCGCTTATAAACGAGCTGACTGCCAGAATGAACGAACAGGCGGAGGCCCTTGAGTTCGAGGAAGCTGCGGTCACAAGGGATCTTATAGAAAGTGTAAGTGCGGTCGCGCAGAAACAGAAGATAACCGATACGGGCGGTGAGGATAAGGATATAATAGCGATGGCAAGAGAGGGTGACTCGGTTATCATCCAGGTATTCTTTGTCCGTGACGGAAAGATCATAGGTCGGGAGCACTATTATATGAAGCATACCGAACAGACGGAGAACGAAGAGATAATCAGGAATTTTGTTATGCAGTTCTACGCCGGTACGCCATATATACCCAGGGAACTTATCATTCCGGTTGAAACAGAGGATATGGATCTGTGCGCAGAGTGGCTGAGTGAGAAAAGAGGAGGCAGAGTAAGGCTTACAGTTCCCGTTAAAGGGAAAAAAGAGAAGCTTGTGGAGCTGGCTGAAAAGAACGCGCAGATCGTCCTGAGACAGGATATAGAAAAACTGAAAAGGGAGAAGGAAAGAACCGAGGGTGCAATGAACGAGCTTATGGATCTTCTTGACTTAGAAGGAATAAGCCGGATGGAAGCATATGATATATCAAATATAAGCGGTTATGATTCGGTTGGTTCGATGGTGGTCTACGAAGAGGGAAGGCCCAAGAAAAATGATTACCGTAAGTTCAGGATCAGGTCGGTTGACGGACCGAATGATTATGCAAGTATGAACGAGGTGCTTACAAGAAGGTTCATGCATGGCCTGACTGAACGGACTGATATGGCGGAAGCGGATGAAAACAACGGGGAAAGTAAGGATATCCAGCAGGTGGCAGAGCAGTCGGGTTACGGCAGATTTTCAAGATTCCCCGATCTTATCCTGATGGACGGTGGAAGAGGACAGGTGAACATAGCCGAACAGGTGCTGGATGATCTTGGCCTGTCTATTCCGGTCTGCGGTATGGTGAAGGATGACAATCACAGGACAAGAGGGCTTTATTACAACAATGTCGAGATTCCCATATCACGCAATTCGGAAGCCTTTAAGCTTATTACAAGAGTACAGGATGAAGCGCACCGCTTTGCGATAGAATTCCACAGATCGCTCCGGAGCAAAGGACAGGTGCATTCGGTGCTGGACGATATAGAAGGTATAGGAGAGAAAAGAAGGCGTGCGCTGATGAAAAGCTTTGCTTCCATTGAAGAAATAAAGGCTGCCGGTGTTGAAAGGCTGATGGAAGTGCCGTCGATGGACAGAAAATCGGCGCAGAGCGTTTACGATTTTTTCAGGAAGTGAAATCAGAGGGGTATCCGTTCTGAACAGACAGCGCTTTTTTGGGAAAGTATAAGTGGAATGCTTAAAAGACATGTGGTATACTATATCATGGTATGCGGCACACTGGAAAAATGAGTTACTATCATATAAGATGAAAGGCGGACGTATATGTCAACAGTAGCGGTAAGCAGATTGATTGAAAAAATGGAACTGGTGAACCTCACACCGGATATTGATGTCAAGGGAAGAAAGATAACCATCCCCGATATCAACAGACCGGCGCTTCAGCTGGCAGGATACCTTCAGCACTATGAAGCTTCCCGTGTACAGATCATAGGATTTGTTGAGGCAACCTATATGGAAGGGCTTGACCCGAATGATAAGAAGGAAAGATACGAGCATGTGCTTTCACACAGCACACCGTGTTTTGTGTTCTGCAGAGAGATACAGCCGGATCCGACCTTTGTTGATGTTGCGAGGGAGAAGGGAGTCCCGATCCTCGTGACTAAACGGGCGACCTCCGATTTTATGGCTGAAATAATCAGGTGGCTTAATGTTGAACTGGCTCCCTGTATTTCCGTTCACGGCGTTCTGGTGGATGTATACGGCGAGGGTGTTCTGATAACGGGTGAGAGCGGAATAGGAAAATCCGAAGCTGCACTTGAGCTTATTAAAAGGGGACACCGTCTTGTGACCGATGATGTCGTTGAGATAAGAAAGGTTTCGGAAGAGACCCTTATAGGTTCTGCGCCTGATATAACCAAGCATCTTATAGAGCTCAGAGGTATTGGAATAGTGGATGTTAAGATGCTCTTCGGTGTTTCCTGTGTTAAGGATACTCAGTCGATAGATCTTGTTATAAGACTCGAGGAGTGGGATAAGGATAAGGATTATGACAGGATAGGCCTTGAGGAGAATTATATCGAATATCTGGGGAACAGGGTAGTATGCCATAATATTCCGATAAGACCCGGAAGAAATCTTGCGATAATATGCGAATCGGCGGCCGTTAATTACCGTCAGAAGAAGATGGGATACAATGCGGCACAGGAGCTGTATTCAAGACTTCAGAATCAGTTTAAGAAGAAGTCTGAGGATGATGAATAAATCTGCAGTCAAAATATGATTAATCTATAAGGAGATAAGTATGAGCAAAGTGATAGACAGATACTGTTTCGGAGCGGATATCGGAGGAACTACAATCAAGCTTGGAATGTTTACTCCCGGTGGGGACATCGTGAATAAATGGGAGATCCCCACGAGAACGGAAGACAGGGGAGAACATATCCTTGAAGATATAGCGGACAGTATCAAGTCCGAAATGGAAGAAAGAAAGCTTACAAGGGATAATATAATAGGTGTTGGGGCAGGCGCTCCCGGACCGGTTGACAAAGACGGAGTTATTTACAGGGCCGTTAATCTCGGATGGGGTGTTATGAACATGCAGCAGGAGCTGTTCCGTCTGCTTAAGCTTCCTGTAAGGGCTGCCAATGATGCCAATGTAGCTGCTCTTGGAGAAATGTGGAAGGGCGGTGGAGAAGGCTTCAAGGATCTTGTCGTAGTAACTCTCGGAACAGGCGTGGGCGGAGGTGTTATCATTGACGGTAAGGTCATCACCGGAAGTCTTGGCGGTGGTGGAGAAATCGGCCATATCCATATAAATGATAATGAAACAGAGATATGCGGATGCGGAAACAGGGGCTGTCTTGAACAGTACACTTCGGCAACCGGTATAGTACGTCTGGCTGGCAGAAGGCTTAAGGCCGATAATATGGCAAGCAGGATAAGGGAAGGAGAGCTGACCGCGAAGACAGTGTTTGACGCTGTTAAAGAGGGCGATCTGCTGGCAATGGAGATCGCGGAGCAGTTTGGTGAATTTCTCGGGAAGGGTCTTGCTACCGTGGCAGCGGTAACCAATCCGGAAGTATTTGTTATCGGTGGAGGAGTTTCCAAGGCCGGTCCCATCCTTCTTGAATATATACAGAAATATTATAAGGAATATGTATTCCATGCAAGCCGCGATGCGAGATTCAAGCTTGCGACACTTGGAAATGATGCCGGAATATACGGCGCTGCAAAGCTTGTTTTGGAATAAGAACTTACAGTTTTATGATAAAAGCGGGAGATCAGCTATGAAAGAGAGTACGATTTCAACCCTCAAGGGGATTTTACCGGCAGAAGATATCAAGGTGAATGAACCCATGAAAAGCCATACATCATTTAAGGTAGGAGGACCTGCGGATGTTTTTATAACGCCGCAGACGGATGCGCAGCTTATAGACTGCATAAAAGCACTGAGGGCTGAAAAAGAGAAATACTTCATAATGGGTAACGGAACCAACCTGCTGGTTTCGGATGCAGGTTACAGGGGCTGTGTTATCCAGCTGTATCATAATTACAGTGAGATATCGGTGTTCGGAAACAATATGACTGCAAAGGCAGGCGCTTTGGTGATAAGGGCTGCAAATGAGGCCTGCAGGCAGGGCCTTTCGGGTCTCGAGTTTGCCAGCGGGATCCCCGGGACAATGGGGGGTGCGGTCACCATGAACGCGGGAGCATACGGAGCCGAAATAGTAAAGGTTGTACGCCTCGTGAGGATGCTTGACCTTAAATATATGATGAAGTGTGAATATGCTTCTTCGGAGATGAATTTCTCATACAGACACAGTCTGGTTAAGGAGCATCCGTTTGTAGTCCTCGAAGTGGAAATGGAGCTTATGAAGGGTAATGAGGAGATCATCAGGAAAAGGATGGATGATTACAAGGAGCAGCGTGACGCCAAACAGCCGCTTGATTATCCCAGTGCGGGATCTACCTTCAAAAGGCCTGCAAAGCATTATGCCGGTAAGCTTATCGAGGATGCCGGCCTGAGAGGTCATCAGATAGGCGGTGCGAGAGTATCGGACAAGCATTGCGGATTCATTATCAACACCGGTAATGCAACTGCATCCGATATACTCAAGCTGATGATAGAGGTTCAGAAGAGAGTGTTTGACCGATTCCATGTTAAACTGGAACCGGAAATCTGTTTCCTGGGGTGGAAGTAGGTCATGAGACTGGTAATAGTAACGGGAATGTCGGGAGCGGGCAAGAGTACTGCGCTTAAATTTCTGGAAGACAGCGGATACTATTGTGTGGATAATCTTCCGGTGCCGCTGATAGGTAAATTTACCGAACTGCTGGCTCTTCCTGACAGCGAGGTGGAAAAGGCGGCACTGGGAGTGGACGTAAGAGCAGCTCATACTTTTGATGAGCTGCTTGTAAATCTTGAAGAGCTTAAGGAACACAACGTAAGCTACAGTATACTCTTTCTCGAAGCCGGCGATGATATCCTGATAAAAAGATATAAGGAAACAAGAAGAGCACATCCGCTTGCCGGCGATGGAAGAGTGGATGTAGGCATAAAAAGGGAACGTGAAGCCCTTAAGATAATTAAGCAGCGGTCCGATTATATAATAGACACCAGCCGTATGCTGACAAGAGAGCTTAAGGCGGAGCTTGATAAAATTTTTATAGAGAATAAAGCATATAAGAACCTGTATGTTACCATAGTTTCCTTTGGATTCAAATATGGAATTCCGATAGACGCAGATCTGGTATTTGATGTAAGATTCTTACCTAATCCGTATTATTTTGAAGAATTAAAGTACAAGAACGGTAACGACAGAGAGGTCAGAGACTATGTCATGTCGTTCGAAGACGCCGACATCTTCCTTGACAAGCTTAAGGATATGCTGCTTTTTCTCCTTCCCAATTATATAATAGAAGGAAAGAACCAGCTGGTTGTGGCGATAGGATGTACAGGCGGCAAGCACAGAAGTGTCACACTGGCCAATGCCCTGTTTGATCGTATGAACAGTTACGAGGACTACGGTTTTAAGATAGAGCACAGGGATATAGATAAGGATGCCAAGAGAAAGATGTAGGGTTGTTTGATGTCATTTGCGGGAACGGTTAAGGAAGAGCTGTTTAGGCATATCGGGACTTCAAGGCATTGCCGTCTTGCAGAGCTGTCGGCGCTTATATCTTTTGGAGGGATAGATATTTTCAAGGATGACGGGGATTCGGTTTTCCTTGGTTCCGATAACAGATATGTGGCCGAAAAGTGCTTTACATTACTGAAAAAAACATTTAATATATGTAAGAATGAAAGTCAGAGCGGAGGAAATGGTTCCGTCCCCGGTTTCACGGTTAATGATAAGGAAGAGATAAGGAAGCTCAGGCAGGCAGTTTCGGGAGAGCTGCTTCTTCAGAGATCCTGCTGTATGCGAGCATATTTAAGGGGTGCATTCCTGGCATCCGGTTCTGTTTCGGATCCTAACAAGTCATACCATTTTGAGATAGTATGCAGGGATCGTAAACAGGCGGAATGCATAACGGAGATAATGAGGCACTTTGATATTTCCGCAAGGGAAGTGGAGCGCAAGAACCGTCCGGTAGTGTATCTTAAGGAAGGCTCGTCCATAGTTGATGTGCTTAATATTATGGAAGCCCATGTGGCGCTCATGGAGTTCGAGAATTCCAGGATACTGAAGGATATGCGTAATTCACTTAACCGGCGGGTGAACTGTGAAACGGCCAATATAGACAAGACGGTTACCGCAGCAGTGAAGCAGGCGGAAGATATAAGAACGGTCATGGGGATGCCTGAGTACAAAAAACTGCCGCAGGGTTTAAGGGAGCTGGCGCAGTTAAGACTGGATAATCCGGATGCATCTCTTAAAGAACTGGGACAGATGTGTGATCCTCCGTTGGGGAAATCCGGAGTAAATCACAGACTGCGTAAAATATCGGAGCTGGCAGGGAGCTTTTATAAAAAGGCAGATGATCACGAAGGATGAGTCGTGTTAATACATATTATTATGGGAATAATGTAAGGCGGATTATGAAAACAGAGAACGGTCATAATGGATCCGCAGCATTATGACAAAGGAGGAAGGAGAATATTATGAAGAAAAAAAGCATTACCATTCAGCTTGAGAACGGACTTGAGGCCAGACCTATCGCGATGCTCGTGCAGGTTGCCAGCAGATATGAGAGTTCGATCTACATCGAGACGGGTGAGAAGAAGGTTAACGCAAAAAGCATAATGGGTATGATGTCCCTTATCCTTAAGACAGGCGATACGATTACGGTATCGGCAGACGGTAAGGATGAGGATGAGGCGATCAAGGCAATAGATGAATATTTGAGCAGCAAATAGACAGGAGGAAAATAATGGCTAATCCGGTAGTTACCATAACAATGAATTCGGGGGGAGTGATCAAGGCAGAACTTTATCCGGATATTGCCCCCAATACGGTAAATAACTTTGTCAGTCTTGTAAAGAAGGGCTATTATGACGGGCTTTCCTTTCACAGGGTAATAAATGGCTTTATGATCCAGGGCGGATGTCCGGAAGGAACGGGAACCGGCGGTCCGGGTTACAGCATTAAAGGGGAGTTTGCCCAGAACGGGTTTAAAAACGATCTTAAGCATGACGAGGGCGTACTCTCAATGGCAAGAACGATGATGCCGGATTCGGCAGGTTCACAGTTCTTTATCATGCATAAGAATTCACCGCATCTTGACGGAGCATATGCCGCTTTCGGGAAGGTGACCGAGGGTATGGATGTAGTCAATGCCATAGCTGAATGCAGGACCGACTATTCGGATATGCCTCTGGAACCTCAGATCATGACAAGCGTTACGGTTGAAACATTCGGTGAGGAGTACCCTGAACCGGTGAAATGTTAGTGGTTACAGAATGTTCATATTTATTTAAAAGAATCTTAATTACTGAATCATTTTTTATACATTTATGGGGATTATACTCTTATCATAAGCTGATGAGAGACAGAGTAAACAGATAATACTTTTTCATAATAAATGCCGGAGGACATTGTCCGCCGGCATCCTCCCGTTTCAGGGGGGTTTATTATCATGTAAGATCCTTCCGGCGCGGAATCACGGACCGCTTGAAGCGTGTGGTTTCCCCGATACATGAACGGGTCAGACATACTGGAAATATGCGGAAAACTGTGATATACTTTCTTTACGGCATTTTTCCGGAGGGTTATATGTTAAAAATAGGTAAGGACAAAGAGGCGGTTAAGGAAGCTGCCGGGACTGTTAATGGTAAGACAGGGAATACGGCCGGTGATGACGGGAGAAACGGTAAGGATTCCGGAGGAAAAGTTTTCTCCGGCGTAAAGCGGACGGACAGGTTAAAGAGAGGGACGGCCGTATCGGGAGATCCGGATAACGGTAAGGATAAAAAGAAGGATCGTTATACCGACAAAATGCTGTATGATATGGGAACCGTAATAGTTTTCTGTGCATTTATAATTGCTTCGATCGTCATGGCAAATTCCGGCAGCGAGATATATAAGCTGAATCTGACGATGGTCGGAGTGACTTTTGGCGTAGCAGTTCTTGCTGCTTTTCGTGTGATAAACGGTGCGATGATCCTGGCAGCACTGCAGACAGTCATATTCATCGGATACAGGGTTATGTCTTCCCAGGGTTCCGGTAACAGGGCGGCGCTTGGATGGATCCTGGTTCCCGGACTGACGGTTCTGGGATATTCTCTTATAGACAGATCAAAGAAGGAGCTGGAACGTACAAGGGAGGTTATGCTCGAGCAGATAAATGAGCTGGTCATGACCGATCCCGTCACAGGTCTTTATAACCTTCGAAGCATGTATATGGATATACAGACTCAGATCTCATATGCTGAAAGAAACAATAAGAACATATGCCTTATGATATTAAGACCAAAATATCTGAACGAGCTTAAGGCCGTGCTTGTCAAGAAGGAGTTCAATGATGTTGTAATAAGGCTTTCCAAGGCAGTATGCGATACAGTACGTCTTGAAGACAGGGTATATGCGATAGATTCGGAAGGCAGCTTCGGTGTGATCCTTACCTGTGATCTTGCGGGTGCCAGACTCGTTGAGGAACGTCTTGCCGATAAGCTGAATGATAATGACCTGTATGAAGGCGTAAAAGAAGACAACGAGATACGCGTGGAAATGATGATGGGCTGTGTACAGTATGATGAAGCGATCGACAGAGACGCGATCCTGCTAAAGAAGATGGCAGAGGAAGCCATGAAGGATCTGTGATACGATATGGAAACCGGTGTGGGCACAGGCGTACGGCTTCAGCCGGCAAAAATGATCAAAAAAAAATAAAAGGAAGAAAAGCATGAAATACTTTGTAACAGGGGGAGCAGGATTTATAGGTTCCAATATGGTTGACAGGCTGTTAAGCGAGCCTGATAACGAAGTGGTCGCGTATGATAATTTTTCGACGGGAAGAAGAGAATTTCTTGAGGATGCTCTTAAAAATGAAAGATTTACACTGATTGAAGGAGACACACTTGATGCTGATGCTCTTACCGGCGCGATGAAGGGGTGCGAATTTGTATTTCATTTTGCTGCCAACGCGGATGTGCGTATGGGATGCGAACATCCGAGGAAGGATCTTGAGCAGAATACGATAGCTACTTTCAACGTGCTTGAAGCGATGAGAGCAAACGGTATTAAGAGGATAGGCTTTTCATCGACCGGCTCTGTATATGGTGAGGCAGAGGTTATCCCCACACCCGAGGATGCACCGTTCCCCATACAGACATCCCTGTACGGGGCCAGCAAGCTTGCATGCGAGGGGCTGCTTGCCGCCTATGCGGAGGGCTTTGGCTATACGGCATATATTTTCCGCTTTGTTTCCATTCTGGGTGAGCGTTACACGCATGGTCATGTTTTTGATTTCTGTAAGAGGCTTAAGGACGATCCGGATCATCTTCATATTCTCGGAGACGGACACCAGAAGAAATCATACCTTTACGTTAAGGATTGTATGGAAGCAATACTTACGGTTGTCAGGAATGCAAAGGAGAAGGTTAACATCTATAATCTCGGAACGGATGAATATGTCGAGGTCAATGATTCGGTACGCTTCATCTGCAATAAGCTTTCGGTAACACCTGAGTTCACCTATGCAGGAGGTGAGAGAGGCTGGATCGGAGACAACCCGTTCATCTACCTTGACACTAAGAAGGTCCGTTCGCTCGGATGGGAGCCTAAGGCTACGATCGAGGACGGAGTGGTTAAAACGGTTGAATACCTTATGGCCAACCCGTGGGTGTTTGATGCAAGGGAATAAGCCCTTAAATACGTTTGCTGATTTTATAGAATCCTGAATGCATTTCCTTGTTTGCATTCAGAAAGTCATAGAATCCTGAATGCATTTCCTTGTTTGCATTCAGAAAGTCATACTTGAAAAAATGAATATGTTATGTTAACATCAATATATCGGTAAAGACGGTTTTCTAAATACATTATCTTGGTGGGAAAAGGATAGGATGATGTGAAAGCCGGCGGACCGTATAAAAGCATGAAAATGTAATGAGTATTTGCGCGAGGAGAAAAGGATGGGCAAATAAATCTTTACAGATTGTTAGTATTGTCCTCATCTGATTCCGCGTATGCGCTGATCGGATGAGGGCTTTTTAATTACAAAAGGAGAAGAGCAAAATGATTGTTGCACGCAGTCCGTTAAGGATTTCACTGGGAGGCGGAGGGACTGATCTCCCCTCGTATTATCAGCAGAGAGAAGGCTTTCTTATTTCGGCGGCGATCGATAAATATGTATATATAACTTTACACGAGACCTTTGACAAGGGATATTACCTGAAATATTCAAAGTTTGAACATGTTCAGGAAATAGATGAGATACAGCATCCGATCATCCGTGAAGCACTGAAAATGCTCGACTGGAGGAAGAATCATATTGAGATCTGTTCCATGGCCGATATTCCGGCAGGTACGGGACTCGGATCTTCGAGCAGCTTCACAACAGCACTGCTGAGGGCGCTGCATACGATGCAGGGAAATATAGTAAGTACGAGAACGCTGGCCGAAGAAGCATGTGAAATAGAGATGAACCGCCTTAAGGAGCCTATCGGAAAACAGGATCAGTATATAGCCGCATACGGCGGCATAACCTGCATGAACTTTCATAAGGATGGATATGTATGGGTTGATCCGCTCAATATATCAAAGGAGACCTTATACAATCTCGAGGATAACCTTATCCTGTATTTTACCGGATTCTCACGCTCAGCCGGCAGCATTCTCAAGGAACAGGATGACAAGAGCAGGGACAGGAATTCGGATATGCTTAAGAACCTTGATTTCGTAAAGGATCTGGGATATCAGAGCAAAAAGGCATTTGAGAACGGTGATCTGGATGCGTTTGCGGATATAATGAACGTGCACTGGGAATATAAGAAGAAACGCTCGGGAGGAATGAGTAATCCTCAGATCGACGAATGGTATGATCTGGCACTTAAGAACGGCGCCAAGGGCGGCAAGATGATAGGTGCCGGCGGAGGCGGTTTCCTTATGTTCTACTGTGAAGACAAGAGAAGGCTGCGTAAAGCAATGGAAGCAACCGGGATGGAAGAGGTAAGATTCCGCTTCGAGATGGAAGGGGCAAGGATACTCTGATACACGGTATAACAGATACCGTTGCGGTGAAGCGTTTACGCTTTCTTATGGACGGGTAGCGATATGACAGACTATTTAAATACACAAGACATACAGGTAGTTGTTCTCATGGGAGGGCTCGGTACAAGGCTTAAGGAGTATACGAAGGAATGTCCTAAGCCTCTTGTGGATGTTGGGGGAAGGCCTTTCTTCGATTATTCGCTCAGGCTGCTCATGCATCACGGATTCCGCAAGTTCCTCTTCCTTATAGGATACCGGGCAGAGATGATAGAGGAGTACTACGGTGACGGCAGCAGGCTTGGTATATCCATAACCTACTGCTATGACGGCAAGGAGCTTCTCGGTACGGGAGGTGCGGTAAGGCGGGCATACGATCTGCTGGAGGATGATTTTCTCCTTATGTACGGTGATTCTTTTATGGATATAGATTATGAAGAGACCGTATACCGCTACTTTGAGGGAAAGCAGCGGGGGATGAAGGCCCTCATGACTGTCCTTAAGAACGGTGACAGATTTGACAGATCCAATGTCATCATGAACGGCAGAGAGATAGAACTGTACGATAAGAAGGACATTAAACCGGAGATGGATTATATCGATTACGGTGTCTGCATGTATGAGAAGGAGCTGTTCACGGATGAGTACCTGAGGGATATTCCGGATATACCGGTCAGTGCCGTAGATGATACTGCTTCGGGAGAAACAGATACGGGAAAGAAGGATCACGCAAAGGGAAGTGATAACGGCCCGGCGGCAGATGCCTGCCCGCATATGGCAGACATAAGGTTCGATATAGCCCTTATACAGAAACAGTTAAGCTTGGACAGGAAGATCACGGCACATATAGTTACGAAGCGTTTCTATGAAATAGGAAGTCCGGAATCCCTTAATGAGTTCAGGGAGTATGTGAAGCACAGGTTCAATGAGAGCCACCCGGCTGTATTTATTGACAGGGACGGAGTGCTTAACGAAATAGTGTTTAATGATGATACGGAACAGATGGATTCTCCTCAGAAGCTTTCCGAGTTCAGGCCGTTCCCGGAGGCGGCGGAGGCATTGAGGCATATAAAAGAGAAGGGATATTATGTATTCCTTGCCACCAACCAGCCGGGAGCAGCCAAGGGTAAGAGCAGTCTTAAGACAATGTATGATATAAACACACTTTTTGCCGAACAGCTTTCCGATAAGGGGGTTGATATAGACGGTATCTTTATGTGCCCCCACTATCCGAGGATGAGTGAGTATACCAGGGAAAAATTCCTTATAAGGAACTGTGACTGCAGGAAGCCCAAGCCCGGCCTTATATTGAAGCCAAAGGATATCTACAATATAGATTATGATAATTCATATATGATAGGCGATTCCTTTACGGATATTGTTGCAGGTCAGGCTGCGGGAGTAAAGACAGTCTACATCGGTGAGCTTAAATGTGACGCATGCAAGAAGCTGTGTGATATCGATCCGGATCACATAGTACATAACGTATCTGAGGCAGCGGAAATTATACCGGATCGAAATCAGACTGCAGTTGCGGGCTGAGCAGAGGCATTCACCTGTGTGCATCCGGGAGGATAAGCAGATTGTAATCAGATGGTAATCGGAAAAATATATGACCGGACAGGCCGGAAACGTAACATGAAAGAGTGACCGGCGATAATGAGTATAAATATAAACAGGAGGTTACAGATTATGAGTACAGACTATATTGACAGGTATATGGAGGAGACCGTCCGGATCGTCAATACGATACCAAGGGATGAGATCGCAAAGGGGATCGAAATCCTCAGGGAAGTGAGAGATAACGGAGGACGTCTTTTCATTCTCGGCGTAGGCGGAAGCGCGGCCAATGCCTCACATGCCGTAAACGATTTCAGAAAGATAGGAAAGATAGAGACCTATGCTCCGACAGATAATGTATCGGAACTGACGGCGCGTACCAATGATGAGGGATGGGAGACAACCTTTAGCGAGTGGCTTAAGACATCCAGAGTAAATGATAAGGACTGCATCATGGTATTTTCCGTGGGAGGCGGTTCCGAGACAACGAGCCTTAATATTGTGAATGCGCTCAGGCTTTCAAAGGAAAGGGGAGCAAAGGTTATTTCAATAGTATCAAGGACCGGAGGGTATTCGAAGCAGGTCAGTGATGCATGTGTGCTTATCCCCGTCGTGAGCGACGAGAGGATCACACCTCATGCCGAAGGGTGGCAGGGAGTTATATGGCACCTCATGGTCAACGCAATAAATGCTTAAGCGGCGGGCGTGTTTATAGGAAGTTACAGTAAATGAAATAAATCCGTTCACTGTAATTGGTAATAAGGGGTTAATAAAGCAGTAGCAGAAGGGAGTATGAGTATGAAGTTTGAAGATCTTAGAGTAACGGTTTATGCAGACGGCGCTGACATAGAAGCGATGAAGGAAGAATACAGGAAAGGATATGTGAAGGGATTCACTACAAATCCTACACTCATGAAAAAGGCAGGTGTTAAGGATTACGTGACCTTTGCCAAAGAAGCGATAAAGGAGATACCCGATCTGCCGCTTTCTCTTGAGGTGTTCGCAGATGATTTTGATACAATGGAAAAGGAAGCTGAATTCATATCCGGCCTCGGAGATAATGTGTACGTTAAAATACCCATTACCAATTCAGACGGAGAGTCGAGCGTGCCTCTTATAAGGAGACTGTCCGAAAAAGGCATAAGGATAAACGCGACGGCGATCCTCACACTTGAACAGGTACGCTCTGTAGTTGATGCATTTGCCGAAGGAACACAGAATATAGTATCGGTGTTTGCGGGAAGGATACTTGATACGGGAGTGGATGCCGTTCCGGTAATGAAGGAGGTAACGGAAATCTGCAGGACAAAACCCGGAACCTTATCGCTGTGGGCAAGCTGCCGTGAACTGTACAATATCATTCAGGCCGATCAGTGCGGGACGGATATCATTACCGTTACAAACAACATACTTGCCAAGCTTCCGAATCTCGGAAAAGATCTTACACAGCTTTCGCTTGAAACTGTCCGGATGTTTGTTAATGATGGAAAGAGTCTCGGGTATTCAATACTCGGATGAAAAATAAAAAATCATTGGAAAACAGGTTCAAAACAGCCATGTGATGAACCTGTTTTTTTGTGGGTTTTAATGAAATTTTGTTTTTTAAGCTTTTTTACTAATTTAAATTTGACATTTCATGAAAATACGATATAATACCTATTGTTAT
>JAFSYI010000024.1 GCA_017450065.1 Lachnospiraceae bacterium
CACAATGTACCCGCCCCGCTCGAAGGGGTGGGATGAGACAGCTTGCTGGCTCATCCCAGGGGAAGGCTTTCCCCTCCAAAACCATATCTTAGTTCAGACCTTGTTTATCTCCATGCATATATATAAAATAGGATTCTGCCTGTTTATTTCTAGGGATAAACTATACCCTACAAATCCTACTATCTATTTGAACTGCTTAAACTTGAAATTATACAAATACTTCCCAAACACCATAAAATATGCGATAATCACCACTGTTATACCAAAGACCAAAGAAAGGAGCATATCCCCATGACTTACGAAGAGATAGTAAAGAAAGCAAAACAGGCAGCAAAGAATATCGATGCAAAAGCCATTAATGAACACATAGCAATACAGATAGACATAGAAGGTGAAGGCGAAGGGGCATTTTACGTAGAAGCATCAGAAGGCAAGGTAGCAGTCGAGCCGTATGAATATTATGAGAACGACTGCAAGATAAAAGCAGATGCGGAAACTATAATAGCAGTGCTCTCCGGAAAACTGAAAGCCGAAGAAGCTTTATCAGGCGGCAAGCTTCAGGTCGAAGGAGATGCTGGCAAGGCATTGTCTCTTATCAACGCCAGAAAGACTCCTGAAAAGAAGCCTGCTACAAAGAAAGCCCCTGCGAAAAAGGCCCCGGCAAAGAAACCTGCCGCAAAGAAAGCTCCGGTGAAAAAGACAACAACGAAAAAATAATAGGGCTTGGGTACTTACACATTCTGAAATCAGAAGATTGAAATAACATCGAAATAGTGGTAAAAACAAATGTGAGGAGCCCTCGCCCATTAGGGGTGGGGAGCGCTCCTCTTTCTTATTAGGTTTTGTTTAATTGCGGTGTATCAGGATTGTGAGTGCTGTGCTTAAAGGGATCAGGAGCAGTCGGCCATGACATCATCTGCCAAAATGCCGTAAATATAGTAATCGCACCAGGTGTTAACCATTTTTCCCTGTCTTATCAGTCCCTCTTTTTTATAGCCGCACTTTTCCAATATCCTGCAGGATGCAGCATTTCTCACATCCACCTTCGTCCACAGCCTCTTCAATTCGGTATTCTCAAAACAGAATCTTGTTATGACCGACAGACTTTCCGTGCCGTAGCCTTTTCCATGAGCCGCTTTCGATATCCTGACCGCCACCTGTGCCATCCTGTCATTCTCAATCAGGTAAACCCAGATATCCCCAATAACCTTGTCTGCGTTCTTTTCAGCGATACCAAGGTGGAAACTCTTTGTTGGCTTTTCTTTTCTCTCAAACAGAAGTTCCGGATTCTTTTCCGCTTTTCCGGGACCTTTGCCCCAGTATGTATAGATCGATCCGTCCGGCATCCATTCCTTAAGTGCAGGAATATCAGAAGACGTCATTGTCCTTAAGATAAGCCGCTCCGTTTCGATAACCGGTTTATTGTTGATATAATCTGCAAGTGCCATATGTGCCTCCCTAAAAGTTGAATTCCGCTTCCCAGTCAAAATCTCCGCTTTCCTCGTAAGATTTTGGCCAGTGGCTGCACCAGTCGGGAACTACAGGTTTATCAATTCTGTCAATGCTTGGCACATAGGGCTTAAGGTCGATCACCTCAGTACCGTCAAAAGCATCTATATAATACAAATATACAATGCCCCTTGTAACATCCACACCTGCAATATTAACATTTGAGACAGCTACAGGATTTGGCCTTTCCGGAGAATGAAGTGCAAATACACCCATCTCATCCGGACCATTCCTGTATGGTTCCCTCTCTGTAAGAGTACTTCTGTCAGCCTGATTGTCGCATTTGTCCGCCCACCATAAAACCTGGATATGACTGAATCCTTCTAATCCGGTCAATCCCGCAGCGAAGCTTTGATCAAGTTTAATACATACCGTTTCCTCATGTTTTACTATCTTTCCGATGGAAAAGATCTTCATGTCGTTCATATCTGAACCTCCTTATCTTTTTCACCGGGCGCCCGATACGTATTATTCTACAAAGTGTTTTTTATACTTCAACCCCCTTTTTTATACAGATGTTATATTTCTATATCCTTGAGTAACCTTGATGCCTCTATCAGGTATCCATATGATACGGGATCAACAATCCTCATATAAGAAAACCATTTTGGTTTCGAGATTTCCGCCTTTTGAGCAGCATATTCTCTACCATCAATAATTCTGAGAATATGATCATTCCCTGTCAGCACATTTGCAGCAAGATACATCACTCTGCTCGCATATGCACCGGCTATCTCTCCATTAAACATCTGGCTTATGATATGATTTCTGATTCTTCCGATGCCGTCGATATAGTACTTGAAATCATCAGGATTGTTGCCGCCCCTCGTGGCTATACAAAGACATCCTCTGATCGTATCCTTAAGAACGTCCTCCATTGGACAAGTAAGACCTCTGTATGACATCTCCGAACGGACAACCTTGCGGTAAGAATCTCTTACAATCTCCAAATTCTTCATGCCATCAAATAGAGTTGCACAGTCAAAAAGCTGTTTAATGATCTCCAGTTCCTTATTCTGTCCAAATTCGATTCCTGTGGTATGAGGTGCAAATGCCGTAAGCTTATCTCCAAGGATGCTTTCTATATCCGGCATCTCTACGATCAGATCCTCACCCTCCGTCAGAAGCAGACTGTTTTTAATTGGCTTAAATACAGTATTCGGGTATTGACGTTCCTCGAAGAGGACATCAAGAATTACAACCACTTCCTTGCCGCTGCTAGGCGAGAGATACTTGAATCGAAAATGTCTCTTTTCTATATTGTTCTTTCCTTTACGGATATCTTCTTCCTTGTCAAAAAAAGGAAAAACCGTCTTTGCTTTTTCGATATATGAGTCTATATCCGTACCGGGCTCTACTACTATATCAATGTCGGTGCTGAATCTTCTTGGTATATCCAGAAGAAGCATCAGAGCAGTTCCACCCTTGAAAACAAATGGCATATCGACGCTTCTTATTGCTTCAAGCAGCCCAAATGCAAATAACGTTTTCTCGATCATCAGTGGATCATCACCCGTCCGTCCTCTCAATTCACTGATGTATTCCTGCGTATATATTTCCTTAGACAACATCTTTTATCTCGCCTCTCATATAATTTTTTATCAGCTTAGCTTTTCCTCTCCGCCCGGCATAGCGGTTCATCTTCTTAGCATCAACTCGGTAGTTTTTCCTGATATTTCTGAATATCTCAGGAAGCTCTCCCGGACTGTATGTTGCTTCTATGCTTTTATCCGCAATTATATCAACCAACATCTTCTCGACCGTGATTTCATGGGGGTGCGTTGATGACAGCGGAGCCTGACTGATAAGTTCAAGCACCACAACACAACCCCGAGTCCAGTATCTGGAAAATTCCGTTCTGTTCGGCTTATACAAGATCATACCGCCCAGGTCTTGTTTGAGAGCATCGAAGATAAAGGTGCTCAAATCTTTTTCAACCTGAACATAAACAGTATTCTGAGCAATCTGATGATTTAAGAACTCATTAAGCGTCACACTTTCAAACATCACGAATGACAGTTCCGGATATTTATCCTCCAATAGGTTTTTTACCTTTAGTGCCTCCTCAGTATAGAGTGGACGATACTCCGGTAAAACATGTTGCTCAGAAGTAGTGTATTCGTCATACCCCACCCTGAACAGTCTGTTATTTAGCTGCATATTATAAAGCATCCATCTGAATGAACTATCATTCAGATCTTTGTTCTCTTTACGAAAGACTTCGATCAAGTCATTTCTGGAATATGTCCTGTCAGCTTTCAGGCTATTTAATGCATAATCCGTATTCATTGCTGAAATAATCCCCTTTATGCGCTTTGTCACTTATTTGTAAAATTGACTATGCGCATATGATATGGCGTTACGAAGTGCTTGTCAAGCGTTTTGTCAAAAAATACAAATTTTGTCAAAATGCTTTACGGATATTCTCACGTTCCTTCTGATGTTTCGATTGTGAGTATTTAGGCTCACCGCTCCTGACTGTCCTTCTTCCTGCCAGATCTGGCAGTTTCTTTAGTCACTATCCCCTGCTTCTCCATGTACTGTTTCATAACGGACAGCTGCTTCTCCATTTCCTTATATTCCTTAAGCTTCTGGCCATATTCCTTATCGAGACCAGCCTTTACAACTTCCAGCTCTTCGATCCTGTCCATTACCATGGAATAAGTGACGGAATCGGGATCTATCCCCATCTGTCGGATATTCTTCTCAGAAGCCTCAAACAGCATGATCCGGGATTCATTTATTCTGTAATACCTGTCCTGATCCTTAGCCTTACGATATCCCAAACCATACTTCCTGTTTTCCTCATAGTTTCTTACATAAACAGCCAGAGTCTTGTTATTCTTTAGCCTCTTATCATTAAGAAGAACTTTATCTCTGATATCATCCATCTCCTTCTTAAAAGCATCCATCTTAGCCTGAAGCTCGGGTACACTGCCGCCTACCGCAAAAGCATGAGCGGCGGTCTTAAGGTTCTGCGTCTCAGCCCACTTTGTAAGAGCGGGAGTCCCCTTAAACTTCGGAGCAGACGTATCTATAAGAGACATATTCGGAGCGGATCTCTTAACGACATCCTCTGCACTCTTCACCTGTATGACAGTCGTACCCTGTCTTATCTTATTCTGGAGCTCTATTGCAGCCGCGATCTCTTCCTTCGTGAAACCTTTGCCAAGACTCCTGTAACATCCTCTGACAAACTGATCATAACCTGAAGCCCTGAACCTGATATACTTTGCCACTTTTCTGCCGCCATCCGGTAGCATCTCACCCTTAACCTCGTAGTCCCTTTCTCTCATAAGACGTATGAAGTTCTTATAAGAATAAGCAAGTTTAATGCACTCCCTGATATCCCTTCTGATCTTCTCCCTGAGCGGAGCATCATGCCCCTCAGTGATCCAGTCCTCATAAGAAAGACCTGAATTCCTCCCCGGATTCTCTATAACAGACAGACCATGGTCCCGACATAATCTGTCCGATAAAGTTCTTATATGCTTATAAGTCTTCTTATTACAACCGAACTTCTTATGAGTAAAATTATCAGCAGAACAGAACAGGATATGGTTATGAACCGAGTTGGTATCCACATGGGAAGTCACCACATAGGAATGATTTCCTTTTAACAACTTATCTGCCAGCTCCACTCCTATCTTATGAGCAGTTTCCGCATCAACCTCTCCCGGAGCAAAGGATTGAATAAGATGAAAAGCCTTATTGCTTCCCCTCCGGGAACCATAGTTTAATGCCATATCAAACTCAAGCCCAGCGGTCTTCGGACTGCACGCAAAAGAATCAACGAGCAGCTCCCCGTTCGTTTTCTCCGGATTACAGATATAATCTACTGCTTTCTGAACATCTGCCCTGATAGGGTGGATCTTAGTGATCGCCATATCTCGTCAATCTCCTTCTTGATGTCAGCCATGTCTTCCTTATATACGCTACCCGTAGAATTAACTCTCGCAGCGATCTGGTTAATGTTCTTGCCTATAGCATTAAGCTCATGGCTCACAGCGGTGAGCCTGTCATAATCGACCTTGTAGTTAAATCCAAAGACGATCAGCTCCCTGATAATCTGTGACTTGCTCTCATTATTCTCCATGCATCTTTCCTCTAGGTATTCAAGCTCTGCGTCATTCAGATAAACAGTCAGTTTATTCTTCCGTTCCCTCTCTACCATAAGGATCCTCCTTTCAGTTTTCGGCAGGCACTAAGGGGCTCGGGGATATCCCCGAAATCGGCTCTGTACGGACAGAGCCTATGCTTGCGAAGTAACCATTTTACCCCGCCTTCGGCAGGGCATGGCAGTCGGTCTTTGGAACAGACC
>JAFSYI010000025.1 GCA_017450065.1 Lachnospiraceae bacterium
GAAGAGAACAAGCGGTTAAGGGCTGAGGTAGCTACCCTTCGAGGAATAGTTTATGCGAGCGGTAAATCCACATCGGGTACATGTACCCGATGTGAAGAAAGTAGTAATTCTGGGGGCTGAAGCCCCCAGACCACGAGTTTTATACAGGAGGGCTCTCAAATGGCTAATATGATCACATTGACGAAACAGCAGGTAAAACTCTTTCGTAAGCTCCGCCGGATGAACCCGATACCACGTCGGAAGCTCCTTCGCATAATGCGGCAGGAAGATATTGAGCTGTGGCAGGCACAGGGCATCCTTCATTGTGATCAGACACCGCCTGTTGATAAAAGCGGCTTTGCAATTGGCGAGGTTCCCATGTCAGCCATATATACCCTGACGGATCTCGGATATGCCACTGTAGAACAATACGACTGGTTCGACTGGCAATACGTGGTCACTTATATCATCGTTCCCATCATCATCGGTGTGGCATCATCTGTTATATGTAACCTTATTTTCAAATAAGCCCCAGTAAACGCTGTATGGCCAATCCTATAAATGCGCCGATAAGACCACATACAATCGGTACTGCATATTCTCTTATGTAATCGATCATGTCATTCTCCTTTCTGCCTGTAATATCTTTCCCTCTTCGTGATATAATCCCTTCACAGGATGTTGCAGCATCCAAGTCTATGAAAGGAGTCCAGTATATGTTTGATAATGAAGTAATCAGGCAACTTGCCTTTATTCATGTAGAAGCAGCTGTATCAGTTCCGGGAGCTTATAGCGCTGTGCAGATTTACAATTGTTTCAAAAATGCGTACGAGGAAATGGAAGCTGCTTATAATGAAGATGCTCGGAAATATGGCGAGGAGTAAGTACGCTCTCCTAAAATCGTAGTTCGCCGGCATTATCATTTTGTTCTTATCCTTCGCAAGGGCTATGTAGTCGTTGCGAAGGATTTCTCTTTCTTCTAATAATTTTTTGATCATTCTTTTTCTCCTTCCTACCAGTAATTTGTTTAAGATATATGTCAAGGACATATATCTTACATCATGATATTCGTAGGATATCATGAAAGTCCACTTTAAGTGGATTTTTCGGGTATAAAAATATTGTCAATGGGAATGTTATATATCCCTGACAATGTAGTCAACACCGCGAATGTGGGTATAACCTTCCCCTTCTCCCAATTAACAACCGTCTGCTTGCTTATATGCATTGTACGTGCCACATCGTCCTGTGTCATTCCAGCATTTACACGTGCCGCAGACAGGCTAATCCTTAAGGGCTCTGATTCTAACATCGAAAACCTCCTTTCTCTTCTCCCGCTCAAAGAGATATTATCATATCACTTTAAGTGTGTCAACACTAAAAGTAAAATATTTTTTCTTTTATTCTTGTTATGAATCACTTATTGTGATATTTTGTTATTAGTGGGAGGTATAAGATATGAGTGAGAATAAATTCAATTCGATTTTTTCAAATAATCTAAGGTATTATCTTAATCGCAATACAATGTCACAGGTAGAACTCGCGAAGCGATTAAATGTAGGAACTACATCTGTATACAATTGGTGTAACGGTATTAAGACTCCTCGCATGGACAAGGTTGACGCCATGTGCGCAATCTTTTCTTGTAAACGCTCGGATCTGATTACAGAGTGGGAGCCTGCTGCCCCGAGCGATTCCGTTGCACCGGTGCAATTACGCCCTGACGAGGGGAGACTGCTTAAGTACTATAATAAGCTCAACGATTTCGGACAATCCAAGGCTATGGATTACCTGTCCGATCTGGCCGACAATGTTAAGTATTTAAAAGGGGAAGATGTTTCAGAAGGATTAAGTGATGTGGGATAAATAAAACAGCCACTCTGATCTTGACGGACGAGTGACTGTTTTATTGTTACCGTATTCGCAGGGTCAGGCAGTGGCGACTGCCTTACCGATTTGATTATACAATAATATTCATTCATATACAATATAAAATTGATACAGCCACCAGTCCGGCAAGACTACGGTGGCTGTAAGGAGGTATTTGCGATTCCCTACTTGTGTCAAGTATATATCACAAATGCCTCAATTTCAATAAAGAAATGGGGTGATCATATGGCGACTGCTAAGAAGCTCCCTTCCGGATCTTACAGGGTCAGGGCTTTTATCGGCATTGACGAGAACGGCAAGAAGATAACCAAGAGCTTCACCGCTCCAACCAAGAAGCAGGCCGAATACCTTGCGTCAGAGTATCTGGTATCTTCCAGGGCAGCTGAGGCTTCTGATAATACTCCCAGGACGACCTTTGACGAGGCCATGACCGATTATATCAATTCGAAACGCAATGTCCTTGCTCCTTATTCAGTAACGAGTTACTTAAGTCTGCAGAGGACTATTAAGAAGTGTGATCCGGAGTTCTGTGATAAGAATGTCCATGAGATCACTCAGAACGATGTGCAGAGGCTTATCAATACTCTGGCAAAGGATCTTAAGCAGAAGACTGTAAGGAACCGCCACGGGTTCATATCGAGTGTCCTTGAATTCAGCGGGTCCACTCTCCGGCTTAAGACTACTCTTCCCAAAAAAGAAAAGAATATGGATTACATCCCGAATGACGCGGATGTTAAGAAGCTGCTGAAGCTTGTTAAGGGCAAGGAGCTGGAAATACCGATCATGCTCGGAGCCTTCGGGATGCTAAGGCGCGGTGAGATATGCGGCCTGGAGATGGATGATATTGATTTCAAGAAGGGGATCATTACCGTACGGCATAATATGGTCAGACATCCGGATGGCACCTTTGAGGTCTTATCTCCCAAGACTTACGAGGGGACAAGGACTGTCACGGTTCCGCCTTTCGTTGTGAAGGCTATTAAGAAGAGGGGCTATGTTACGAATATACTTCCGGATACGATCACTACAGACTTCACCGATCTTGTCGCGGCGAATTTCGAAAAATATTTTACTTTCCACAAGCTGAGGCATTACGGAGCCTCGATCAGGCTTTATCTGGGAGTACCCTATGAATATGTGCGTCGGGAGGGCGGATGGAGTTCTGTAACCGTTCTGCAGCAGATATACGCTCATGCATTCCCGGATAAACAAGACGAATTTGCCGATAAGGCGGTACAATATTTCAATAATCTGATGTCAAAATCTTAAGATAGTTGCCACGAAAGTTGCCACAAAATACGAAGAGCCCCGATTTTTCGGGGCTCTTGGCGTGCAGGAAAAGAGACTTGAACTCTCATGGTATTGCTACCACACGGACCTGAACCGTGCGCGTCTGCCAATTCCGCCATTCCTGCATCCATATTGTACGCAAACATCATATCCGTTTACGCTATATGAGCGCCCCGCTTCCGCAAGACGCTCATATATAATACCCAATTTACCAATCCTTGTCAAGTGGCAGAATCAAAAATACTTCCTGCCGTGTCTACACTTCCGTAACCGCCTCCCTGGCTGTAGCCACCCAGTGTCTTGGCCGCATTCGAGATCGTCGATGCAAGCTCGGCATAATCCGGCTTCTCAGCGGTCTTCTCCGATGAGGATGATGACTCAGCCTCCGAAGTCTGCCTGGCATACCATGATTTGGTAAGCTTTCCGTAGCTTCCGTTCTTAATGCTGGCATAATCTGTATAGAAGTTGGCACTCAGATTGGACGCGCTGCTCTTCCCGGAAATATCAAACATATTAAAAGAACCCGATGAACTCTTCTTGTTCAGCGAATTAAATAATATGCTGTAATCCTGAGTCGAGCCATAGCCCTTCAGGAACGAATTCCCGATTGATGATAATGTTGACATTTTCATCACTCCTTTGACATTTACAAACCAACAGCTCCGTCTGTCACATTTACCTACCTATCTAACTGTATGTTACCATGCCATACTTAAAATTTCAAGAACTACCGGATAAATTTATGATATTTTTTTCTTGACATTTGCTTTATCATATCTTATTATATCAATGTTGCATTTGTCAGACAGACATTTGGAACACAGAATGAAAATTCATATACGGGGTGTGGCTCAGTTTGGTTAGAGCGCCATCTTAGGGAGGTGGAGGCCGCTGGTTCGAATCCAGTCACTCCGACGAAGTTCTTGAGTAATACTCAAGAACTTTTTTGTTTCAATTATTCATAAAGTTATGACAGCTGTTCAGAACAGATTAAAAGTATTCCATATTTTCTCTGTTTTGGATTCATCCGGAATTCACGCGATAACAGAAAGGCATCAGAATGAGCAATCCGAATACATCAGGCAGACTACCGGGACTTGATCTTGTCCGCTCCACAGCAGCATTATTCGTGGTGTCGGTTCACTTTTTCTTTAACTGCGGCTACTACAGCACACCTCTCAACGACCGCATAACCTTCATGATGACTGCGGCAAGATGGCTTTTCTTATGCTGTGTCCCGCTCTATATGATGCTTACCGGGTACTTCAAATGCAATAAGGATATAAATAAAGCTCATTATATGAGCCTGATCCCGGTATTTACGGCATATTTTGTCATATCAACCATCAAGGTATTCACCGGCAATTATTATTACGGAAAGGTGTACGGAATAAAAGAGGCTCTTGCCGCCATGGGCAACTATACCATAGGATGGTATGTCGGCTTCTACCTGTCTCTCATGGCTGTAGCACCCTTCCTGAACAGGCTTTGGCATGCATTAAGATCAAGGAAGGAACAGCATATCCTTCTTATTTCTCTTGCCATGGTAACAACCCTCTACCCGCTCATAGCGCTTCCGGCTGCTTCATCAAATACAGTGGTCGCATGCTTAAGTTCCGTGCTCGAGCTTGCAGCTCCCAATTACTGGCAGATGATGTACCCGTTACTTTACTACTTTCTCGGATGTTATTTAAGAGAAAACAGACCACAGCCAAACAAGCTTATGCTCGCTGCTGTGATCATAGTACTTCCGGTCATTAACGCTGCCATTTCATATAAGTATGCTGCAGGAGGGAACTTTAACTGGAGTATCCTCGGTACGGTAGACTGCGGTTATAACTGCATAACCGTAGCGGTCTGCGCAACGGCCATATTCCTGTTTCTTTACGACATAGATATAAAGAACGGTTTCATTAAACGGAGCCTTGCCCTTATATCCTCCGTTTCGCTTGAAATATACCTTTTCTCGGGGACTCTGGATATAATCATCTTTGACTATGCCAAGAGAAGGTATTTCGAAATGAGAGATTTTGCGTGGCTGTTCTTCATTCTGGTACCGCTTAATTTCATACTCTCAGTCATTCTCTCTCTACTCTATAAGGCAATTTATAATTTTATTGCGGGAATCCTTACACGTAAAACACATGAGTAAATCTGTTATTCACAACATTATGTTAACCATTAAAATGTAGTTTTGACCCCTGAATCATCTTATAGTTAACGCACTAAAATGTAACAGGCAGAGGAAAACCCCTGCCTGTTTTATATTTCAGTTCTCATTCAGTAACTGATCTATTGAGCCGGTACCGGAAGCGGTAAGCCCTGCTGCATTGCTGCAGCTGCCGCATTCATGATATCGGTAACATCCGTCGCTATTCCGGTTACATCGATCATATATGTCTTCTTGCCCACCGTTACGGAGGTATTGGTCAGCATTCCTCCGGTTGCGGGGTCGAAATAGAACTTAACTCCGTTTATATCAACAAGTCCGGTCTGCATGGCACCGTCTTCACCCATATAATAAACGCCGGTCGTATCTGCCACAAGCCCCTTCTGCATAACTCCGAGCAATGGATCAAAATAGTATTTCTTACCGTTAAGGTCGAGCCATCCACGGTGCATCATGTAATTCTCAACATAGAAGGTCTTACCCTTCTGCGTCTTGAAGCCGTTGGCTATTATCGTCCCGGAATAATCCTTATACTGATGGTCGATATCCACGTAGCCCTTTATACCGTTTACCTTCCCCTTTGAAGAAGACTGCCAGAAGCTGTAACTCGGATAATCGCAGGCGGCTGCGTACTGGGCTACCCACTTATCCTGCCCGATCGAGCCGATCTTATCCCTGAAGAAATTCCTTCCCGAATATACTATTGGCGTATATCCCGCTCCCTCTATGGTGGAACAGAAGGTATTGATAAGAGCCTGTATCTCAGCCTGGGACATTCCCTTATGATATGAGTCCTCTATATCATAGGCTATTGGATATGAAACCGGATAGTCCTTGGCGACAGAGATCGCAAATAACGCCTCATTGGCAGCCATCTGAGTATTTGTAGCATATGAATAAACATAGATTCCCACCGGTATCCCGACAGACAGGGCACCCTTCATATTCTGGTGGAAATATGCGTCCGTACCACTCTTGAAGCTGCCCGCTCTTATAAATGCGAACTGGACTCCGCTTGCCTTGACGGCTGACCAGTCAATTGCTCCCTGATGATACGATACGTCAATGCCCCATTTCATTGATGTGGCTGCCTCTGTCTTAACAGGTACTGCAGCACATACAGACACAGCTGCCAGAAAAGCAGCCAGCGCTTTAACAAATCTCTTCTTCATTATTCTCTCCCCTCTTATAATTAATTATTGTCCCCTGATACTTTTATTTTCGCTAGTATAACGTTCGCGAAATATCTGGACTTATTCGATGAATGCTTGCCCGAGTGTACATGGCTGAAAACGCAGGCGTAGCGGGCTACGTCGAGGCTTTCAGATATGTGCAATCGGGTTAAGCAGGCGAGAATACGGTCC
>JAFSYI010000026.1 GCA_017450065.1 Lachnospiraceae bacterium
CGGGGAAATATAGTTAAGTGAAAGCGGGGACCTCCCCCCCGTATGGCGAAGCTATGCGTTTTTATTGAAATCTACTTTTAACATTTAGGGAACTGGGAGATGACCAGAAAGAGAGAGGTATCACCCGCTTGACAATTATGGTATTCCCCAATATGATGTAACTATATAACAGTTGCAAGAGGTGCGTAAATGCCAAACAAGGATGCTTTGATAAAGAAGCTGATGTCAAAACCGGCACCAAAGAATTTCACGATGCGGGAACTTGACGCATTGATGAGGAAATGCGGATGCCGTAAATTCTCAGGTGGACGGGGATCAGGAATCGGATATCTTCACGAAGAATCAGGTCGTGTAGTCCAGTTCGATGCCCCACATCCTGGAAATGAACTATACAGATATCATGTGAATATGGTTAAAGCATTCTTTGAAGAGATAGGAGAGGTGAAGCCATGAATAATAATATGGAGTACAAGGGATATCACGCAATAGTTGAGTATGACGGTCAGGATAAGATTCTGGTTGGAACGGTGATTGGATTAAACGACATGCTTGGATTCCATGGAACATCAATAGAAGAACTGACAGCATCATTCAGGAACTGCATTGATAATTACCTTGATTGGTGCAAGGAAGCCGGTAAGTCGCCGGAAAAAGAATTTAAAGGAAGCTTTAATGTGAGAACCACACCCGAGTCGCATCGGGAAGCAGCCATGTATGCCGCTCTTGATGGTATTACTATGAATCAATACGTTTCAGAGGCCATACAGGAGAAGAACGAAAGAAGAAAGGCTATGACTGCTGTATGAAACTCTAAAGTACTAAACGTAAAATAGTGATATAACGACATTAATATGTAAAAAAGCTCTTACGGAGGAATTCGAGGAGCGTTTATTTATATGAAAAGATACATTCTAAAATCACCCAAAACAGGGAAGAATACTAACTTTGTATAAAAGATCCATAGAGGGATGGGCCAAGCATTGGGATTTTATCCTTATTGATGCTCTATGCCTGCAAATCTGCTTCATTATTGCTCATTATTACCGTTTCGGCGATTTCTTCACATGGAATAGCAGGAACGCTTATAGAACATCAGCTTTTGTACTGATCTTACTATCCGTTGTTGTCGCAGCTGTATTCAACACTATGCACAACGTGCTGCGGAGGAGCTTATGGCTTGAGATAAGGTCAACTGTCATTCAGTGCGCAATAGTTTTCGGCGGTATCGTACTGTTATTATTCTCGGATAAGGCTTCGAACCGTGTCAGCCGTATAGTGCTTTACCTGACAATGGGCGGTTATTTCTGCCTGGGGATGATCACAAGACTTATATATAGACGGCTTCTTATAGCTCAGAGGAAGGAAAACAGCAATAGGGTCATGCTCCTTGTGGGTGACGGGAAGGGTGTAGAACGAGCTCAGGCAGCGTTCACTCGCCATCCGGAAGAAGGCATAACGATCAGATCGATTGTGAGAGTGGATGGAGACTCAGGGGTTGGCATAGATATAGCCGCTGAATACATCCGCAATGAATGGATTGACGAGGTTTACGTGGATGTTACAGATTCGAGCTTATTACCTATGGATCTGATCAAAGCCTGCTCAGAGATGGCTGTTACGGTTCATCAGGCTATATATCTGGATGAGGGCAATGGCGATAACCTGCTACTTGAGAAGATCGCTAAACAGCCGGTATTGACCACAAGCATCAACATTCCTAAACCCGAACAGTTGCTTATCAAGCGCTGTGTGGACATCATTGGTGGAGCAGTGCTGTCGGTGCTTGCTTTAGTGGTTCTTATCATTTCCACACCCATAATTAAGGTGACAAGCCCTGGTCCCGTGTTACTATCTTTTGAACGCGTAGGGTTAAACGGCAAGAAGTTCAATATGTACATGATAAGAACTATGTACATGGATGCAAGCAGTCGTCCTGATAACCAAATGCGTATAAAGGGCATTGGAGAATTTCTGCATAAGTGGAGTTTAGATAGGCTGCCTATAGGTTTTAATGTACTGCAAGGTACGATGAGCCTTGTAGGCACCAGGCCGCCCAGTGTATCTGAATGGGAGAGCTATGAATACCACCATAGAGCACGCCTCGCCTGTAAACCGGGTATTACCGGCCTGTATGTGGTCTGCGGTGGCGGGAGAGAATTGTCATTCGAAGAAGCTACCAGAATTGATACGGAGTATATAGTAAACGACAAAACTCTTTTCGTTTTGTCGTTTACTGCGCCGGATTTTGGCCGCTGAAAGCGGCATATTTCCTTGCAAAATCCGGGCGCATCCGCCGGAGGCTTTATAGTAAGCGAAATTATTTATTTCGCTTAC
>JAFSYI010000027.1 GCA_017450065.1 Lachnospiraceae bacterium
ATACCCTATCCCAAAGCATTACTCATCAGTCAGTGTATACCTGCCCTTTTTATAACTCCAGTCACCGCTTGCCGATATGATCTTTATCTTATTAAGTACAAGATCGCATGTCAGGGTAACGGTTTTACCCTTAAAGCTTATCCTGTGTCCGTATCCGTTTATAGTAAGTGTCTTTATTCGCCCCTTTGCGGGAAACTTTAATGCAGAATCAAGTTCCAGATCTCCGAGAATATCGATCGTACCTTCTTTTGCTCCCTTCGCCTTGGACAGGTCCGCGACACAGTCGTTCCACTCGCAGTAGCTCTTGCCTTCCGACCTTATCTTAAAGGCACGCAGATATACATTGGAACCCTTTGAATACAGGCCGAATTCGTAATTCCCATCAGTTACGTAAGGAGAGATATCCTCAACCCTGAAGATACTATTAAGGTTTTCTGCCTTACTCTTAAAGATAACCTGCCGGTCCAGGGCATCATATGAAGCCAGCATGATACAGCCTGAATTCTGTCTGCCGAGATTTATGGGTTTAAAGTCCGGTGCCAGATAAATGGTACCCGTTCCTGTTATACCCCGGCTTATTGTCACGGCCGAACCGGTAGGTACATTAAAGAGCCCGTTATCGGCAAGGTTCAGTTCACCGGCCTTAAATTTCTTATTGACTGCCAGACTGCCTGTCACAAGGGCCTTGTCAAAACCTGTGAGCTCCCTGAATTCACATGTTCCGTTTACAGTGACCTTCTGTTTTGAACCTCCCTTTACGATAAGGGATGCATCCTCTGTATTATTGACCGCAAGGTCACCCTTTGCGGCTTTTATAATCGCCTGTTTACATTCAAAGCTCACATTATCAAGCGTAAGCGGGCCCGCAGCAGCGGTTATTGATACATTGCCTGTCCTGCCTTTCTTATCGGACTTTATACTTATATCCCTGAGAGTAAGGCTCTGGGAAGCCCTGAGAGTGATGGCTGCATCACCTGTAAATGTGAGCGTATGCTCAAGGCCGTCTATCACGATCACGGCATCTTTTGCCTTGGGAAGATAAGGCTTTTTGACCGTGATATCATTTGTAAGGGCAAGATGAGTTGTTTCGGATTCAGGGGCAAGGGACAGGGCCTTAACAAATGACTCTGCGTCAGCTATAACTGTATATCCGTCCGGTACCGTTCTGGTCCACCGGGAATAAAAACCTGTATGTTCTCCGGGCATAAGTGAAGGAATCTCATCATCCTCACTGTTTTTCCGGTCCCAGCCGTCAAAGGCATAACCGGGCCTTACCAAAGATATGGCATCTTCATCAAGGTTGATCGCACTTCCCTCCTTGCCGGTTACTCTGTATATCTCAGCGCCATCTCCGTCATGGAAAGTCATGGTGTAATACTCGTCGCGGTCCCTGGCCACAACAATATTCCACTCCCCGTAGGCATAGTCACCGGTATCGTCAATGCCTTTGAACCTGATATGATAGATCCCTCTCTTTGAAAAAGTCACTCTGCCGTTCTTATCAAGGACTATTCCGTCCCCGGGCGTCTCTCCCGACTCCCACATTGGAAGAATATCGCCTGCAGTCCCATCACCGGATTTAATAAATGATGGTCCGATAAGTTCGTTCAGATCATAAGAAGTATCTGTATTTATATACACATTCAGCGGCTGACTGCAGTCAGCTGTCTGCATGGCTTTTAGATAAGAGCTTTCATGGATATCCCTGCAGTTTATCTGAACGCTTTGGGATGTGAATACCCTGCCCGAAGGGTCAACGGCTTCAACATGGATATCCGCAGTCCCCGGCGCCATGAACATGATAAAAGATCCGTCCGTCCTGACTAAGGGAGAGGCGTCCGTGCAAATCCTGTAATGCTTCCCGTTTTGGTCTGTTCCGAGTGATTCTTCGGTGATCTTGCTGCCCTCGGCGTCATAAAAACTCACCGGAATATCATCAGGGCCGTATTTCTGATATAGTTCAAAGTCATCAGTGATATCTTCGATAACGGCAGTATAGTCTGTATGGAAAAGCTCCATCACCTGCTCTGCAGTCTCGGGCATTTCCTCATTGTCATCGGTTATCCTCAGTCCAAGATAACTGAGATCATTTAGAGTGGAATATACAAACCAGGCCGGAGAACCATTACCCGGACCGCCGCCTGCTTCGGAGATCCCCGTATATTCCATGGTAAGTTCGCAGGGAGCCTCAAAGCATACCCCGTCTCCGGCCACTGTGGCATGAACCGTGTCAAAGCCGTACCGGCAGCTGTGAATATTTGCGGATGTATTGGTTTCCGATGACAGACCGCTTAATGCAAAGCATGAACTGTAATTATCGAATTCATCGGTCATAAAGCCGGCTTCATTCAGATACTGAAGCATTGAAACATCCGGTGATGTCTCATTTATATGATCATATATCTTCTTTATCTGCCCGGGTGTAAGATGTTCATCTGAGCCAACAAGATCAGACACTTTACTGTAATAGTCACTGTAACACTCCTTCGTATGCCAGCCGCTTACATATTCCGTATAATATCCTTCATTCATTACATTATTGTGGGACCTTTTCCCGGTCCATGGATTTTCTACCCTGTCAAGCTTACTTGAAAGCGGTATCTCTGCCTGTCCCATATCTATATAAACTGTGCTTTTATTCTTTATCTTATGACAGAATACACTGTAGAGGCTTATTATGCTGTTGGGGTTCCCGGCATCCAGCAGTTGTGCGTCGATGCTGTCAAGCTGTTGTTCCACAAGATCGGCAGGTACGTAGCACTTCAGGTATCTTTCGTACTCCACATCATCCGTTTCCCTGATCCTGCTGACCTGTTCATCTGTCATCATGGAAACATACAGTGAAGCGTTCAGGCATTCAAGCAGAGCGGAATATGAGTAGAAATATTCAGCCATAACCCTGTCTATGTATGGTTTTATCCTGTTGTATGCCTCACCGCTCATCATAGCTTCTTTTGCGGCATCATCATAAAGAACCTGATAGAGGTTGCGGCCCGCCGTGTCGCGATAGGTCTGTCCCGCCAGGAGGTTTCCGATAAGCCGGAACCTGTAGATCACATTGCCGGTATTGTTCCAACCCTTGTCATTGCCTATAAGATATGCGATCTCAATGTTTTTCTCCTCTTCACTCATGGTGTCGTCGGAGTTGATCACTTCGATCTTTCTGGCGATGCCGTTCCTGCCGTTAATCTGTTCGTGTATTGTATCAAGCTCTGACCCCACACCATCTGTGAAGATATCATTTTTTATCCTGTTAAGGGCTGTTTCGATCTCATCCGACATTTCCCTCTCAAATTTATCAAGCCTTTCATTCATTTCATTGCGAAACGAGGAGATATCTTTACTCAGAGAGCTTATCTCTTTGCTCATGTCCTTTAGCTTTTTTATAAGCTCTTCATTTGTAATGCCGCTGTTTCCAAGACCGTATGCCGCCCCCAGCGCATTAAGGGCAGGTGCAAGAGCCTTCCCGCCCGGGATCAGCTCACCGATGACCGCAACACCTGTCTGCCAGATGATAGTATCTTCCTTTTTATTTCCTGCAAGTTCAGGGGAATTGTCTTCCGAAAGGTCTTCGATGATTTCCGGTTCCCGGCCGGAAAATATAATATCAGGCTGTGCCGCACAGACCTTAACTCCTGTTAAGGGAAGTTCGCCCAGGATCAATGCAAAAGCAATGGCTATTGCGGCCGGTCTGCGCAATGTATATCCGTTCATCATATGTCTGCCTCCTATCTCACAGTGCATCCGTTTAGTACTGCAGTATTGTGTACTGCCTTATAGCCGTTTTGTTTAAGGACCCAGGAAGAATTGGCAGAACTTAAAGTAATGCTCTTAAGCACAAGATCACATCCCATCGTAACCGTCCTGCCTGCAAAGGTCAGTATGTGTCCGTTCCCGATTATTGTAAGTGTTGTACACTTACCCTTTGCCGGAAGCGTTAAAGCCTTATCCGTGTGTATATTCCCGAGCAGAGTCACCGTTTTGGCGGCTGCTGTTTTTTCTTTGTTTATATCGGCAATACAGTCCTTCCACTCACAGTAGGTCTTTGACCCGCACCTTATCTTAAAAGCGCGGAGGCAGACGCGGCCTCTTGTGTTCTTAAGTCCGTATCCGTAGTTTCCGTCCGTAACCTCCGGTGATATACAGCCGGTTTCGAATATGCGGTCTATATTTTTATCGCTGCTGTTAAAGATCACCGTATATTCATCTATGGTTTTTTCCGAAGCAAGGACGATGCTGCCGGAGTTTGACTTTCCAACCTTTATAGGCTTAAATCCCTGCGATAGCCTGATGGTTCCCGCACCCGATATACCTGCAGAGATACTTATGTCCGTATTCGCACCTGCATTTAATACTCCGTTGGTTCCGATATTAAGTTTTTTGACCTTAAGTATTTTTACAGGAGTAAGGCTGCCGGTTAAGGTTGCATTTCCAAAGCCCGCTATCGTGCCGGCAGTTACCCTGCCTTCGAGCGTAAGAGAAGTGCGGGGGCTGCCTTTGACCGTAAGGTTTCCTTCCATGATATCTTTAAGGGTCAGGCTGCCCTTTGATGCATTTACGTTTATGTTCCTGCCCGTGAATACAGCCTTATCAAGGGTAAGCCCGCCTGCACCGGCTGTGATAGCAATGTTTCCGGCCTTTCCCTTTGCATCTTCGGCTTTTATATTTATATCTTCAAATGCGAGCGGATAATTTCCCTGAGATTTCAGAGAAACATTTCCCGTAAATACAAGGGTATGCCCCATGCCGTCAATCACTATGCCTGATGCGCCTGATTTTGGCAGGTCAAGCCTGTCAAGAGTGATATCATTTGCAAAAGCGATCTTCGCCATTTCACCGGCAGGTGTTTCCGATATCGCTTTTTTCAGGTCTGATGCATTCTCAACCGTAATATATCCGTCCTTGATCGTTCGCTTCCATATGGCGACATAGGTCATATCCCCTTCAGGTATGGTCAGGGGCACTTCTTCCGCCTCACCGTCAGGCATGCCCGTATCTTCCACAAGGTCCCAGCCGTCAAAGATAAATCCCTCCCTTGTCTGGGGTATAACATCATCCTCTTCACCGTTAAGGTTCAGTTTGTTCCTCCAGTAGAATTCAACGCCGTCCGGAATCTCACTTTCTTCCAGTTCGGTGCCCGCAGCATTTGATATTTCATGGAGCTTTGTTCCGTCAGAATCAAGAAAGACCATGCTGACCGGTTCATCGGGAGCTTTAGCCGTAAAAACTACCCATTTGCTGTAGGCATAGTCGTGCTTCTTTAAATACTCCAGAGCCTTAACCCTTATGTGGTAGGTTCCGCTCTTCGTGAATACGGCTTCTCCGGTATTGACGTTTAGTTCAATGCCGTCCGAGGGTGTTTCCATTGATTCGAAATACGTATGATACGCGGGCGCCATATGCGGAAGCGTCGACACGGGAGCAGACGGAAGATACGAACCTGCCTTGATCTTTGTATTTAATCCTACATTCACGGTCCTGGGTTTTTCGTAGTAATACTTCAGAAGATCGCTGACATGATTTTTTAGTACGGTGATCTGCTTCCACTCGGAATAAATGTTCTTGCCCTCCGGGTTCCTGGCATATACACGGGCTCGGCATGATCCGTCTTTATGGAATATTACAGTATTCCCCCCACTATACGCAGGGGCGGCTTTTCCCTCGAACTGCCAGTCATAATATCTACCGTCAGAGAGTTTCTGCATCTTATCGGGTGAAATGGTTTTCCCGTCTGAGGTTTTGAAGGTAACGGAGTGTGAACCAAGGTCATATTGCTGATACAGCTCGTAGGCCTGTCCGAAATCGCCTATGGACACGGAATACTCCGTTTTGTCCGCCGGGTCGACCGGTTCGGCCGGATCATCCGGCAATTTCCCCAGCAATTTTAGGACTTCCTGCGCGGTTGAAGGCATCTGTTCGCGGTTAACTTTCTCAAATCCCAGAAAAGCTGTCCCCGAGGGAGTACAATACACATAATTATGTGTAGTCCAGTATTTGCGGCCATTTTTTGTGTATTCCGTATCGATCCCGCCATCCTTAGTCTTTATTGTCCGGGTTGATACACCTAAAGAGCACACATCCCTCTCGGTTTTTGGATTTCCCGGCATACTCAAATAAAAGGTTGGGTAATTGAACAGACATCCCCAATACCTGTCCTGTGTATAACTGACCGGCGACTTATTCATGGAGCCGATCGCAAGGAAGCCGTCTCGGGAGGGAACAGAAAAGCCGTTGTTCACGACATAATTATAAAATGTGATCTGCGACGGAAGGTTCAGTACATGTTCGTACATATCCTTTATATAACCGGTTTCAAGATTGTTCTTACCCTCCACAAAGGCAACCGCATCTGCGTAATATTGTCTGTAAGAGGAGTTCAGATACCATTGTCCTTTCAATGTATCAAAAGACAATACCCCCGCGGAAGAATTACCTACCCTTGTTTTGGACACCGAGGGGGTAACATATTTAACCAGCTTATCGGAGACAGCGATCTCCGTCTTACCGCCGTCTATAAAAATATATCTTTCATAATCTTTCTTATACTTAAATGAGGAATACATACTGATAACGCTTGAAGCATCATCGGCATCCAAAAGTTCCTTATTGATCCCGTCAACTTCATCCTTCACAAGACTCGTTCGTGTCTTGCAGTCTTTGTATCGATGATACAGAGTATCACCGAGAGCACGGGCCTCATCATCCGTCATACGGGATACTGTAAGGTGCGCAGACAGGCATTGGGCCAGCACAGTGTATGAGTACCAGTATTCATATACGACACGCTCCATATAAGGGTCTATCCTGTCATAAGCTTCCGACGAGAACATGCTGTCAAGGGCTGCATTATCATATAACACTTTATAAAGATTTCGTCCGTTTGTATCCCGATAGGTAGATCCCGCAAGGAGATCCGAGAGGTTATTGAACCTGTAAAGCGCATTCTGCGGGTCATCCCAATCCCTGTAATCACCAATCTGGGATGCTATCTCGATGGCCTTCGCCTGTTCGGACAGGTCACTGTTACCGGTTATCGTGTCAATCCTGGCGGCTATGCCGCTCACCTGGGTATGAAGGATGTCAAGCTCGGATCCGACACCGTTTATGAAGATGTTATTCCTCACCTTATCCAAAGCGGTATTGATCTCTTTTGACATTTTGCTTTTCAGCTCATTCATCTTTTGATCCATATCCGAACGAAAATCGGAAAGCTGGGCGCTGAGCCCGTTCACCTCTTTGTTTATACTGCTTATGGCTTTGCTTACATCCTCGGTTGACGTGCCGCTGTTAAGTGACGCGCCGAATGCGTTGAGCATTGGTGCGAGCGCCTTACCGTAGGGGACGAGCTCCCCGACAGTTGCTACACCCGTCTGATAGGCTACCGATGCTGCCGAAGGTTCGGAACTAACCATATCAGCATTGACCTCATCGGCATCCTCCGGGATGTCAGACAGATATACGGAAGCCCTGGATATATCTTCCCGGATCAGGGAGTCATCCGATATAAGCTCAGAGGCATACGTCGTAATACCCGTTCCGTATACATCACCTGTAAAACAAGCTGTAATCACTATGACCGCCAGTATTCTTCCGGTATGTTTTTTTCTTCTCATTCAAATCCCTCTCACTCTGTATTTAACAAAGGTTAAACCCTTCTGTCTTCTTTACCATTCGGATGTCTTAAAGATCAGATACTTACCGTCGATCATTTGAGTCTTTTTTCATATAAATGCCATATATGAACCGTTTCGTCAAGCGTGGCACTGCCCCATGGTGGTATCGGTATTAATCCCGTAAACTCCCATAACATGCTTTCCATTTCCGGCTTTGTAATGTTCCTGCCAGAACTTCGGGACAGCCTCCTTTGCCCCTTCGTAGGAAAACATTTTTGCGTTTGCAACAACCGTAAAAGCATCTCTTTGTAATGTCCATTCCACTTATCATCATGTTGAACAAGGAAGATAGGGAACAAATCCCACAGTTCTTCCAACGTCATTTCTGACAGTTCTTTTCCCATAGTGAATCTGCTCCTATCTCATGTATACCTTACAAAAATGCCGCAAATGTTTTTCGATGTATTCCATGCATTCTTTCTCACACTGCGGCTGTCTGTCCGATCTTGCAATCTGCAGAACAGCCGGTGCGGTAAGCTCTACCGCAAGCAGCTTCGGGTCATCCGTTACGACTATCCCTGCATCCATCATTCCCTTGATAATCTTTGCAAACATCCTCTGTATCCCATCCAGCTGATGCCTGGTTGTAGCCTCGGAAATCCTTTCGTTCCTGAACTGCTCTTGAACAAGTTCTATCGCTTTCCCATAAATTTTTTTTACATCTTCCTCGTTGGAAATATCACTTTCAAGAATGAAATAATCTGCTCCCAATTCCTTTAATCGACTTTCTACTATTGCTGCATCCCCTGCATTTGCTGCATAATATCTGTCCACACCATTTTTATCCGTATTGTTTTCATCGAACTGTCTGGGAATCATTTTATATACCAAAACAAGCCCTGCACCTTCACGTGCAAAAGCTAATGCTGTTGTTGCTCCTATACCTTGCGGATTATTTGCGCCTGTAACGATTGCTACTTTTCCTTTTAATCCATAATCAATCATTTAGAGCCTCCTCGAATCCTGAATCTTTTCAAAGCGATTGTAGGTCTTTCCGTCGCGCTCTATCGTCTCATTCCACATATCAGCAGGGCGTACCCATGTTCCGCCATCTCCGTATAGAGCCCTATATACTACCACATCCACAGCATTCAGCTGTGCCAGAATGGGGATATGCCCCTTGTAGCATCCGTTTCTCTTGAATCTTTCACAGATCTCTTCTTCTGTCATCTGCATATCTTATTCCTCCCGAGGAATGTCAAATGGTATCTCATCCTTCATTCTCCCAACCTTTACAGACATCGCACCAGCCGACTGCCTCAGATGCCTTCTCCAGCTCATCCGGTGTCAGTTTTACAGAGGTATACTCGTTACCTCCTGCAGGATGTACGTAATCAAAGCGTTTCATGGATACATCAAGCCAGATCGGTATTCCCTCGGGTACTCCAAACGGACAAACCCCTCCAGGCTGGAACCCGATAATCTCCTCGACCTGCTCCCTTGGAACCATATGTGGCTTTGTGTGAAACTGTGCTTTGAATTTGGAGCTGTTCACGCGGCCGTCTCCTGCCATTACAACGATCACAGGCTTATCATCCACGATAAAGGATAGTGTCTTTGCAATCTCCGCTTCCGTACAGCCTATCCGCATTGCTGCGTGTTCGACCGTGTCTATGGTTTCGTTATGCTCCGTAACCCTGTCTGCCAGCTCCTTATTTTTCAGCCAGTTATATACCTTATCATTCAACATTATATTATCCAGTATTCCTTTCTTATCTCCAATTGCTGTCTGCTTCCCAAACCCTCGTATTTGCAGCTTTCTTATTGCTTCTTCGGGTATCCTCCTGTGATATATCAGTTCATACCCAGCCGAAATATTCCCCTATCATGGTGAACAATTGCGGCATATACAGGAGACTGCCAATGTTAACGATAATGGATATGATACCGAAAGGCCCGAATATCTTGCTCTTTCCACTCTTTACTCTTTTGATCCATATGATGTCCAGGATGATTGGAAGGCCGATGATCCAGAACGCATAACCGGCCAGGATGAAGATAACTATTCCTTCCAAAATCACCATTACTCGCTGCTCCTTTCTGGACTTATCCTAATATTATGCGGGATTGTTTCCCGGCGTTCATACCGACAAATGCCTTTGCAACACTGCTTTACGTATCTCATCAATCTCCGCCCCGGTTTTTAGCATATGCACCCTGCAAAGCGGTAATGACATACTGCCGTTCTCATCATTAACCTTAACGCTCAAATACACACCTGTTGGAATCATACGGTAATTAGTTGTTACCTTTACTATATCGGTAATGCTGTCACGCCTGAGTACCGCTCCTTTTTTGATAAACAGATACTGTCTGCCAAGCCTGAACTGGTCGTTCGCAAAGGGCTATGCCGAAGCAAAGTCGCTGATCATGCTCTGCCCGCCATCTACTGCAAGGTAGGAATTGAGCCTTTTTGAGGCTCCTACTCGATATCTGTAGGCGAGCCAGCAAAGAAAAGCAAGCACAGCACTTACTGAGGCGCCTATGACCATAGCAGTCAAGAGGCTCTCCCCGAGAGCTGTAAAGATAAGAATTTGTATCAAGCCCGCCAGAACAGTGACTACAACGGGGTATGCCCCCAGTTTGGGCACACGCATTACTTTGCAGTAGCTATATAAGGCGTGACCTCGCTGATTAAGCTGGTTCTCGTTCATTATTTCAGCAGCCTCCTTTTCTTTTGTTGAACCCTGTCTGCATCCAGCGTCTTGATAACCCTTGCCGGAATTCC
>JAFSYI010000028.1 GCA_017450065.1 Lachnospiraceae bacterium
AACTATTCAGAACAGCACATAAATTTTAAAATATGAACCGTCAAGCTTGCTTGTAAGGGGCATATTTTATAAATTTATGTATTGGATGAATCCAAAGCAGCGAAAAATACGAAGTATTTTGAGCCTGTTCTGAATAGTTACCTGTATTTTTTTACTGTGTATCCTCCGCATTAAGTATCTCTATCATTTCCCGTATCATTTCCTCGTCCTTAAGCCTGAAAAGGAATTCCACACGCCTTGAAGCCTCCATATCCACCTCACCGTGCTCATCAAGCACAGGGTTGCTGTATGATCGTCCCGTTGCGGATATAACCTCCTTAAGCTCATCAAGCTGAGACTTGTCAAGTACCCTGCTGTTTTCCGAAAGACAGTATTTCGCAACTGACAGCGCCCTTTTCTGCGAAAGCTCAAGGTTGAAGAGATAATCACCTTCCGTATCCGTATGACCTTCTATAAGTATCTCGGAAATATAATCCCTGTATCTCGGGCTTAGCAGTACATCGCAGTATCTTGGCAGGAATTCTGACAGGAATTCCTCACCTGACGGCGTAAGATTAGCCTGATTGTATGCAAACAGAATGCTGGCATCGAAGGTAATGGCTCCGGTCTTCTCATCAACCGCAACATGAAGATCCGAGTTGTCAAACTCCTTCCTAAGCTCCTCTATAAGCTCTGTCCTTACACCGATTATATTATCAAGCTTCTGCTGCTGTTCACTCATCAGGGCTTCCAGCTTATTTAAGAGTTCATGCTGTTCCCTCAGGGTCTTTTCCTGAATGGCGATCTTCTCTCCCTGCTCGGCCAGTGCCTCCTCCTGAGCATTTAACATCTTAGCCTGCTCATCCAGCGTATTCTTCTGTCTTGCCACGATCGCCCGCTCTTTATCAAGCTCATCAGCCTGAATGACCAGTTCCTGTTCTTTTCCAAGAAGCTCTGTTTCCTTGGCATCGTACTGCATCTTTGCATGCATCATCGTAAAGGCGATGATCAGCACGAAGGTCAGCAGCAGGCCGGCCATCATATCCGAATAGGACAGCCAGTATGTAGTTTCTTCGTCGGTTTTCCGGCGTTTTCCGGTATTAGTCATCTGATTTTCCTTAGTTACATATTTGTGTAGTAATTCTCAAGCCTCTGCATAAAGCCTGCAAGCTCCTCTATCGATTTGGCCGTTCTTACAAAGCTCTGCTCAATGCTCCTGTATGAGTAGTCAATAGTTCCGTTCATCTGCGAGAGAACATGCTGTATCTGCTCTATCGTATTCCTGAACTGGTTCTCCACTATCTGAAGATTATTATTTATAATATCGAAGGTATGGCCAACGTCTTCAGGCATGTCACGAGTAGTCTCACGTATCTCACTCAGCATCTGCTTCTGGGCCTTCATTGATGCATCGCTCATCTGAAGGGATCCCTCCAGTGATCTTCTGTACTCTTCTATCTGAGCTATATAACGGTTAATACTGTCGATCACTCTTCTGTCATCTTCCCTCTGTTTATTGAGTATGTCCACATTCGTATTAACCTGTCCCTGAAGCGTCTGCAGACGTTCGGTGTAGATCTTAAGCGCATCCGCAACCTCTCCGGTCTTATCGGCTATGGCATCTATATTATCCGCAGTACTTATATTCTTCTCAAATATATCCTGCATCTGTTTTTCATTGTTGGACTGCAGGACAAGAGTCTTATCTATAGTCTCAGACAGGGCTGTAAACATATTTCCGAACGAACGGTTCAGCTCATTTATGAATGCGTTAACAACCATCGAAAGCTGATCCATCTGGTTCTTGGTGGCTATGTTGGCAAATCCCGTGATCGTGTTATCAAGTCTGTCAAACTGTGGATCGAGCAGCTCGCTTAACCCGTTTGAAAGCAGATGTGTCATATTCTGCGCCAGGCTTACGACCGCCTCCGTCTGCTGCTGTTGCATCTCCATCAACCGGTTAACACTGTCGGGCATTGCATCCGGCATTACATATTTCTTATAGGCCGCGATAAAATCGCTTACAGCACATTCCGCATCATCAAGGACTCTCCTATATATCCAGTTAAACACCAAAGACAGTATCATTCCGTAAATGGATGTATGAAATGCAACCTTGATACCTGCCATCAGGGGATCTATACTGTTTGTTATCTCTGTCGTCGAACCTGTATTAAAGCTCTGAAGACCGATGGACAGTCCAATGAAGGTTCCCAGTATTCCAAGACCCGTCATCACACCGGCGACCTGGTTCATCCTGTTCCTGTGGATAACCGTATCAATTAGATTGAAATTGATATACTCCTCTATATCACACTTATAATAAGGCCTTTCCATATTGAGGATGCGGTTTAATTCATAACGGTATCCCTTGAACTGCTCCTTCAGTATTTCGTCCTCAAACAGCTCTTCCTTCTCCTCTTTATATCTTTCCCAGAGAAATCGGTGAGTATGCTTTGCGTCATCATCAATCTTTTCTATGACACGGTTAAGGTCCCCGGTCATCTTCATGGCAGGCCTCAGACTCCCCGCATAAGCCGAAACAAGGATGGCACCGGCTATGAGAAGCATAATGACATTAACAATAAGATTGGCCATTCCCCCGGCCTGACCCTCAGAGAAAAGATTTAGCCAGATACAGACGGCAACAACCGCAATATATGTTATAAGGATCCATACCTCATATAATTTTCCGTTTCGCATAACAACTGCTCCTTGTGTGGATTTATTTTCAGACTCACTGTTTTCATTGTAGCAACAATCACCTTATATAACAAGTAAAATATGTATTCCATCAGGCATATATTACTATGTGATAAAATCTGTTTTTGTCACCATAGCTTGACTTTATGACAATCCTATGCTAATATACTCCGCGGGAGAGAGCATGACGCTGGTCATGTAATAAATAATTATTAGAGGGATTTATTCATATGTTTACAAGAAAAGAGCTTGCGTATTTCAATGAATGCAGGCATGTTTACCCGTGGATAGGTAACTGCGCGGTCTCATCCGGTCTTATCCTGATCACCGATAATATGTTTAATAAGGAATGGCGTTTCTTCAAGTATTCTCTTGAAGGAACGGATTATTATGTAATAAAGAACCGCCCTGATGATGACGGACGGTTTATTCTGTGTACTGTGGAATCCTTCGACATGGCAATATATGCCCTGGAAAAAATACTGTGGAACAAAGCCTCATCTGAGCAGCCGGATCTTAGCAGGATTCCGCTTGAATATGTGCTGTCGGCACCCGTAAGGCTGAATATGAGAAACATGTCGACCCTGTTTTTATGCAATATCCTTCCGTTCAAGACATGCGCCGGAGGAATTTAATCACGGTTTAATAACCTGTTCTTCTCTTTTCAAGCCACGGCAGCAGATATGTGCTGTAGATCAGATCGATTATGGCTACTATGGGAATGGCCAAAAGGATTCCCGTTACGCCGAACATATTGCCGCCCACAACTATTCCGACCAGTACCCACAGACCGGATACCCCAAGCGAACTGCCAAACAGCCTGGGCTTGAGTACATATCCGTCAAGCAGCTGTTCCACCGCAAAGAAAATGATGAAAACAAGAGCATGTGAGGGCTTGACCATAAGCAGCACAAACGCGCCGATAACTGTTCCGATGATGGGACCGACGGTCGGTATGAAATTGGTTATCCCCACAACAAAAGCTACAAGACCGGCATACTCCATACCGGCTATGCTCATGAATACAGCCGTCACGATACCCACTATAAAGCTGTCTATTATATTAAACACGATATATCTGTTGAAAATATCATCACATTTACGCAGGAACTTTTTTACCTCTTCATAATGATCCTGACGGAAAACCGCCCTAAGCAGCCTGTGTAAGCCCGTCTTTAGCTTTTCCTTTTCCGCAAGCATGTATATGGACAGGAAAAATGCTATCAGCCAATGTACGATGTTCTTTCCTGCATTGGTGGATATATCCACAATATTAGTCATATTATCGCTTACGAAATTTACTATATAGCTCATTATGTTTTCAGATGAACCGATAAAATTCTTAAAATCAAGCTTCAGTCCCGGTAACGAAAGCCTGTCAAGCATTGTACTTAAAGAATTCACATATTCATCGAAATGACTTGCAAATGTCTGGGCACTTTCAACAAGCTGAGGCGCCAGTACGTAAACAGCAAATGAGATAAACAGAAGAACACATATAAATGCAAGCGTATTGGCAAGGAGGTTCTTCCTCTGTTCCGATTTAATCTTTTTAAAAACGGTTCTCTTAAACCATTTGGCCAGCGGATTGATGACATAGGCTATTATACAGCCGAATAATACGGGTCTGAAAAAACCAAAGAAGGATTTAAGCGCACCAAGAACGCTGCCCAGATTGGAAAGGGCAACAAACAGCGTAACCGCAATACATGCAGCTACCGTATACGGATACCATGGTGCATCTTTTATAGATCTCTTCCTCATTTCTTTTTCCTCTTCCGGCTCATGTCATAAGCCTGCTTACTCAATCTTCGGAACTCTGCTGTACAGCTCGGTCAGACCTCTTATACTTGAACACAGCTCATTTGACAGGAAATTGGGACGCAGTCTCCATTCCCAGTTACCCTCGGCAGTCCCCGGCGTATTGATCCTTGCTTCCTTTCCGAAGCACAGATAATCCTGAAGGGGTATTATACACAGATCGGCAACAGAACGGTATGCTTCTCTTATTATATCCCAAACCAGTGCACCGTAATCCGTATTCATCGAATTAACGTATCTTCTGCAGAAATCCCTCTCTCCCTCATTTATCTCCTCCACCCAGGCACGTGTCGGAGTATTGTCATGGGTTCCCGTGTATACAACACAGTTATTGATATGCCTGTGGTTCACATAGCAGCTGTCCCAGCTCGTGAAGCCGTACTGAAGCACCTTCATTCCCGGGAATCCCGATTCCTTAAGAAGAGCCTCATTCTCCTTGGTATTGTTTCCAAGATCCTCCGCTATTATCCTAAGCTCTCCGAGCTTTTCCTTAAGCGCGTTGAAAAGATCCATTCCCGGTCCCTTATACAGCTTACCGTTCTCGGCTGTTTTGTCACCGTAGGGTACTGCATAGTATTCACAGAACCCATGAAAATGGTCTATCCTTATAACATCATAGAATTCGTAATTTCTTCTTATTCTGTCTACCCACCAGTCATATCCGGATTTCTTCTGCATTGCCCAGTCATAGATGGGATTGCCCCAGAGCTGGCCTGTCCTTGAGAATGCATCGGGTGCACATCCTGCAACAACCTTCGGCTTAAGCTCCTTATCCATAAGAAATACCTCCGGATGTGCCCAGCAGTCGGCACTGTCTAAGGATACATAGAACGGCAGGTCTCCTATTATCTTAACATTCTTCCCGCCTGCATATTCGCGCAGCTTATTCCACTGCTTGTCGAACTCATACTGTTCGAAATATACAAGCCCTATCTCATCCTTTAACTCTTTACGTATCTTATCAAGCGCTGTTTTCTTACGCTTCTTAAGATCATCCTCCCATTCCGTCCATGGTGCACCCTCAAGCTTATGCTTTATTGCGGTAAACAGCGCATAATCCTCAAGCCATCCATTTTCCTTCTTAATAAATGACTTCAGCTCCTTATCTTCTTTTCCTGCTTCAGTGAAACGTTCATAAGCCTTCTTCAGCAGCGTACCCCTGTTATTATACTGTGCTCCGTAATCCACTTTGGTCTCATCGCTGCCAAAATCCATTGCGTTACATTCATCCCATGTAAGCAGACCTTCCTCTATCAGGGTTTCAAGCGAAATAAAGTAGGGATTCCCGGCAAAGGCCGAAAAGGGCTGGTACGGTGAATCGCCGTATCCCGTAGGACCTACCGGCAGTATCTGCCAGTACCCCTGTGCCGCATCATGTAAAAAATCAACAAATTCAAATGCCTCCCTTGAAAAACTTCCGATACCGAACTTTGAAGGGATTGAAAAAACAGGGAATAATACTCCGCTCTCTCTCATTACTTATACACCTCAGTTTCATATATTCTGGAATTCCCGTAACTATTCAAAATGAAGATCACAGCTCTTTTTTTTGCTGATATACCAGGTAATTTATAAACTGCTGGGCTGTTCTTCCCGAAATGCCTCCATGCGACATTTCCCACCTCATCGCTTCCTTTCTCAATGCTTCCTCATCCATATGAATACCCGCCCTATCAGCCAGGGTCACAACAATGTTTTCATACTCCTTTGGCATTGGTTTGGAGAATCCTATCGTAATACCGAATCTGTTAACCAGTGACAGTTTCTCTTCCACGGTATCCGAATGATGGATATCATCCGAATTCGTATGATCATCCTTGTCATTCCATGTTTCTTTGATAAGGTGTCTCCTGTTGGATGTGGCATAGATAAGTATATTATCGGGCCTCGTTTCCACTCCGCCTTCGATCACGGCCTTAAGGTACTTATATTCTATCTCATTCTCTTCAAAAGAAAGATCATCCATGTAGATGATGAATTTATAATTTCTGTTTTTTATCGACGATATGATCGTAGAAAGATATTTAAACTGATGCTTGTAGATCTCTATCATCCGGAGGCCTCTGTCATAATACTGATTGATTATAGCCTTGACACTGGTCGATTTACCGGTTCCGCTGTCACCGAAAAGCAATACATTGTTGGCCTTGCTTCCGCTGACGAATGCCTCGGTATTCTCTGTAAGCTTCTTCTTTTGAATTTCGTAACCCACAAGATCATCAAGCGTTACTACGTCCATGTTGTTGATCGCAATAAAATCGATCCCGCCGGACGCGTTTTCCGCGATCCTGAAGGCTTTGTTTAATCCGAATAAACCTACTCCGTAATCACGATAGAAATCCGTCACCGCCTTATAGAAGGAATCTTCATCCTTAGCCTTCTCCAGCTGCTCTGACAGAGCCTGAACCTTCTCGCTTACATTCCAGTTATATATTTTCTTGTTTTTCTTTACTGCCTGATAATTATTCAGAATAGAGAAGCAGTTTACTCCAAGCTTATTCTCGACCTCCGAAAAATCATAAAAGAATAATTTCCTGATCCTGGCAAAGTCATCCTTAACGATCGTAGTAACGGTGCCTTCACTGATCACGCTTTTCTCACATACGAGTGAAAAAGGATTTTCGCTCATCATAAGGAAAAAGGTAATATAATTATGCCACAGATTCTTATCAAAGCCGTAATCCGTTGCCAGAACAAGAAGCCTCTTTAACTGTTCTTTTATATCCCTTACAACCTTGGATTTATTATAGTCACCTGTTTCGATTATTTCAAATATCTCTCCCAATCTGCTCAGGATACTGTTTTCATCCAGTCCTCCATACATGAACAGCTCAGCTATTTCCCGGTTCATTAACGATCCTCTCTTATACGATATGTATTATTCTCTTTCCGGAAGTGTCCTTTTGGCTTATCCCTAAGTAAACGAGATTACCTCCTCCCTGGGTTTTCCCGTTGGTTCGATACTTATAGCCTGTAAGACCGGCCCTTCCTTGCCGTAGTCGTCGAAGTACTCGATGTTTACTTTGGCCTTTACCTTTATATACTGCCGGTTGACAAGTTCATCTTCCTTATCATATTTGCATGCATATCCGAGGAATGCTATATCTTCGGCACAGCAGGTCATTGCCATCCTTCCGGGAACGAAATAACCCTTGGGGAACTGCGGCGGATGAAGCACCATACCTGTATATTCAATGGTACGTCCCTTATATCTGTCCATGTTATCAAGGGCATCAAGATACCATACTCCGTATCCCGTATCATCAAGCACTATAGAATCCTTCGTAAGATCGTAAGGCAGATCCTCTTCAAGGGTCACATTCATCTCTCCGTCCTTATTCTCAAAGATGATATCTGCCTGCTGATTCAGAGCCTTGATATTTCTCTTATATGAAGCGATCTTTTCATCCAGCCCGTCACAACGGTTCATTATTATAAGCTCCGAGCCTCTTATCTGTTCTGCCAGCAGTGACTTCATATTGGTGAAGTATGATTCGAAGGTAGCGCCGTTTATCATAGTGATCTGCTGTTCAACCTTCCAGGTCCATGGCAGCTTATGGTTCTTAAGTATCCACATTCCGTTGAACTCGATGACAATACGGCCGGGCTTGTACTTCTTCTCAAGCTCTGAAAGCTTCTTTGTCGTAAAATCATCTTCATCATCGATAACTTCCATTATGGTCCGGGTTCTTTCAAGAACCTTAGGCTCATATTCCTTCTCTCCTTCCTCGCAGACGATAAGAAGCGTAGTCTGCCGGCTCTGGAAATAGGGCTGTGTTATCGTATAATTTATGAAGTCGGTTTTTCCGCTGTCTAGAAAACCGTTGATTATAAATACTGAGGTCATATCTGCCTCCCTGAATTCCAAAATTCCATGTTATAAGAGCCTTTGATGATCCTTTGATCCCTCCGGCATTTACTTAAACAGCTCTCTGATGGCGTCTTCCTTAAGCTCCGATCCTATTACACAGATCTTACCGGTAACCTCTGCCGCTCCGTCCCTTACCTCACACTCACCGGGCACGTAATCAAAGTGGATAAACCTGTCGCCCTCTGTAGGAAGCATACCCTTGCAGCGAAGTATGGTTCCGTATTTGGATGTATCGTCAAGCTCTTCAAGACATTCCTCAACCTTATCCTTGGTGTATTTGGTAGATGTCTCAATACCGATGGATGTAAATACCTCATCCGCATCATGGTGGTGATGGTCGTGATCGTGATGGTGATGATCGTGATCGTCGTGATGATGGTCATGGTCGTGATCGTGATCGTCGTGATGATGGTCATGGTCGTGGTCATGATCGTCATGATGATGGTCGTGGTCATGATCGTCATGATGATGGTCGTGGTCATGATCGTCATGATGATGGTCGTGGTCATGATGATGATGTTCGTGTTCATCATGCATCTCCATGACTTCTTTCAGGAGCTCTGCCTCAAGATCCTTGGCATCCTCAATGGTCTCCAGTATCTTGCTTCCCTCAAGCATATCCCAGGGTGTTGTGATTATTGTTGCTTTGGGATTATGCTCCCTTATAAGAGCAACACAGGCATTTACCTTCTCATCCGTCATATTGCCGGTACGGCTCAGGATTATTGTTCCCGCATGCTCTATCTGATTCTCAAAGAACTCGCCGAAATTACGCAGATACGGCTTGCATTTCTTGGCATCAACCACTGCTACGGCACTGTTAAGATGAACACCCAAAGCTCCGGTTGATCCTTCAACTGCCTTCATAACATCCGACAGCTTACCTACACCCGAAGGCTCGATCAGTATCCTGTCAGGACTGTATTTATCAAGTACCTCTTTAAGCGCCGTTCCGAAATCACCGACCAGTGAACAGCAGATACAGCCTGAATTCATCTCGTTTATAACTATTCCTGCCTCTTTGAGAAAGCCTCCGTCTATACCTATCTCTCCGAACTCATTCTCAATAAGTACCACCTGCTCTCCTGAAAGTGCTTCTTTAAGAAGCTTCTTGATAAGAGTTGTTTTTCCTGCTCCCAAAAAACCGGATACAATATCAATCTTTGTCATTTCTGTCACCTCTCTATTATCTGTAACCTATGTGTAATATACTCAGGGAGCGGGCTTACCCCGTCCTGAATTGAAACTATAGTAAACGAAATAAATAATTTCGTTCACTATAAAATAACCGCCTGGTTTCTCAGACGGGGCGGTTATTTTTCATCTTGTAAAATAATGCTGCAATTGCCAATAGCATAAGTGTATATGTAATAGCCGCTCCGTGCATTATCTTATCATGTAAATATCTGAATTTCAAGAACAAACTTTCGATTCCGCTTAGGGTTAACCATTATCCTTCTAACAGTTTCTCAACGCTTACAAGCTTCACACACAGTACGAACACCCTTGCCGCATCCTTCATCTCCTCAGTCGAGGGGAAAGTCGGAGCTATACGGATGTTTGAATCCCTTGGATCTTTCCCATACGGATATGTTGCGCCGGCACCGGTGAGTGTAACTCCAAGAGCTTTGCATCTTGCCACTATTTCCTTCGCGCAGCCATCCATTGCATCAAATGAAATGAAATACCCTCCCTTGGGCTTAACCCAGCTTCCGATATTCAGTCCCGTCAGCTCTTTCTCAAGAGTATCCGTAACTGCTGCAAACTTCGGTCTGAGAAGCTCTCCATGCTTCTTCATATGAGCCTTGAGTCCGTCAATATCCTTAAAGAACCTGACATGGCGCAGCTGGTTTATCTTGTCATGACCTATGGTCTGAACGCCCATCATCTTAAGGATCCATTGAACATTGTCAATCGAAGAGGCAACCGCTGAAACACCGGAACCCGGGAAGCTTATCTTCGATGTTGACGCAAAGATAAATACCATGTCCGGATTACCGGCTTTCTTACACTCATCCAGGATATTAAGTATCTCATCCTGATCGTCATCATAAAGGTGATGAACACAATAAGCATTATCCCAATATATACGGAAATCATCCGCAGCGGGCTTAAGATTTGCAAACCTTCTTACGGTTTCATCCGAATAAGAGATGCCTGTGGGGTTACTGTATTTCGGCACACACCATATACCCTTTACCGCAGGATCATTATTGACATACTCTTCAACCATATCCATATCGGGACCTGTCTCAGACAGAGGTATATTGATCATCTCGATACCGAACTGCTCTGTTATCTTAAAATGCCTGTCATATCCCGGAACAGGGCAGAGGAACTTCACCTTGTCAAGCTTATGCCATGGAGTGCCGCCTTTAACTCCGAAACAGAAAGATCTTGCAATCATATCATACATAAGATTAAGGCTTGAATTACCGCCTACTATGACATTGTCCTTCTCAACCTCCATCATATCAGCCATAAGACGCCTGCATTCGCCTATGCCGTCAAGATCGCCGTAATTACGTGTATCTGTTCCAAGCAGGGTGTGCATATCAGACCCGCTGTTCATAACATCAAGCATCGGCATGGCGATCTCAAGCTGTGACAGTCCCGGCTTACCGCGTGCCATATTAAGCTTAAGCCCCTTGGCCTCCTCTTCCTTATACTGTTTTTCAAGCTCTTCCTTTAACGAAAGCAGCTCTTCTCTGGTCATTTCCCTGTATGCTTTCATTTTCATCTCTCCTGATGCCGTTTTCTGTTTCATAATCAGCTACACTACCATTTAGGATCTGATCTTATCTTAAACTTTATGAATCTTATCACATTTTTTTATGCATATCAACCTTATGTCTGACCCTTATATTCAGGCATCATCACATATTCAGCATCATCCGTGCTTTATCAGACGTCCGGTTACGGATTAACAATACACCTGTCTTCTCCGTTCAGATATGCCTTTATATTAAGATATACCTCCTGCATCAGCCTGTTCCTTGCTTCTACGGTCGCCCATGCTATATGCGGAGTTACAAGAAGCCTTCGGTCATCGCTCAGCTCTCTTAGCGGGCTGTCCTTCCTCATTGGCTCTCCATCGATCACATCCAGAGCCGCTCCGGCTATTTTCCCGCCCTTTATTGCTCTTACCAGTGCCTTTTCATCCACGATCGGACCTCTTCCCATGTTTATAAGATATGCCGTGTCCTTCATCTTATCGAAGGTCTCATCCGAGAACAGCCCTCTTGTATTGTCATTAAGCGGTGCGTGTATCGATATTATATCCGATTCCTTAAGGAAATCATCCCACGAAAGCCTTGTGAATCCTTCTTCATCATGATTCCCGCTTGTGGAATAATAAACCACCCTGCAGCCGAATGCGGAAGCCACACTTGCAATCCTTCTTCCTATATTTCCAAGGCCGGTGATACCGAAGGTCTTACCGGACAGCTCATTAAAGTGCTCTTCGAAATGGGTAAATACCGGTGAATCACAGTATTTCCCATCCTTCACATAATCATCATAATACCTTAGCTTCTCATACAGATAGAATAATGATGCAAAGGTATGCTGAACGACACTTTCTGTGGAATATCCTTTAGCATTGCTAACCTTAATCCCCCGGCTTCTGCAATAGTCAATATCCACATTGTCGTATCCCGTTGCAGTTACACAGACAAGCTTAAGTCTCTTAAGATCTCCTATTGTGCTTTCGTTGATCGGAAGCTTATTGATTATAAGAATCTCTGTATCTTTTGCTCTTTCCGCTATCTCAGAAACCTTAGTCGTCTGATACGAGGTAAAATCACCCAGCCCCTCAAACTCGGACAGATCAATGTCCGATCCCACATTCAGTATTTCCAGCGCTGTAATTTTCATCTGTTATTCCTCAGCCCTTTCCGTTATCCGCTTTAATCTGTTTACCTTATCTGCTTATGGACTCATCCGGCGGCTGTCTTCAGAAGCCTGTACCCGATGCTGTCATTAAAAAAGCAAACGCAACCAGCCACCATATGATGAACAGAGGGAAGAGATATCTTACCCACTTGCCAAACGGAACCCTGCAGATCGCAAGAGCAGCCAGTATCTCTCCGCCGGTGGGAGCCATTATATTGGTAAATGCGTCCCCAAGCTGATATGCAAGAACAGCTGTCTGTCTTGTCATTCCGGCCTTGTCCGCAAGAGCGACCATAAGAGGCGTGGTTATCGCAGCCTGAGCAGAACCCGAAGGTACTATTACATTAAAGAGTTCATGGAAAATAAACATCCCTATCGGCAGAGCCCGGCCCGGAAGCTCCTGAAGCGTACCGGTCATCGCATGAAGCACCGTATCCATAACATTGGCCCCGCTCAAAACCACTATTGCGGCATTCGCAAGACCTATCATAATACAGGGAAGCATCATATCCTTGCAGCCCCTGATGAAAAACTCACACATATTTTTAGGCCTCAGTCCTCCGACTGCACCGCCTATGATCCCTACCGCAAGAAAGATTCCAGCAAGCTCATCCACGTAATATCCCCATTTTATCATGCCAAAAACCGAGAAGATCATTCCCAGAAGAAATACGATAAGAGCATATATCTGACGATTTGTAAGCTTTCCGACATTATCGAGCTTTATTTTCTTTCCTTTATTGAATTCCTCATCATAAAGATAAGATCCGCTGAATTTCGGATTCACCTTAACCATATGTGCAAGCCACATGACATATGCGATGGATACGGCCTCAAGACAGATGAACATTACTATCCTCAGTCCCATTCCCGAAAACAGCGGGAGACCGGCTATCTTCTGTGCCGTTCCTTCAGTGAAAGCATTTGTTATCGAGCCTGCATAACCTGCCGTTGCTGCAATGAAAATAATGCCTACGGCAGTGAGCGAATCGAAACCGACCGTAATACAGCATGCCAGCACAAGCGGAACAAATACAAGAAATTCCTCGAAGTTACCACAGAATGCCGAACCGCATCCGAAAGGAATCATCAATATCGGTATCAGCAGGATTTCCCTGCCCTTTAGCCGTTTCAGAACATTGGCCATCCCGACGTTAAGTGCACCCGTCCCGTTTATTATCGCAAACATGCCTCCGATGATAAGAAGGAAAAATATTATGCCTGCTGCCTCCTGCATCCCGAGAGTAAGCGATTCGAGCACAACAAGCAGATTTACCGGTGTTTTCTCGACATAACGGAAGCTGTCCGGAACAACTATCTCCCTTCCGGTCTCTTCGGATTCCACCCTCTCATACTGACCGGCCGGAATAATAAATGACATAAAAGCACACACAACCACCACTATAACCATTAGCAGCATCGGATGAAGTGTGTCTGTTTTCTTAATACTTTCGTTCTCCCTTTCAATATTCTGAAAAAGCTTTAACACCCTGATACCTCCCGTGTAAATGTCATACAGTATATTTTAACCTAAATGCTCCTGTAATTCAACATAGACGGTATGAAGAAATTCGGTCAAAAAGAATAACCAGGGGCGTCTTTCGACGCCCCTGGTTATTACTTCGCGGTACCCCTTATGACGAATACCCACCATCAAGCAAGCTTGTGGTGTTGACAGGCTTTTGACCCTTTAATCATGATATTACTTAAAAGGGTTCTCGGTAGGATAAGGAAGTGATGCCGGCTGATTGTAACCGATCTCATCAACCTTAACGCCGATGTACTTAAATACCTCGAACAGTGCCTTTCCGAAATGTCCGAAAGCAACTGCTCCGTGATGAGGATAATTCTTCTCAATAAGAACATGACGGTAGAAACGTCCCATCTCAGGTATAGCGAATACACCGATACCACCGAAGGATCTTGTTGCTACAGGAAGAACCTCGCCTTCTGCCACATATGCGCGAAGGATCGAATCAGCTGTTGACTGCAGTCTGTAGAAGGTAACAGGTCCGGGAACGATATCGCCTTCAAGTGTTCCGTTTGTAACCTCAACAGGAAGTGAACGTGCCATGATAGCCTGATTCTTCATCTCGCAGCTTGTAAGCTTCTTGGAGCAGGTATTTCCGCAATGGAAGCCCATGAATGTATCTGTATGCTTGTAATCGAACTTACCCTTGATGCTGTCGTCATACATGCACTTGGGAACTGAGTTGTTGATATCAAGAAGAGTAACGATATCATCACTTACACAGGTTCCGATATACTCGCTTAAGCAGCCGTAGATATCAACCTCGCAGGATACGGGGATTCCGCGTCCCGTAAGACGTGAATTAACATAGCAGGGAACGAATCCGAACTGGGTCTGGAATGCCGGCCAGCACTTACCTGCGATTGCAACGAATTCCTTGGATCCCTTATGTGCTTCGATCCAGTCAACAAGAGTAAGCTCATACTGAGCAAGCTTGTTAAGAACCTCGGGCTTCTTGTTTCCTGCGCCAAGCTCCTCTGCCATTTCCTTGGCAACATCAGCGATCCTCTTGTCATCTGCATGATTGTTAAATGACTCGAACAGATCAAGCTCTGAATTCTCCTCAATCTCAACACCAAGGTTGTAAAGCTGCTTGATAGGTGCATTACAAGCCAGGAAGTTAAGAGGTCTGGGACCGAATGATATGATCTTTAAGTTCTGGAGTGCATATACGGCACGTGCGATCGGTACAAAATCATGGATCATGTCAGCGCAATCCTCAGCATCGCCTACGGGATACTCGGGAATATAAGCCTTAACATTACGAAGAGCCAGATTGTAGCTTGCATTGAGCATACCGCAGTAAGCATCGCCACGTCCGGAAGTCGTTACAGAGTCATAATCCTCCTCTGCGGCTGCACAGAACATCTTGGGACCGCAGAACTGCTGAGCCAGCATTGTCTCGGAAATCTCGGGACCGAAGTTGCCAAGATATACGCACAGTGCGTTACATCCTGCCTTCTTGATATCCTCAAGAGCCTGCTGCATATGGATCTCGCTCTCAATGATGGTAACCGGGCACTCATAAATATCAGCTGCATCATACTTCTTAGCGTATGCATCTGCAAGAGCCTTTCTTCTTCTGATGGTAAGCTCAGCAGGGAAACAGTCACGGCTGACGCCAACGATACCGATCTTCACTTTAGGTGTGTTGTTCATTTTTTCTTCTCCTTTTCATAGTTGGTGTTTTTTCACTGTTAACATCAAAACAGCCTGATATCAATGTTTTGATGCTGGATTTTGTTTAATTGGTAATTCTCTTTATAACTGTCGGCCATTATCGATATCTGAATGTATTATCATTCATCAACATTTATGTTCTTGCCAACCAGTCCGTTGAACGCTCCGTCTATCTTAGCATCCGGATGACCTATAAGCCATTTATTCCTTGCAAACAACAGCTTGTCCTCAGGTGTTGCCTCTGCCTTGAAATCAAGATCCGTATTTGTGCCTTTGGGAAGTACAACCACGCATCTGAACTTGTTACCCTCATAATTGCACGGTGCATAGTGAAGAGTAGTCGCATAGCATTCAACAGCCGTACCTGCAGGTATATGGAAAGCTACTATCTTAGATGTATCATAAGTAAAATCATCTGTTATGTCGGATTCGCTTCCCCATAACATGATCAGATCGGTAACAGCTACGTTTATCTCCGAATCCCTGTGGTACTCAACTGCATTAAGCATCACGTTGTCGCCGTTACAGAAGCCGATCTGGACCGGCATCCCGCCATACAGGCTCTCTGCCACCTGCTTAGCCTCAGGTGCTGCTTCAAGCTCAGGCTGTGAAGGAACATATACAACCTCACCGTCGGGGCATGGCATATTTCCCATTTCCCTGATGATATTTGAGAAATCAATTCCGGTAATGACTTTACCGTATTTCCTGAATTCAGGATCGTTAACACTCAGAATTTTCACTTAATTATCTCCTTTCTTCTAAGGAATTCCCCTCTTTTAGGAACCCCTCCAAATATTAGTTTAATAACTAAACTAATTCAATAAAATAATGCTAACACCGGTATACGGTGTTAGTCAATACTAACCACATACACACTCTTTTATTATACTGCAGATCCTGTCAACCTCTTTAAGCTCAAGCTCAGGATAAACCGGCAGGGTAAGCACACTTTCACTGATATATCTTGCCACCGGCGTATCATTATTGTCAAAGCGGCCTTTATAGCAGGTAAAATCATTGGTCGCAGGATAGAAATACTTACGCGCCATTATACCGTTTTCATACAGCTTTTCAAACACCTGGTCTCTGTCGGTCCCAAAGCTCTTTTTGTCAAACACTACCGGATAATAAGCGTAATTGCTCTTCACTTCCTTAGGAATCCTGTTAAGCTTAAGTCCCTTTATCCCTTCAAGATTCTCATCATATCTAACGCATACCTTCTTACGGGCACTGATATATTCTTCAATATGGCGCAGATTGCACAGCCCCATTGCCGCACAGAATTCATTCATCTTGGCATTGGCTCCGATGGCACTTACCTCTTCCGGTCCGTGAATACCGAAATCCTTAAGGTCGTATATCCTTTCACCCACTTCATCATCCCTGTAGCACACACAGCCGCCCTCTATCGAATTAAATACCTTGGTGGCATGGAATGAAAAGCAGGAAGCATCACCAAAGCAGGCCACTCCCCTGCCTTTATAGGTCTCGCCAAAGGTATGGGCTGCATCATATATAACCTTAAGGCCATGTCTTTTGGCAAAATCGTCTATAGCCTCTATATTGCATATATTTCCATACACATGAACAGGAAGGATTGCACAGGTTTTTGATGTCAGCAGCGACGCAAGCCGGTCCGGATCGATGGTATAGTCATCCGGATTGATATCGCAAAAAACAGGCATGAGGCCGCTCCTTACTATTGCATGGGTAGTCGACGCAAAGGTAAAAGGCGTAGTAATGACCTCTCCCCTTAAGCCCATGGCCTGAAGAGTCATCTCAATAGCCATATGCCCGTTAACAACCAGCTCGACATTGTCCGTCTTAAGATACCTGACAAGCTCTTTTTGGAGAAGATTGTGCTTCGGTCCCATGTTTGTAAGCCAGTGTGAATCCCACATTGACTTTATCTCCTCCATATATTCTTCCATCGGGGGCATACTGGCCCGTGTTACCATTATTTTACTCTTCATAAACATTCCCTTACTTATTCCGGCCGCGGATTTTCTTATAATATATCCTTCCCCTGCAGGAAGGTTGTATCTGAATCATTATAATACTTATCTATTATTTTATAAAGAGGCCGGAGCATAAGGATATTTTTTTGTCCCGTCCCAATTAGTTTACTTATTAAACAAATTAGTATATACTGTTTATATTCTATATGCAGAGAAAGGGATTCCCTCATGGTTACCGGAAGCAAGGAAATGATAAGGGATATTAATTCACATCTGGTATTGGAGACCGTTCTTAATGACGGTCCCATATCACGTGCCGCCATTTCCGCAAAGCTCGGGCTGACCAAGGCAACCATCTCTGCGATAGTTGCCGATCTGATAGACAAGAAGCTTATAAGGGAAATAGGATCTGACGATACATCTCTCGGGCGCAAGCCGATACTGCTTGAATTCTGTAAAGAAAACGGCCATATAGTAAGCATTGATCTCGGTGTGGATTCCATCTCTGCCTTTACTTCCGATCTTAAGGGCAACGACTGCGGTCTTAAGCTGTTTCCCAACAATTACTCACGGGAAAACATCATAAGCGGTCTCATATACATAATAAACACCCGGATGGATGAGCTCAGTGAAACACCCTTTGGCGTCGTCGGTATCTGCATAGGCATACACGGAGTAACATTTAATGACGAAATAACCTTTGCGCCCTACTATGACTACGTGGGGCTGCCGATAGCAAAGCGCCTGTCTGAGCATTTCGGAATCCCGGTAATACTTGAGAATGAAGCCAACCTGTCTGTCATAGGCGAAAAAAGCTTCTGCTTCAATGTACCCAATATGATCGGCTTAAGCGTACACGCCGGAGTAGGAGTCGGTATACTTATTGACAATAAGCTGTACAAAGGCTTCAACGGAAATGCCGGCGAATTCGGCCATACCATTATAAATACCAACGGACGCCCATGCCCCTGCGGCAATTGCGGATGCCTTGAACAGTATGCTTCGGAGCGTGCCATTTTAAATACATACTCACAGCTCAAACGCTCATATACCACAGGTGCTTCGGACTCCGGAACAGGAGCGGAAAAACTGACGATCGACGATTTTATCGCCGCATATAATTCAGGGGACTCCCTTGCCGTAAGCATGGTGGATGAATTCGTAAAATACATATCCATCGCGATAAATAACATCTTAAATATCTTCAACCCCGATGTGATAGTCATCAACTCTTCATTTACAATGTACATTCCGGATCTGCATGTAAGGATAACCGAACAGATAAAGAACCGTATGAACAAGTACTGTACCCTGGTCCCTTCCGGTCTCCAGGATATCTCCATCCTTCTTGGCGGAGCATGCCTTATAATAAAGAATTTCCTTGGCGTAACCTATCTTGCGGAGCACAGTGACGGTTCCTTTATCCCGACATAGGTACAGCATATCCTTCGGATGTCTCTAAACCGGCGGATTGAGCAGAAACAGGGACGGGTTTTACCCGTCCCTGTATGTTTTCATTCTTTTTCTGCAGCTTAGAACAGTGACTTCATTGTCGGATAGAGCTGCTTAAAGTACTGATATTTCTTCTCGTATTTAGCGGTAAGCTCTGCATCAGGCTTAACCACGTCAATAACCTTCACCAGCTTGTCGGCTGCTTCTTCAACAGATGCATACTCGCCGCAGCCTACTGCCGCAAGGATCGCACCGCCGTAGCCCGGTCCTTCCTCCGATTCAATAACCTCAACCGGAATACCCAGTACATTGGCCATCATCTTCTTCCACAGAGGTGACTTGGCGCCGCCGCCGCAGATCCTGGTACTTTCGATCTTAATTCCCTGTGACCTTGCCACTTCGAAGGAATCGCGGATTCCGAAGCATACACCCTCAAGTACCGCCTGTGTCATATCAGCTCTTGTCGAATCCATGGACATTCCGATGAATACCGCCCTGGCATCGGGATTGTTGTGAGGCGAACGCTCTCCCATAAGGTAAGGCATGAAGAATACATTATTCTCTCCGAGCTTATCGTCAGTTATAGGCTCCTGCTCCTTCTTGAAATCACTCGTTCCGATGATATCCTCCATCCACCATTTATTGCATGATGCAGCCGAAAGCATACAGCCCATAAGATGGAAATGACCGTCGGAATGAGCAAACGCATGAAGCGCATTCTGATCATCAACCACGAAATCCTTGCTGGAAATGAAGATCGTTCCGCTGGTTCCGAGTGAAATATTACACTTACCGTCTCCGACCGTTCCGGTTCCCACTGCAGCTGCCGCATTATCGCCGGCGCCTGCGATTATCTTGACTTCCTTCGGGAATCCGAGTTCATCTGCGATCTCAGGCTTGATATTTCCCACAACCTCGTAACTTTCGAATATCTTTGCAAGCTGCGATTCCTTAATACCGCAGATATCCATCATTTCCTTGCTCCAGCATTTGTTCTTAACATCAAACACAAGCATTCCGGAAGCATCCGATACATCGGTACAGTGTACGCCCGAAAGCTTATAAGCAAGGTAATCCTTGGGAAGCATTATCTTCTCGATCTTTTCAAAATTATCAGGCTCATTCTCCTTCATCCACAGGATCTTTGGAGCAGTAAAGCCGGCAAACGCAATGTTGGCGGTATATTCGGACAGCTTGTCCTTACCGATCACGTTATTAAGATATTCGGTTTCCTTCGTAGTCCTGCCGTCATTCCACAGAATAGCCGGTCGGATCACATTGTCATCCTTATCAAGAACAACCAGTCCGTGCATCTGTCCGCCGAAGCTTATTCCTGCGATCCGGCTCTTGTCACATTCGCTCGTAAGCTCCTTAAGTCCTGCCATAGACTGTTCCCACCAGTCCTCCGGCTTCTGTTCAGACCAGCCGGGATGCGGAAAGCTTAACGGATATTCCTTCGACACGATCTTCTCGATCTTGCCGTCTCCGCTCATAAGAAGCATCTTAACCGCACTTGTTCCTAAATCCACACCAATATACAACATACCTTCTCCTCCTTTATATTAAATGAGTTAATTCTCATTTTTCATCTGGTCGGGAACCATAGAACCGTCCCCCGGTCCCACTTCAACCTTTACGGGTTCAACGCCGCACAGGCTGACACTGCGTTCATCAGGCTGGCTTACGCCCGCATACAGGGTGAAGCTCTTTGAGTCAAGCACCCTTACACCCTCTTCGTTATATTCCATGAAAGCCTTTCCCGGAACACCAAGCGATACGCTTAACTCTTCACCTGCCTTAAGCTCCACTCTCTTAAATGCACACAGACTGTGGTTCCTGACGGCAAGCGGAGACTCATTATCCTTTATATACACCTGGATAACCTCCTCTATAGTACCGGTACTCTCATTTCTTATGGTAACATCCATATTAACGGAAGTCATCTCAAGAACATCCGGATCAGCGGCAGCCTTCTTAAATGCTTCTGTATCAAGCCTTGCCGCCTTCATCATAACCCTGCCGTAGGTAAGACCGTAACCGAAGGGATACTGGGCCTCATTCTCCATATATCTGTAGGTTCTTCCCTTCATGGAGTAATCTGTGAACTCCGGCAGTTCATCAAGTGAATTATATAATGTTATCGGGAGCTTACCCGAAGGCGATACCTTACCGAAAAGTATATTTGCGAAGGCTTTTCCTCCCTCTGCACCGGGATACCATGCCTGGATGATCGCCTTAACATTGTCCGCATCCATAGCAAATGACAGATCCATTGCCGATCCTGTCATAACCGCCAATACTACCGGCTTACCCGTAGCGATAACGGCTCTGGCCATTATCATCTGGGATTCCGGGAAATCAAGGCTTGTTTTATCACCTGAAGCATAGCTGTTTCCGGTATCTCCTTCTTCACCCTCCAGCGTTTCGTCAAGCCCGACAACCAGCACCACTACATCCGAATGCTTTGCTACCGTCTTGGCCTCTGCCAGCCTGTCGTTTTCAACCGCAAGAGCCTCAACCCTGTCCTTATACAGATGAGAGCCCTCTGAAAACAGTACATTTATATTGGGACCTGCTTCATCCTGAATGCCTTCAAATATCGTGGTATATCTTGATGCCGTTCCATGATAATTTCCGATAAGAGCAACCCTGCTGTTAGCATCCGGTCCTATAACTCCTATGGTCTTAACCCCGCCCTTGTTAAGCGGCAGGAATCCGTCATTCTTAAGAAGAACCATTGCCTTTTCGGCCACGCTTACCGCATAATCCCTGTGCTCGCGGCACTCAACCTTCTCATAGGGTATGCTGTCATATTCGCTTCCGTCAAACAGTCCCAGCATAAACCTTGTGGTATACAGCCTTACACATGCTCTTGTTATCTCTTCCTCTGTTACCAGACCATCTTTAAATGCCTTCATTAAATGTATATATGTATTTCCACAGTTAACGTCACAGCCCTTTTTAAGAGCCAGAGCAGCCGACTCTTCAACAGTCTTTGTCACCATATGATGTTCGTGGAAATCCCTTATTGCCCAGCAGTCCGATACAAAGTGTCCCTCAAAGCCCCATTCACCCCGGAGAATATTCTCCATAAGCTCTGTATGGGCACAGCAGGGTTCACCGTTTGTACGGTTATAAGCTCCCATGACTGCCTCTACGCCTGCTTCCTTAACACACTCCTCAAATGCCGGAAGATATGTCTCGCGCATATCCTTTTTGGAAGCCTTGGCATCAAACTCATGTCTTAGAGCCTCGGGACCCGAATGCACCGCAAAATGCTTGGCGCAGGCCGCTGTCCTTAAGGTCTCCCCGTCTCCCTGAAGTCCTTTTACATAGGCGGCTCCGAGTCTGGAGGTAAGTAACGGATCCTCTCCCAGTGTCTCATGTCCTCTTCCCCATCTTGGATCACGGAAGATATTAACATTGGGAGACCACATGGTAAGACCCTTATATATATCCCTGTCACCCTCTTTGGAAACCGCATTGTACTTGGCTCTTGCCTCGGTTGATACTATTTCTCCGGCTTTCCTCACCGTTTCCTCATCAAAGGTGGCGGCCATCGCGATCGCCTGTGGAAATACGGTTGCCTGACCTGATCTTGCCACTCCGTGAAGAGCTTCATTCCACCAGTTATAAGCCGGGATACCCAGTCTTTCTATTGCCGGAGAATCATATTTTAACTGACTCGCCTTCTCTTCAACAGTCATTTTGCCTACAATTTCTTCAGCTTTTCTTCTTGCCTCTTCTCTGTTCATACTGTTTCCTTCTGCTATATTGTCATATAATCCTGCCAACGTAATAATCATAACTTATTTTTCTGGTATGTACAAGGAAAAAAACGGCCTGCCCTTTAAGAGCAGACCGTCTGTATCATTATGTCAGTTTATATTCAGGCTTCAGCCTTTTCTACGGTATCATCTTTCTCAAGGAACTTATATACCAGTGCTGCCAGTGCGGCGCCTGCAAGAGGACCTACGATAAATACCCAAAGCTGCGCCAAAGCGCTTCCGCCTGCGAAGATAGCAGGGCCAAGGCTCCTTGCGGGATTAACTGAAGTACCGGTAAGACCGATACCGAGGATATGTACAAGCACAAGCGTGAAACCGATAACAATGCCGCCGAATGAACCGTGAGAAGCCTTCTTGGAGGTAACTCCGAGTATGGTTATCACGAAAATGAAGGTAAGAATGCACTCAACCAGAAGACCTGCCATAGCCGAGTCATTAACACCGCCAAGACCATTAGCTCCGTATCCTCCCGTCATGTCGGCTACTCCGCCCAAACCGAATACCGCTGCAAGAAGAGCTGTTCCGACAACAGAACCGAGACACTGCGACACAACATAACATCCGAAATCCTTACCGCTTATTCCGCCTGTCATAAATACTCCCAGCGAAACAGCAGGATTGATATGACATCCGGAGATATTGCCAATGCAGTATGCCATTCCCACTATAACAAGACCGAAGGCAAGTGCCGTATCCAGATATCCGGAACCATATCCGCTTTCGCAGCCTAACAGCATTGCGGTACCGCAGCCCATAAATACAAGAACCAGCGTACCAATAAATTCAGCAACATATTTCTTCATTCTACTTCTCCCTCCTGTATCAATACAATAATACATTATAACTATTCCCAAAACAGTTTAATGATATTCTGTTCCGAATAGATACATCACATAAGACTATACCATAATAAAGTATATATATACAATATATTTATTAAAAAAACTGAATGGCACCATATATTGTGTTATCTGTTTCCGATTTTTCTTGCAACTAGAGCAAATCTCCCGTTCTCTTCCTGATATGAACAGGTAACAAGCGTAATGAGCTTATCTCCGTACTCAGCCTTCACTCCCGTTTCATACAGCGACTTTGCAATAAGTCTTTCCACGGATCTGTCATAATCTTCCTTATCTTCCGCATCTATGAAATCATAGAATCTGAACGCACTCTCATCAGTATAATACACTCTGTCATAGAAGGCCGCCATTACCTCATACTCATTTCTTCCTTCCGGTGTATCAAAGTATATTACAGGATGTTCCTCACAGTATTTCTTGTCTTTATATGCATCCAGTGTTCCGAACATGCTTCCGTCACGCATATTATGTCCGAATATTATGATATTGTCGCTTTGCGGCTTAACGGAACATCTTGCATCAATAAACGGCAGTCCTTCATTGCAGTCCTTACCGTTTATATCCTTATGAAGATATCTTTCAGGCTCCTCGGGGGAATACATCACAGGATAATCGATCTTCGTTCCCTCTATGCTCAGGTACCCCGCAAAATCAGGATAATCCCTCTGCATTTTTTCATACACGCCGGAAAGAGTGTCTTCCTTGGAGGGCCCGGATTCCTCAAGCCGTTCAAGTGCCGTTTCGGGCATTTCATATGTCTTAAGCTCGGTATCCTTAAAGGAATAATAATCTTTGGTAAGTATATCTCCCTCAGATACCGTTTCGGCTTCCTGCCCTGAGCTTTTCCCTTTTACATGGCTTATGATAAGGATAATACCCACTACCAGCCCTATTATAAGCACCAGCAGGATAAGGATAAGCCTTATGAGCTTCTTCATATCTACTTTTCTTAATTCACCGTCAAATTTAACGTATATTTCCATAGAATTCTTCAATATTCCTCATGAATTTACCGGGGTATTCCCTTATTTCCCGCATTTCTCCCGTTTTAGGCACGTTATCCAGTATCCTTGGAATAACCTGCGGTACTGCAACAGGCACTGTCTGTGCAGGTGCATTCTGATAAACAGTCCTTGTCTCCGTTCTGTACTGCACCACAGGCACATCTCGGTAGATTATCTGCGTGCTGCCCTTATCTTCATTTTTCTTATAAAGGATCGCATATTCGGTAAAATGAGTGGTAGTAAAGGTCACATAGTTCACCCCGTCCATGACTCCGGTTGCCGAAGCAACAGATTTGTCCAGTCGGTTATCGAGCAGGGTCACAACGGTAACGGTCCCTTTTCTTATATCCATATCATCGGGAAGAGGTATGCGGACGGTGCATTTCCCGAAATCGTTCTTGGCATATCCTCCGACATCAGTGATGAACATATCATAAAACAGTATCTTATCATACTTAAGTGTGCTGTCACCGTTTATAAGGGGCTTAAGCACTGCTCCGTCCGAATCCCGGATTATAAGATACCTGTCACCCTCAAGGCGCTCAACCATCCCACGTACAAGGTCCTTGCGATAACCGCTGCTTCTTGTGTCTACAATATAAAGGTTATAAACCGCCGGTTCAGGTGCAGGATTCTCTTTTACGGTCACCTTACACTCTGCCGTATGACCTCCGTCATTTGTCGTTGCGGTTATTACAGCCTCACCCTTCTTTATTCCGGTGACCCTTCCGCGAGCATCAACTGTTGCGATATTCTCGTTGCTGCTTGACCACGTAACGGTTTTATCATCCGCATTCTCGGGGTATATCTCAGCGTCAATGTCGAACCACTGTCCCTCATATATCTCCTTGAACATCGGCATCAGCACAATGTCCTCAACAGGAACATGCATTGAGCTTACCGTAACCACACATATACCGGTTCTTCCGCCTGCCCCCGTGGCTGTTATCACTGCCACGCCTTTGGCCCTTCCTTTTATGTTGGCATTAAGCCCGTTTCCGCTTACAGTGGCTACCGATGTATTGTTGCTCTTCCAGGTAACCTTCTTATTTGTTGTGTTATCCGGTTTAATAACAGCTGTCGCATTAAAGTCCTGACCGATCACTATGCTGTTCTCGGAAGGAGTTACGGTTATTGATTCAACAGGTATTTCCTCTCTGAGTACATGAACAATGCATGTGGCTTCCTTACCGCCGTCGTTCGTTCTTACGGTAACGATGGTTGTTCCTTCACTGACTCCCGTAACCTCTCCGTTGTCACCCACTGTGGCAATTAAGGGATCGGCACTGTTCCAGGATACGCTCTTATCACTGGCATCCTCAGGATAAACATGCTCCCTGAGCTGTTTCTTCTCCCCTTCATAGATAGTTATCTCATCAGTGTTAAGCACTACATCCGTTACGCTTATCCAGTCCTCCTTAACCTTAACAACGCATATAGCGCTCTTTCCTCCTGCAGTTGTTGCAGTAATGACGGCCACTCCCTCTGATAATCCCTTTATAACCGCATTAAGTCCGTTTCCGCTTACAGAGGCTACGGATGGATTGTTACACTCCCAGCTTATACTCTTATCTGTTGCATCCTCCGGCAGCACTATGGCTTCTGCACTGAATTCCTCACCGATGGATATCGTATTCTCAGAAGGATTTACCGTTATGGATTCAACCGGTATTCCCTTCTTTATTACATGAACCGTACAGTAATCTTCCTTGCCTCCGTCATTCGTCCGGACGGTAACGATGGTTGTACCTTCCTTTACACCGGTAACTTCACCGTTCTCATCAACAGTTGCGGTGGCAGTATCCGCACTGTTCCAGGATACGCTCCTGTCATCCGCCTCTTCGGGATAAACACGTGCCTTTAGCTGTCGCTTCTCCCCTTCATAAAGCGTGATCTCTTCGGTATTAAGGATAACACCCTGAACCGGTGTCCACTCTACCGTAACATTACAGGTCTTACTGTATTTACCGTCTACGGTTGTAACAACGACCCCGGCTTGTCCTACAGATAAGCCCGTGACCGTTCCGTCGTTGGTAACTGATATCACTTCGGGATTGTTATTGCTTAAGCTTACTTCCTTAATATCCGCATCCTCGGGCAATACTTTCCAGGTTAAGTCGAATTTCTCACCCACTTTGATGGTTTTGCTTTCCGGATCTATTTCAAGACCGCTTACCGATCTCTTTACAGTAACCTTACAGACGGCACTTACCACCTGAGGATCGTCCTCTTCATCCTCCGTTACGGTAACCGTGACATTGGCCGTTCCGGATTCAAGACCCGTAACGGTGCAATTAAGCCCGTTTCCGCTTACCTCTGCGATCGTTCCGTCATCCACGCTCCATTGAATATCCTTGTATTTAACGGTTGACGGACCCACTGTGGCTTTCAGGGTGCTGACAGTGCCTGCCTCGATCGTAACGGCAGATTTATCAAGTGTAACTGTCATCTCTACGGGAGTAACTATTATGTCAGAGTACGCCACTATCTTCTCGTCGGCAGCGGATTTCGCTATAAGCCTTGTCCTGCCTTTCTTAAGCCCCCTTATACTGCAGGCGCTGTTGGACCTTGATGCTATTGAAGCTATCGTGGTATCCTCAATATCCCATGTTACATTCTTATTTGTCGCATTTTGGGGTTCAACTGTTGCATATACAGATTTTGTTGATCCGTTAACTGTCAATGTTAACGGGTCCGGACTTAGTGTTATTCCCGTAACCGCCACCGGCGGCGTAACGATCACCCTGCATTCCTTCGTATACCCACCGTCATCCGACTTTGCGACAAGGGTGGTCTCTCCGGCTTTAACTCCTGTGATACTCACATAAGATCCGGAAGATGTATAGGAAGGAGACACCGTAGCGATCGAAGTATCCTTGATGCTCCAGTTAATTCTCTTATTTGTGGCATTCGAAGGAATCACCGTAGCTCTTGGACCTGTAACGGTATATCCCTGCGCAACCGTTATTTCAGCAGGACTGACATCTATTCCTTCAACAGGCACCGGAATCACCTCAATGGTGCAGGAACCTTTAACATTGGGATTTGATTTTAAGGCAGCTGTAATAGTAACCGTACCCTGAGCTCTGCCTGTTACCTGCTGACTGGCCGTGTATACAGACGCAACACTGCTTCCGGATGGTGTCCAGCTCCATGTCAGCTCCTTATCATTTGCATTGGTTGGCAAAACAGTTACGCTGTAGCCGGTAGTCTCCCCTATATATATTCTGCTTTTCTGAGGTGTCAGCGTGATCTGGGTAGCGGGAATACGCTGCTTTACTACCACCTCACATCTTGCCGTAACCTTTGGATAATTCTTTAACTTTGCATTTATCCATGTTGTTCCCGGACTTTTGCCTGTTACCTCGTTGGTACGATTGGTCGAATACTTAAGAGAGGCAATTGATGAGCTGTCAATAGTCCACTCAGCTACCTGGTCATCACTTTCAACACCTCTTGGAGTTATTGTAGGTACTATGGATTTTGTTTCATTAACGAATAGTTCTATTCTGTTATTAAGATACAATGAGATTGTCTCGGGCACTGGTGCCTTTACGTTTATGGTACATCTTGCTGTTACTCCGTTCGGTGCCGTTACTGTAAGTACAAGTCCTTCTCCCTTTTGTTTTCCGGTCACGTTACCGTCATTGTCAACAGTAGCATTTCCGGTTCCCAGGCTTGTGAACTTCCATGTCAATCCTGAAGTTGATGCATCGCTTGGCGTTATTATCAGCTTAGGACGCAGGGATTGGCCTACCGTCACGGAAAATGGCTCTCCGTTGTCCTCAAACCTCATGGAGATTATCGGCCCGTCTCCCTCAGCCTCAACTAACGGACCCTTTGATCCCTTCTGAACGGAATTATCTGATGTGCCCGTCTTTGCTTTATCTTCGGAAAGAGATGCCTTCGCATTACCTTCGCTGACTGTTTTACCGGGTCCACCCTTGGTATATCGTGAAATGGCGCTGTCACTGACAGAGCCGGGTATAACAACCGGCTTCTGTTCCACGGATGCCTTGGGTTTCTGCTCTGCAGATGTCTGAGGCTTCTGTTCCACAGGCTTTTGGGGACTCTGCTCTACAGGCTTTTGAGGAGTCTGCAGTGCAGGTGCTGCCGGGTATTGGGGGTTTGTTAATCCCTGATTTAATAATGGATTTGCCAGCTGGCTCAGCAGTGCCTGAAGATCAACTACAGGCTGGACTTCAGCCGGTGCGAACGGTACCGGAAAAGGCACAGGGCTGTTATCACCCTGCGGAGTCTCTGTCTGCTGTGCCGCAGGATCAGATGCAGTATTATTCGGTATATTTTCAGTTGTTTCAAAAGGATTGTTTGAAGATAAAAGCTTCTGAAGATCCACCTCGGGTTCGTGGACATTTGGTGATGCGTTACCGGTAGTACCTGCTCCTTCAGAATACGGTATTTGTGCAGCATAGGATACTACCCTGCATTCCGAGATCAGCAAGGCTGTTATAAGAACAGCGATAAGTCGATTGATTTTTCCCCTGTTTTGCATTTTCTCCCCTGTCTTGCCAGATTTACATAACTATCCCCATCACAAAAAATATAGCGTACTTTAATAAATTCGTCAATAGTAAAAAGTACATAAGAAAACCCCGGAGGTCATTTAAATCTCCGGGGAATATCTGTCCTGCAGCCGTCAGAACTGCATATATTCATAATAAAGCTCAGAGAATTCCTTCTCTTCGCTCAGTCTGATCTCTTCACTTATGGATATTATTTCCTCAATATCCGCATCGTTGAAGTTATTATCGCCGTATTTTATGGCTCCCGCCAATGATGTATTGCCTGCAGGCGTTACCTTTGATTCAAGCTCTCTCGGGATCAGTCCGATCTCAACGGCACTCTTTATATCAAGGCCGTGTCCCATCCCGCCTGATATATATACCTTGCCGATGTTCTTCATCGATACTCCGTAGAGCCTCATAAGCAGCTCTATCCCTGCCCTTATGGCTGACTTGGCGATCTGTACATCCCTTATATCTCTCTGGGTAACCGTTACATATTTATCGGTACCGGGAACCCGGTACTCATAACCGCTCTCAAAATATGCATCCTTTAATGCACCGTTCTCATCAAATATCCCGTTTCTCCTTAAGTCTGCCATGCATCTGATGACATCGGTTGCGACATTAAGCTTCTTTCCCTCAAATGCCGGTCCCGCTGCTGCGGATGCGGTAAGGATATGCTCCCTGTTTCCAAGAGCGATCTCTGCATTCGTACCAAGATCAATAAACAGATTTACCTTGTCTGTCTCGGTAAAATCACAATAATACAGTCCCGCAATTATGTCCCCTCCGATAAACGCGGAAAGATTGGGAAAGATCGTCCATGGTATTACCTTACCGGAATCCATCATGATGTTCTTCTTATGCCACCCAGTATAATACGGCCTGAATGGATAGTTGACCATTTCTGCGACAGGATACTCCATAAGCAGGTGGATCATGGTGGTATTTCCTGTAATTATCACATTGGAAGGAGTCTCGGGAAGCTCATCTATGATACTGTTTATATCATCCATAAGACATTCGCTGAGCTGTTCCGAGTTACCCTTTATCGCTTCCTCGCACCTTGATACGATATCTGCCCCGTAACTGCACTGTGAATTTATCCTTGTTCCGGTATATATTACCTCTCCGGCACGTATCATCTTAGCTGCGATCGTCGTGGTTCCGATATCTATCGCCACAAAGGATATATCCCCCATACTGAAGGACATTGACAGCTCATCCGTACCTGTAAGGATAGGGGCTTCGCTCTCAAGCATGTCAAGGATCGTTACCCTGAGGTTCTCAACATCATCCGACTTGGGTTTAACAAAGCACGCAAGCCTTGCACCCATGGCATTCTCCTCATCGGTAAGGAGATACATCTCCTCATATGCCGGTTCACTCATGTTTTCTTCATCGAGCATGATACGACATTTCCCGCATGTATGCCTTCCGTTACAGAAAGCCCTTATCATAATGCCCTGCCGTCTGAGTGCCTCAAGAACCGTTTCATCTTTTTTGCAGTTGATAATATATTCTTTATCCATATGCCCTCTTGTCGCAAGTCTTCTGCAGCGAAACAGTTCATTCACTGATACCGTCTCATAACAGATTTCAGTCCTCTATATCATCTTCGGCTGCAACTGCCGATATTACAGATGTAACTGCGGACACCACCACCGCTACCACGATAACAATAAACACGATTCCAACAAATAAGATCATAATCCCAACCTCTCAATCCGTAAAATTATCAAAATAACCCTGAATAAGTATGAACGGTGTTCCCTTGTCCCCGGATCCGCTGGTAAGATCGCAAAGAGAACCGATCAGATCCGTAAGCTGTCTGGGTGTAGTACCCTGAGAAGCCATATCACCCTTTAAATCCTTGTTCTTCTCTTTGATGCTTCTTGTTATAGCGTCCTTTAACTCCTGACCCGACAGATGCTTAAAATCATTATCCGCAAGATATTTAAGCTTAAGCTCGTTGGGTGTTCCCACAAGGCCGTCCGTGTAAGCGGGCGAAACAACGGGATCCGCGAGTTCCCAGATCTTGCCCTTGGGATCCTTGAAGGCTCCGTCACCGTATACCATTACCTCAACATGCTTACCTGTAAGAGAAAGCATCTGCTTCTGTATATCTTCAACCAGACTCTGGCAGTCTCTTGGGAACAGCTTAACCTTATCCTCCGTGGATTTATTTGAACCCAAAAGGCCGTATTTCTCATTATATCCACTGTCACCGACAGGTGAGTTCAATATGTCGTCAAGTCCCAGAACCGTCTTTGCCCCGGCTTTCGCAAGTATCCTCTTCGTCCTTGCCCTGGAATGAATATCGCATGTTATTACGCAGTCGGTATAATCAAGTACCGTCTTTGCCTGATTGGCAAATACTATTTCAACATCCGCACCGGCTTCGCGTATGATATTTGAATAATAATCAACATAATCCACTCCGGTGAATTCGTGCTTGTTATCACCGAACAGCTCCCTGTATTTCTCAAGGCTTAATACGTCGCTGTACGGATTGATCCCCGCTTCATCCAGCTGGTCATAGGTAAGCAGCGCATTTCCCACCTCGTCACTGGGATAGCTTAACATCAGTATAACCTTGCGGCATCCCATTGCTATACCCTTAAGGCAGATGGCGAAACGGTTACGTGACAGTATCGGGAATATAACTCCGACTGTACCTCCGCCCGTTTTCTTCCTGACATCATCTGCTATATCTGCAACAGTGGCATAATTACCCTGGGCTCTTGCCACGATGGATTCGGTAAGAGCTATAATATCCCTGTCCCTTATCTTGATATTCTCACTTGCGGCCGCATCCATGATACAGCTTACCGCTATATCAACAAGATCGTCTCCCTGACGTATTATCGGCCCCCTGATTCCTCTTGATACTGTTCCTATTAATCGTTCCATAACAACACCTTCTTTTCGCATATCCTAAGAGTCAATACCCTGTACCCCCACGGATTAAAGTCCGCTATTACGATTATACAATATACCTTATAATATTTACAATAGAGTAGTATAATAATCCTCAAAAAATGCGGCAGCCTGATATGAGCTGCCGCACGATTTTTTAATTCTGCCGGTAAACGCAGGATTATAAGTACTTCTTCAGGTCATCAACCTTGTTAAGGGCTTCCCATGGAAGATCAAGGTCATTACGTCCGAAATGTCCGTATGCCGCTGTCTGCTTATAGATGGGACGGCGAAGATCAAGCATCTTTATTATACCTGCAGGACGAAGATCGAAGTTCTCACGTACTATCTTAACAAGCTCATCGTCAGATACCTTACCTGTTCCGAAGGTGTCTATCATGATGGAAGTAGGCTGCGCAACGCCGATAGCATAAGAAAGCTGGATCTCACATTTGTCGGCAAGCCCTGCCGCTACTATATTCTTGGCAACATATCTTGCAGCATATGCAGCCGAACGGTCAACCTTGGTGCAATCCTTACCGGAGAATGCCCCGCCGCCGTGACGGGCATATCCGCCGTAGGTATCAACTATTATCTTACGTCCGGTAAGTCCGGCGTCTCCGTGAGGCCCTCCTATGACGAAGCGTCCCGTGGGATTTATAAAAAACTTGGTATTGTCATCAATGAGCTCTGCGGGAAGCACGGGATCGAAAACATATTTCTTAATATCCTTATGTATCTGTTCCTGGGTAACGTCATCATCATGCTGGGTAGACAGTACGACAGCTTCCAGCCTTAAAGGCTTGCCGTTCTCATCATATTCAACCGATACCTGACTCTTTCCGTCCGGTCTTAAATACTTAAGTGTCCCGTCCTTACGAACCTCTGTGAGCTTCTTGGCAAGCTTGTGGGCAAGTGAGATCGGATAGGGCATATACTCTTCCGTCTCATTGGTCGCATAACCGAACATCATTCCCTGATCGCCCGCTCCCGTATCAAGATCATCGGTAAGCTTTCCTTCCTTTGCTTCAAGCGCCTTGTCAACGCCCATAGCGATATCGTCCGACTGCTCGTCAATTGCTACGAGAACCGCACAGGTATTGCCGTCAAAGCCGTATTCCGACTTGGTATAGCCTATCTCCTTTACAGTATCGCGGACTATCTTCTGCATGTCTACATAAGCCTTGGTCGTTATCTCACCCGTGATCAGCACAAAGCCTGTACAGCAGGCCGATTCACATGCAACGCGGCTCATCGGATCCTGCTCCATGCATGCATCAAGTATCGCATCCGAAATAGCGTCGCAGACCTTGTCCGGATGTCCTTCCGTCACAGATTCGGAAGTAAATAAGTATTTTTCCATATTATCTCCTTTCTTTAGTTAAAACGAAGTTTAATTAAATCAAAAAATCCGCTTATATAAGCGGATCCGTTACTCTATGATAATCAAATCCTCTTATTGCTCGATTACTCGCTCAGGTTGGCACCTTCCTTACGGGGTTGCCGTGGCTTCACAGATCCTATGTATCTCCACCACTCTGAATAAGAGATTTTCTTACAATATTCAATTTGTTATCATAGCTTAGACTAACATCTTTATATAGCAAAGTCAAGGTGTTTTTCGTTGACTTTTCCCGGGAATATTTTTATACTTATTTTGAGCAGTTATGCAGTTTGATCTGCAATACTTAATACAGTAACTCCAAACAGGTGATCCAATGAGAAGAATAAGAACCTCGGATCTGGTTCCGGGAATGACTACCGCTGAGGATGTCTATTCCTACAATAACCAGCTGGTCGTCCCCAACAACACAGTGCTTACAGACAAGATGATCACCCGTCTTGAGTTCTATTCCGTTCTGGCCGTAAGGGTGAAGGACGAAGAGGTTAAGCATACGGATGAGATCTCTCCCTTTGACCTGCCTTCTTATTCGGAGAGGATCAAGGCAAGCAAGGAGTTCAAGGAATTCGAAAGGACCTTTATCGCGACCACCGAGAATTTCAAACAGAATTTAAGATCCATAGTCGATGAAAGAGCTCCCATAAATACCGAGGAGCTGTTTGACCACATATCCAGTCTTATGACTGCACAGTCAAGTACGATCTCCATCTTCGACATGCTGCATAATATGCGGCAGTATGATGACATGACCTATGCACATTCAATTAATGTAGGCCTTATCTGCAATGTTTTTGCCAAATGGCTTAAGCTCCCGCCTTCAGAAGTGGAGAAGCTGACTCTGTGCGGGCTTATGCATGATATCGGAAAGCTGGTCGTGCCCGATAAGATAATAAGAAAACCGGATAAGCTGACACCCAACGAGTATAATATAATCAAGACACATACTCTTCAGGGGTATAAAATACTCAAAGAATACGAGAACATTAATGACGATGTCAAGGAAGCCGCTCTGATGCATCATGAAAGATGCGACGGAACCGGATATCCGCTGGGGCTTACCGGGGATAAGATAAACAAATATGCCAAGATCGTTGCGATAGCAGATGTATATGATGCCATGACTGCAGCGAGGGTATACCGCGGACCCCTGTGTCCGTTCAAGGTTATAGGCATATTCGAATCGGAAGGACTGAATAAATACGACAGTCATTTCATACTTATCTTCCTTGAGCACATAGCAAGTACATATATCAAAAATCGTGTGCGATTAAGCAACGGAATGGAGGGTGAAGTGGTGTTCATGAACAAGACTGCCCTTTCCCGTCCGATGATCCAGTGCAGAAACCGTTTTGTCGATCTGAGTAAGGAAACTGATATTTACATAGAAACCTTCGTATAATAAGTAAAACCGCAGGAGCATATTCCTGCGGTTTTACTTATTTATACCTGACGATCCTCAACCCGTCTTCAGCCTGAACTTCTGTATTTCCCTGTCTGTGTTTACCTTCTCTATCTGGGCTCCAAGACTCCTCAGCTTTTCCGGAAAATCCTCATAACCCCTTTCAATATAGAAGATGTCATCAACCGTTGACACACCGTCTGCGGCCAGAGCCGCCATAACGAGCGCTGCACCCGCACGCAGATCAGGTGCCGTTATCGGCGCACCCGACAGTCTGCTTACACCCTCTACTATTGCCGTATTACCTTCAACCTTTATATTTGCTCCCATTTTAAGGAGCTCATCAACATATTTAAATCTGTTTTCAAAAATGCTTTCCGTTACCACACAGGTACCGTCGGATACCGACAGAGCCGTTGCTATCTGCGGCTGCATATCCGTGGGAAATCCCGGATATGGAAGAGTCTTTACATGTGTATGTTTTAAGGTTTTTGATGCCACTATCCTTAACTGGTCATCAAATTCCTCTACTTCGCAGCCCATCTCTATAAGCTTGGCCGTTATTGATTCAAGGTGCTTGGGTATAACATTTTTGATCGTTATATCACCCTTGGTTATCGCTGCCGCGAACATAAAGGTTCCTGCCTCTATCTGATCCGGTATTATGGAATATGTGGTTCCGTGAAGCTTCTCAACGCCTCTTATCCTTATAACATCTGTACCGGCACCCTTAATATTGGCACCCATACTGTTAAGGAAGTTCGCCACATCTACGACATGAGGTTCCTTGGCCGCATTCTCGATAATGGTCTTTCCCTCTGCAAGGGCTGCAGCCATCATGATGTTTATCGTGGCACCGACCGTTACTACATCCAGATATATATGATTTCCGACAAGACGGTCAGCCGATGCACTTACAAGACCTCTTGCTATCCTCACATCAGCTCCCAGAGCCTTGAATCCTTTGGTATGCTGGTCTATGGGACGACTTCCTATATTACATCCGCCGGGAAGCGCCACTTCCGCATCCTTGTACTTTCCGAGCAGGGCACCAAGCATATAGTAACCTGCACGTATCTTCTTAATATAGGAATCATCAATAGTATGATCCGTTATCATGGAAGCATTGATCTTAACAGTATGTCTGTCCAGATGCTCAACGATAACGCCGATGCTTTCCATCGCTTTAATAAGTACTTTGGTATCCCTTACATCGGGGAGATTCTCGATAATGACGGTTTCATCTGTCATTACGGCCGTAGCCAGTATTGCCAGTGCCGCATTCTTTGCTCCGCCTATCTCTACCTCACCTACCAGGGGATTACCGCCCCTTACAACGTATTGTTCCACTGTTTTCCCCTAACCGCTCATCCGTTAGCTATTAAAATCAATTAATTATTTTACTCTATTTATCCCTTATTGTAAATGCGAACAGACTTTCTGTTAATTGTTACAGAATTATTACTTCAATGTCTTTTTAATATTCTACACCTCTTACAAACCAAACCGTTATCATGAGAAAAACTGTAGGCATATCTGTCAATTAAGATACTTCATCGGATTAACCTGGACACCGTTAACAAGTATCTCGAAATGGATATGCGGCCCTGTACTTACACCTGTATTTCCCGACAGCGCGATCTTCTGCCCCTGTTTAACCGTCTGTCCCGTCTTACATAATATCTTGCTCAGATGTCCGTATCTTGTCTGTCTACCATCCGGATGCTGGATCATAACAACATAACCATATCCACTTCCCCATCCCGCTCTTATAACAGTTCCGCCTGAGGATGCACAGACAGCCGTACCTACGGGAGTTGCCCAGTCTATGCCCTTATGATAGGTGGATGCACCCCTCTTTGGTGCCTTCCTCCTTCCGAAACCGGAAGTCAGACGTCCGCCTGATATAGGCTTAAGATAAGTGGGCAGCGGCTTGGTACCCCTTTCAACAACCTTGGCGACAGCGTCCACCACTACATCTTCATATATGATCTCTCTTGATTCCTCGGCATCATTCCGGTATGTGACATCCGCCACAACCTTTCTGAAGCCCTCAACAGGCTCGGTGAGCACCCTGCTCTCATTCGTGAACCACTGGTCATTATCTATGTATTCAATCGGTTTATTGTAATTCTCCTCATAATACACTTCCTCGGTACGTATGACAGACAGCTCAGGCTCCGGGGAATTAACCCTGATCTCATCACCCACCCTTATCGTTGCATTGATATTAGGCAGCGTTTCCGTATTAAGAGCCAGTATGTCATCAACGGACATATGGTTCTTCTGGGCTATAACAGACAGTGAATCTCCCGCAACGACCTCATAGATCTTGCTCTTTTCCTGCTCCTTCGTTACCAGATCAACGGCTTCTTCAAGCGTACTTATCCTTGAAGGGTCTGCATATGTCTTTACAACCTCAACATTTTCCCCGAAATCAAGGCTCTTTACGCCAAAATGGAACTCAGATACATCCTGTCTGAGCGCTTCTTTGAAGAATTTGTCTACCTTGGCCGACGCACCCGCAATCGGAAGCAGAACATCTTCCTCCGCTTCTTCTTCACCCGATCTTGTGACCAGGGCTGTGAGCACATTCAGCTCTCTTGTCGGATCCAGTACCAGATCAACATTATAATCACCGTTCTCATCGTACTGACTCTTGGCCCTGATAAGCAGATTAAGTACCTCTCCCGCAGTACGGAGATTAACGGTAAACTGGTTTATTTTAACCTCATATACCGGTTCTTTTGTCTTAAAAACATTATTGCTGAAAACATTATATATGTTCGTGATAACGGTCTCTTCATCATCCGGCTTCGTGAATACGTCTGTCCGTGCATTGGTTCTTATATCACAGTTTATAAGAACCAGCTCATCAGACTGTGAAGCAAGCCTTCTCCTGGCTTCACGTATCATGCCTTCCACATCTGCAGTATCCGAAACCACCCCCACGGCGTTGCCGTTTACAAAGATGGTTATCTGGCTTCCTGCATCCGTCACCTTACCGACCGTTCCGAAATCGACCACAAATGCCAGTATCCCCATTACCAGCATGGTGATGACATGCTTATATTTGATTATCCTTATTAATTGTCTCCCCATATTTAAAACTATTTCTACTTATCATATGATCCTTAAATACCAGCACAGCATAAATGCAAGATCCGCAACACCGAACACAAGTGCCGCGATAACAAGTCCCTTAAGTCTTGAGAATTCCTTATTTATCCTGCCAAAGGTCTGGGCATCCTGCTCTGCCAGCGCATTCTGCACATTCCTGTAGCATTTCACGTTTTCCTTATGAACATGATCCTCAAGATCTATAAATGCCTTTTCGGCAGTCGCCTTATCGAAGGTATTATCCTCTTTTTCCTGCTCTGCCTCTGCATTCTTCTCTATTATCTCTTCCTTAATAAGTGTGACTATTTCGGCATTTCCTGCTTCAAGCTTTTCTCTTATCATCGAGATTACTTCCGTATTGTCGAGCACCTTCTTAAGAATATCCGTATTGGATAATACAGCCTTTAATATCTCTTCCTTGTTTTCCTCTGACAGACTCTTTATATCAATCCTTTCCTCGCTGTCCATATCTGTCTTTATATCATTCAGAAGGCGGTAGTTCTTATTAAGAAGCTTGGAATTACCGTCAACTGCGCGGAGTATTTCCTTATCGGCCGAATCTCTCTCGATACGGGCATCGTAGAACATATCCTGGATTGATTCAAGCTGCTCTTCATTGCTGTTTATCACCAAATCCTTAATCTGCTCGGGAGTCACGGAATTCTGCATCATTCTCCTGCGCTCGTAATCTCTTTCCCTCTCTGCTCTTAACCTGTCCTGATTCTCCCTTGAAGCCTGGTTCCTGTTTAAATTAAGATTCTTCTCAAATCTGCTTGCTATCCTGCTGATACTGCTTTCCATAATAATCCTCTCCCTGTTACATCCCTGACAAATTCTTACTATCCCTTCCAAAGCACATAGATATATAGATATTATCATCTTTAAATGAGAAAAACAAGGATTTCTGTTTTTGGTAAAATCTTATATAAAAGTTCCTTTGTTTTATTCATTTTTGTGCGTTTTAACTATCTGTTAAAAATTCGTTCATTATTTGTTCATAAAATATTGCTAATATTTTACTTGAGCAGAAGAGAGAAGAAGAGAAAAGTTGATAGATTTTTTCATAATATTGCCCAGGTGATTCTCATCCACCTGGGCACTCCTCATATAATACAGGATATCAGAAATAATAAAACTGACTCCTCAAGCTTGCTTGAAAGGAGGCAGTTTTTATTTCTGCAAAATTTTTGATTTTGTTTATATCCTGTATTATATGAGGCGTATATCCCGGATGATGCCTAATCCCAATACAAGCCGGAACAAGAGATTGTTCCGGCTTGTATAAGCCTCCTTAAGCCTGCTTCACATCCCCATTCTTCTTGGCTTCCCGGATCTCTTCATTAAGCTGGAGCATCCTCTCATCAAGTGCCGACACCATCTGAGCACACTCATAGAGCTCCTTCTTAATCTCTTCAGGAGCATTCATATCGAACTTATAATTCATCTTATGCTCAAGGCTTGCCCAGAAATCCATGGCAACCGTTCTGATCTGGACCTCTACCTTCGTATCGATCACGCTGTCCGACAGATATATCGGAACACTGACTATCATATGATAGCTCTTATATCCGCTCTCTTTGGGATTCTTGATATAATCCTTTATATACAGAACCTTAACATCGCTCTGGTTGGCCAGCATGTCGGCAACCCTGTAAATATCCGACGTAAATGAACAGATAACCCTTATCCCGGCAATATCATTTACGTACTTCTGCATATTCTCAAGAGTAGACTCATAGCCTCTCTTCTTAAGCTTCCTTACAATGCTTTCCGATGTCTTAACACGCGATTTGATATGTTCTATCGGATTATACTGATGAATGTGCTGGAACTCATCATTAAGTATCTCCAGCTTGGTTCCTACTTCCTTAAGTGCCGAATTATATAAAAGGATCATGGTCTGCCAGTCATCTACCTGATCCACTCCGTTAGGTTTGTACTCCACCCCTGTTACCTCACCATTATTTCATTTTTAATATATGCCGTTATGAATAGTTACGTATGGACAAATCTACATGGTTTAGTATAACATAGTTTGTGAAAAAATGCACGAGTATTTATGTAATTTTACTATAATTTCACAATTTTTTCACATAAATATGTAAATCTTTGACAAAGATAACAATGACGACATTTCTTTTTTGTCATCTGAAAGGAAACAGGTATGCGTACATGGGGTAAAGTCATAAAAGACAACCGTATACTTAAGGATATCGTGATAGAGAACTATGAAGATGACACCCGCACCCACAAGGTCTTCAGTGCCCTTGACAGCATATGCCGCGAGTTCGATCTGAGCGTTCCCATCTGGCTTGATGCCACCGTTGCCGAATTCAGGCGTCACGCCAAATGCCGTTTCTATGCCGACAATTTCATTGAAGAGACAGAATTCGATTATCTGGAGCTTCAGGTTCTTGAAGAGGATTAGATCTGTAACCTCTCTTCAGGTAATATCGCATAGCAGGAGTATTGCGGGTATTCTTTTATCACATCCGGGGTTAAGTGTAACCACAAATGTCCGATATACTATTTAGATCGATCGACTAACATTCCATGGAGTGTTTACAGAACAGACAACAGTGTATCGACCACGGAGGGCAGGCAATAAGCAGAACGGATACTGCTTTTAGTCATGCTCTTTTTGATTTGTAAACACGGACGTAAGCATTGAGATAGTGGCGGTACCCTCATAATCATAATCTAAAAGGGGGTTACTTATTGATCATTCAAAGCAGTACGGTAGGAATGGAATCCGTGAGGAGATACTCCTCATTGCGCATGGATGCCTACGGGACCGGCAGCAGCATAATGGCTGTGACAGCGCCCGGTAATAATGCAACGGGAGGCTTAACATTAAACGAAAGCAACAGCAGGCAGATTGGCAACGAGGCACATGGCAGCTTCCGTAACTCACTGGAGAACCTTAAGAAGCGGTTCGAAACGATGGGAACCTCGCGTATTACCCATAATCACGATGAAGAAAGTGCCATGAACAGGATAAAAACCGAATGTATCATCTATCTTCTGCGTCTTTTGTTCGGGCGGGAGACAGATGATGATGTTGATACGAAGAGTTTTAATGAAACCTTCAATGATACTTCCGGCAGTAAAGGATCCGGCGTCTTAAAAAATTATGAGGCGCATTACTTTGCGGAAAGTGAAGAGTTAAGTTATCACACAGCCGGTACAGTGGTAACCGCAGACGGAAGAGAACTGGATTTTAACTTAAGCTTTGAGATGAGCAGAAGCTTCGAGAAATATTACGGGAAGGAGCATACATTCAATACAGGAAAGCTGTGCGATCCTCTTGTTATCAATCTTGATACGGATATTGCAGGTGTTTCGGATCAGAAATTTATGTTCGATATAGACAGCGACGGAGTAAAGGACAATATCTCCATGCTTAATAAAAGCAGTGGATTTCTGGCTCTTGACAGAAACGGCGACGGAAAGATAAATGACGGAAGCGAGCTGTTCGGAACAAAATCCGGAGATGGTTTCAGGGATCTTGCTGCCTATGATTCCGACGGTAACGGCTGGATTGACGAAGCCGACTCCATTTGGAATAAACTTCTTATATATTCAATGAATGAAGACGGGAGTTCTTCCGTGTACGGACTGTCAGAAAAGGGAGTAGGCGCAATATACCTCGGGAGCGTTTCCACCAACTATTCGCTTAATAACAGTATGACCAATAATGTTAACGCGGTAATACGTAAAACAGGCATGTTTTTATATGAAAACGGACAAGCCGGCACTATTCAGCACTTAGACGTAGCAAGCTGAAGAAGAGCCACCGGACATATAGTGTCCGGTGGCTCTTTATGATCATATCCATGACCGGTTGTCTAAATCAGAGAAAACTCAATGCCGCAAAGACAGCTGCCATTACAAAAAATATCAGTATAAGTGACAGAATCCATGCTGCAAGACTTACATAAGCGGCTGTCTTCTTCTGTCCGATGGCATCTGCTTTCTTAAACAGATACGCAGGAGGGAAAAGCAGTACGGCGAGTATTTTCCATCCGATTCCCACTTCGGCCCCTAACTGTCTCATATAATTACTGTCTAATGCCATTATCACTATATAAACGACAATTGCAAAAACACTGCCAATCTGTATCCCGATCTTTGAAAGGATCAGATTTATTACGCCCATGATAAACGGTGCCAGTCCAAATGCCCATGACAAAATATCCAGCATCTTCATAGCCGGATCATCATCAAAGGTTCCGGCAGAACTAAAGGATGATGGGACGGATTTCGGACCGCTGTACATTGTCCCGCCTGTTACCGCAGGCTTCTCATCATATGCTCCCGATGAAGCTGAATTCATATTATCATAGAGTGGCTCACTGCCCGTACCGGCTGAGACGCCTGAATCCGTTCCGCCAAAGAAGCTTGAACCTGAATCGCCGGTAGAACCTGAGCTTACAGTGATTCCCTTATCAACACCCATACTGCCAAAGAACGAGAATCCACCGCTGTCTGAGCCTGAATCCTGACTGCTTGCGGATCCACCAGGAAAACCCGGGCCCGGTTCAGAACCCTGAGTCTGCGACGGCTGCTCTTTGTGATCCCCCTTATTGTCCGGTTCTTCATCAAATCCAAATAGCTGGTCATAATCATCATCCATACCGTAATCGGAACCCGAATCAAGCTTCTTCTCGTTGGAAGACGACGCACCTGCGCCACTGCCCTTATCGGATGCAATACCCGGTGTACTTATTCCCTCATCCTGATTCTCAAAGAAGAAGTCCAGATCCCCATCGAAATCGGAACCGGAATCAAGTCCCGTATCATCCTGACCATAGTTGTCATCTGTCGCTGTATCCTGTACTGACTCAGTCTTCGGTTCACTATCTGTTTCTGACATTACACTGCTGAACAGGCTGCTCCCCGAACCGGCAAACAATGTATCAGGCTCTGATGATTCCGTCTCCAATCCTGGCATAACTGAAGACTGATCATGCAGATTACTCTTCTCATCAATCTTATCAGTCCTCCGGCTTAATGCATCGGTTTCAGCTTCATCCCGGGTATTATCTACCACGGTCCACATTTTCAATACTTCTTTTTCATCAGGGCTTAATGCCTCATAATCCGATGAGGTGATCTCAAGATCCTTCAGCATAGCACCGCACTTGGTACATTTAACCTTCTTCCCTTTATTGCTGAGCTTGAACAGTTTATCACAGTTTTCACAATAATACAGGTATTTATCCATGTCTGTCTCCATAATCAGCTGATTTTATCCGGCGTAGTAATTTATAAGGCATCCCTTGAGGATTATTTCCCTTTCATCATCCGTAAGATCGCCAAGCCTTACAACGAATTCCTTCAGTTCATCTCCGACAACGTATCCCTTTATTTCCGAAGCCTTCTCCTCAACCGCCTTACGTATTCCCGGGAAGAAGAGATAATCCTTATTCTTAAACGGAAGTTCTCCCTCTTCGATAAGGAAGGGAAGCATACCCCAGTTGATAAGATTGCTGCGATACCTCTTGGTGGCATACTCATTGGCAATATTAGCCCAGCCTCCAAGTACCTTCTGACATGAAGCTGCCTGTTCTCTTGCAGAACCGTCACCCGGCTTTACGGCAAAGATCGTACTTCCAAAGCCTGTGTTTGTCCTGTCTGCATCAGAGAACTTCTTCTTAATATTATCCATCACACCCTTAATATCCGGATTGGCTTCACACGGATGCCCACCGCTTATCCTTGCATCCTCAGCCTTCTTGATCTCCTTTGCAAGACCTACATAATCAGGATCCTTCCTCGAAAGAGTGAACTCTGCAAGGCCAAGAGGATTGGAACGGAATGAAGAAGTCTCACCCGATGGGATGAGCTCATCCGTTGTCGTAACCGGATCATGGATCTCCGATACACAGCGAAGCACCAGATTCTCGGGCAGTGCGCTCATCTTCGGCCAATCCTTTATGTTGGGACCGAACCTGATCTCCTCATCCGGGTCAGCAATGCCATGAGAATCAAATACACGGTTTTCATAGATCGTCTTATCAAAATGATACTTATATTTCTTAAGAGTACCTTCTTCAATAAACCTGTCTGCACCGGTAAGGTATCCCTTATTCGCAGCCGTTGCGGCAATAGAGCGCGCATCCATGAGAGCAACCGATGAAATCTGACCGTTCTGTAGCTTCGAGCCCTCGCGGTTCGGGAAGTTACGTGTTGAATGTCTTATTGAAAATGCATTATTGGCCGGTGTATCTCCGGCTCCGAAGCACGGTCCGCAGAAAGCTGTCTTAAGCACCGCTCCCGTCTCCATTATCTTAGCAGCACATCCATTCCTTATCAGCTCCATATATACAGGCATTGATGCAGGATAAACACTTAACGTGAACTCATCATATCCTATGCTTGCACCGTCGAGTATATCGGCTGCCGCACAGATATTTTCGAAACCACCGCCCGCACAGCCTGCGATTATACCCTGATCAACATACAGTTTTCCATCCCTTACCTTGTTTTTAAGGGTATACTCAACCTGTCCGTCAAGGCTGACAAGCGCTCTCTTCTCAACATCATCAAGGATATCCAGAAGATTGTCATTGAGTTCATCAATAGTATAGGTATTACTCGGATGGAACGGCATGGCGATCATCGGCTTAACGGTACTCAGATCTATCTCTATCAGTCCGTCGTAATAAGCCACATCACCCGGATTAAGCTCCTTATATTCTTCTTTTCTTCCGTGTATATCATAGAATTCCTCTATCTGCCCATCTGTTCTCCAGATTGATGACAGACATGTGGTCTCAGTGGTCATAACATCGATCCCGATCCTGAAGTCGGCACTTAATGATGCCACACCCGGTCCCACGAATTCCATTACCTTATTCTTAACATAACCGTTCTTAAATACAGCTCCTATTATTGCCAGCGCAACGTCCTGCGGACCGACACCCGGATTCGGAGCACCCGTAAGATATACTCCTACAACGCCCGGCCTGTCTATATCATAGGTTCTGTTAAGAAGCTGCTTAACCAGCTCCGGACCGCCTTCACCGACCGCCATTGTTCCCAGAGCGCCGTATCTTGTATGTGAATCGGAACCAAGTATCATCCTGCCGCAGCCTGCGAGCATCTCGCGGGCGAACTGATGGATGACTGCCTGATGCGGAGGAACATATACTCCGCCATACTTCTTGGCACATGATAGTCCGAACATATGGTCATCTTCATTTATAGTACCACCGACTGCACATAAGCTGTTATGACAGTTCGTCAGCACATACGGCATCGGGAACTTCTCCAGTCCCGAAGCTCTTGCCGTCTGGATAATTCCTACAAAAGTTATATCATGAGAGGTAAGCTTATCGAACCGTATCTTAAGCTTATCCATTGTATCCGATGTGTTATGTTCCTTAAGAATACCATATGCGATCGTATTCTCTGCTGCCTCTTCCCTGGTTATCTGCCTGCCTGCTGCCGCCTGTACCTTTGACAGAGCATCCTCATTATCCGGGATGATATCCCTCCCGTTGATAAGCCATGCTCCGCCTTCCGTTAATGTGACCATGAAAACCTCCTGCTGTATTTATTTCTTTAAAAATCGTAACTATTCAGAACAGGCTCAAAATACTACGTATTTTTCGCTGTTTTGGATATTTACTAAAAATCATACTATCCTAAAATATTATTGTATCCCAGCAACCCTTATACTGCAAGCATTATTCTTATAAAACACGTCAGATGGCCTTAATAAGGACTGAACTCAATAACTTGATTTTGGATTTCTCCTAAAATATAATGTACCTGTTCAGAACAGATACATTAAAGGTACATTAGACACAACACAGGAATATTTAACAATGGCAGCTGACAGCAAACAGACCGAACAGTTTAAGAAAATGACGGAAACCCCCATTCCGAAGCTGATAATCTCTCTTTCGATACCTACGGTAATCAACATGCTGGTAACGAATATATATAATCTGGTAGATACAGCTTTTGTAGGCAGGCTGGGAAATTCAGCCAGCGGAGCCGTGGGAATCGTATTCGGTTACATGGCAATAGTGCAGGCTGTGGGATTTATGTTCGGACAGGGCGGAGGAAGCATAGCTTCAAGACTTCTCGGTGCCAAAAATGCCGGTAAAGCTTCCGAGACCGCATCTACGGCTTTCTTCTTTGCCATGGGTGCCGGAGGTCTGATCGCGATACTTTCATTTATCTTTCTCGATCCTCTCATCATGGCTTTGGGAAGTACTGTAACGATTGCTCCTTATGCAAGGCAGTATATTACCTACGTTCTGATTGCAACACCCTTCATGACTGCCAGCTTTACGATGAATAATGTGCTCAGATATGAAGGTAAGGCAGCCATAGGAATGATCGGACTGCTGACCGGTTCAATACTCAATATGATCGGTGATCCGATACTTATGTTTGGACTGAAAATGGGTGTGGCGGGTGCAGGACTGTCGACCTGTATAAGCCAGATAACCAGCTTCTTCATCCTTCTGTCAATGTTTTTAAGAGGCAGAACTACCTGCAGGCTTTCAGTAAACAATGTACAGCCCGGCAACGATCTGTTATTAAGAATATGTGCTGCCGGCCTGCCATCGCTGCTGCGTCAGGGTCTTGGAAGTATCGCGACCATAATATTAAACAGCAATGCCGGTGTATATGGTGATGAGGCTGTAGCCGCCATGAGCATTGTATCCAGGATATCCTTTTTCATATTTTCGGTCGCGCTCGGCGTAGGGCAGGGCTTTCAGCCGGTAAGTGCGTTTAATTACGGTGCCGGGAAATACGACCGTGTGAAAAAGGGCTTTAATTTCACGCTTGCCATAGGCGAGGTCATGATGGGCATCGCCATAATAGCGATGTTTATCCATTCCGGAAATGTCATAGGCATGTTCAGGGATGATCCGAGAGTTATAGAAATAGGTACAAGAGCATTAAGGCTCAACCTTGCGGCGCTTCTGTTCCTTCCTCTTTCCATGGTCACTGAAATGCTGTTCCAGAGTACCGGTCACAGTGCCGGAGCTTCAATACTGTCATCTTTAAGAAGCGGGATATTCTTCATACCTGCACTGATCATACTTTCCCGTTTAAGAGGACTAAGCGGAATACAGGAGGCTCAGCCCCTTGCTTATGTCCTGACTTTTTTCCCTTCTCTTGCCTTCTGTATATGGCTGATGAAGAAAATAAGCAGTGCGGAGAATCAATAAAGTAATTACTCTAACTATTCGGAACAGGATCAAAATACATTTTATTTATAAAGGAACTTATGTACATAGACAAAGAAACAGACAATCAAATACAGGATGCCCTTATTCCGGTGGTCCTTGTCTGTCTTCGGACGACAGAGGATGACGAAGAATTCGATCACGCGGTTAATGAGCTTAAGAATCTCTGCGAAGCATGTGACCTTGAGACGAAGGAAATCATTACCCAGTCTCTTCCCCATCCCGATAATGCCACCTGGATCGGTTCGGGAAAGGCAGAGGAGCTTACTTACGTTATCCGCGGAACGGAAGCCGAATATGCAGTATGCCTCGGAAACCTCTCACCCACACAGATGAAGAATCTGCAGAAGATCATCGGTATTCCCGTATGGGACAGGACCAACCTTATTCTTGAGATATTTTCGCGCAGGGCTCGTACAAGAGAGGCCAGACTGCAGGTAGAATCAGCTTATCTTCACTATATGCTGCCCCGGCTTACCGGAATGTGGAAGCATCTTGGCCGTCAGAGCGGCGGTGGCGGAAGCCGTGCAAACAAGGGTATCGGTGAGAAGCAGATTGAGCTTGACAGACGCCAGATATCGCACCGTATAACAGAGCTTAAGAAGGAACTTAAACAGATAGAGCTCACCCGTGAAGTACAGCGCAGGGGAAGGATCAGGAACGGCTATCCCCTTGTTGCTTTAGTCGGATATACAAATGCCGGCAAATCATCTTTAATGAACCGCCTGATAGAATCCTCTGTTTCATCATACACTGAAGATTCGGAGAAAAAGGTGTTTGAGAAAGACATGCTTTTTGCTACTCTTGATACATCTGTAAGAAAGATTGCAATTCCCGGAAGAAGGCCGTTTCTTTTGTCTGATACGGTTGGATTTATAGAGAATATACCTCATGACCTTATTAAGGCCTTCCGATCTACCCTTGCGGAAGTAAAATATGCAGATGTGCTGTTGATCGTAATGGATTCATCCGATCCTCATTATACCATGCATAGGCGGATCACGGAGGATACCCTGAGAGAACTGGATGTATCGGGAATTCCTCGAATCTATGTATACAACAAGGCAGATATAAGGGATAAAGAGCTGACTATAAAAAACAGCGCCGGAAGTGATTCAATATTTATTTCCGCACGTACAGGCTACGGAATGGATGATCTTCTTGACGCTCTGCGTGAAATCCTTCAAAGAGGAAGCCGGCTGGTCGATTTAATCCTTCCTTACAGCGCCGGAAGCATCTTAAGCCGGATACACAATGAAGGAGAAGTATTGGAGGAAAGCTTCGAACCGGAGGGCACACATATAAGGGCTTTATGTCCTGCTGCCCTTGCAGATTACCTCGGAACAATATGATAATACACGATCAGTCCGGATAGAACTCCTTAATCTTCTCATCCGGTATCTCGAAATGCTGATAATCCTTACTGTTTTTCCATTCTCCTCCCCATGTAAAGCCATGTCCTGTGAACAGATTATAGCAAAGATCTCCTTTTTCGATCTTATAATCAAAATCCGCATCCCTGTCCACATATGGCTCAGCATTAACGGGATCAACATTTCTCCTGCCGTTAACGGTTGTAATATAGGGATTATACAGCGTGTTTATATCGACCGCCATACCCATGCCATGCTTTGATATCTTTTTGGTTCTCGGAATGAATCTGAAGTTAAAGCAGGAAGAATTGTTATCCTCCATTGAAAGCTCATCATCTGCCCCGTATTCATCCACCAGCCTTATCTTCTCTATAGGATAATCATTTTCGTAAAGTTCCTTAAGGATATCCAGCACATCTTCGGCTATATGCCTGTTTACGATCATTTCACCCTCATGCTCTTCTCCGTTTATATCCTTGTGAAGCACATGGAGATATCTAAGCTCCTCACGTGGCAGTGTGCAGTCTTCCTTAAATGACTTGCCGTATATCCGGTCAAATATGTCATCTGTTATCTCTGTTATATAAAAGTCGCCGGCCATATGATTTACTTCTTCCCCCGGGATATTATCTTCGGCAAGGCTGTCACTCTGCACCTCAGCACTGATGTCTGTCTTCCTTAAGTCTTCCGGTTCACTTCCGTTCTCCGGATCACCCGCATCATCATAATCTTTCAGTTGTATAACCGGCTCCTGTTTCTCTGTTACATCTACGTGTTCGGCATCCTTACCGGACACCTTATTCCCCGTATTACCCCCATTGCATCCTAAGATCATCAAAGCTGTGATGAACATCGATAAAATACAGCCTGCAGTAAATGCTGTATTAACCTTCCTGCTTTTATTGCTATCGTATAATCTTTTTTCCAAGCTTCATTCTCCAAAAGTTACTCTTTATGATCGGTTCTTCTTATGCTTTCCCTCAAATGGAATAAATACCCATCCAAACAAACCCATTAATACCGCTTTGACCAGGGTACAATATGACTTCCTGATATCTGCCCTCACAACTGCCTCCGATTCTGCCGGAGTGAAGTAATACAGACAGCTTGTATATGCCCACGGCCTGTGCCAGGAACGGTTCAGCTTACCATATGGCACTGTTGCAACACGCCCCCAGGTCGTAAGCTTTATAAGCGGTTCATCTCCCTTATTCCCATTCTCACCATCCACAATTCCGGTTATCGTCATAAAATGCGACTTTACGCCTTTTTTACTGTCATATCCCTGATTAAGCTCTCCGCTCCTGCCGGAATAAAGCCTGAGCGGATGCCTGTTCATCGATGTAAGCATCACTACCGAACCAGCCTTATCAAGACCTTCTTTTATAAAATCAAGCCCCTTATCATATGAACAGAAGGCTGTGGGAATGGCATGCGCATGCAGTAAAAGTCCCTGCTTCCTGCAGTATTTAAGCGTACCACGTATAAACCCGTTAAGACTCATTCCGAAGCTTGGAGGAACTACCTTAAACACCTTGTTTCCACGCTTTACCGCATCATATATCCGCCTTATTAAAGGAATCTCAAATACAAACATTGACTTATATATCCTTCCCATAAATCCGGTAAAATCATCCTTATAATACGATTCGTCCGTTAATGTCCTAAGATCTTTGGAAACCTTCTCATCCACAAACACCGATGGATATCTGTGCGCAAGGATTCTCAGCATATTTGCACAGGCAACCGATCCACAGCCTGCAAAAGCCATGGTATTTGACTTATACCATCCCTGATCCCCGCCATAATATGTAGATCCCGTATCTCTGTCGGTAAGAGTCAGAGGATCATATTCCGTTGGATTTATGTTTATATCATCATTCATAAAGATCACCGTAAGCGTTTATTAAATCATAGAATAGTGAATTTCATCAGAAATTCACTATTCTATAATACCATAAAGGTGATAATAATAAAAGAAAGCGGGCACCGTTACTTAATCTACGGCGTCCGCTTCTTTATCTTCTTATTAGTTTATCCTTGTTTTTGTTTTATAACCCCGGAATCCATGCTTCCTGAGTTTACTTCCTTAAGGTCACCTTGTCAAGATGCCATATCTCATCTACATACTGCTGGATGGTACGGTCTGATGTGAACTTACCGGAGCATGCGGTATTAAGTATTGCCATCCTTGCCCATCTCTTCTCATCCCTGTATGCTTCCTCAACCCTCTTCTGAGCTTCTGCATAGGACTTGAAATCCTTAAGGATGAAGTAGGTATCGGCTCTCGATGAAACCTGGGTGTTAAGCAGTGAGTTATACAGATCTCTGAATCTCTCGGGATCGTCCGGGCAGTAATATCCGTTTATAAGCTGCATGAGCACCTTGCGGATATCGGGATCGTTGTTGAATATCTCCTGAGGATTGTAGCCGCCCTTGTTCTCGTAATTGATAACCTCTTCCGATGAAAGACCGAAGATAAATGCATTCTCCTCTCCGACTTCTTCTACTATCTCAACATTGGCTCCGTCCATGGTTCCGAGAGTAACCGCGCCGTTAAGCATGAACTTCATGTTACCTGTACCGGATGCCTCCTTGCTGGCTGTTGATATCTGCTCGGATACATCGGCTGCCGCAAAGATAAGCTCGGCATTAGATACCCTGTAGTCCTCTATAAATACAACCTTGATCTTACCGTCTAATGAAGCATCATTGTTAATTACATCCGCAACAGTATTTATAAGCTTGATGGTAAGCTTTGCAGTCCTGTAGCCTGCTGCCGCCTTGGCACCGAAAATGAATGTCCTCGGGAAGAATTCCATCTCGGGATGCTCCTTAAGCTCATTGTACAGATACATGATGTGAAGGATGTTAAGCAGCTGTCTCTTGTACTCATGAAGCCTCTTTACCTGAACATCGAAGATCGATCTGGGATCAACCTCAATACCGTTATTTTCAAGAATGTACCTGGCAAGACGAACCTTATTCTGGTACTTGATGTTCATAAACTCCTGCTGAGCCTTGGGATCATCTGCAAATACCTTGATCTTATTGATCTTAGGCAGATTGGTTATCCAGTCATCACCTACTCTTCCGGTTACCCAGTCGGCAAGAAGCGGATTACCGTGTAAGAGGAAACGTCTCTGAGTGATGCCGTTTGTCTTATTATTGAACTTCTCGGGCATCATCTCGTAGAAGTCCCTAAGCTCCTGATTCTTAAGGATCTCCGTATGCAGCCTTGCAACACCGTTAACCGAGAATCCGGCACAGATAGCAAGATGTGCCATCTTAACCTGTCCGTCATAGATGATAGCCATCTTGCGAACCTTCTCCTCATTTCCAGGATACTTGGCCCTTATCTGATCGATAAACCTTCTGTTTATCTCCTCTATTATCTGGTATATTCTGGGAAGCAGTCTTGAGAACAGCTCGATAGGCCATTTCTCCAATGCTTCCGACATGATCGTATGGTTGGTATATGCACAGCACTTCGTGGTCACTGCCCACGCCGCATCCCAACCGAGATTGTACTCATCCATAAGTATACGCATAAGCTCTGCAACTGTTACCGTGGGATGGGTATCATTAAGCTGGAAGACAACCTTCTCATGAAGCTTCTTAACATCATCATGTGTGCGCATGTATTTCTCAACGGCTTCCTGAATGCTTGCCGAGATGAAGAAATACTGCTGTTTAAGCCTTAATTCCTTACCGGCATAGTGATTATCGTTGGGATAGAGCACCTCACAGATGTTCTTGGCAAGGTTCTCCTGCTCTACTGCCATCTTATAATCACCCTTGTCGAAGGAATCAAGCTGGAAGCACTCGATTGGCTGTGCATCCCAGATCCTTAAGGTATTTACTATTCTGTTGCCGTATCCCACAACCGGAAGATCATAGGGAATGGCCTGTACCGACTGATATCCTTCCTGTGAGAAATGACTCTCGCCGTTCTCATCAACATCTACCTTAACATATCCGCCGAACTTAACTATCTTGGCATACTCGGGGCGGCGAAGCTCGAAGGGATTGCCGTCCTTAAGCCAGTTATCCGGTACCTCAAGCTGATATCCGTCTCTTATCTCCTGTTTAAAGAAACCGTAACGGTATCTTATTCCGCAGCCGTATGCACTGTATCCGAGAGTGGCAAGTGAATCAAGGAAGCAGGCAGCCAGACGTCCGAGGCCTCCGTTTCCGAGAGCCGCATCCCTCTCCTGATCCTCAACTGCATTAAGGTCTATTCCCAGCTCATCAAGAGCCTCTGCAACCTCACCGTATTCTCTTAAGTTAATAAGGCTGTTTCCGAGAGCACGTCCCATGAGGAATTCCATCGACAGATAATAAACAGTCTTCGGATCCTTCTTTTCATATGCCTTCTGGGTATCCATCCAGTTATCAATGATCGTATCCTTAACCGCATAGCATACTGCCTGGAATATCTGCTGATCCGTAGCTTCTTCCAGGGTCTTTCTGTACAGAGTCTTTACGTTGTCCTTGACAACCTTCTTAAATGCTTCTTTGTCGAATTTCTGCTGCTGTTGCTTCTTAACCAAAACCCTTAACCTCCTATTTGTTTGATCATAGATACTTTAAGCTTCTATTTTCTTAACGCCGAGAGTAACCTTCTCACCGTTAATATCCCAATCCTTCACATAGCCGTCGGATGTATCATATTTGATATCATCAGCCATTACATCCCTTATTATGTCAGCCTTGTTTGCTTCCATTATACCATTAATCTTATCATTGTCCTTTGCATAGACAATGATCTTATCCATAACCTCGAAGCCGGCTTCCTTACGCATTGTCTGTATCTTACTGATAAGCTCGCGCACAAAGCCTTCCTCTATAAGCTCGGGAGTAAGATTAGTATCAAGCACTACGGTTACCTGGTTGTCATTCTCAGATACGTAACCGTCCTTCTGAACAGGCTCGATAAGGAGATCTTCTTTTGATAGTACAACCTCTGTGCCGCCGATGTCAAACTTAAGGTCTTCACCCATATTAAGCTTACTCATGGCCTCATTTCCGTCTGTCTGAGCCAGGGTCTGTTTGATCGCACCTATGAGCTTGCCGTATTTGGGTCCCAGTGTTTTAAGCTGAGGCTTTAATGAATAGGAAGTAAAATCACTGACATCATCCCTGAATTCAACCGATTTTATGTTAAGCTCATCCTCAATAATCTCTTTATAGAACTCGGAGAGCTCAAACGGCGCCTTGACAAGCATCTTGCCTATGGGCTGTCTGTTCTTTATACTGCAGGCATTCCTACAGGCACGTCCCATGACAACCGTCTTTAGCACAGCGTCCATGTTCTTCTCAAGCCCGGCATCTATGAATGCCTCGTTAACCTTCGGGAAGTCACACAGATGTATACTCTCGGGTGCAGACTTATCAATATTTCGTACAAGATTCTGATATATCTGCTCTGTCATAAAGGGTATCATCGGGGCAGCTGCCTTGCTTATGGTAACAAGCGAGGTATACAGTGTCATGTAGGCATTTATCTTATCCTGTTCCATACCCTTTGCCCAGAACCTCTCGCGGCAGCGTCTTACATACCAGTTGGAAAGATCATCAACAAATTCGGATAATGCCCTTGCCGCCTCGGGTATCCTGTAATTAAAGAGATTATCATCAACCTCTCCCACAACCGTGTTAAGCTTGCTTAATATCCACTTATCCATTACAGAAAGCATATCATATCTGACACCGACCTTTGCGCCGGAGTCGCCCGCCGGCTTTGAAGCATCAGAGGAATCCATAGGGATTCCTTCATTATCTTCAAGCTGATATTTGCTTGCATCAAAGTCATCTATATTGGCATAGAGCACAAAGAAAGCATAGGTATTCCACAGAGTTCCCATGAACTTCCTCTGTCCTTCCATAACCGCCTTGTCATGGAAACGGTTGGGAAGCCACGGTGCCGAATTAATGTAGAAATACCAGCGGATCGCATCCGCACCCATAGTCTTAAGAGCTTCGAAGGGATCTACCGCATTACCCTTTGATTTACTCATCTTCTCGCCGTTTTCATCAAGCACAAGCCCGAGAACTATAACATTCTCATAGGGCGACTTATTAAACAGGATCGTCGATTCCGCCATAAGTGAGTAGAACCATCCTCTTGTCTGATCCACAGCTTCTGATATGAACTGCGCAGGGAACTGACTTTCAAACAGCTCCTTATTCTCAAACGGATAATGATGCTGTGCGAATGGCATGGCACCCGAATCAAACCAGCAGTCGATAACCTCGGGAACACGCTTCATCTCTTTACCGCAGTCCGGACACTTACAGGTTATCTCATCTATATAAGGTCTGTGAAGCTCAACGTTTAAAGCATCCTCTCTTCCGCTTGCTTCCTTAAGCTCTTCTCTTGATCCTATGCATATCTGTTTGCCGCAGTCCGGACACTCCCAGATATTAAGAGGAGTTCCCCAGTAACGGTTACGGGATACGCCCCAGTCCTGAATATTCTCAAGCCAGTTTCCGAAACGCCCCTCGCCTATTGAAGGCGGGATCCAGTTTACCGTCTTATTGTTGGCAACAAGGTCATCCCTTACCGCCGTCATCTTTATAAACCAGCTTTCCCTTGCATAGTAAAGCAGAGGTGTATCACATCTCCAGCAGTGCGGATAATCATGCTCTACCTTGGGAGCGCTGAACAGCTGACCTCTCTTATCAAGCTCGATAAGCACATTCTTATCACAATCAACCGCTCCGTTTTCAAGTTCTTCCTTCGTAGGTTTACACCTCATACCCGCAAAGGGAGTAACATCCTTCATTATACCGTTTTCATCCACCATCTGTACAAACGGAGCATCGTATTTACGTCCGACCCTTGCATCATCCTCACCGAAAGCAGGTGCTATATGTACGATTCCGGTACCGTCAGACATTGTTACGTAATCATCAACATATATGAAGAATGCCTTCTTATGCTGCTTCTTGGCCTCATCGGCAGCACACTGATACAGAGGCTCATATTCCTTGTATTCAAGATCCTTACCGATATAGGTCTCAAGAATCTCATAAGCCGGAGTTCCTTCCTCCCTCTCAATAGTTCCGAGTACCTGATCCGCCAGCGCCTGAGCCAGTATATATATATTCCCGTCCGCTGCTTTAACTCTTACATATGCTTCATCGGGATTTACGCACAGAGCAATATTTGATGCAAGTGTCCATGGTGTTGTCGTCCATGCAAGGAAATAAGCATTCTCCTCACCCTTTATCTTAAACCTGACAATTGCCGTACGTTCCTTTAATGTCTTATAACCCTGTGCAACCTCATGTGAAGAAAGAGGTGTGCCGCAACGCGGGCAGTATGGAACTATCTTAAAGCCCTTATACAGCAGACCTTTATTCCATATCTGTTTAAGAGCCCACCATTCCGATTCGATAAAATCATCATGATAGGTAACATAGGGATTATCCATGTCAGCCCAGAAACCGACTGTTCCGGAGAAATCCTCCCACATCCCTTTATATTTCCATACGGATTCCTTACATTCCTTTATAAACGGATCAAGTCCATATTCTTCGATCTGTTCCTTGCCGTCAAGTCCGAGGCGTACTTCAACTTCAAGCTCCACAGGAAGCCCGTGAGTATCCCAGCCTGCCTTACGCGGAACATAATATCCTTTCATTGTACGGTATCTGGGTATCATATCCTTAATGACACGTGTAAGCACATGACCTATATGCGGCTTACCGTTAGCCGTCGGGGGGCCGTCATAGAAGGTATAAGTCTCCCCTTCTTTCCTGTTCTCCATGCTTTTCTTAAAAATGTCATTATCAGACCAGAACTTCTCTATTTCTTTCTCTCTCTCAACGAAGCTTAAGTCTGTCGATACCTTGTTGTACATATTTCTGTCCTTTCCACTGTGACTTTAATCCTGTCCACACTGTAACTACAATATTATATAGGACAATTTGCGGTTTGTAAAGGCAACATTGATGTGTGTCACATTTGAAAATCTTTATGATTTATGATAGATTATTTTTATGGCGAAACGTAAACTTGTAAGCACCAGTACCCTTAAGCGCGGAATGAAGATCGAGCAGGCAATAGTAGATGCTCACGGTCATGAAATGATCGCACGCGGAATGGTGCTGGATGACTTTCAAATAGAATACTTAAGAGATCACGGAGTGGCGGTCTATATCAATGATGGTGAATCCGATGATGTGGATATATCCGAGCTCGAACGCAATCTGCCCGTAGAGACGAAGAAGATGATAGAAGAAGTCAGGGAAGAGGATCCTGCCAAGGTTGAGCTGAACGAAGAAGTCTGCAAACGCGTCGGAGAAGGTATACAATACCTGTTTAACAATACCGACTCCGATAACTTCATGGAGACAACCACCAATATCTCCAATGAGCTGATAAATGCCATCACAAGCAGCAATGCCGTAGCTATCGATATCAATATGATCAAGGTAAGTGATGAATATACCTTTAAACACAGTGTGGATGTGGCGACGATGGCAATGGTCATCGGTCAGGGATGCGGACTTACCCAGGATCAGTTAAGAGAACTCGGTATATCCGGACTGCTGCATGATCTGGGTAAATCACAGATACCGCTTGAAGTGCTTAACAAGCCCGGACGCCTTGACGATAAGGAATTCGAGCTTATGAAGCAGCATTCCCTGTTTGGTTTCAAGATCCTTAAGGAGAAGAATCAGCTCCCGAATCCCATTATGATGGGTGTGCTTCAGCACCACGAAAAGATCAGCGGTAAGGGATATCCTCTGGGAACAGCCGGCGATTCCATCCATAAGTACGCAAAAATAATCGCTGTTGCAGATGTATATGATGCTCTGGTTACGGAACGCCCGTATAAAAAGGCCTTCCCGAAAAGGGAAGCCGTTGAAATGATCCTCGCAATGACACAGGATCTTGACATGGAAGCAATGCAGAGCTTCTTTAACTGTGTGATACTTTTCCCTGTTGACAGCATAGTGACGCTGTCCTCGGGAGAGCCTGCCAAGGTGGTCAAAAATAACCGTAATAACTGTCTCAGACCCACCGTAGTGGGTCTGAAAACAGGAAGACTTTATGATCTGTATAATGATTTCAGCTGTGCCAGCCTGGTAATCGTTTAATTATCTTATCACGCCGGTTTCATGTTCCATGCGCCAGTCGATGCATCTCTTAAGATAATGTATGTAGTCAGGGTTCTTACACATTCCCTTGCCTTCAATATCCGATATCTTGGCAACATCCATCCCGTTGCAGGCTGTTGTTTTCATTACTATATTAAGTGCTTCAACTTCAGTATCGTTGGCAAGATAGGTTCCTATTCCGAACGCCGTCTTAACCCTGCCTTTAAAATATCTGTTGATCTTTGTCGCCCTTTCGAAATCAAGGCTGTCGGAGAACAGCAGAGTCTTTGTTTTAGGATCGATGCCCAGCTCCTCATAATGCTTTATCATCTTCTCTCCCCACTCATACGGATCGCCGCTGTCATGTCTCACGCCCGAGAACAGCGTAGAATAGGTGAGTCTGAAGTCCCTTAAGAAGCAGTCTGTTGTTATAGCGTCGGTAAGAGCGGTTCCGTTCAGCACTCCGTATTCCTTTACCCATGCATCCAATGCATACCAGTTCGAATATGCGGGATTGTGCTTATGATTACCCTGGCCCACACACATGATCCATTCATGCGCCATGGTTCCGACAGGTGTGATCCCATATTTCTTCGCAAGATAGACATTTGAGGTTCCGACGAAGAATGAGCCTTCATATTTACCTTCCTTCAGAGCCTTTACCGCAAGCTCCTGAGCTTCCGATGACAGGCGGCGCCTCATTCCGAACTCAGAGAAGGCATTAAGCTCATATTCGCCGTTTTCAAGCTTTGCAACCTTATCACGGAGACGTTCCTTAAAGCTCTTTATAAGCACATCATAGTCATAAGCCATCCGGAAATATACCTCATTTACAATGGCGAGGGTCGGTATCTCATACATAGAGGTATTAAGCCATGTGCCCTTTGTTTCTATTGACAGCCCGCACTCGGCATCCGTACCTATTTCGAAATCATCAAACCTTGGCTTCCAAAGCCTCAGAAAATCAACGTATGATCCTCTTAACCACTTTATCTTATTAAGATATTCAAGTTCATCCTCATTAAACCGCAGATTACAGTACATGCGGATCTGATCTTTTATTTCTTCAACCATCTCCCTGGTAAAGTGAACATCCTCATTCCTGCATTTAAAACTCCATGTTGTCTTATAATCACTGAACTGATGGTAGATTGCCTGTCCCATGGAAAACTTATATGCATCAGTCTCCAGAAGGCTTGTGATGATCTGTTTTATTTCCTTCATTGATAAGTTCCTCCTTCTTCTCTTTAGTCAGTCTCTTAATATGCCATTCGCGGCTCATGGCCTCTTCCTTTGTCTTATATACTTCTGAATAGACAAGCTCTACCGGTCCCCTGCTCCTTGTATATTTGGCACCCTTTCCTGAATTATGTGCCAAAAGCCGCCTCTCTATATCCGTTGTATATCCGGTGTACAGCGTTCCGTCCCGGCATCTTACTATATACGTATAATATGTCATAGATGCTATTATAGAGGATTTTTCTGAATTACTCAATAAAACTATTTTTCCCGATAATAAACTGCTATCTGTTTTTCTTCCCAATAACACTTACAGACTGTATAATTGTTATCATAAACCTGTTTAGTATCTGTTACAAAATAGATTTATTTATGAACAGCTATAAAAGGAGATTCGGATTGTGATACGTGATATAAACATGGAAGAAATATCGGACGGAAAGCGTTACCGATCTGCGGACATGGTTAAGATAGGTTGTGCGGAATGTAAGGGTTGCAGCGAATGCTGCCGCCTGACGGATGATACCATCATACTTGATCCATATGATATATATGAGCTGTGCAGAGGACTTAATACTACCTTTGACTCCCTGCTTAACAATTCAATGATAGAGCTGGGAATTGCCGACGGGCTTATGCTGCCGCATCTTAAGGTAGATACGGATGGACACGGCTGCACTTTTCTGAGTCCCGAAGGCAGATGCACCATTCACAGCTTCCGCCCGGGCTTCTGCCGGCTGTATCCTCTCGGACGTATATACGAGAACGGTTCATTCTCATATTTCCTGCAAATAAACGAATGCCCTTATCCCAATAAGACAAAGGTAAAGATTAAGAAGTGGCTCGGAATAGAGAATCTGTCAGAATATGAAGCCTATATAATGAAATGGCATAAAATACATGCAAAAGCCAGGGAAGAAGCAGCTTTGATCCACGATCACCGTGAGCTTTCCGGGTATCTGGCAGCTTTTTTGAGACGATATTTTCAGATTCCGTATGATCTTACAAGACCATTCCATGAGCAGTTTACACAGCGCTAAAATAAACAATTTCTGCAATATAGCTTGATTTTTTCACACTTATTATTTAGATTATATCTATACTACTAACGGAATCATGAGAAACCTCCGATATAATATATACCCTTTTTATTGTTTTGACCATTCGGAACAGACGTGAACATATGATATCAAAAGGTCTTGTCTATACAAATGAAAACTGTGTCGGATGCAATAAGTGTATTACAGCCTGCAGCTGCATTGGCGCCTGTGTACCTGTCGAAGACCCGCAGTCCGGCAAATTCCGCATCGAGGTTGACGGTGAAAGATGTATCGCCTGCGGTGCCTGTTTTGATGCCTGTGTACACAATGCAAGAGAATATACAGATGATACAGATGCTTTCTTTGAAGCTCTTGAGCGCGGTGAAGAGTTTTCTATGCTTATTGCCCCTTCATTTCCCGCCAACTATCCGGACGAATACGAGGCAGTTCTCGGAGAGCTGAGTACCCTTGGTGTAAACCGCTTCATTAACATAGCCTTTGGCGCAGATATAGCAACCTGGTGTTACGTTAATTATATGCAGCAGAATGATTTTGTCGGGGGGATATCCCAGCCCTGCCCTGTTGTTGTCAGCTATATCGAAAAATATGAGCCGAAGCTTATAAACAGGCTGTTTCCCATTCAGAGCCCTCTTATGTGCGCTGCGATCTATGCCCGTAAGCATCTGAAGATAAAGGATAAGCTTGCTTTTCTTAGTCCATGTATCGCCAAAAAGACGGAGATAAACGATCCCAATACACATGGCCTTATATCATACAATGTAACCTTTTCACATCTTATGAAAAGGATGCGCAGCAAAGATCTTAACAAAAAGCAGTCCTTTGACCGTATGGAATACGGGCTTGGCGGAATATGGCCCATGCCCGGAGGATTAAAGGAAAACATAGCATGGCTTCTCGGTGAGGATGTCTTTATCCGTCAGGTTGAGGGTGAAAAACATCTGTATAACTATCTTAAGCACAACGCAGAGAAAATATCGGACGGAAGTACGGGCTTTTCCCTTATTGACGTACTTAACTGTAAGAACGGATGCCTGTGCGGAACGGCTGCGGAACCGGAAATAGCGGAAAATGAGGATCCTCTCATTTGGCTTCTGAAAGCAAGATCCTCCATCAAGAGCTCTCCCGTCGATAAGGCATGGCGCAGTGAACTGTCTCCAAAGAAGAGGCTGGAAGCCCTTAATAAAAGATATGAGTATCTTAAGCTGTCGGATTTCGAAAGAAAATATACAGATAAATCATCTCATGTTCCCGTAAGATATCCGGATGAAGATGAACTTAAAGATGTCTTTGCCGATATGCGGAAATATACCCATGAAACACAGCATATCAACTGTACCGCCTGCGGAAATGAAACCTGTTATGACATGGCCGTTTCCATTTTTAACGGTTTTAACAACAAGCATAACTGTGTCTATTATGTAAAAAACATCGTGGATGAGGAAGAAGCCAAGCTCCGTTTCCTTGCAGAACACGATCAGTCACTGCTCATATACAACAGAAGAGCCATAACAGAGAAGCTTGAATCGGATTTCTCCGATGACGATACCTTCAGTGTAATACTTGCGGATCTAAATAATTTCAAGGGCATAAACGCCACCTACGGAAATAACGGCGGTGATATGATCCTTCGTAATATTTCATCCGCACTTGAGAATCTCTGCTCAAAAAAGAACTGGATATGCGGAAGATTCGGGGGCGACGAATTCATGATAATTGTTCCGGGTTCAAATATATTGCCCAACGATCCTGTCATAGAAGAGCTTATAACCGCATTTTCCACCCCCACACCTCTTGGCGGGGAATGGATATCCGCCACCGTAAGCATAGGTATCTCCAATTCTGACGGTGTAACTCATGTCAAGGAGCACATCGCCTGTGCGGAAAATGCCATGTATCTCGCCAAAAGCAAGGGCAAGAACTGTGTTATCGAGTATTCAGCAGAGCAGAAGGCCAAGCAGAAAGAAGAGAGCGAGATCAAGGCAAAGGTACTGTATGCACTTGAAAATGACGGATTCTTTATGGTTTATCAGCCTCAGGTAGATGCCGCAACAAGAAGCGTAAACGGATATGAGGCTCTGGTTCGTATGAAGACACCGGGCGTCTATCCGGGTCAGTTCATCCCGATAGCGGAGAAGAACGGCTGGATATGGCGTATAGGCCGTATAACAACAGAGCTTGTCGTAAAACAGCTTGCCGAATGGATCGGGAAAGGTTACACCCCTCATCCCGTTTCGATCAACTTTTCATCAAACCAGCTGAGTGATGAAAGCTATGTGGATTTCCTTGAAGACCTTCTTAAGACCTACAACATTCCGTCATCACTTGTTGAGATAGAAATAACCGAGGGGCTGTTCCTTGAGAAATCCTCACAGGCCCAGGATCTGTTTGATCGTTTTAAGAAGCTTGGCATCCGTCTTCTCATGGATGATTTCGGAACAGGTTACTCGTCCCTCGGATATCTAACCTATATACCGGTGGATGTGATCAAGCTCGATAAATCTTTGGTGGATACCTATCTTGTTGAAGGAAAGGACAGCTTTATCCATAATGTCATCCGTCTTATGCATGATCTTGACAAGGAAATGCTTATAGAGGGTGTTGAAGAGAAGTGGCAGTATGACCGGCTGCGTGAAATGGGCGCAGATACAATACAGGGCTACTATTTCAGCAAGCCAATCCCGCCGGATGAAGCGATAGTTTTCAGGATATCCTCATAAATAAGAGTGTGAGTCACGGGATACATCCATGACTCACACCGCCTCACATTATCTGGTCTGTAATATACTTCTTGACTTTCTCAAGCCCGCTCTTCTCCCATTCCCTGTCTTCTTCCTTAAGGGACAATGGATACATTATCTGCATGTCGAGCACTTCACCCGGAACCCGCCCGCTTCTAAGCGGTTCATAGAAATTATCTATATAATCCTGTTCCGATGCATCCCTGAATTTATCGGGATACAGGTATTTAAGCTGCTTTTTCGTATTTACGATAAACATCTTTGCCGCAAGAGGAATAAGCCGCTTATACTCTTCCTCATTAACATCCTCAAATATAAGAGGAAGCTCACTGCTTATTATCCTCTCACTTTCCCTGTCGATCCTTATCCCGTAAGGCTTAAAGCCATATGCTTCTTCGGTAAAATCGATCTTTATAAACAGTCCCAGCTCTGTATTAAACTGCGAACGCTGATAATCCGTATCAAATATAAAATTGCCAAGTGAATAGAAGATCACCTTATTTCCGACTGTTTCATAATTCATCGGAACATGGGGATGATGCGATATTACAATATCCGCACCCATTTTTAAGTATTCATGGTATCTGTCTCTTGTATACGGAGACGGAAGTGCCGTGAATTCCTCACCGCCGTGTGCAACCACTATACACCACCTGCAGTCTGATTTAATAAGCTCTATCTGCTCCCGTATCGTATCCATGTCGCTCCAGCTTAAGCAGCCGGGGATATCTTCCGATGCCTTTCTGCATGCGCGCTGATATCCGGCACCTATCATGCCGATGCCTCCGGCCTCTTTTAGGATCACCGGCCTCTTTGCCTCATCAATGTTCATTCCGGCGCCCAGTGTCACAGCTCCATGCTCCCTTGCAACCGCGAGCGTTGAAGCCATTCCGTCGGGGCCGTCATCCATAATATGATTATTACATATATTCCAGATATCGGCGCCAAGCCTTCCCTTTAGGAAATCCGCCACTTTGGGATCCATACTGTGCTTAAGCGTCGCTGCAAGCCCTGCCGCTCCGGATTTTTCGTCTTTGGTGGATGTATCTGATCCTCCGCCTTTATCCGCCGCAGCTTCAGGATTTCTCATTCCGGTTCCATCGGCCGGTTTGTTCCCTGCCGACAGCGGACCTTCGACATTTACGATCAGATGATCCGTATTCCTTAGGAATTTAAGCACTTCAGGCGCAATGAGCTCTTCATCCTCCCACCTGCCTGCCATATATTTATCAAATCCTATATCCCCTGTAAATATGAGGGATGTTTCCTTTTTCATATTATTGCTCCAGATATTTCTTTACTCTTTCAACCTCTGCAAGCCCGGTCCTTTTGCCTATATCGTATACTCTCTGCAGCTCATCCGGTTTATTTGATACCTTTATATTAAGGGATTTCTCCGGCCTTATCACAAGAAGCTCACCCTTTAATTCCTTATCTCTTATATAACCGTAAATCTCATTGTACCTGTCATGCCTGTCAAGCATGGCTTCTGTAAGCTTGGGATATCCATGATACATAGCCTTGGCAGCCGGTCCATATTTGATCTTCTTCTTTACATAATCAAGAGGCTGTGTAAGAATGACCACATTCCTGTCATATCCTATTTCCTCGAAATATTTTATCGGAACCGAATCGGCCACTCCTCCGTCCAAAAGCCTGATACCGTCTATCTCAACTATCTGTTCTACCATCGGCATGGCGCACGAAGCTCTTATCCATTCAAGAAATGTATTAAAATCATCCAGTTCACTGTCATACTTATGATGTACGGCCAGACCTGTTTCTATATTTGTACAGGTGACATAGAACTCCATCGGATTGGATTTAAAGGTATCCCAGTCAAACTTGTCAAGGCTTTCCGGTATCTCGTGGTAACAAAAATCCTCAGAATAAAGATTACCCGTTCTTAGCAGACCTCTTATGCTTATATATCTCTTATCATCACAGTATGCCTTATTGTACCTTAATGCCCTGCCTATCTGCTTTGATTTATAATTACAGCCGAAAGCGGCGCCTGCACTCGTTCCTATACCTCCGTCGAATTCTATTCCGTTTTCCATAAAAACATCTGTAACTCCGGCAGTGAACAGACCTCTCATTGCTCCACCTTCCATTACAAGCCCTTTCTTCATTTCCTCTTCTCTCCTTTATGTACTGATCTTATATAAGACTTATTATTTTTCTTATCATCCATACTTCCTGATCTGTCACGAGGCATTGTATTCTTCCTTGACTGTTGATCGTGTCTTTTTGAATGTGTGCCTTTTTCAAGTGTTTCTGCGGATGCTTTACCCGGTTTATTCTGACTTTTTCTTCTGTCTTTACCGGCAGCCGTGTTCCCCGGCCCGGTAAAGGGTCTCGGAGGTATCAGACATCCCTTACCATATCCGATAAGGTCTGTACGTCCGCATTCAAGCAGAGCCTCTTTAACCAGTTCATAGTTTTCCGGATCCCGGTACTGAATAAGCGCCCTCTGCATTGCCTTGCGGTGCGGACTTCTCTCGACATATACTTTCTCCGCACCATCTGCCGGTCTGACAGATTCAGTCAGCAATTTTTCTGTCTTAATGCTTCTGGGGTCATACCCCGTATAATACATAACCGTGGACAGTGTTGACGGTGTTGGATAGAAATCCTGAACCTGCTGTGGCATATATCCAAGATCCCTTATATATTCCGCCAGCTCGATCGCTTCCTTCATGGTTGAACCCGGATGTGAGGACATAAGATACGGTACGGCATACTGCTGTTTACCCGTTCTCTTATTATACTCCTCATATTTCCTAAGGAAAGCCACATAAACATCATTTCCGGGCTTCCCCATATATTTTAACACCCTGTCGGACACATGCTCGGGAGCTACCCTGAGCTGTCCGCTCACATGGTATTTAAGCATTTCATGGAAAAATGAATCGTCCTTATCTGCCATAAGATAGTCAAATCTTACACCGGATCTTATAAAAACCTTCTTAACTCCCTTTATTTTCCGAAGCTTCCTGAGAAGGCTTAAATAATCCGAATGATCTGTTCTTAAATTCTTACAGGGTTTCGGAAACAGGCACTGCCTGTCCTTACATACTCCGTATTTTAACTGTTTATCACAGGACGGATGCCTGAAATCCGCGGTTGGACCGCCAACATCATGTATATATCCCTTGAAGGCAGGATCCTTTGTCATTCTTTCCGCTTCCCTGATTATCGACTCATGGCTTCTTGTCTGCACTATCCTTCCCTGATGAAAGGTAAGAGCGCAGAAGCTGCAGCCTCCGAAGCACCCCCTGTTACTCGTTATTGAAAACCTGATCTCATCTATTGCGGGCACCCCGCCTTTTTTATCCCCGTCAGGATGAGCTGCGTTCATATACGGAAGCTCATAAATATCATCCATCTCCTGTGTTGTAAGAGGATATGACGGTGGATTCTGTACAACAAAAACATTGTGATCGTATTCTTCTACAAGCGTATGTGCTGTAAAAGGATCTGTATTTTCATACTGTATTGAAAATGACAGCGCATATTTCCTTTTATCTTCACAGATTTCGGTATATCCCGGCAGTATAAGCACCCTGTTTTCATCATTTGCCGTAAAAGCTCCTTCATGATTTCCCGGAATCCTGTCTTCTGAGACATTGCCTGTCTTTGGAACGGTTCTTGTCTTATATACCGTACCTCTCACAAAGCTTATGTCCTTTACATCTATCCCTGCATTCAGTGCATCGGCAATCTCAACTATCGATCTCTCACCCATTCCGTATGAGAGAATATCCGCAGATGAATCAAGCAGGATCGATCTTTTCATTGAATCCGACCAGTAATCATAATGACCCATCCGCCGCAAAGATGCCTCAATTCCCCCTATGATCACCGGTACATCCTTAAACCGGCGTCTTATAAGGTTCCCGTATACGATCGTCGCCCTGTCTGGTCTGCATCCTGTTCTTCCTCCCGGTGAATAGGCATCTTTTGACCTCTTCTTCTTGTTAACGGTATAGTGGTTCACCATTGAATCCATGTTCCCGCCGCTTATAAGGAAGCCAAGCCTTGGCCTGCCAAGCACCGCTACGCTCTCTTCATCCTTCCAGTCGGGCTGGGCTATGATCCCCACCGAATAACCGTGTGATTCAAGGACACGTGAAATTATGGCATGCCCGAAAGAGGGATGATCCACATAGGCATCCCCGCACACATACACGAAATCAAGCCGGTTAAGCCCTCTTTCCTCCATATCCTGTTTTGACACCGGCAAGAACGGCATTTAAATCCTCCAAAGGACGAAATTTATGATGTTGTTTACCTGTTTCCGGTTCGACTGCTTATATCGGAATCATTTAATTTATAGCTAAACATATATTGCTGTATTATACCTGCATATCCCTTATACCTTTCAAAATCAAACCCTTCGGGATAATGAGTATTCAGTATCTGTTTTATGTGGGTATCTATTGGAAAAGCATCTATATGATGCAGCCCGAACAAACACACGCAGTTGGCAACCTTGTCACCGATACCCTTAAAAGATTTAAGCTTAACAAAAGCCTCTTTATTACTCATCGTCTTAAGATCATCGGGAAAACCCGGATTATTCACTGCATATTCATACATATCCGCAAGATACACATCTCTGTATCCAAGCCCCAGTTCCCTGTCATTAAAGAATTCCCTGTCTATATCCGAAGGACCCGGAAATCTGTATCCGGCTGTTGACGGGGATGCTATGACAGGCAGGGCTGCCTTTGAACAGATAGCCTCAATGCTTCCTTTTATTCTCTTTATATTGTTGTTCTGTGAAATGATAAACGAAATAAGTGTCTCCCATAGCTCCTGCCTGAGAATCCTTATTCCGTTTCCGCACTCATATGCTCTGTTAAGATATTCATCACCGGACTGCCTTATACTGCTTCCGATACCTTCATAATCTGTCCCGATATCCAGGTATGATGACCATATTTCCCCCCATTCCTGCTCACTGCAGTTAAGGGTGAAGCTGTTTCCATCCTGTTTTATATTAAGATACCTGCCAAAAGCAATTATATCATAGCTTCCGTCTCCGGCTCTGTTCCATCTGAAGCACTGTCCGCTGTCTGCAATCTGTGCAAGATCCATGTTGTTTACAGTTACTCTCATCCTACCTCATTTCTTTTCAGGTATTTCACCATATCTGTATATATTTATTTCAGTAAGTTCTGTATTACTTTATCTCCACAGGTACGGATTATTGATTACTTAGATCTGTCTTACTTCTTACCCATGAAGCCTCGAAGCGGATTAACCTTCTTCGCTTCTTCTATTATCGTATCCCTGTTATCCCGAAGATATTCCTCTATATCCTTTATCTCATTCTGATCAAAGCCCCTGCTTTTGGTTATTTTACAATCGGGAATCGATCCTTCCGCGTACTTGTCCTTATCACTGAAATAAACACATATTCTCTTATTGTCACCCGTTCCGACAAGTCCGGAAACCAGCATGTTCATCTGTCTCATGTTAAATCGCCCTATACATCATCTCTCGTGATATCATTCGCCCATTTATAACTGTAAAACCTCTTAAGCACCCACGGCCACTTAACGAATTCATCTGTACACAGCAGGAAATATACCACCTTTACGGGAAGCTTAAACACAAATGCAGCAAGCAGTCCCAACGGAACCGCATAGCACCACATATCTATCGTATCACACTTAAATCCGAATTTAGAATCTCCGCCGGCCCTGAAAATACCTGCGATAAGACAGGTATTAACGGCTGTACCCATAATATAGTAAGTATTTATAAGAAGCATGAATCTAAGATAATCAAGAGCTGTCGGCGTCAGAGATGCATGCTTAAGCGCAAACGGCATGATGAGCAGTACGATAACGCCTCCGATCGCGCCTGTTATCACCGCAAGCCTGAGGAGTACATGCCCCATATATATGCCTCTTTCCCTCTTGCCTTCTCCCAGTATCTGTCCGACTATAATGCCTGCTGCCGACCCGATACCATAGCATAGAACACAGCCGAGATTTCTTACGACATTTACTATTGAATAGGCGGCCACGGCATCATTCCCCATATGCCCGAGAATGACTGCATACATGGAGAATGCCAGAGACCAGACAAGATCGTTTCCGATTGCCGGCAACGCCATTGAAATGAAATCCTTCTGCAGAAGCTCATGTCTCTCAAACATGGTCTTAAATGTCAGTCTTACACCAACATCTTTCGAAGAAACATAAGCACAGCCCATCAGCTGAATGAACCTGCTTATCGTGGTTGCCATAGCAACACCCTTAACTCCCATCTTCGGTACGCCGAAAAGCCCGAAGATAAATACCGCATTAAGGCATACATTGCAGATAAGAGCAATAACCTCAAGTACCGTACTGGTTGATACCTTTCCGATACACCTTAGGATAGACATATATACCGCACTTATGGCCCAGAAAACCAGTCCCGGCGCTATAAACCTTAAATAATCCTGCCCTATACTTATAAGAGTAGGATCTGAAGTATAAATATACATCAGATATCCCGGAATGAATATACAGGCAAGCATCCCTATAAAGGCTACCGAAAGAGCGAACTTTAGGCCTATACCTTCAATCTTTTCAATGGTCTTAAGATCACCCTTACCGTAATACTGTGCCGCCAGCATTGCTATCCCTGTTCCTATCCCGTACAGGAACATAAACATTATGCCGACCATGCTGTTTGACAGAGATACGGCACTTATCGCATCCTGGCCAACGGTGTTAAGCATAAGTACATCCGCGCTGTTTACTGCCGCATCAATAACATTCTGCAGTATGATGGGCAGAGCCACAACCCATATTCTTTTGTAGGTCTGTAACCTGTCTTCTTTATATTCTGTCTTGATCATAAACCATCTTATCTATTATGCTTAATCCCACCGGTCTGCCCGTTTCTTTACGCGATCCCTGTTTCAGACACAGAGGTTCTGTTTTCTCCGGTTCTTTAAAACGGGCGGGGACATATATATGACTGCTCTGATACGGCTGTCTCAGCTTCTTAATATATGTACAATAACAAATACTGCCAGAATAAACGGATATATCAGAAAAGGGATCAGATCCATGCTCGGAAGCGAAGCTATTCCGGCAGCGATCAGCAGCTGTGCCCCGTAAGGTATCACTCCCTGCATTATACATGAGCAGGTATCGAGAAGAGACGCTGTCTCTTTCGGATCCACCTTATACTCATTGCTTATATCCTTTGCGATAGGAGCAGCAATAACTATAGCCACCGTATTGTTAGCGGTAGCAATATCCATAAAAGCCGTAAGACATGCAATCCCAAACATTCCTCCCTTTTTGGAATCGGCCTTCTTTCTTATAAAGTCAAGTATTGCCTCAAATCCGCCATTTTCCTTTATCAGTGCGGCAACCGAAGCCACAAGTATGGTAACGATCATTGTCTCAAACATGCCGGAAATACCCTCTCCCATGGATGACAGGCCAGTCGCATATGTTATTGATCCCGTAAATATTCCCGTAATTATGAACAGCACTATTCCCGTAAGCAGCACAATGAATACATTGATTCCCACGACTGACAGCACAAGTACTATAAAATACGGCAATGCCTGCCAAATGTTGTAATCAAACTCACCTACAGACACACTGTTATTCACAGCTGCATAGATTATAAGTATCACAAGAGTGATCAGTGCTGACGGTAGCGCGATCTTTATATTGGTCCGGAACTTATCCTTCATCTCCACACCCTGTGTCTTGGTCGCTGCGATCGTTGTATCCGATATAAAGGAAAGGTTGTCTCCGAACATTGCTCCGCCTACTACAACACCTACACAGAGCGGAAGAGACAGACTTCCGTTCCTTGACACTGCCACGGCTATAGGAGCTATGACAGATATTGTTCCGACACTTGTTCCCATTGCCATTGATATAAGACAGGCTATCACAAACAGTCCGGGAACCGCAAACCTCCCGGGAATTATGCTAAGCAGAAAATTTGCAGTACTGTAAGCTCCCCCGGCCTCAGATGCTATTCCGCTGAAGGAACCTGCAAGAATAAAGATAAACAGCATAATAACTATGTTGTCATCTCCGATACCATTTGCGCAGATATGGATCTTCTCATCGAATTTGAGCTTTCGATTCTGTAAAAAAGCAACTATAAGTGCAACGGAAAAAGCAAGACAAACCGAAACAACATAGAATCCCATCTGTCCCTGCTCATGTGAAATATATTCAAAATAGATACCGTTTCCCAGATACAGTATTAAAAATACCGCTATGGGGATAAGTGCTTTTGCATTTGGTTTCATTTTGACTTTCCTCCCAGAATATCAGGCAATTCCCTGCCTTCCTTTATCCACTGCCTGAATTCGGCAGTTGCGGCAAACATTACATCACCGGATGAATTAAGGGCAGTTTCAACCGAATCCTGAACTACTCCGATAATAAATCCTACACCGACAACCTGCATAGATACATCCTGCGGAATACCAAACAGTGAACAAGCCATGGGTATAAGAAGAAGGGAACCTCCGGCAACACCGGATGCTCCACATGCCGCAAGTGTTGAAAGGAATGAAAGAAGTAAAGCAGAGGCAAAATCAACTGATGCACCTACCGTATTGGCAGCTGCAAGCGTCATAACCGCAATAGTTATTGCAGCACCGTCCATATTGATAGTAGCTCCGAGAGGTATCGATACCGAATACATATCCCTGTCCAGTCCCAGTTCTTCACAGAGCTCCATATTAACAGGAATATTAGCTGCCGAACTCCTTGTGAAGAATGCTGTCAGCCCGGACTGCTTAAGGCATCGTAATACCAGAGGATAAGGATTCCTCCTAAGCGCTATCCATGCAATAAGAGGATCTATAATAAGGGCAACCGCAAGCATACAGCCTATGAGCAGAGCAAGCAGCTTTCCGTAATCCCTAAAAATGGCCACTCCGTTGGTTGACACATTGGTAAATACAAGTCCCATAATACCAAACGGAGCAAGATTTATTATCCATCTTACTGTCTTTGATACGGCATCTGCGATATCAACCATCATGCGCTTGGTTGAATCCGCTCCGATACCCTTAATGGCAAGACCGAATATAACAGCCCAAAAGAGGATGCCGATATATCTTCCGTTGGAAATTGAATCTATGGGATTGGCTACCATGTTCATAAGCAGATTACTCATGACCTCACCTATCCCTGTCGGTATGACATCAGCCTTTGCTGTTTCCGCAAGCTTTACAGTCTGTGGAAACATGAAGCTTCCAATAACCGCAACTAATGATGCCAGCAGCGTACTTATTATATACAGAAATATCACTGTTCCAAATCTTCTGTCCAGCCTGTTTACTCCCTGCGCCAATGCCGATGAGACCAAAACAAAAACAAGTACGGGAGCAACCGCCTTAAGCGCACCTACAAACAGATCACCCATTACTCCGACCCACGTAAGTCCGGGTAATGTAAGTCCCAATACGACACCGATGATTAATCCACATACAATGCGGATTATCAGGCTTACCGAATTATACTTCTTTACCAAAGCTTTAAATCCATTAACAACTGACATATCTGCCTCCTTTTTTTATTTTTTACTATTCAGACATCCAATACTATGGTAACCGGTCCGTCGTTAACCGATGCTACCTTCATATTCGCTCCGAACTCACCGGTATCTGTCTTAAAACCTCTCTTCACACACTCAGAAACCACCATCTCATACAGTGGTTTAGACAGTTCCGGTCTTGCTGCCTGCGTAAAGCCTGGCCTCCTGGAACCGCAGTCGGCATACAGAGTAAACTGACTTACGATAAGCAGCTGCGCTCCCGCATCTTCAGGCGATATGTTCATCTTACCGTTATCATCCTCAAATATACGCATACCGCATATTTTATCCGCCATTTTAACTGCCTTTTCCTCCGTATCATCGACATGAATTCCGAGGAGGACCAGTAAACCCTTTCCTATTTCCGATACAGTCTTACCTTCAATATCAACTGATGCGGAAAGCACTCTTGTTATTACCGCTCTCATACCTCTCCTTCTTTCAACCGGATTCGTTTATCAGACCCTTAAGCCCCTGTACCGGTTTACCATAGCCCACAGCTCCTGTCTCCTCACCATGGCATAATTTCCCGGAATCTGTCCGGATGGAGCCACTGCGTCAAAACCTCTTGACAAAAACCCTGAATACAGCTCATTTACACATTCATTAAGCGGTTTCTTCCCGTTAAAATACCTCTCTTCAAGCTTACGGAGCATGGCTCCGAGAAGATTGGTCTGTTCATTGTCAATCACCTGCTCAACAAACCTTATTTCCACAGCCTCATGATTTATGCTCACACTGTCGGTGCCCGATCCCCTTACCTTAACCTTGCGGCTCCCTGTAACCTCCGTATTGGGACAGGGTATCCTGTTATCAACGGGAATGCTTATTTTTCCGATATCATATATATTGATATTGATAACGCTGTTACTATCCTCTGTCTTACTATCATTAACCAACTTATGATCATTTTTACTTTCCCATGAAGCATAAGGAGCATCTGCATATTTAAATGCCGCATCCTTTGCAGCTTTTGTGATATTTATAGGATTATACTCCTTCATCTGTAATATCGTGTCCGATACATCAAAGAAAGCTCCGGAACTTCCCGCTACCAGAACAGTCGATATCCCGCAGTCTTCATACAGGCTTCTCATCCTGCTTATAAAAGGTATTATCGGCTCCTCTCCCGGGTGTATGACCTCATGCATAAGGGCATCCCTCACCATAAAGTTGGTTGCGCTTGTATCCTCATCAATGAGCAGTGTTCTGCTTCCCGCCTGAAGGGCTTCCACCGTATTAGCTGCCTGTGAAGTGCTTCCACTTGCATCTTCAGTGGAAAAGCTCACCGTATCCCTCCCATTTGGCAGATTCCTTATAAACGAACTGATATTAAGCTTTTTTATACTCCGTCCATCTTCAGAGCGAAGCTTCACTGCACTGTCTTCTGTGATAACATATTCCCTTCCGTCACCCGGTATATGGTTATATATACCCCTTTCAAGTGCTTTAAGAAGTGTTGATTTGCCATGATATCCACCACCGACAATAAGCGTTATTCCCTCCTTAATACCCATTCCGGATATCTCTCTGCCTCCCGGAAGCTTTAGTGTGATCTCATCCTCCTTCGTACTTAAGAACTTAACAGCATCTTTCATCGGTCTGTCATCCACACCGCTTTTTCTCGGAAGCATCGAATTATTGGCAACAAAAGCAACCAGTCCCGTATCCTTAAGCTGTTTCCTTATCGCCGTCTGATCATCCGACAGGGATATCCACTTCTTAAGAGTCTCCTTATTCAAGGCAGTATATCTCAGTGCACCGGCCACACAGGATGGAACATATTCATAAAGCATCTTCTTAAGCTCCATGGCCAAAGTGGTTCGTCCCGCCGCCGGGAAGCCGGCACTGAATCTAAGCACCAGTGAACCGTCTGTGGGATCAATTACAAGAGCCGACCTCTCAAGAACCTCCTGCCCGCATTTACTCACACTTAAGCTCCCGCTCTTACCCGAGCCACCTGCCTTATGATCATAGTTCTTAAGCACTCTGTGAAATTCCCTCAAAAGATAGTCCTGAAGCATTATCCTGCGATGAGGCTCTTTTGTATATTCATCAGGCATACCATGCTGCTTCCGGGACATGTGTATGCTTAAAGAAGAAGGAGCCGCAAACGGATCCCCCTGCACATGATCTACCGACAATATATAATTCGGGAATGTATATCTTCCCTTCAGATTCTTATATGCGGGATACGGCCTGTGATCATTATCCCTCAGCAACTGCTCAAGCCTTCTCATATATCACCAATCTCCTGCCTGATCTTTAAGATAAATAAATCTCCTTCTACCGTCTCCGGTCAATTCCATTTTCTCTGTAATATCTCTCCTTATCTGCATACATATCCGCATCTGCCATATGCTCAAGTTCATCTATCGATGCGGAAGGCTTATCCGTATGAGAGGCATAGCCAATGGACATTGTTATCTCATCCGTATAAGCTCCGTGCCACTCCATCGCTTTGTTTTTTATGGCATCACGCAGCCGGTCTGGATCTTCTGTATGAATCACAGCCATGAATTCGTCTCCGCCTGTTCTGTATACCTTTCCTTTATTTCCGACTGAAAGTGCAAGGCAGTTGGCCGCACCCTTTATAAGCTCATCGCCTGCCGCATGGCCCTTTGTATCATTGACCTTTTTTAATCCGTTTACGTCAATAGAAAAGAGTACAAAATCATCAGACAGTTCTCCGTTTCTTATCTCTTTAAGATCTTCATCGTAGCATCTGCGGTTGAAAAGCCTTGTCATCTCATCGGTCAGAGATATCCTGATAAGGTTTTCTTCTCTTCTTTTCTCCTCATCAATATTTCTTGTAGTATATATTACAACATTCGGAATCCCGTCAAGTGAGGATTCTACGGTTATGTACTGAGCACGAAACCATCCGGATATAACATCGATGAAATCGGCACTGATGAGTTTTTTATGAGAAAGCCTCGATCTTACTGTTTTTATATTTGTAAAAGTCAGGAATTCATCGATCTGATCCGGCATAACCTGATTCTTAAGTCTCTGGTTCATGATGGTATGCGTCTGTGCACTCATGTCGATACCGTGTTTCTTCTGCTCGGCATCTCTTAATGACATCTCTGTATTATTTACGAAATCTATAAGGTTAACATTATCGTAAATCTCTGCCATTGAATCAAGTATATCCACTTTTTCCGCAACGTTTCTTTCGTGTTCCCTGATAAGCTTATACTGTTCAAAAAGACCCTTAAAGTATTCCAGCGTCATCTTTCCGATAATATATCCGGAAACGAACATAACCATGGATTCTATGGTGAATCCGCTGATAACATCCTTAAAGTAGGCAGTTGCATTTACATACTCGGTTTTTGTAGCTGCTTCAAATGGTGATATAATCCATGTAGTTATGAACATAAGAAGATAATTCATTAAAGCTGCGTAGAAATACAGATATTTATCACAGAAAAGCAGACTAAGCAGAGGAACCAGAAACCATGTAATATATATATTGACATGAGAATATGACATATACACAATTAGAATATCAAGCGCCGTAAGGACAAATATGCATGTAAAAGTCTGTGCCGGAAACTTTTTGAACAAAAAGAGATGTATGGAAGACATAAGGATTACTATCAGAGAAATACCGATACAGGTTGTATAGGTTATATCCTTGAATATTCCCCCATGTATCCCGGATGCTATTGCCGGTCCCGTAAGCACAAAAAACCATAAGACTTTGTTCAGATACCGGTTGACCTTGATTCTGTTATCCCGAAGGAATTCATTATATTCCGCCAGTGTATCTATATTAGCTTCCATTTTCATTTTCCTCTCTGAACCTGTTACTGAAAATATTTCATTTATTATATCATATAGTCCTGAAATCATCACAAAACTATTTCAGTTATTTAAGTATCGATATTACCTTGGCGCCGGTAACAGTACATTTCCCTTTTTTATCGCATAATCCGGTAAGTACGATTTTCATACTGTTATCTTCCATCATATATTCTTCACTTACCATATGGCCTGCTTGAGATTCCTTAAGCATCCGGTAAAAATCCATGGCAATATTGGGAAGGATCACGGTTTGATAATGCACTGCCTTATCTGTACCCACAACATTAACGATCTGTTCTGTTAATTTCTTCATCCAGAGTTCCATAATACTTTCCTTCCATTCAACTCTCAGAAAAAATAAAGCCCCAAACGCCGTATAAACAACGCTTGAAGCCTTAAGAGGTGCCAGTCGGATTTGAACCAACGATCAGGGAGTTGCAGTCCCACGCCTTACCACTTGGCTATGGCACCATTTGTCATAAGAGAGAACCATCGAAGATGGCAGATTCCTTATGACCTACGCGAGCGCCCATCACACAAAGTGTGATTTATATGCGCGAGCTACCCGCAGCAAATCATTCTTTAATAGTGACTCCGACGGGAATCGAACCCGTGTTACCGCCGTGAAAGGGCGATGTCTTAACCGCTTGACCACGGAGCCATGGGTTCTAAATTATAAAAAAACAACACTTTATAAGTGTTTAGCTAAAGTGTTATCGCTCCGTCTGCTCCACTAAGCTCGGAAATACCTCGCTAAGTGTCCAGACAGACTACTCACCAGGCTCGAAAATACCTCGCCAAGTGTTATCGCTCCCCGAGTTGGGCTCGAACCAACAACCCCGCGGTTAACAGCCGCGTGCTCTACCATTGAGCTATCGAGGAATAGTGAGCAATGCAATTCGTGTTTCGGGAAGCCGTGGGGAGCTTGCTCACCTAAGGCTTAACGGAACTCGAATTATACTGCGAATGCAACGACGCAAGCTGATGCGTAGCATTAGCGAGAGAGGTGCATTCGCATGCATTGCGGAGTATCTCGGGTATCATGTACCCTCAAAACCAAACACTGAAAACATCTTTCTCAATCCATCCTATATTCCCGAACCTCCTTTTGCAGCCTCACTAGGCTCGTAAATACCTCGCCAAGTGTGTCTGCATGGATTTTCACTAGGTTCGAAAATACCTCACCAAGTGTAAATCTCAGGTCAAGCCTTCGACCGATTAGTAACATTCAGCTCAATGCATTACTGCACTTACACCTATGACCTATCTACCTTGTCGTCTTCAAGGGGTCTTATCATTGAGGGATATCTCATCTTGAGGGGGGCTTCACGCTTAGATGCCTTCAGCGTTTATCCCTTCCGGACTTGGCTACTCTGCGATAGGATTGGTTCCTAACAGATACACCAGCGGTCCGTCCATCCCGGTCCTCTCGTACTAAGGACAGCTCCTCTCAAATATCCTACGCCTACGCCGGATAGGGAC
>JAFSYI010000029.1 GCA_017450065.1 Lachnospiraceae bacterium
CCTCTGCTCTACCAACTGAGCTATCTGGGCGGAATACTGAATGCCTACTCGTTTCTATCTGAGATATCAAATCACAGAAGCCCGTCAGCCATAGTGCTCAGCGGGTAATGAGACATTAAGGAAATCCTCAGGGATTCCTTCCTCTGCAACAGCACTTTTTTTAGTGCTTTTGCACTCGCAAATGTTATTCTAACAGCAAAGTACAAATAATGCAAGTCTTTTTTTTTATAAATTGTACTAAATTAGATACAATTCGCAATTTCAGGCTTTCACCGGCTTCTATAAACCTATCGCCGTTCCTATCATACGGACTGTCAGTGCAGTAAACCATGCAAGAACACATTGCCAGACAACTACCCCAATTGCCCATTTATAACCGAGTTCACGTTTGATGGATGCCACCGCAGCAACACACGGCGTATAGAGCAGGGAGAATACAAGCAGGCAGCATGCCGACAGGGTAGTCAGAGCTGTTCCGACCCCGCCTTCACTTTCAAACAGCACTCCAAGCACAGAAACCACACTCTCCTTGGCAAGAAATCCGGAAATCAGAGATGTACATATGCGCCAGTCTCCGAGTCCGACAGGTCTGAACAGCGGCACAAGGACACCTGCTATCGCCGCCAGGATGCTGTCTCCCTTATCCTGCACATAATCAAAGTAGAAATTAAAGCTCTGAAGGAACCATACTACAACCGTAGCAATAAGTATAACCGAAAAGGCACGCTGTATAAAATCCTTGCTCTTTTCCCAAAGGAGCTGAATCACACTCTTTGCACTGGGCATCCTGTAATTGGGCAGTTCCATAACAAACGGTACAGCCTCTCCGGCAAATATTGTTTTCTTATAAAGCAGAGCCGCCGCTATGCCCCAGAAGATTCCCAAAAAATACAATGCCGTGATAACGATCCATCCTTCTTCAGCAAAGAAAGCATCCACAAAAAAAGAATATATCGGAAGCTTGGCCGTACAGCTCATAAACGGTGTAAGAAGCACCGTCATCTTTCTGTCCCTGTCACTTGGCAGGGTCCTGGTTGACATAACTGCCGGAACCGTACATCCGAAACCAATCAAAAGCGGAACTATGCTCCGTCCCGACAAGCCTATCTTTCTAAGCAGCTTATCCATAAAAAATGCCACTCTGGCTATATATCCGCTGTCCTCAAGGATTGAAAGAAAGAAAAACATAGTCACTATTATCGGAAGAAAGCTGAGCACACTTCCGACACCCTCAAATACTCCATCGATCACAAGTGCATGCAGAGCCTCATTTATCCCTATATTTGTCATGGCCCTGTCAGCCGACGACGTAAGTACACCGATTCCCTTTTCAAGCAGGTCCTGAAGCCACGCTCCGATCACATTAAAGGTAAGGAAAAACACCAATCCCATTACTATAATAAACATCGGAATTGCTGTAAATCTTCCTGTCAGTATACTGTCAAGCCTGTCACTGCGTATGTGTTCCTTACTCTCATGCGGTTTGACAACACTCATCGCGCAGATTTTCCTGATGAAAGAATAGCGCATATCTGCAATTGCCGCACTGCAGTCAAGTCCTCTTTCGGTCTCCATCTGATGCGTAATATGTGCAAGCATTTTCTTTTCATTATCATCGAGCCTGAGCTTTTCAAGAATAAGCTCATCACCTTCAATTGCCTTGCTCGCAGCAAATCTTACCGGTAATCCGCTGTTTTTGGCGTGATCGTCAATAAGATGCATGACCGCATGCAGACATCTGTGCACAGCTCCTCCATGATCATTCTCATCGCAAAAATCCTGCCTTCCGGGTCTCTCCTGATAATGAGCGACATGGATGGCATGACGTACAAGCTCATCAATGCCCTCATTCCTGGCCGCGGAAATAGGTACCACGGGCACTCCAAGCATGCTCTCCAACCTGTTTATATCTACCGTCCCGCCGTTGCCCCGAAGTTCATCCATCATATTAAGGGCAACTACCATCGGAATATCCATCTCAAGCAGCTGCATGGTCAAATACAGATTTCGTTCTATATTGGTCGCATCCACAATATTTATTATGGCCTTGGGTTTCTCATCCAGGACAAAATTACGGCTGACAAGCTCTTCGCTGGAGTAAGGCGACATCGAGTAAATACCCGGAAGATCTGTAATGGATGTGTTTTTCTTCCCCCGTATTCCCCCGTCTTTTCTGTCAACAGTCACGCCGGGAAAATTACCTACATGCTGATTGGCACCCGTAAGCTGGTTAAACAGTGTCGTCTTACCGCTGTTCTGGTTACCTACCAGCGCAAATGTCAGTAAAGCCTCATCCGGAAGAGGATTTCCGCTTCCCTTCGGATGATACTTTCCCTCTTCTCCGTATCCGGGGTGCGCAATCTGTTTGGAAGCTCCTTTACGTCTGGTCTCTGTCTTCCTCTGCCCTGTCTGCTTCTTTATCTCTATCTTGCCGGCATCCTCAAGCCTTACGGTCAGCTCATATCCATGTATCCTTATCTGCATGGGATCGCCCAAAGGCGCAAACTTCACCAGCGTGACCTCTGTTCCCGGAAGAACACCCATATCAAGAAGATGCTGCCGCAGCGCTCCTTCTCCGCCTACCTTCTCTATTATTGCGCTTTGACCTGTTTCCAGCTCCTTAACCGTCATCATTCATCAAACTCCACAGTTACATAAAACCCTTGCGGTCTTTCTTCGATATTAACAACATTTCCTTCACGTGTCTTAAGCCGTTCCCTCAGTTCGAAATTGGCTGACATTGCACGTGACGGATCAATGGTATAATACCAGCTTGTGGGAAGCACGCCTTCCGTAACGGTTACATGCTCTCCCTCTGTAATGACTCCCCTGCGTTCCATCTTAAATTCCATAGTCCGCATATAGCTGCTCCTTTATATCCTCATAATACAGCACAGACCGCTTTCACCCGGTTCCCATGATCATGCTATATCATCTTTAATACAATAGCACTTGTTTTACCCATGTGGATCCTGAGACGCGCACCGTCCACCTGATACTCCTTTGGTTCTGTTGTAAAGCCCGAATCATCCGAATACATAAGTGAAATAAGCCTTACATCTCTCGGGCAGCCAAGCTCATAGCTTATCTTCATCTCTATATCCTTCTCATGATCGTTATTGTTGACGATAATTATGCTTCGTTCCTTACGCGTAAACCTTCCGTAAGCAATAATATTATAATCCTTATGTATTCGTCGGAGCGATCCTTTCCTCAGCTCTTCATTTTCTTTTCTTATCCTGATAAGCTGCCTGTGATAATCAATCAGCTCATGATCCTCATGTCCCCAGGGATAAGTACGTCTGTTATCGGGATCCGTGAAGCCGCATACGCCCGCTTCATCACCGTAGTAGATGGTCGGTGCCCCGGTCCATGTCATCTGAATCATAACAGCCTCTCTCATCACTGCCTTATTAACATCATGGTTGGCCGCCTCCGCTCCCTTGTTGGCTACACGTCCGACAACCCTGTTTGTACGTGTCAGGAATCTGGAATGATCATGGTTGCTCAGTTCATTCATGGCCACGTTTATTGATGGTCCAAACATCCTGGCACCGTTATATTTCATCATATCAAAGAACGCATCCGCATTTCCAAGCATATCCCAGCGGAAATCATCCGAATGCTTCTGCATTCCCGTAAGGAACCATGTCACAGGCTCCATGAAGGCATCATAGTTCATAACCGTATCCCATTCATCACCCTTAAGCCACGAGGACGGATCGCCATAATGCTCCGCGAGTATTATGGCATTGGGATTACCCTGTCTTACCGACTTTCTGAAATCCTTCCAGAACCGGTGATTGAATTCCGGAGAATGACCCAGATCCGCAGCCACATCCAGCCGCCATCCATCTGCGTTATACGGCGGGGAAACCCATTTACGCCCGATATACAGTATATAATCATACAGTCTTGTGGATCCCTCATAATTCAGCTTTGGAAGAGTATCATGACCCCACCATCCATCATATGAACCGTTGTATGGCCATGCATATTCATCATGAAAGCTGAAATAATCCCTGTACGGACTGTTATTATCAATGTATGCGCCTTTATCGTAACCCTCGGCGTTTTCATATATGCGTTCCCTGTCCAGCCATTTATTGAAAGAACCGCAATGATTGAATACACCGTCCAGGATGACCTTGATATTTCTCTTATGGCATTCTTCCACCAATCTTGCAAACAGTGCATTGGAGGCTTCAAGGTTAGCCCTGTCTGTTACCCTTTTTATATATCGGGACGCATGCGTATTGTCATGATCTCCCTCTTTTAGCAGCTCTCCCTCATCACTTACAATTCTCCCTATATGCGGATCGATATAATCATAATCCTGTATATCATACTTATGATTGGATGGAGATACAAACAGTGGATTAAAGTATATCGCGTCTATTCCCAAGCCCTCCAGGTAATCCAGCTTGTCCATGACTCCCTGAAGATCACCGCCATAGAATTCCCTTACACCCATGGTCGCAGGATATTTGTTCCAATCATCCACATGTACTGTGTGTTCGCCGATATAATTATATTCATCGGTAAGCACATCATTGCCATGATCCCCGTTATAGAAACGGTCCACATATATCTGATACATGACCGCTCCCTTGGCCCACTCCGGTGTATGAAAACCCGGACGTACGGTAAAGAAATATGACTCCTCGGTCCTGTTTACCGCACCCCGCACATCATAACGGCATGACTGATTGCCGCTCTTAACTTCAAAATAATATCTTATGGGTTCATTATCCAAGCGAAGCGTATACCTGTAATAATCAAAAGTATCTGCGGATTCGTATCTCTCCATCAGATATCTTTCACCATTACATATAACAAAGACATGATCTGCATTACTCTTATATGTTCTGAATCTAAGCGTTACCTCTCCATACGGATTGGGCTCGGGCGGATCTACATAATCCGCTGTATAATCGGCGAACAGAGCCTTTCTGTTAAGCACCGGTTTAAGTGTAGAAAAGTATAGTCCCTTATTAATGTCCCGGCTGAAATTGTTATAATTCATCAATACAACTCCTCACTCCCTTATATCCCCTATTCGAATATAATACCACACTATTGTGGTTTTTTCATCATTTATCTACAAAATGTGGTATGACGGGCTCCCACGATGTGAAATCGTGGACAGATATAAAGTAAGAATCCTGACGGATTCTTTTGATGTCTCAAAGCCGACGGGCTCCCACGATATAAAATCGTGGGCAAAAGTAAAAAAGACAGCCTCACGAATGCTGTCTTTTTTGGAGAAGGTATTTCTTTCTTATGGGGTATAGCCTTTCGGCTATACAATGTATTGGGGGGTTACAAGAGTATAATAGCACTGCCCCTGCAAATAATCCATTCTTAGTTTCCACAAATTTTACAAATTTGAATGTCTGAATTTGTGAATATTTAACAATTATTGGTTCATTCAGTCTCGGAATCTTCCTTGCTGTTTACCTCATTTTCGAACAGGCTTTCGAATTCTTCGCGGCTTATCTTTTCTTTTTCAAGAAGGAGCTCGGCTGACTTATGAAGTATATCTATGTTTTCCTTTATCATCTGTTCAGCCTTTTCATAGCATTCGGTCATTATCCGCTTGACCTCTTCATCTATCTTTCCCGCTACCTCTTCACTGTAACCCCGCATACTGTGAGCAAGATCACGGCCGATGAAAACCTCGTCATCATCATTGTCATAACAGATAATTCCGATCTTTTCGGACATACCGTATTTCTTTACCATGTTCTTGGCAACCTTGGTCGCCTGCTTTATATCCTGCGAGGCTCCCGTTGTAATATCGTCAAATACCAGGGATTCCGCCACTCTTCCGCCCAACGATACGATGATATCCTGAAGCATTTTTCCTTTGGTATTAAACATTTCATCTCTTTCCGGGAGAGGCATTGTATAACCGGCAGCACCCATGCCCGTCGGGATGATAGATACCGAATAAACGGGACCCACATCAGGAAGAAGATGGAAGAGGATCGCATGTCCGGATTCGTGATATGCCGTAATCTTCCGTTCCTTTTCGCTGACAACCTTGGAGCGTTTCTCTGAGCCTATACCAACCTTAACAAATGAAGCCTTGACATCCTCCTGTGTAATAAACTTGCGGCCTTCTTTTGCCGTAAGTATAGCTGCTTCGTTCATAAGATTCTCCAGATCCGCACCGGTAAAACCTGCTGTTGTACGTGCTATCTGCTCGAGATTGACATCCTCCGAGAGAGGCTTGTTTTTGGAATGAACCTTAAGTATATCCTCACGTCCCTGAACATCCGGTGCCCCGACACCTATCCTTCTGTCAAATCGTCCCGGACGCAGAATTGCAGGATCAAGAATATCAATACGGTTTGTGGCTGCCATTACTATAATGCCTTCATTAACACCGAAGCCATCCATCTCTACAAGCAGCTGGTTGAGGGTCTGCTCTCTCTCATCATGTCCGCCGCCCATACCGGTACCCCGGCGTCTCGCAACCGCATCGATCTCATCTATAAATACTATGGCCGGTGCATTTTTCTTGGCATCTTCGAACAGATCCCTTACACGGGAAGCTCCGACACCGACAAACATCTCAACGAAATCCGAACCGGATATGGAGAAGAACGGAACTCCCGCTTCTCCTGCCACAGCCTTGGCAAGCAGAGTCTTACCGGTTCCGGGAGGGCCTGTGAGTATTACTCCTTTGGGAATTCTGGCTCCTACATCATTATATTTTCCGGGGTTCTTAAGGAAATCAACTATCTCCTCAAGATCCTCCTTTTCTTCTTTGAGTCCGGCTACATCATTAAAGGTGATCTTATTGTCGCCTGCTGCCAGCTTGGCTCTGTTCTTTCCGAAATTCATCATATATCCGCCGCCTGAAGCCGCGCTCTGTGAATTCATATACATAAAGATGAATATCATGACAGCGACAACTATAAGACTCGGAAGCATATATGCCATGAACCAATTCTCACGCTTCACATCGCCAAGCGTATATGAAGGGAACTTATCACGGAGTTCTTTCTCAATCTCGTTGACATCAGATACATACATCTGTCTGAACTGTCCGCTCCTTAATGTCACCTGTACGATTCCTGTGGGGACCTCCGAATTCTGCGCTATGCTGATAGCAGCTATCTCATTTCCCTGAAGATATTCCTCGAACTCGGAATGTGAAATATAATCAGCCTTCTGAGTGAAATTACCCTTCCATATAAAGAAGAGAAGTATTACCATTATGAAAATGAGGACGTAAAATCCTATTCCTCTTGACTTGTTCTCCACTATTTACCTCCAACAATTTTATTCAGTCATGTGAAGTACGCCTATATAAGGCAGATTCCTGTATTTCTCGGCATAATCCAGGCCATAGCCGACTACGAATTCATCCGGTATTTCAAAACCCGTATAGTCTACATCCACATCATCAACAACACGTCTGTCAGGCTTATCAAGCATGGTCGCAAGCCTGAGACTTGCCGGATTCCGCTGTTTAAGCACCTTTATAAGGTAACTGAGAGTCCTTCCGGTATCAATGATATCCTCGACAATTATAACATTCTTACCATCCAGAGGCTTGTCCAGATCTTTTATTATCTTAACAACGCCGCTGCTCTTCGTTGAATTACCGTAGCTTGACACAGACATGAAATCAATAGACACAGGTATCGTAATACGTTTTGCAAGCTCACACATAAAAAATGTTCCACCCTTAAGGATGCAGATAAGATGAACCTCCTGTCCCTCGTAGTCGCGGCTTATCTGTGCACCTATCTCGCTGATCCTTTGATCCAACGTTTCTTCGTTTATCAAAACACTGATCTCTTCTGCCATATATCCGTCTCCTTATTTTAAACAAAAGGCACGAAAGTAACCTTAAGCACTCTGACTGTCTGATCGTCAACCTTATAACCTGCGCTTATCCTGTGGCCGATAACCCAGATAATATGAGCCCCGTCGGCCAGAACGATCAGTCTGTTCCTCTCGGACAACGGAATCTTTTCATCTATAAGATATTTCTTAAGCTTCTTCCTGTGTCCGTCGGGATCAAGGGTTATAAAATCACCCTCCTGCCTGTTTCTTATGAGAATACCGCACATTATTTTATCATAATCAAACCATTTAGTATAGGGTTCTTTAGGGATTTCTACCGTTTTATCGTACTTCTCCATGCTCAGTTCGAATTTACCATAGCCCGGTATATTAGTAATCCCATTAAGCCCGGGGGTGATATATATTTTCTCTTTTTCATCCTGTTTCTTTAGTATTCCGACCTGTGTTTTGCAGGCAGCAGCTCCGTCTGTTTCATCTTTATCAGCCATTCCGCGATCAAAAAACAGGATAGCTCCGCCTTCTCTTCTTGCGGTTACACCTTTGGGAAGGCTCACACTCTTCCCGCTCTGTTTATCGCACAGCGAAAGAACATCCTCCACATGCACAGCTTCAAGATCCTTGTGTGACGTATATATTGTGGCAAGGAGCTTTCTTACAACATATCTCCGGATTATCGCAGGCTTTTTACATAGATCCTCAATTATCAGCCTTCCGTTCTGCACTGTCTCATCATACACACTGTCGGCCACAGCACTGATGTATTCATCCGCTTCCCTCAGTTCATCCGCAACCCGCGCTATATGTCCTGACGCTCCATACACTATCCGTTCAAGCTCCGGCACAACTGAAGCCCTTATTCCGTTCCTTGAATATCCGGTATCGAAATTGGAGGAATCAACACAGTACGTTTGCCCGATGTCATTAAGGTATGCTTCTATGGAGGTTCTGGAAATGCCAAGCAGGGGTCTGATAATGTTTCCGCGCAGCGGTGCGATCCCGGATATGCCTTTAATACCGCTGCCTCTTGCCATGTTGAACAGTACTGTTTCAACCTGATCGTTAAGGTGATGGGCAACTGCGACAGCATCGGCTCCCACTTCCTTAAGTTCTCTGTCAAATGCCTCATATCTTAAATGCCTGCCGGCTTCTTCTACGGTCATGGCCAGTTCCTTTGCCTTTGCCGGCACATTCTCTTTATATATTTTCAGAGGTACATCAAGCTCTTCACACAGTGACCTTACGAATTCCATATCTCTAAGAGATTCCTCCCCCCTTATACCGTGTTCAAAATGTACTGCAGTAACACTCAGGCTTATAGCCTCCTCCATCTCCTTTAACATTCTGAGCAGGCATACGGAATCCGCTCCGCCGGACACGCCGACAATAAGCTTTATTCCGTCATATATAAGGCCCTTATTAATGCAATATCTATATACATTTAGAGTTTGTTTGTTCATACGGTCCCCCTTATGATATATGGTAAGAAATACTTCGTATTTCTTTTGAACACGCTCGCCGCTTAGGCATCATAAGGCATCCACCGTCTTCGACGGTCCCCCTTATGATAATATATAAAAAGCACAGATTAATCTGTGCTTTACTTTTCTTCAGCCTGGAAGACTACTTCATCTTCATAAACCAGTCCCAACTTGTCTTTCGCTACCTCTTCAACATATGCCGCTGTCTTGGTGTACTTCTCGTACTCCTTTAAATCCTCGGCCCGCTTCTCTTCAGCCTCTATCTGATGAATCAGAGTCTGCTCCCGTTCTATATATCCATTCCTTTTCTTATTAAGCGACATCATGCTTACAACCATCACAAGACACATCATCAGTACTACTACGGTCACCAATACCATACCGAGTCTGTTCTGCCGCCGCTTTTTTTTGAATGCGATCTTTCTTCCGGTTTTCGATCTTGACATATTTGCCCCTTTTATAGCAATAATCATTTATACCCATTTCATATTAACCTCAAACCATTCAAACGTCAAGAGGCTGAATTCTTCAAAGATATTTGAACATATCCCCGGCTTCTTCCTTTTTGACGGTCTCTTTCACGCTCAGAACCTCTACCTTCACCGGCTTCGTGCCGAACTGGATCTCCAGTATATCACCCTCTTTTACATCCGCAGATGCTTTGGCCGGACGCCCGTTTATCGTTACCCTTCCCGCATCACAGGCTTCATTTGCCACTGTACGCCGTTTGATTATTCTTGAAACCTTAAGATATTTGTCTAATCTCATAATCCCTCCTTCTCCAAAGTTATCACCCTGAAATGCAAAAAACAGAGGACCGAAGGCCCTCTGTCTTATATAATATAAGCTATGATTACTTTCCGTTTACCATATCCTTTAATGCCTTGCCAGCCTTAAACTTAGGTGCCTTGGAAGCAGCTATCTTCATAACCTCGCCTGACTGAGGATTTCTTCCTTCTCTTGCAGCTCTCTCCGAAACTTCGAATGTACCAAATCCAACAAGCTGAACCTTTCCGCCCTTCTTTAACTCATCTGCAACCGCATCTGTGAAAGCCTTAAGTGCTTCCTCTGCTACCTTCTTTGTTATACCGGCATTATTAGCCATAGCCTCTACTAATTCAGTCTTATTCATTTGCTGACTCCTCCTATATTCTGAGTATGTTTTTGCGCTCTCAGACGCCTACACCTATATATATACTTTTTAATATTGTTTGTCAAGGATAAAATCCGATTTTTCGGGCTTTTCAGCACATTTTGATGTTACGTAAACAACCCTTTTGGAAACTATTTTATAAACAGTGTACGATACCATTTGAGCGTTTCAATATACGCACTGAAAACAGCTTCAGAATCCATATTGTTGAGAAGCATTATCCTGTCAATTTCCGTCCAGTTACCGCTCTCATACTGGAGAACGAAGTCATATATTGAAGAATACGGTCCGTCCTTTTCGATAAGAGCTCTCGAAACATTCTTGGAAACCTTCACCAGATTAAGAGCTTCGCTCATAGGTTTGTCAAGAATCACATCAAGCACCGAGAACAGTCCCATCATGAACAGCTCCTGACTCTGTCCCGCCAGTTCAAATATAGGCGCAAGATTCTCTGCAAACTTGGCACGCAGAAGCGATACTCTTGCAACCTCACTGGGCTTATCATCACACAGCTGCTTGGTTACCGCCGTGGTTATCCATTTCTTCAGCTCGCGCTGTCCAAGCATGGCCGCAGCATGCCTTATTGAGGTAATCTCAGAGTTGATGGCCATGTGGTTTACCATCTCAAGAAGCGAAATAACAAGCGCCGTATCTCTCTGTATGATATCTGCGGCATCGGTAAGATCAAAATCGGGATTGTTTACCGTATTGAGGAGGTCGATGTAGTTGATCTTAACGGGCGCCACTTCCTTGTTTCCTTTTGTTATAGGCACACGGTAGAACTCACCCTCGTACAGCTGGTAGCCGCCTCTTTCCTTAAGTCCTTCAAATATCTCCTGGGTTTCGATATTTCCTGCAATAAGCTTGATATCGGGATATACCTTTGAGAAATAGATCCTTGCCTTCTCAATAACTATCTTCTTATGATCAAGCATGATATAATCCATGAGCTTGAGTATGCTTCTGTATGGCTCGAAATCAGGAACGGCAAGCTTACGGATGGCGAACTTAAATCCCATTGCCTTAAGCTCCTGAATCCTGTTGACATACATATCCTCAGGTCTCACACCCTTGTCGATAAGGATACATATCCTGTCATTCGGTGCTTCGCACTGCTCCGCTATATCCGAAAACAGCGAAACGTTTGTGACCGGCACGAAAATATCGCTGTCCGTTGTAAGGCTCTCAATACCCATTGAATTGATAACTTCAAGACCGGTTATATGACCTGCACCGTCATTAAAGCCCGTCCCGAGATATATCGGGTTCATCAGATAGTTTGCCTTCTGTGTAAATATCGAATACGCCTTAACAGACATATTCTCATCAAATAAAGGAATCAGTGTTGCTAACATAGGATGCATCCTTTCTTGTGGGTTTTTATATGAAAGTAACTCAAAAAACAGTAACTATTCAAGACAGCGGTCCGGATACTTATATCTGAACAGTTTCCACACAACAGGCACGGTATACCACCTGTTATACATATATGTGCTCTCTCGAATAGTTACATTTTACAATAAATATTCTAAATAAACAATAATAATTCTGCTGTTTTTAACAAAATTGTGGAACAATTTGTTATATATACCATTCATGAAATGCATCAGACCATGCTTGCTGTGGCCGGATCTACACCCAGAATCTGTTCCATAACCTTGAGTCTTCCGTTCTCGACTGCCGTGTCAAGTGCATCGGAAGTTATCTTATCCTGTCTTTCGGCACCGGACAGAACTCCCATTTCTCTTTCAAAATCATCATCGAGCGCCATCTCTTCGGTTATTATACGTTTACGATTCTCTTCAGCAGCCTCGGCTTCGTCTTTACTGTTTGCCTCCTTCGTACGTTCAGCCTGCCTGTCCTGTTTTTCGCTTTCCACACGGCGGTCACTCGCTTCCCGGTCGGCTCTGCCCACATTCCTGTCTCTTGAGGTTACCTGCTGTACACCGTACTCACGGTCATCCTCCATATCAGCAGCTACCTTATCATTGGTCTTCTTTTCATCCATTTCATCCGCTATGACCTTCTGATAGGCTTCTGTCTTCTCTCCTCTGACTTCTTCTCTGCGTTCAAGCTCCTTATCAAGCTGGTTGCTGTTTATCTCTCCCTGAAGATAAAGTCTCTCAAGCTCATTTTTGGAATAACTCAGAAGCGATCCGACATTCCCGGATGTCTTCTCCGTATCATCAGCTTCGATCCTGTCACGTGCTTCGTCCGTCTTTATCCCGGAAGGATTGGCCGTCTGCTCCTTCCCGGCCTGAACAGCCGTCGCAGGAACCTTGTCTGCCGTTTTCTTAAGTACTATACCTTCGTTTACATTCTCAAGACCTTCCCTGCTTGCTCTTGCAGTATCACCGTCATTGCTTACGCCGATTGTCTCGCGTCCGTCATCAATAAGCTTCTTTTCATCGGCTTTTTTCTGAGCCTCCTGCGCAGGCGACTGAACACCCGCCTTCTGCACATTTATCTCAGCTTCTCTGTTTTCCACAGGTCTTATTTCCCTGTATGCCGTACTCATATCATTAATTGGATTTATCTTCATAACCGTCACCTCCCGAATCCCGGGCATGATGTGGCTCCGACGCTTATCCGGTAAAAATGCGGAGTCCTTATGCCCAATTCTGTTCCATAATCTGCTTCACACTGCCATTCTGCCATAGCAGACCGGATTTTCTGATCGTGTCTGTCCTTAACAGTCTCTGCCTTATCTCAGACAGTTACCGCATTTATTCTGTCACTCATGTCCCCATATGTGACTTAATTATAGCATAATCCCGCATTAAAATCAATCGCTGCATCCCAGCCGGTTACCTGTCTGCATGTTTTAATCCGCTATTCCTACCGGACCGGGCTCTGCCGAAAGCAGAGGCATATCATGCATTGTCCGGATTATCAGGTCTCTGCGGTCCGGCAAATGCCTTATGCCTTACTACCGCAATCAGTAAAAGCAGAATAAGCGAAAAGGGCGGAACTATTATAAAGTTCTCCATGAAGGCAGGCATCATCAGTGAAAACACGCCTGCCATGGCGCATTTATTAAGAATTCCGGATGTTGCGCTTTCTCTCAGTTCCATGAAACGTTTTACAATAAAAACAATTGTAACTGCAAATACCGGGATTCCATGTACGATCAGTATATCGAGCAGACCGTTGTGAACCTCAAACAGGCCGCCCAGCCAGTCAAGCTGCATTTCATACGAAGAACCTATCCCGGTTGCAGGCTGCTTTATGAAGGCAGTCCACAGTTCAGACCATATCTCCTCACGCCCCGAAATGATATCCTTATAAAAGATCCGGATCCTGAAGATATCCTTCATTGCACCGAGCCAAACATACAGCAGGCTGAAAAGAATGGCTCCGACGGTTGTTGAAAATGTTACCATATAGTAGAAAGCCCTGTTTTTCCATACCTTCAGAGGTATGATCATCAGTATGGCAAAGGCTATCAGGCCAAGAAGTGCGCATCTGCTCCTGTACCATGCAATTATGTTATAACCCCAGGCGAAGAAAAACAGTGTGATAAGAATAAGCCATTTGGCATTCTTCACGCCTTTTATCCGTACAAGATAATACCTTAGATACTCAAGAGCATAAATGGCAAAAACAAAGCCGCTTATAAGTATCAGGCCGCCGTAATTGGTATTGTATCCTTTAAAATAACCCTTCACATCGACTGTCCAGTATATAAAGAAAAAACCAATGTAGCACATACTGATAATGACCTGTTTATTGGACAATTCGATTTTGTTGGAAAGATAGAGTATGAGAAGGAAATCCGCAGCCGTAAGGATCGCACCCTTTCCTGACCCTACCAGAAAAAGATTGATAAGCGCGATCACATCCGCCGCACACATAAGCAGAAATGCCGGATCCCTAAGCATTTCCTTAACATCCACATAGCAGAACAAAGCAACTGCCAGTCCTATCGAAGATATAACCGTACCATAGGGTGCCACTGCCTGATACCAGCTGTACAGATGCCATTCTGCCGTAGTCAGCGCAAAGACAGAGAGCATTATTGCCATATTTCCGGCAAATATTCTTTTATCACTTTTTCTCGCAATTTCCATATGATGTCCTATACATGTTTTATGAGCATAATGAGTTTTTTCATGATCTTAACTATTTCACTGCCATATATTGCAATGATAAACACAAATATGATCCCTGAAATAACCGTTCCGTGATCCGTATGCGCTGTCATCACCACCGACTCGGCAGCCAGCAGCAGATACGAGGAATAATCCCTTATAAGCCTGACCTCGGGCTTAACATATCTCCTGACCTTGATAAATGCCAGAAGATACATAAGATAATACGATACAGCGGTGGCTGTTGCGGCTCCCATTGCTCCGTATCCCGGGATTAAGATCAGGTTAAGCACTATATTGACACAGGCTCCTGTACCTGTAGCCCATCCCATAGCTTTGGAGTCCTTATAAGCAAGACAGATGGATCCAAGGAAACCGGTCAGTGCTCCGAACACCACCGATATGAGTAGTGGAGGAACAAATCTCCAGGCTTCATAGAAATCCTTCTTAAACATCAGCCATGCAAACTGTCTTACCGTTAATATGAGGAAAGAACAGCCCACTACCATAAATGTGTTATAAGCATTATACATCGTGCTGAAAAACTCACTGCTGTTATCATCCTCATAGCTCTTCGTTGCAGACATCTGCCAGGCCTGGGCAAATATCCTCTGAAACACCGTAAGCATGGCGGGAATCTTATACGCAACGCCATACAGTCCGTTTACAGCCACTCCCTTTATAAGAGAAACAAGATATCTGTCCGCAGCATTATTTATCCAGCTGCCCGTTGAATATGCTATCATGGGACGCCCGTAAGCAAGGAGTTCCTTTTCAAAGTCCTTTGACACCGTAACGGAAAGCCCGTATTCCGAACGGCCCAGAAAAAGCATTAACACAGAAGCAAAGGTAAAGGCAAGCATCTGTGAGAGCAGATATCCGTTAAGTCCCATCTTTACCACAAGCAGAAGAACGATGTTGCCTGAAAGAAGTACAGCCGTTGATGATACACTGCCGGCAACAACAAGCTTCACCTTCTCACAGCCCTGAAAATACAGTATAAGGAATTCATACAGGCAGTTGGTCATAAACAGGAAAACAAACAGGAAAAGGAACCATCGTATTTCGTTCTTTACGAAAATACAGCCTACGGCACATCCTGCAGCCGTAACAAGGCATGCCCCGCTTACATACTTAATACCGATCCTGAATATTTCTCCTCTTTTATCACTCCTGTCTATACCATAACGGAGCGCAGCCTCACCCATATTTACCGTCAGCATCGGAACCAGCAGGAGCAGCGTTGTCTGCATTACATCCGCGATTCCGTAATCGGCCGTAGAGAGAACATTTGTATAGAACGGTACCAAAAGAAAAACCAGTATCTTTGATACGAAGTTACTGATAGTAAAAAGAGCGATGTTACCTGCCAGATATTTATATTTGAAAGAACCTGTCGTTTGACTTTTATCTTCCGGCATCTGTTGTTCCCGTCCAATCGGATGTGTGCGGTGAATATATCATAATAAGCAGGAAGATCAGGTTTAAAGCATAGTCTGCCCAGATCAGATCAACATCCAGATATGACTCAAAAAACACTGCCATAAGGGCACACATGGCTGTCATTGCAACCCTGTTGTCCGCAATCCTTTCCCTTGCCTGCCACAGCCTTTTATATATAAAGTACAATATACCGGCAAAGACAACTGTTCCATGTATAACAACAAAGTTGTACATTGCATTATGAACGTTCTTTTCAAAAAAAGACGTAAGCTCAAAGTTCGTTCCTATACCCGTAAACAAGGTATAAGGCCTCTCATTATGTACGAGCAGGTCAAACAGTTCATGCCATATGGCCTCCCGTCCCGAGAAAACCTCCTTATAAAAGAAAGGGAGCTTAAAGTTGGCGCCCGTCTCACCGATGTATACGTACAGTCCCACAAACACCAGGGAACCGAGCGTTGCCAGAAGGCAAAGAATCACATACGGTATCTTATTCTTCCACCACTTACGTGGTATACAGTACTTAAACAGCATAAAAAGGATAAGCATTATAAATGCACCCCTGGCTCTGTGCCAAAGCGACAGCTGAAATCCCTTAAGCAGGATCATAACCTTGAAAAGACCGATAAGAAGCGTGCGCGGATTTTCCTTTCCGGCAGCTTTACCATCTGTATCCCCGGCCTGCTGTGTCAGGATCTCAGGCAGCATAAATGCGCAGAGCATTGTATATATCGTAAATGTCGCGGCTGTGTTTGTATTGTATTTATAATTTTCAAAAGTGGTAAACAGTCTCGGATATGCTATAAACAGATAAAACAGTAAATATGCCATATATACTGCGGCAAATACCTTCAGTGTACGTTCTGATATGTACAATTTATCAGACATATACCATATGAGCAGAAAATTTACCGGAACAAAGAAGGCACCCTTGCCCGAATCAACGATCACCAGGTTTATACCGGTCAAAATGACGAGCGCAGCCAGAATACAGAAATCAGCATCCCTGTTTTTCAGCGCAGTCAGGATACTGACATTATTGCACAGCAAAACCGCCAGCAGGCAGAAATTGATCACACCTGCATACGGATAGGTTATATCATAAAATTTTGCGATCACAAAAGTGAGCGCATATATAATAAACATTACCGTCAGCACGGCAATATTTATTACTTCCTGCCTTTTGTTTTCCTGTCCGAAACCAGCTGTACCAGCTTGTGCCACAGCTCTGTCGTTCTTGTTTCCCATGAAGCCGTTTCCTTATCAAATGCCTCCGAAAGCCTGAAGGCATTTCCGTTTTCCATCAGTCTTTCTATCTTAGCTGCTATCTCACGCTCATCGTACCAGTTTCTGATAACGTCACCGTCCTCAACACCTCTGAACAGTTCAAGAGCACCTATTTCCTGTGAAACCAATATACTGCATCCATTCATAAGAGCTTCCATGGGAGCCAGTCCGAAGGTCTCAAAGCAGCTGTTCTGCACGAAGAGTCCGGCCTCTCTGTATAGTCCCATGGTCACATTTCCGGACACAAGTCCCATGTTCTCCACAAAGGGATATGAATCGATCACCGCATCATCTTTTCCCCTGTCCCCGATCACAACCAGCTTATACTTCATTTCACCGGCTTTGGTATTGAGGATATCAATGGCTCCGCAGATGTGCCTGATCTTCTTTCTCGGCATGCCTCCGCCGATCGTCAGGACCATATCCCTGCTCCTGTGCCCGTAAGTATATGCGTCTATATTTTCGATCATCGCCGTATCCACACCGTTTATCGCAGCGCTTATTTTACCGGAATGCTCGGGATAATATGTTTTAAGCCATCCTGCAAAGTGTTCGGAAACCGCATATATGGCAGTACACAGCTCCATGGTCTTTCTTTCCACCCTGTTCATCTGCTCATCTATGCACTCATTTATCGCATTTTCATGTTCAACACAGCCATGCATAAGATAGGCAGAGGGCTTACCGAGAAGCCCGGCCCATTTAAGTGCCAGGATGTTCTGCCTGGAATAACCGGAAACAAGCACTACGCTGCAGAAAGGCATTTTCAACAGTATTTCAACAGCCCTTACGGGCTTTGATGAAAATATGAGTCTCGATGTGTTCTCCGGGAATCTAAGCAGATATTCTTTTGTCACGTTGGCAGGACCCGTTCCGGTCCTGTAATCTCCGACGACGAATACTTTCATTTATAAATTCCTTGTGTCAGGTTCCGCTTCACTGTCAAGCAGCTCCCGCCGTCCCTTAAACATGTACTTAATTGCTTTACCGGTCTTCATTTCCTTCCCGTATTCCGCCCTCTTTCTAAGGGCAAACTGCCATATAAGTACGGGTGAAAACCACCTTGACATGGCCGCATAATCCGCTCCTCTAGAAATAAAGAAGCGTTCATCATATCCGGTAAACCAGGTCGATTCTTCTTCCCTGAGGCTTGCTATCTGCACCGGTTCGTAATATATCTTAAGACCCTTCTTAAGGCAGTCATACAGGAATATGTTTTCCTCTCCCATTATATACTTTCCCGATCCTGCTCCGAAGCGTTCATCGAATTTTATCCCGGTTATGCTCTTTTTCCTGAATGCTATCTCGGGAGAAAAAATCTTTAATACGGAAAGATAGCCCATTCGTTTTGTTCGCGGATAATTGGGCACGGGCTTCTCTTTTCTTTTTATATAAAAAATTATGAGATCGGCATCGGGATGACGTGCGAAGCCCTCCGATATCCTTCTCTCATAATCAGGCAGATATTCAACATCATTATCGCAAAGTATGCATATATCTGCATCTGCCGCGTCTATGGCCATGTTCCGGCTCTTTGAAAGTCCTCTCTGTCTGGTTTCTATATATCTGATCTTCTGACTGTTCCCGTCAGCCTTTGCTCTCACCGTATCCCTGTATTCCTCACGGTCGCACTGGTTTATCACCACAGCATCGGTTGTAATGTTAAGTGTATCTATATATCCTTCATCGTTAAGGTACATAGCAGACAGCAATACCTGAAGGTTCATATCATAATCTCCCGGACAATATAAAAACCGTCACATTCTTCTGAGCAGAGCCCTGAATGCCCAGAACACAAAACAGTATGAGCTGTAGATCACATTCAGTCCCTCAACATTCCGGTACAGATTCCATATGCGCTGTACCCCTGTCATCTTATTGGACGAAAGAGTTCCGGTTCCCCGTCTGTACAGTGTAAGCTGCTCATCAAGCCCGTATGCGCAATCCACTTTCTTAAGTACCTTCCACCAGGTTGCCGTATCCTCACTCGGTACCTCGGGCATCATTATATCGTTCTTGTCAAGCTTCTCCATGTCAAACATGACTGTGCTTGTGAATATAGTCGTATTTTTCAGTGCCTGCCTGTAGGTGATGGTCTGAGGTACTCTGACTATCTTCTGCACGCCTATACCGCTCTCATCCGCGAACTCATAACCGGTAAAGCCAAACGCAGCTTCCTTCTCTTTCATGAACGAAAGCTGTTTTTCCAGCTTGTCGGGAGCCCACAGATCATCTGCATCTATGAAGCAGATATACTGTCCTCCGGCCTCGGATATTCCAAGATTTCTGGCGTAGGCTGCTCCATGGTTTTTGGAAGTCCTTATCACCCTGATATCCGGTCCCTCATATTGCTCCATCACTTTTACGGAATCATCCGTTGAAAGATCATCCACAAGAATCAGCTCCCACTCCTTATAGGTCTGGCTTTTAACGGACAAAATCGTATCTTCGATCCACTTTCCGGCATTATACACCGGTACCACAATACTGACTAACCCCTTGATCATTGTTCTCCTCCGTTACACTACTCCCCTGTTTATATACCCTCATTTACGCCCTGATCCTGTTCCGCACGCTCCCCTGTCCCTTCAGTTTCTTCGGGAAGCATGGCAGTAAGGTTTCCGTCTGTGATCCCCTCCGTACTCTCTAAAGTGAAGATCGTCTTCACAGTAAGGATAATAAGCCTGAGATCCAGCCATACCGAGAAATTCTCGATATAGAAAAGATCGAGCTTAAGCTTGTCATACGGCAGGGTGTTGTATTTGCCATATACCTGGGCATAGCCTGTAATTCCCGCCTTAACCTTTGTCCTGTATGAGAATTCCGGCATTACCTTCTTGTACTGTTCTATTATCTGCGGTCTCTCGGGACGGGGACCCACAAAAGACATATCGCCCTTAAGCACGTTAAACAGCTGCGGAAGTTCATCAAATCTTATCTTCCGTATCACCCTTCCGACCGGAGTTATCCTGTCATCATTCCTGCTTGCAAGCCTCGCCACACCATCTTTTTCGGCTTCTGTTATCATGCTTCTGAACTTATATATATAAAATTCCCGGTTATTGACGGTACATCTTATCTGCTTATACAGAACCGGTCCCTTGTCATACGCTTTTATACACAATGCCGTGATCAGCATAAACGGCGAGAGCAGAATTATCAGAAAAACCGAAAATACGATATCAAAAGCCCTCTTTATAAATTCCTGTTCAAATTCGATCGGCGAGCTCTTTGTCAGCATAAGCGGAGTGTCAAAGAAATGGAGCGTGGTCGCTCCTCTGAGCACGATGTCCATTATTTTCGGCATCACATAGGTCTCTTTTGACTTCTCATAACAGTATTTATGAAGCCTGTTCCTCACGGAAGCATCCAGATCCCAGAGCATAACCGCTTCATGTTTATCTATTTCACCGTACATAAGCTCATAGTCATCACAGGCTCTTACTGTTTCCGTTATCCGGAACTGATGGCGTCTGGTCCGCACCTTTTCCACAAAAAGATCCTTATGACTGCCATCGTAAATGAGCAGCACATCCAACGGCGGGAACAGAGCCCTGTATATATTGGTTGCCAGAAAAATCCATCCCGCAATAAGTATGCACTGAACCAGCATTGCCAGAATGAGCGGCAGCGGAGTGGGAAAATGATAAGCCAGCATACACACCATCGCATAAAAAAGCACATTGGTAAAAAAGGTGGCTATTATCTGCGAAAACAGAAGCTCAAGCATTCTGTACGATCCTATCCTCAGTCCACCGTACATTATTGATGCAAAAAGAAGTATGCACATATAAACAACGGAAATAAATACATGACCCCAGAAGAAATATGCCTTGGGGAGCTCGGTATTGTAATACACAACCCAAACATAGCTCACAACCGCAGTCTGAACCACCACTATGATAAATGCCATTATGAGATTATATATACGTTTACGGTTCTGTATCCTCTGCACCGTTTTATCCTCAAGCACTTACATCCCGGCCATACTTAACCCGGGAATGATATTTATTTTACAGGGAGAATTTCCTACATTTTTCCCGTACACAAAAGAAAAATCTCACCGGGTATTCCAAGTATCTTATCCCACAACGAAATGCCATCCGCTTCCTTAAGCGCATGACCCGTCAGCCTTGCATACAAACGATAGAACCCCAGATATTTAAGCTTAAGCAAAGACATCGGCGTGATACGCGCACGCTGTTCATAGTACAGATACCATGCCTGCTTATTATCTTCCTTGAGCCTTCTCACCGAATCAGTATACCCTTCAGATACTATCTCGCATACAGTAAGGATCCTTGGAAGCACAAAATATTTATACTCGGAATCTATTTTATCATAAATATAGTCCTCAGGTACATATTTTTCACCATTAATCTCAGGAAACGGAAATTCTCTTAATATCTCCGTTTTAAAAACAAGAGTCGTCTCACCCCTGAAACCCTTAAGATAGAGATCATAAAGCGTTGTCAGCTCCTGTCTTCCGGCATCAAGATATTCTTTCGGGAAATCAACACCGGATAAAAGCTCCGTCTCACTTTTTCCTTTATGGGCGATTATACCTGCGACTTCCGTCTTGCGGGATGAATTCACCTTATTTATTTCATCCGGTTTTGCAGCCTGCTCATATTCCTCCGTAGCTTTTATACATTTAAGTATCTGCTCTACAGCATCCGGAACAAGTACATCATCGGAATCAAGACACAGGAACCATGGTGTTCTGCAATATTCCACCCCACGGTTATGTGCTCTCATTTTTCCGCCGTTATTCTGGAAATGATACTCTATGCATATTTTGCCCTCTGCTGCAAAACCCCGCACCGTTTCCTCCGTACCGTCCGACGATCCGTCATCAACAATTATCCAGACGAAATCAATGCAAGTCTGTTCCTTAAGGCTTGCATAGGCTCGCTTCAGCAGCTCTTTTCTGTTGTAAGTTGGCGTGAATACAGTTAACAGCATATCAGTATACCACGGAATAATCTACCAGTTCGAAATCGTACGGTTCTTTTACTTCATAGCGGAACACGTTGTGATGTTCCGTCTCGGCTATCTTCTTAAGGCCTGCCGATAACAGGAACGTATCTCTCGGGTTGTTCTTGTTTATGACAATATAGTCGGTTTTGCTGCTTTCAAGCGCATCAAGAAAATCTTCTCTGTCTACCGGCTGAAGCCTTACAAGAAATGCAAGCAGCCTGTACTGCGGATGTGCCTCATCCTCAAGCATATCTTCCGTATACGGGGTACTTACCGCATTAAGATAATCCTCTCTGTCTACAGTTAACTGCATCTTCGGATCATACTGACGCATCTGCATGTTATATTCATATTCAAGAAAAGCCTTGGGATATTCTGCTTCCGAATCCTCATGGATTATTGCGGATATCTGAATAAGCTCATCCGGCATTTTATAAATATTGGTTGCAGGCTGTATCCCGTTCCTGTAAACGAAATTACCCGATACAAGACAGATACAGAGAATAAGTACTGTGATCACTGACCTTTCCCTGCCGCCTCTCACCGTTAAAATCAGCCTGGTAAACAGATACGGAACAAGAACCACGACCGGAGTTATCCAGAAGAACCTGTAATATTCACTGTTAACGTCAAAAAACCTGTTTAGGATTACAGGAGCCACGGGATTATACACCGTCAGTATCAGAAATACGGAGCAGGGTATAAATATCTCCTTTTCACGCCTGCTGCCGAAAACGCAAATATATAAAAGCGCAGCAACATAAAGCATAAGATAAGCACATGCTCCGGTATATGACGTCAGGCACGCCCACAGATATCCCAATCCTTTTTCAGTTACATTAAGTCCCTGCATAATTTCTCTTTCTCTTTACATCAGATGAACATATCCTGAGTATGGTACAGGTATATCCCTCACTTCGGAAAGGTATACCAGACAAAATATCCTTTGACATACAGTACAAATACAAGCGAAAAAACAATCCCCGGGATAACACAGGCAATGTATCCGGGCAGCATGCCAGGCCTCTTCTTTCTTATGAGCATCGGTATAAACAGTGCCGTAAGTTCAACAGGGAGAAGCATATTGGCAGAAGATGATATTGTGGCTGCACCGAAACATACGATAAACGTGATAAGCCAGGCTTTTTTTCCAATGCTGCCATCATTCATACGTATAAACAGGTAGAAAACAGTAATGACCGCAAGATTTCCCACTATCGCCTTTCCCTCATATGTCCTTGTCATAAGAAAAAGCGACGACGTATATATGGTAATAAAAGTCAGATTGACCACAAACATGAATATCATCATAACAGGTATTGCGAGTTCATTATTCCTCACTGTTCCCGCACAGCTGTTTCCGCTCTTTGAGCCTGCCTCCTCATATCCCGGTCCAAAAGCCGGGGAGGCAGGTATAAACATTTCTCTCGCGATCATATAATAGACGATATTTGTCAAAAGGATTACCGTAACAGCCATTACCGACTTCGTCCATATAAGAGCCGGTATGCCCGTAAGCTGGCATACCACTGCATCCTGCATCTGATACGTGGCGAAAAAATACCTCATTTCATAATGATCCTGCCATGCTCCGGTAAAAGGATCGTAAACATTCATCATGTCAGTTTCGACACTTGTTGCCACATTCGCTACATAGTATGCCGCATCAAGGGTAAAATTGTAAGTACAGGAGACCAGTATCACCTGTATCATGACAGGCAGTAAAATAAGCAGGATAAAAACAGGCCAGTTTCTGATGCGTTCACCCCACTGCCTGAATCCGTCAACCCATGCCTTACCGTTCATTATAAGCGATGCCGCAACGATCACGAGTACCATGGGAGTCCATATTTTCGTAAGCATGGAAAGCGGTCTGTAGTACTTCATGGGCGGTACGCAGACAACAAAAAATACACAGTAATACAGGAAGAATCCGATAACCGACGACAAAAGTATCGGGCAGGAACTTCCACGGTGCTTTTTTCCGATCCCCATTGTTATAAGAGAGCCGAAAGATAGATATATTATGAAGTTAACAAGCACTCCCAGTGCTATAATAACTATATAGGCCATTTTCGTTTATCTGCTCCTGCTTACCGCACAGTGTACACTGCTGTCTACTCTCTGCGGATCTCCTCGATCTCCTGCTGAAGGTTCACAGTTGTTTCATAAAGGCTGTTTATCTTCCTGTTCATAATATATACCGACGCTATGAACATAATGACTACAAGAAGAAGCGCTACGGCCAGATTCCTTGCATTTATTATCTTATGATTTTTCATATACTCTTCCTCCTGCTTATAGTAATCATCTGTTTCCTCAAGGCCGGCTTCCTCCGGCGGTTCCGTTTCTTCTATCCTGCATCTGTCAGCCAGCAGATATGCCGCAAACGGCAGGATCCCGTGTACAATAAAAGCCCTTCCCGTATACCAGCCTGTAAGGAGAGTATACGGGATCATATATTCCGACTGGGATCCCCACATGTTAAGAAGACAGATGCACAACAGCATAAACCATCTGTGCGCGGGACTCTCAAACAGCTTATATGCCGTCAGCATATAGATCAGATAATAAAGCGGGATCAGTATTACAGGTGTGATACAGTATATGACGGTCAGAGGATGCATTCCGCATATTCGTGCAACGAATGCCCATATACTCATGACAGGCGCTTCGGGAATAAATCTCCGCTCGGAATATGCCCTCAATGCCGCAGCCAGCGCACCGGTATTCACAGGTGTTTCGCCGGCCATCAGGATCACTGCCGCAATCTGCAGTGCTATCAGAAGCAGAACAGACAGGGCAAGGATCTTTCCGGCAGCTGCAGTCCTTCTTTTCTTTATTTTATTTTCAGAAGCCGGAATATCCATAACAAGTTCTCTCCGTTCCCTTATGACATTACCCGTTCCGAACGGTTTCTGCAGTACCTCTACTCTGTTTGTTCCGTCCTGGCATACCTGTATATACTGTAATCTCCTACCTGAAGTATAAGCTCATATCCGAATTCCTCCAAGGGAAGATTCCAATAAGTGTCATTTCTGTCATAAAGAATGTGATCATATCCGTTATTGCCAAGCAGCTTTACCACCATTGCCACATCAGGGGTTGATGTTGACATCTGATCATAAACAGCACGGATATCTCCTTTATATACCGAAGCGTCAGCATTTACAGGTCTTTCATACATTACTTCAAATCTCGGTGAGTATATCTTCATAAATGAGCTTAAGTCAGGAGTTGCACATATCCTTATCGTTCCGCTCTCTTCCTGTAAAAGCGCATCAAACACATCAATATACTCCTGCTTTATATGAAGTCTGTTATCCGCAATATAATAATCATCCGAGGCAAATATCCATCCGCCGCCAAGTATGATGACCAGTACTATACATACACAGCCAACAGCCGTATACAGAAGTCCGTGCATTTTTTTGTATATTCGCGTAAGCGCATATGCTATCCCGGATATGGGAGATAATAAAAAAAGAAGAGGAGACACCTTGGGATCGTCATTTCCGGATCCCGGTCTGCCGTGAGAATTTAAAAGACAGATAATAAGAACAGAGACGAGAAACAGCGCAAGCAGCTTTCCCGTCCCACGATAATTATTGTATGTACTTGTTATAGTCTGCAATAATTCTTTCATGCTTATGTTTTATTTCCCACATTTGCCGCAAAAACTGTGCTCATGCTTACACTGCTTATCTCTCCGCACGCATAGGGTTATTCAGAAAATCTTCATATGCCAGCCTGATACCATCTTCAAGCTCAGTTTTATATGTCCATCCCAGAGCTGCAGCCTTGGATACATCAAGAAGCTTTCTCGGGGTTCCGTTCGGCTTGCCTGGATCCCATCTGATCTCACCGTTGTAGCCAATCACCTTTGCCGTCAGTTCCGTAAGCTCTTTTATAGTGAGTTCCTTACCCGTTCCCGCATTAACGGTCTCATTACCGCTGTAATTGTTCATGAGAAATACGCACAGGTTTGCAAGATCATCAACATAGAGGAATTCTCTCAAAGGACTGCCGTCACCCCAGCAGGTAACGTAAGGAAGTCCCTGTTCCTTCGCCTCATGAAATCTCCTTATAAGTGCCGGAAGCACATGCGAATGTGTCGGATGATAATTGTCATTAGGGCCGTACAGATTGGTCGGCATTACCGAAATATAATCCGTACCATACTGTTTATTAAGGAATTCACAATACTTAAGTCCTGATATCTTGGCCAGCGCATAAGCCTCGTTTGTTTTTTCAAGCTCCGATGTCAGCAGACAGCTTTCCGGCATGGGCTGTGGGGCAAGCCTTGGATAAATACAGGATGAACCCAGGAATTCAAGCTTCCTGCAGCCGTTTTCATACGCGCTGTGTATCACATTCATTTCAAGTATCATGTTAAAATACATGAAATCGGCCAATGCTTCACTGTTTGCCGCAATACCCCCTACCTTTGCAGCTGCAAGAAATACATATTCCGGCTTCTCCTCCGCGAAGAACTCCTCAACATCGTTCTGCCTGCACAGATCAAGTTCCTTATGAGTCCTTGTGATTATATTCGTATATCCCTGCTTCTTTAGTTCTCTTACTATTGCCGAACCCACCATTCCGCGGTGTCCCGCTACGTATATCTTCGCATCTTTTTCCATTTTATAAATCTTCCTTTGATATCTTTCTTACGGTCCGGACTAAGGTTCCGTAATTTAATGTCTGACAGTCAGCCCTGCGTCATGATTTATCTTCTTTCGTCTATAGAGCCTGTCTTACGTTCTCCGTTCCTGTATTCCTCCGAACTCATTCCCGCTATTGCTCTCATATCAGAATCAACCATCATGGAAACAAGGTGAGGGAAATCAACCTTTCTCTTCCATCCAAGTACCTTCTCGGCTTTCGTTGAATCGCCCCAGAGGAATTCAACCTCTGCCGGCCTGAAATATCTCGGATTGACATCCACAAGCATACGGCCTGTTTTTGTATCATAACCCTTTTCCCCAACGCCTTTTCCTTTCCACTCAATATCGATACCCACTTCTTTGAATGCAAGCTCTACAAACTCACGAACTGTATGAGTCTCATTTGTTGCAAGAACATAGTCATCAGGCTTGTCCTGCTGAAGTATTCTCCACATTCCCTCAACATAATCACCTGCAAAGCCCCAGTCCCTCTTGGCATCAAGATTACCGAGAGAAAGCTTCTCCCTCTCATCTGCCATTATCGAAGCAACCGCACGGGTTATCTTTCTTGTAACAAAGGTCTCACCTCTTCTGGGAGATTCGTGGTTAAACAATATGCCGTTGCAGGCAAACAGATTATAAGCTTCCCTGTAATTAACGGTTATCCAGTAAGCATACAGTTTTGCGGCACCGTACGGGCTCTTTGGATAGAACGGTGTCTTCTCGGACTGTGGAGCCGTCTCCGGAAGTCCTCCGAACAGTTCGGATGTTGATGCCTGGTAGAACCTTGTCTTAACCCCGGATTTTTTTATGGCATCAAGAAGGCGCAGAGTTCCTATTCCCGTGGTTTCAGCTGTATATTCCGGAACCTCAAAGGAAACTGCTACATGCGACTGTGCCGCAAGATTATATATTTCCGTAGGCTGTATCTGTTCGATCAGCCTGTTCAGATTACTTGAATCCGTAAGGTCTCCATGATGAAGATACATGGTCTTGTCGCGTATCTCCCTGTCATAGTAAAGATGATCTATTCTGTCCGTACTGATACTCGAATGGCGTCTTATTATGCCATGTACCTCATATCCCTTCTCAAGCAGAAGCTCTGCAAGATACGATCCATCCTGTCCGGTTATTCCCGTTATAAGCGCTACATTTCTCATACTGATTCTCCTTAATATAAATTTATTCCCGATCCGGCTCCGGCCGTATATTACGGCAGAATGTTCATCGATACGATGCCGACCACGATACCCAAAACAGCTCCGCATATTACCTGAAAGGGAGTATGCCCGATCAGAACCTTAAGCTGTTCCTGATTGAATTCAAGCTTGAACTCACCGTTCTCATGAAGTCTGAAAAAGTCCATCATCTGATTGAGTATTTCAGCCTGTGTTCCTGTTTCCCTTCGTACTCCCCTGGCATCATACATAACTATTATGGCCAGGATCGCAGCCAGTGCGAATGCAGACGAATCCAGACCGTATTCCATTCCCGCACCTACACACAGCGCACATACCGTCGATGAATGACAGCTTGGCATTCCACCCGATCCAACCAGGCGTTCTATATTGATTTTTTTGTTTATCCCACAATCTATTATTGTCTTAACCACCTGAGCCACAGCCCAGCCGAGCACGGCAGTGATCAGCATCCTGTTGTGGATAAGATCGTTTAAATACTGCATTGTTCTCCTCTTTACTGCAGATAGTTACCTATATAAGCTGCGATTGCTTCCTCCCAGTCTGCATACCTGTGATCGGTCGTAAGCCTGAACATATAATTGTCAAGCACCGAGAACCTGGGGCGGTCGGCCGACTGGGGATTCATTGCCTTATACTCTTCACTCGTAACCGGAACAACCTCAGTGGTCTTACCTGCCAGCCGGAATATCTCTTTTGTGAATTCGGCCCAGCTGCACTGGCCCTCGCAGGTCCCGTGGAAGAGACCGTAATTCTGAGTGGGAAGAAGATAGGCAACCGCCTTCGCCAGTTCAGCCGTACTTGTGGGAGATCCGAGCTGATCGTTAACAACGGTTATCCTGTCATGATCCGCTGAAAGCTTAAGCATCGTCTTTACAAAGTTCTTCCCGTCTCCGTACAGCCATGCCGTCCTTATAATAAAATAGTCCCTGGCAAACTGCTTAACAAAATTCTCACCCGCAAGCTTGGTGATCCCGTACATTGCCTTCGGACCCACCGGATCGAATTCTGTATACGGAACATTTCCGTCCCCGGCGAAAACATAATCCGTTGAAATATGCATCATCTTTGCGCCCGTCTCCGTGGCCGCAATGCTCAGATTCCTCGGTCCTATCGCGTTTATCTTATATGCTGCATCCTTCTGGACCTCACAGGCATCCACTGCCGTATGCGCCGCACAGTTTATCACGGCATAGGGCTTAACCTCTCTGAACAGCTCAAGGCAGGCATCAAGACTGGTTATGTCCAGATCCCTTATACCGTCCACCCTGAAGTCCGTATTGACAAGTTCATATTCCTTATTTCCTTCATAAAGTCTGTTTATTTCCCTGCCCAGCTGACCGTTGCAGCCTGTTATGATAACCCTTTTCATCTGTTTCTCCCATGTTTTGTATAATACTTTAAAAATACACCAATATATAGTATACTCAATATTGTATTTTTTTTCAACTACAACCGTAACACAGTCTGTACGGCCAGGGCGGCGTATACCGATAATGAGGTGAGTATGAACAAAATCAAATATCCTATCATCAGTGTTTTGGCTCTTATACACCAGTTACTGAGTTTTTTCGCGGGAAAACACATCTTTACCGCAGTCCCTTCGGATAATCCGGGCGACTATATCATCTGTAAGATCCTTGCTTTCATTGTAACATGGTTTCTGTATCTTATGCTCTGGCAGCTGCTGGCTGACAGTGGAAGCCTGTTCAGATCGAAAGGGACAAAAAGCAATACCGTAACTAGAGTATTCCGGTCAGCTCTCCCATATCTTGTAGTAATGATCCCTGTCTGTTTCATTAAACTGCGCTCAGGATACCTGTCTAACGACGAGACGCTTATTTATGAAAATGCCATATCACTTACACATTATACCTGGTTTTATTATATAACCACATATTACTATATCATAAGTCTCATGATCATACCTCATATGTATGCCCCGATATTCATGAAGCTTATCATAGAATACCTTGTAATAGGCTATACAGTGCTGAGAGCCTCCGATTATTTCGATATACGCTCATCACAGCCCTTCATAAGCAGACCGGTAAAGATCGGATACGGGGCTCTTACAATGCTCCTGTTTATACTCTATCCCGTAATAGCCTATACAACAAGTGCCCACAGGCTTCCGATATACTTTCTTCTGTATCTGTTCATGACAGTCATTCTCCTGTTTGACCGGCTCGAACAGGCCGCCCTTACGCCTGTCAGGCTTGCAACGCTTATTATCCTTGGTGCAGTGCTGACCCAGTGGCGTACGGAAGGCATATATCTTATCGCGCTGATTCCCATACTGATCTATATTTCATACAGCGAGCTATCCCTTGTGATCCCCCATTATTCCGGGGACAGGGAAGAAAGGAAGCGGAAAAACGCTCCTGTCTTTTATACCGAAAAGAAAACTGTCCGTATCAAAGAGAAAAGATCATTCGTGCTGCTTCTGCTGTTATGGATAGCAGTACAGTATCTTTTTTCCGTTCCGCAGAACGGGTTTATAGCAAGGGAAATGGGTGCTGCGGCAGATGACCGCATGAAGCCGTTCTATGCCTATACTATCACAAACATGTACCGGAACGGACTTGATATGTCCAAAAATGCTTCAGACCTTGCTGTCGTTGACAGGTATATTTCACTTGAATCACTTGATGCGATAAGTGAATATTACGGAGATATCAATTATGAGGATGTACTCATCCTGTATCAGCCGGGCTTTACAGGAGTCAGGGAAGACGCCGGCGTTACCGAATACTATGAATTCACCGCTGCTCTTAAGAGGATATTCAGAAACAATCCCAAAATCTTCCTGCGCACAAGAATAGGTGCCTTCGTCTACGCCGCCCTGCCTTACCATATCACCTTCGGCAACAGCGGAATAAAGGGACTGATATCATTCATCATAAGCATCATCAAAACAGTATCGTACAATCTGTTTATACCGCTACTGATACTTTTGTTCATATGCCTGTATTCTCTTGCAAGAAGCAGATGGTTCACATTCTTTTTATCCGGAGGTCTTCTCTCTCACTGGTTCATTGTATTCATACTTGCTCCGGCATCTTATTTCAAATATTACTTCCCTGTTTATATTACCGCTTATCTGTATCTTCTCCTGATAGTAATAGCCGGGCTTCATAACAGAAAGCATGCAACCAGGATAAAGATCCTTCAATAAGATCATCCTCACATAAACATAATAGTTACCGGCCGCAAAAAGAAGGCTCCGCGAATACGCAGAGCCTTCTTTTATTATACAGTCTATGCATTGGCAAGAGCACACAGCTCATCAAGCATCTTTGGAAGATCGGTTTCCATGTTATCATCGCTGAACTGGCATGTTCCAACCTTCTCATGCCCGCCACCGTTATACTTAAGCATCAGGTGACCCACATCCACCTTACAGGTTTTATTGATAATACTGTATCCGACTGCAGCCGAACATCCCACACCGCCCTTACCGTTTACTATCCAGGCTGAGATATTCTGTTCGGGATACATACTGTAGATCAGGAAACGGTTGCCTGTATAAATGGGATCCACATTTCTCAGATCGCTGATTATGACATTTCCCACCGTACGGGTATGTGCCTTTACCATTTCCTTGAACTTCTCTGTCTGTTCATTATATACCTCAATCCTCTCCTTTACATCAGGCATATCGAGGATCTCCTCTGTGGACTTGTCTTTGCAGGCAACCATCAGTTTCTCCATCAGCTGATAATTGGAAACAGTGAACTGCCTCCACCGGCCAAGACCGGTACGTGGATCCATCAAAAAGCCTACGAGAATCCAGCCTGTAGGATTCATGATCTCGTCGACCGTAAGATTACCCGAATCCACCTTGTCAACAGCTGCCATCATATCATCAAAGTTCGGAAAAGTCTTCTTGCCACCGTAATATTCATATATTATTCTTGCACATGACGGTGTTATCCTGCTCTCACCCTTGTATTTACCTTCGAGCTGATTACGCTCGAACTCACTGGAATGATGATCGAACCACAATCCGCAGCCCTCAACATAAGGAACATTGGCAAGGCAGTCATTCTCTGTTATTTCAACCTTGCCATCCTGCAGATCCTTGGGATGAGCATATACCCAGTTATCAATAACACCGGCTGCAAGAAGCAGAGCTCCGCATGCCAATCCGTCAAAATCAGATCGTGTAACCAATCTCATAGCCATATGTAAATACCTCCGAAATATCTAATACATATATTTTAAAGTTAATACTCACATAAATCAAGGGCTTTTTTGTCTACCTGTACATAATTCTTCCGCCAAGGTAATACCTTGCGAAATCGTCTGAATCAATGATTGCCCTCATCTCAAACAGGCCTCCGGCTCTTTTGACATTAAGAGGATCCCCTACTGCAAGATAATATGTCTTTTCATCGGATGATGATCCATAGTAATAATAGTCCGCAAAATTGCTGTATGTGGATGCTCCATATTCGGCAGGCACCATTATTGTCGGGTTCTCCGGATCATAAGAAAGCTTTCTTATGCACGCATCATTGGTATTGTTATGTTCAGACTCTCCTCCATCGACACCTACGTTCTGCGAAGGTATGTAAACGTTAAGCATCTGTTCCTCACCTTCTCCGTTTACAAACCAGAATCCTCCATCCAGAATATATGTGTCCGCTCCCAGCATAGTCATGGCACTACCGTATATATTTTCCATATTTCTGTACTTAAAGCCATGTCTTCCGTTATTTGCCGCAAGACAGCCTGTACAGTAATCAATGGAAGAGGTTTTGCCAGTCATGGACGGATACGATGCCACAATTGTCTCACCCGCATAAATGTCAACCGGCTCACCGTCAAAAGCAATCTCTATCTGCTCACCGTTATCATTAACCGAAACTATCTCCCTGCAGTTGTCTGTATTATGATCGATAAACACCTGCGAACGTCTGGTTCTTCTCGCCTTGTTAATAAGCTCTTCATCCAGCTTCATCGCATCCCATCCGTCAGTTTTGTTGAGCAGAACTATGCTGCTTCCCTCTTCAAGCTTCTCGGTAACGGAAATTTTGTTTACGACTATCCTGTTTGAGCTGACCTCACTCTGGATCGCTATTCCGGCATTTTTGTTGTTTGCATCTTTATTATAACTGTAATAATACAGATCGGTCTCTCCTGCCATAAGCGATGAAGAATCAAGACAGCCTGTTTCTACCATGAAGAGCTTCTGAATGGCCGAGTACATTGAATAGCCTATTTCCCGATAACCTTCACCATTGAAATTGGCAAGGCTGCGCATATCCTTATAAGATACATTCAGGGTCGGATAAGCACCCGCTATACTCATGAGTGCGCCTTCCTCAACGCTTCCCAGATATGCTCCTACATACACATAATCCTTCTCTTCACCTTCATCCATAAATACGGGATCCAAAACATATCCGTTATGCCGGGCTCCGCTGATCCATATTTCCTCGCGGTCATTGTCAACCACACGCTTTACATAGAATTTCGGGATCTCAACCATTACGTTTCCGGCAGTTCCGTCTGTCTTAAATCCGGGGTCTCCTTCATGGATCACCGAGATTTCACCCTTTTCATCCTTTACCAGATTGCACATCTTTATATCGGACCAGGGATATACACTGTCAAAATCGTTGACACCGTTACCTACCCACTCGTTGTCCATACAATAATCAAAGTGCATACCTACTGCATCACCAAGCCTCCGGCAAACAACAAACCCGTTGGAACCGAGTATCTCTATTCCATATTCGCCTTCATTACCCGCATTCCTCCCCGCATCCGGAGAATCCACCGTTATACGTCCGCAAATATCACCCTGCATGAATATACCGGCTCCGTTATATATCGCAGGTACATCTATATCGAGTTCTTCTTTAAGAGCTCCATCTTCATAAAGGCTCCATTTTCCGTCCTTATATTCTATTGACTGTCCTTCCTCAAGATCGGGGATCTCACAGGCACTTGATCCTGAATCACTGTATCCCTGAAGCATTGTTCCGTAATACATAAGTATTCCTTTGTTATCGGAAAAGCTCCGGCCCCCTATCGACTCATCAGCATATGTAACACGGCAGCTGACAGCTGTTTCGGGTATTTCTATCATTGAATACGGTCTGTTCTCCATGGATATGGATCCAAGATTACAGATTACGTTTTTACCTTCTTCCTTTTCCTTTGCTTCCTCATCCTCATAGTACAGATCTTCTATATTCTCTATATGTCCTTCATCATCCATGAACTGCCATATGGCACAGTTGATATCTCCGGTAAGTATGATCGACCCTTTTGATCTGTCAATCTCGGTCCACGGTGTAGTCCTGCATCCTTCATCCTCTGCAAGCTTTTCTCTTATTCCATCAATCTTACCTGTTTCATAATCCTCGGGAGTAATATCCTCACCCTTGAACACAAGGCTTACATTCTTTGTAAATCCCACTACCGGCTCAATCTTCAGCGAAATATCATCTGAATGCACATGATAAAACGGTTCCTTAACCGATATATCACTTTCTCCGTACTCAGCCATACCTACAGCCTGTGCATAAGCCTTAAGCGCACTCTCCTCATCACCGAGTTCCTTATACCAGCCTGCGAGCTCCATTTCCTCATCAAATACATTCTCCTGATTAAGGCAGTAATACTCCATCTGGTATACAGCCTTGCGAACGTCACCCTGTGAATAAAACTTATGGGCATATTCAAGCATCTTACTTCTGTCATACGTAATTGAATTGCTTCTCTTTCTTATCCCGTAAAATACAATTCCACCACATATAAGCGCGGATATAAGGATCAGGATGATTATCCATTTGATATTTGAACGATTGAAATCCATCAGTACATTCCTTTCCGTAATGTTGAAAAAAGGAACCGGCATTAACCGGTTCCCCTTGTCACAAGCCGAAAATCAAATATTACTACTTGATTAATCACGCGTGATTAATCCTGTCTTCTCCCCTTTTCAGGGGAGATTAAACAGAATAACTATTATCTCTGATTACCAACCTTAAGACAAGCAGCTGCTGTATCGGCCTTTGAACCAGCTGCATTTCTTGCCTTAACCTTGCTAGCTGTATTCTTTGCATCTGCTTTAACATTAGTTGACTTACTCTCGCCTGTTGTCCAAAACTCCTGGATAACCACATTACTTCCGGATACAAAAAGCGGGCTTGTAAATGACCAATACTCATCAGCACTGTTGCCCCACTGTGCAGCTGCTACAGCAAGACCTGTGTTACAAAGTGCATTATAATTAATATATGCCTGCAGTGTACTTGCATTCAGATCTGTGTTCTGAGAACCGTTTGTCCAAGTTGAAGCAGGAGCTGAACTGCTTGAGCTTGAGCTTGAACTTGAATCCTCATCACTCTTAACATCATCTTTAATGCCAAGTAACATCTTCATAATAGCAATCTCCATTGCCTTATTAGTATTACCTGATCCAGCTGCTAATACGGGTACTGTCATTGAAACGATCAATAAGCTCGAAACGATAACAGCAAGAATTCTCTTTTTCACTTTAGCATTTTCCTCCTTTCGTAGAGTGCTTGTGACAATATACCAACCGGGTAAAACCCGAGGGTATAACTTAGATACTGTAAACAAGTATTTAGCTCTCCGAACTACATATCTTGTTCTCACATTTGTATAGCATACTCTATTTAGTTATTCCTGTCAACTTCTTTATAAAAAAGTTTTATGATCAGCTCTCTGAGGCTGTCCTTGTCAGGGATAAAATATTCGAAAAATTCATCCGTTTCCGTATGGCCTTCCATTGTGTAAATATCATCTTCTTCAAACGAATAATCATAATACTCGGATGCCATATAGCCGATCGAATCCACCGTGAGATCGGTTACGGTATAATCCTTCACTTTATTATATACGCTTACCGGAAACGTTATATCTTCTTTGGTTTTAGCCTTTACCTTTTTTATAAATGTTTTAAGATACAGCTTCTGTCTTCCCAGTCTCTGTCTCTGGCTCTCAAAAACAGTGGTATCCCTGTAGTGTACAAAATCATAAGCATCCTTCCCTTTAAGATTTATCGTTGCTCCCGGCTTCCATGCTTTTCTCACCATCGAAACATCCATATCTTCGGGAAGTGTAAGCTCAACACCGCCTACAGAATCATTTATTTCGGGGATTGCCATATAATTGATCGCCGCATATCCGTGGATGGGAACATCAAACAAAAGACGGCTCACCGCATCCCTTGTAAGTTCACAGCTGTAGGCTCCTCCGCCTCCGAATCCATGCTGTACGGCTATATTAGCCTCACTCCACAGATCACTGCCGCCTTCTCCGCCCCCGACCATCAGGACATCAACCTTTGTATCCCTGTTAACGGCAAGCACCTTTATTGATTCATCCGTCGGATTCATTATCACCAGGAAGATTCCGTCAGACTGTCCTCCCTTTGTGATCTCACCGTAATCCACATCACCCGAACTGTGGGCATTATCTATTCCGAGAACAAGGAAAGTGCGGATATCTTCATTATATTCATAAACCTTACCGTCAAGAGTAACCCATCCCTCCTGCCAGTCAGAAGCATATACCGGATCGGATATAATCGCAGCATTGCTCTCCTCGGTAAGGTTGGGGCCTTCTGTATTGGCATTCCTGACAAGCCTGTTTCTTCCAACTATCGTAACTATCTTTACAGCCGCAACGAGAATCACGCCAACTGCAAAAATACAACCCAGTATGATCAGTACACGCTTTAAAATATACTCATTTCTTGACTCTATTCTTCTGCTTCTGCGTCTTTTACCCATAGTCTCTCATATATTGAAAATGCATCGATCATAGCTCTTCATTTCCATAATTGCCATAATACTTACCATAGTATTTACCATAATATCTGCCGTAGTACTTACCATAATACTTACCATAATATCCCTTGCCTGTAAGATTCATCTTGTTAAGCACCACTCCCAATATCTTTGCGTCGGCAACCTTCAGCTGATCTACTACCTTCCGCGCAAACCGGTAGCTTATCACTCCGCTTTCGATTACCATGATCATCCCGTCACATTTTTTGCTTATAACAGCGGCGTCAATAACCGAACCTATGGGCGGAGCATCGATCACCACAATGTCATAATTTTCCCTTCCGTATTCGATCAGTCTCTTGAAAGTTTTACCTCCGAGGAGCTCACTGGGATTCGGAGGTACGGGCCCTGCGAACATCATATGGAAGTCCGGTATATCGGTTTCACATATGGCATCCTCAAAATCCGCCTTCTTTACCAGCACATTGGTCAGACCGTAACGCACCTTGCCCAGCTTATACCTGCTTCTCATGACTGACTTACGTAAATCCGCATCAATAAGAAGAGTTCGTCTGCCACTCTCCGCAAATGTCCTTGCCAGCTCAAACGATATGGTCGATTTTCCTTCATTGGGTGTCGCACTGGTAAGACCTATTACCTGTATATCTTCACCGGCAAACTCTATATTTGTTCTGAGCGTCTTAAAAGCCTCGTTTGTTCTAAAGTCATGTTTATCGATCTTAATCTCAATTTGCTGCATTTTCCTTCTCCTGATCAGAAATCGCTTCACCGTTTTCCCTGGTTTCAGCCAATACCATCTGCTCCACTATACGTGCAGCTTCAGGTTCCTCCACATCCACTTCCTCGTCAAGGCTGTCTATATCGGACACCTTCAGTGAAACTATATCGTTTAGCATTTTCCTGTCCAATCCCCTTCTGGATCTTCTCAGGAGTGTTGTATTCCTGCCCTGTCTGCTTTTATCCGGCTGATAAGTTCTCTCTGCCGCTTCACCGTCCGGGCTTTCGCTTGTACTGTCCGGATTATGGGCATATTCGTGTTTATTTCCTGATTTCCTCTTTTTCCTCTTTTTAGACTTTTCCGAATCACCTTCCATGATAGGTATAAGTCCCAGCGTTGAAAGCTCAAGATATTTCTCTACATCCTCCGATACCCTTATTGTATCATCGGCAAGATATTTAATAAGAAGAAAAGCAACACAGATAAATATGCCGATCATCGCTCCGATGGCAGTATATTTCGTTATTGACGGTTCCGATGGCTTATCGATATCCGGAAGGTTTGCCTCATCAACTACATTTACGGCTTCAATATCCATTACTTCCGTAATATGCGAACTTGCAACATCTCTGACCTCGTTAGCTATCCTTCTGGCCTCTTCGGGACTTTCATCCTTAACTGTTATCGATATGATACGCGTGTCGGAAGCATTGGCAACCGTAATGCGGGCAAAAAGTGTTTCATAACTGTCATTAAGCTTAAGATTCGCAATAACCTTCTCCAAAACATTCCGGCAGGTTATAAGTTCCTCATAGTCCTTTGTGAGCTGGGTAGCCAGCTGTGTGTCGGAGTATGAGATATTCCCGTTCGAGTTCTGTTTATTAAGTATATACACCTTAGTTGTAGACTGGTATTTCGGCGATATGACAAACGCGCTGACAGCTAGTCCGATTGATCCGCAAATAAGTCCCGAAAGTATGATAAGCCAAAGCCAGTGAAGCAAAAATGCAAGCACCTCCGCGAGGTCTATTTCTATTTCTTCGTCTTTATTTCCCATTTGTAATTCTCCAAATAAAACTACAGATAACCATCTAATTAATTCTATTTATAATCTTCTATAATGTCAAGTGCATTTAAATACAGCATATCCTTAACGTCTTCGCTTACATATCTCCTGTTCAGCATCTTAATGCATTTACTCATCCTGGGTGAACGTTTTCCCGTGTCATGCGCATCCGTTCCGATGAAATCTATATATCCCTCATCCACCATCTTTATCACGGATTTCTTAACCTTGCCACCCAACGCTCCCGTAAGAGACGCAGCATTCACCTGCATATTTATATCTCTTCTTGCAAGCTCCTGAACATTTTTTATATCCCTCAGCATGCATTCATATCTTTCAACATGAGCAAGTATCGGTTCAAACCCCATATACCTGAGATCATCGATACCTGATGATATGCGCATGAAATTGTCACCCGGCAGGAATTCCACGAGAACATAGTTGCCGTCACACATCGTCAGTATATCTCCCGCATCCAGCATGTCTGCCGCTTCACTGAAATACATTATCTCATTTCCGGTATAAATATTTATATCTATACCTTCCGCATTTATCCTCGTTTGCAGTTCGGCAGCCAGTTCCCGTACCTTGGACGGAGACGCATTATGATGCCCCGCCTTGAAATGCGGTGTTGCGATCATGTCCGTTATCCCGTCTGCCCACGCTATCCTCATCATTTCCATTGAGGTTTCCCAGCTGTCCGAACCGTCATCTATCCCCGGCAGTATATGGCAGTGTATATCGATAACTCTTCTTTTTTTCTCTTTGTTCTCAAACAGGTTCACGATATTTTCCCCTTTATTCCTGTTCATTAAGCTTCCTGACTCCGACGAGCCTGGCCTGTACCAGATATCTCCTGCCGTTCGGATCATTTCTCAGATATGTCGACAGTGTCAATATCCTGTCATCCTTTCCGGGCCATGCCGTTTTATCAACGTTTGCGTCTATTCCCGGGATATCTTCGAGCGCCTTAATATATTCTTCATACATAAAATCAACTGACGTCACATAAAACAGGATCAAATGAACATCATCAAATTCATACGCCGCAAAGGTCTTATATACAAGAAGTTCATCCTTCGTATAAACATATATGTACGGGTTATCTTTAAAGAAGGCAGGATCCCTGTAGAGCTCAAGATTGGAAAACATGGTTCCGTCACCTATATTACGCCCGTAGATAACCGTAAGATAATCCTTGAATTCTTTAAGATTGAAATATTCCGTATTCAGTGCGCCTTTGTCATCAGGTTCGCCTTTTTCATTATGAGATGAATAAAATGCATAATCATCATGGTCTTCATGCTGCAGTACGGGATAGTCTATTCCTGTATGAGGCACATAAAGCCATGCGTATATTTCGGGGTTTTCCTCATCCTGAAGCTTCTTAATGTTTACATCATCATGACCCGGAGCGATTGCCTTAAATTTCTCATCATCCAGATATAGTCCATTATCAAAATTCGGAAATGCAAGTTCCTCTGTATCCATTGCCGAAACAACCTCAGTTTCAGCTTCTTCTGCATCGGCTTCTTTTTTTTCATCCGTCCCCGTATCAGCATCTGTATTTTCATTTGTATCCGTTACATCTGCCGGGAGATTCTCATTTTCACTGTTGCCCAACTGACCGTGATTATCCATATACATAACCGTTACCAGAACCAGGCACAGCACTGCAGCGATCACTACCAGAGCTATCAGGATTCCGGTCGGCATACCCTTTTTCTTTCTTCTGCTCACTTTTCAACCTCACATACGTACGATTATTAACCTGCAACCGAAAATTTATTTTACCAAATTCAGATTCTTATTTCAATCCAAAAAATAAACAGGCTTTTGTTGCAAAACAGATATATTAGATATAATATTAATATATGTTAAAAAAACTGAAGAGAGGATATTTTATGAGCATCAGAATAGGAATTTTAGGCTATGGAAACTTAGGACGCGGAGTCGAGTGCGCAGTCAGGCAGAATGATGACATGGAGTTAAAATATGTGTTTACAAGGAGAGATCCTTCAACCGTGAGCATATTAACGTCCGGTGCCACCGTCTGCTCATCAAATGATATATCTGATCATAAAGATGATATCGATGTGCTTATCATATGCGGAGGCAGTGCAACCGATCTTCCGGAAATGACACCGAAGTATGCTGCCGATTTTAATGTCATTGATTCGTTTGACACGCATGCAAAGATTCCAGAGCACTTTGAAAGGGTTGATTCGGCTGCAAAGAAGAGCGGTCATATCGCAATGATATCGGTCGGTTGGGATCCGGGAATGTTTTCGCTTAACAGGGCTTATGCAAATGCCATCCTTCCAAACGGCAGGGATTATACTTTCTGGGGCAAGGGCGTCAGCCAGGGACATTCGGATGCCATCAGGCGTATCGACGGTGTACAGGACGCCCGGCAGTATACCATACCGGTTGAAGCTGCTGTTGAAGCTGTCCGGAGCGGTAAGAATCCCGAACTCAGCACAAGGGAAAAGCACACCAGGGAATGCTTTGTTGTGGCAAAAGAAGGCGCTGATAAGGCAAAGATAGAACACGAGATCGTAACAATGCCGAATTATTTTGCGGATTACGACACTACCGTTCATTTTATCTCCCAGGAAGAGCTCGACCGCGATCACAAGGGGATACCTCACGGAGGAATGGTTATACGAAGCGGTGTTACGGGCTGGAATGATGAAACCAAACATGTTATAGAGTATAAGCTTAGTCTTGAATCCAACCCTGAGTTTACCTCGTCCATACTTATTGCCTATGCGAGAGCGGCGTACAGGATGAACACAGAAGGAATATCAGGATGTAAGACCGTGTTTGATGTTGCACCTGCTTATCTTCTTAAGATGAGCGGAGAAGAAATGAGAGCACATCTGCTTTAACCTGATAGCTTTTTTATACAGTTTAATCTATATTGCCATTTATTCATTTTTTTCGTATAAACTAACAGAAACTCACAAGCACAAAAAGGAGGTTTTTTATGGCAGATCAGAATAAAGTTATTAATGATGAGGTGTTAAAAGAAGTCAACGGCGGTGCTGATGTAACCGGCAAATATACTTTCAACACAGATGGAAGCGTAGCATTCAGGGATAAGAGCGGAGCCGCAAGAGTCTTCTCACCTCAGGAATGGCAGCAATTGCGCAACAGATGGGCTTATACCAATAATCCGGAATACTATATCTCGACTGTTCCGCTGAGTGATCTCGAGATGGTATTGAGAAATCCGGGAGTTTAAAGGACTGAATGGAAATAAGACAGGGATTCCTGCAAAGACAAGAGATAATTCGCAATCCGCTTCTTGCTATATCGAGATAAGGATTCCTGCAAAACAAGAGACGAACTCATAAATCCTTCGGATTTCTTCGTTCGTCTCTTGTTTTATAATTATCTGCGGAAATCTACGAATAACCTCGACTCCGCTACGCTTCATCTCGGTCATCCGTAGATTCCTATGGAAATGGAAATATAAAAACACTCGAATGCAAGCAAGCTTGCTTCGAGTGTTTTTATATTTCCATTTCCGCAGATAATGCTTAACGCTTTGAAAACTGTGGTGCTCTACGTGCGCCCTTGAGACCGTATTTCTTCCTCTCTTTCATACGGGGATCACGTGTCAGGAAACCTGCCGACTTGAGTGTCGGGCGGTATTCTGCATCAGCCTTAACCAGTGCTCTTGCGATACCGTGCCTTATTGCACCTGCCTGCCCTGTATATCCGCCGCCGTGTACGTTAACCAGAACGTCGAACTTATCCACATTGTCCGTTGCAACAAGAGGCTGACGTACGATCGTTTTAAGTGTCTCAAATCCAAGATACTCGTCTATAGGCCTCTTGTTTATAGTTATATTACCCTTTCCGGGCATAATGTATACTCTTGCGATAGCCTTCTTTCTTCTTCCTGTTCCGTAGAACCTTTCTGCTGCTTTAGCCACTGTAATATCCTCCTTTCAATCCCTCTCTTAGAACTTGATCTCTTCAGGCTTCTGAGCTGCATGCGGATGCTCAGCACCTGCGTATACGAATAACTTCTTGTACATCTTATTTCCGAGGGGACCCTTGGGAAGCATTCCTCTGACAGACTTCTCCAGCACCTCTGTAGGAGCCTTGGCAAGCTTCTCCTTCAGTGTCTGCTGCTTCATGCCGCCTACATACTCCGAATGACGGTAGTAAATCTTCTGGTCAAGCTTCTTGCCTGTTACGGTAATCTTGTCCGCATTTGTTATTATCACGTAATCGCCTGTGTCCGCATGAGGTGTGAAGATCGGCTTGTTCTTGCCTCTAAGTATCTTTGCCACCTCAGAAGACAAACGTCCTAATGTATATCCTGTAGCGTCAACGACATACCATTTTCTCTCAACGGCAGCCTCGCTGGGCATAAATGTTTTCATTTGTTTTCCTCCATAAGAACTGTATAAAACTGTGTATGCAGCCTCTTCAGAACGCCAGTGTTGGGAAATGACACCTGCATTTTGCTTCCGGATCTCCGGAAGAACTGCCATGCGCCAAAAGGCGGTTGTACCGGGGCTATGGTACTATCTGCCTGTTGTCACGCCTAAGTATTATATTACACACATCCGCGTGTGTCAATGAATTTTTATACAACTGCGAAATATTCTCTTCCTTTGATCACTCCGTCAGTAATATTCACCGTTACTGTCTTCTTCTCTCCCGGTTCAAGGAATATCTTTTCAAATCCGGACAGAACCTTTATGGGTTCACCAATGGTGCTTATATCATTTTGCGCATCTGATCCGGCAGGCGCTTCATCCCCGCCCTTCATATACACAAGTATGGATACCTTGCCGGCCCTGCTGCCGGTATTGGATACTTCACAGGTAACTGTTGAGCTTTCTTCATCTGTTACGGCATTACTGCACTCAAATGTAGTATATGACAGCCCGTAGCCAAACGGGAACTGAGGGGTTATACCAAACTTATCGGTGTATCGGTATCCCACATAGATACCATCCTTATACTCTACCCTGTCTCTGTGTCCGTACTCGCCAATCGCGTGTGCCGAACATTCAGACAGATCATGATAGAAGGTCTCCGGAAGCCTTCCTGAAGGATTGATATCGCCAAACAGTGCTTCGGCTACCGCTGTTCCTCCCTCCATTCCTCCATACCAACCCCATAAAAGGGCATGTGAGTCATCAATCCACTCACGCATATCGACAGCACATCCGCCGGTCAACACCATAACCATATCGGGCCTTATCTTCAGAAGTTCTTTTATCAGTATGTCCTGCTCATAAGGAAGCTTTATATCCTGTCTGTCATCGCCTTCACTGTCATGTCCCGGAACGTGGTCCAGACCACCTACGAAAATAATATTCTCATATTCTTTGGCTGCCGCAAGCGCTTCTTCTCTCAGCTGTTTTCTTAGCTCCTTCATCTTCTCATCGGCTTCTTCGCTGCTGTTTACACGTACGAACGACAGATCAAGGCTCCTTTCCTGCCATTTTTCGTCTACATCGCCTCTGTATATGTCAGAAGAATAACCCTTTACATACTTTACTGCGGTATTACCACCCAGTAATTTCTTAATGCCCATAAGAGGAGATATCTCATACAGTGACTTAAGCTCAGCACTTCCGCCACCCAACGCATGAAGCTTATCTGCATTCTCGCCTATTACCAGAAGCTTCTTTACCTTCTTATCAAGCGGCAGTATATTCTTATCATTCTTTAAAAGGACAACGGATTCCTCTGCGACCCTGAGTGCCTTTTTCCTGTGTTCTTCCGTATTGTACGCGCCGGACTTTCTCTCACCGTCAAGCATATTCAAACGGTTCATAAGTATCAATATGTGCTCTGTCTTCTTATTTATAAGCTCTTCACTTATCCTGCCTTCTTCTACAAGCTTCTTAAGCGGTGAAGCCATAAAATAATCATCATAATCCGGTGTTACCGACATTTCAACATCAAGACCTGATTCTGCCGCTTCTGCCGTATCATGAACAGCTCCCCAGTCAGAAACTATAAGACCGTCGTATCCCCACTCATCTCTTACAACATCATTAAGATAATGCGTATGCTGCGATCCGAATTTCCCGTTTATCCTGTTATATGAGCCCATCAGCGAATAACAGCCTCCGCGTGTGAGAACATCATGGAATGCAGGCATATATATTTCCTTAAGGACTTCTTCGTCTACTATCGTATCGACTTCCAGTCTGGCCGTTTCCTGGTTGTTTGCAAGAAAATGCTTTACACACGCCGAAACATCCCACTGCTGCACTCCCTTTACATATTCAACGGCAAGCTCCTTTGTAAGATAAGGATCCTCACTGAAATACTCAAAGTTACGGCCGCACAAAGGTGACCGCTTAATATTTACACCGGGGCCAAGTATCACATCTTTTCCACGTCCCCGTGCTTCCTCTCCCAGTACGCTTCCGGTTTCATAAGCAAGTTCTCGGTTAAATGTGGCTGCAAGTGCACTGTTGCACGGAAGATAGGTTACGTAATCGTCAGACAGACCCTTCTTTTCCCAACTGTCTTTCTCGAATTCGAGACGAACTCCCATGGGCCCATCCGAAAATATAAGCGGCGGGATATTAAGTCTTTCCACTCCTGCCGTTTCAAACATTCCATTTCCGTGTATCATGGATAATTTTTCATCTAACGTAAGCTCAGCTATTATTTCTTCAATTCTTTCTTTTGTCAGCATACACAAAATCCTTTCTTCACAATCCGGCACATCAATTATAACGGCCAATACTTTCCTACATTATTCATAAAAATAACATACCAGTCCATATCCTGCAGGAATGGTCTGGCCGCAACACATATTATATACATAACGATTGCGGTAACACTGCATATTACTGCCGCAGTGGCAGTCTTTCTGAGTATGGTCCCCGTATTGAAAGCTCTGGCTGCAAGGAGCAGACCCAGCATGCTGACAAGAAACCCGTTAGTAAACAGTACACAGAATATACCAAGAAAACTTATCAGCAAAGCATATATTGCCATTCTGTCTCTTTTTTTATCCGTCAGATCCTTTCCGGTAAGTATGACCATGCCTGCCTTGGATTCTGTTTTTTCTTCTCTTCTTTTATCCTCCGCAACGGGAGCACCGTGATATATAGGCTGATAACCCCCGCTCTCACTGACTTCCTCATCAAAAAAAGAATTTTCCATGACGATCTCCTTTTCCTGAATATAGTCTAAATCTTCAGATCTGTCTCATTTGATACGGATCATACGAAAGCAATTATATCATCATCAAATTTATATCCCGTAAGGCACAATCCACAGGCAGGTGCTGTGCGCCCTGCAAGGCTTCTGTCTCTTGCGTTAAGTATACCGGTAATTTCATCCGGACTGATCCTGCCCTGTCCTGCCTCAATAAGTGTTCCGGCAATTATCCTGACCATATTATACAAAAATCCGTTACCCGTGACCGATATGACAACCTCTCTGTCCTCGCGTATTACCGAAATGTCATATATGGTCCTTACCGTTGAAAGTGTCTGTCCGCCAACGCTTGAAAATGACGCAAAATCATGTTCTCCGATAAGATATTTACCGGACCGGTCCATAAGCTCCTCATCAAGCTTACCATATACATGACAGGTATACAGTCTCCTGGTAGGCAGAGGGAAGGTATCATTATAAATCCTGTATTCGTAGGTCTTGCGGCAGGATACTTTTCTCGGATGGAAATCACTCCTGACCTGTACTGAGCTTACTATCCTTATATCCTCAGGCAGTCCTTTGTTTATCGCAAATGAGAATTTATCTCCCGGTATCGAAGACTCAGTATCAAAAACAGCCACCGCTCCCCTGGCATGTACACCTGCATCTGTCCTGCTGGCACCGATAACCCTGATATTTTCGTCCAGAAATCTTGAAAGCTCAGCGTTAAGGACACCCTCTATCGTTGGTTCACCCGGCTGTATCTGCCAGCCTTTATAAGCAGTACCGTCATATGCTATTGTGAGCATTATCCTTTTCATATAAGCAATAATCCGTAAATCTTCTTACAGCATTAAGAGGGAATAACACTCATAAGAGTTATTATACCTCAGTTTATCAAAATATGATAGTAACTATTCGGAACAGCACATAAATTTTAAAATATGATGTGTCAAGCTTGCATATTATTACAGCATAACAGCTATGGCGATCACTGTAACAAGATACAGAATAATCACAGTATACGCAGAATAATCCTGTTTCCCGTATCTTAAAGGCTTCATTCTGGTCCGCCCTTCCCCGCCATGATAGCATCTCGCTTCCATTGCGGTCGCGAGATCTCCCGCATGCCTGAAGGCCGAAACAAACAGCGGAACCAGGATCGGAATAAGTGTCCTGATCCTGGTTGAAAGCTTTCCATTCTCTAAATCAGCCCCTCTTGCGCTCTGCGCTTTCATTATCTTATCAAGCTCGTCAACAAGTATGGGTATGAAGCCAAGAGCAATTGACATCATCATGGCTATTTCATGGACCGGAAGTTTAAACCTTTTAAGAGGTCTGAATAACCTTTCAAGACCGTCCGTAAGGTTGTTCGGCGTTGTGGTCAATGTCATTACCGAAGAGCCCATTATCAGAAATACAAGTCTTATGACCATTCTGACCGCTACTTTAATGCCTTCCCTTGTAATATCCAGCTTCCACAACGAATACAATACCTCTCCCGGTGTAAAAAACACATTAAATAATGCAGTAAAGATCAGTATGATAAATATGCCCTTAAGTCCCCGTACCATAAATTTAACCGGAACATGAGATACCCGGATCATAAAAGCAAGAAACAGGAAAGCAGCTATATAGCCCCATATATCCCTAATCAGGAATACTGAGATCATATATATAAAGGTCCCTGTTATTTTTGTACGTGGATCCAGCCTGTGGATATATGAATCAGTGGGATAGTATTGTCCCAGAGTAATATCTCTTAACATCTGTCAGATTCCCATAATCAGACCGACTGTAAAATCAGTCTTTCAAAAGCTTCTGTTTACCGGCCTTTGCCAAATAATCCTGCAACTTCTTCTATCGCCTGCTTAAATGTTACAATATCCGTATTTACATTGACTCCGTTTTCCTTAAGCATATACAGCAGTCTGCTTACCCGTGGTATATCGAGTCCCATTTCCATAAGCTCTTTACCATATGAAAATACCTCTGCCGGCGTACCGTCCATAACTATGCTTCCGTCATCCACTACCATTATCCGTTCGGCGTGCTCAGCAATATCATCCATGCTGTGCGAGACCAGGATGACCGTTGTCTGTCTCTCTTTTCTCAGCTTTGATAATAGCCTGAAAATCCATTCTCTCCCAGCAGGATCCAAACCTGCAACAGGCTCATCCAGAATAAGTACATCCGGCTTCATGGCCAATACGCCGGCTATTGCAGCTCTTCGTTTCTCTCCACCTGACAGATCAAACGGAGACTGGAAAAAGGCCTCATCCGGGAGTTCAACCATTTTAAGCGCTTCATATGCCCTGAGTTCTGTTTCCTGCCGGTCCAGGCCAAGATTCTTAGGTCCGAAACATACGTCGGTAAATACATCCTCCTCAAACAGCTGGTATTCGGGATACTGGAACACAATACCGATCCTGCCTCTTAATGCACGCAGATCATAATCCTTCACAAATATGTCTTCTCCGTTTACATATACCGTACCGGATTGAGGCTTTAAGAGACCGTTTAACAGCTGTATCAGTGTGGATTTTCCTGATCCCGTATGCCCTATGAGCGCAACATATTCCCCGTCTTTAATACTGAAGGATACATCATTAACCGCTTTTTTCTCGTAAACAGTTCCTTTATTATAAATGTAAGTCAAATGATCCGCAATGATCGACATATTTCCTTCACCAGTTCCTCTGTAGTCAGTATATCATCCGGGATATCCACCCCTCTTTTTCTTAACTCTCCGGCAAACAAAGCTGCAACGGGTACCGTCAGACCTATTTCCTTAAGTTCATCCGCATGCTTAAATATCTGTCTTGGGGTGCCCTGCATCGCTATTCTTCCTTTATCCATTACAAACACCTTATTTGCATTCAGAACTTCTTCCATATAGTGTGTAATAAGAATAACTGTGATCCCTTCCTTCCTGTTAAGCTCCGTAACGGCACTCATTATCTCTCTTCTGCCCTGCGGATCCAGCATGGCAGTTGGTTCATCAAGAACTATACATTCGGGCTTCATCGCAAGAACTCCCGCTATTGCAACACGTTGTTTCTGTCCTCCGCTTAATCTTTGAGGCGATTTCTTCCTGTATTCATACATATCCACGCTCTTAAGACTTTGTACAACGCGCTCCCATATTTCTCTGCTCCTGACCCCCATATTTTCCGGACCAAAAGCAACATCTTCCTCTACAACAGTACCGATTATCTGATTATCCGGATTTTGAAATACCATTCCGACAGTCTGTCTTATATCCCATAGACGATCTTCCTCCCGTGTGTCATACCCATTCACAAAGACAGTCCCTTCAACCGGATGTAATAATGCATTAAAGTGTTTGGCCAGTGTACTCTTTCCGGAACCGTTATGTCCGAGTATTGCGATAAAATCACCCTTTTCAACAGCAATTTCCACTTCATCGACCGCTCTGTTGATACCTTCAACAGCTCCGTCCTTATCGCGTCTTATGTATTCAAATGTAACATTTTCCGCATTTATCAGACTCAATTATCCAGTCCTCTGTCATTAGTATTTACGACTATACAAGTTATAATACTACATACACTATAAAAATGAAAGCCGCAAGCATACAGCCCGCGGCAATCATTATTTCAATTACTTTACGTATTTCTCTTCTGATCATACAAGCTCAAGAACCACTTCCATGGCAGCGTCACCCTTACGCTCACCAATCTTTATGATCCTTGTATAACCGCCTTTGCGGTTCTCGTACTTGGGAGCTATCTCATCAAACAGCTTGGCAACCAGATCAACCTTCTTTGTATTTCTCCTCTTGCCCGCATTCTCTGAAGGAACCTCTGTTACCGGATAAAGAACCTTTAACATCTGTCTTCTTGCATGAAGCCTTGAAGGCTTGTCCTTCTTAATCTCCTTGTCAACAGTATCAAACCTGGTAACCTTCTTACCGTCAACGACCTCTTTGATCCTCTTACCGTCCTTATCCTTAAGCGGAACCTTTGCCTGAACGGTAACTGTCTCATAATCGTCTCTTTCCTTGATCGCAAGAGCTATAATACCCTCAGCGATCTTCTGTACTTCCTTTGCCTTAGCCTCGGTAGTACGGATCCTTCCATGATAAATAAGATTGGTTACCTGATTCCTGAGAAGAGCCTTTCTCTGGCTCGACGTTCTTGAAAGCTTTCTGTATTTAGCCATTGTTAATTTCCTCCTGTCCGGCACGCCCTTTGGTCTTACTGCCGAATAATAGTGTCTTAAATGACACGTTTACCGTTACATACCCTGTTATACCCTTTGGATTTATTAACAGAGCCTTATTACTCATCACCAACATTAAGCTGAAGCCCCAGTTCCTTAAGCTTGGCAAGTACTTCCTCAAGAGACTTACGTCCGAGGTTACGAACCTTCATCATATCTTCACTGGTCTTATTGGTAAGCTCTCCTACCGTATTTATACCTGCTCTCTTAAGGCAGTTATATGAACGTACAGATAACTCAAGCTCATCGATATTCATATCAAGAACCTTGTCCTTGCTGTCTGTTTCCGGGTCTGCCATTACGACTGCATCGGTTGCCACCTTGGAAAGATCTATGAACAGTGACAGATGCTCGCTTAATACCTTGGCTGCAAGGCTTACTGCCTCATCGGGACCAAGTGTACCGTTTGTAAACACATCCAGTGTGAGCTTGTCATAATCTGTAATCTGACCTACACGTGTATTCTCTACCGTAAGGTTAACACGTTCAACCGGAGTATAGATTGAATCAACCGCTATAACTCCTATCGGAAGATCCTCTCCCTTGTTCTTATCAGCTCCCTGATATCCACGTCCTTTGGTGATCGTAAGCTCTATATAAAGCTTGCAGTCGGCACCACCGTTCAATGTTGCGATGGGAAGCTCGGGATTCATGATCTCGATATCCTGGTCAACCTGAATATCAGCAGCAGTTACAACACCCTCACCTTCAAAATCAATAATAGCAGTCTTTATCTCATTTCCGGTACTGTTATTCTTGATCGCAAGGCTCTTGATGTTCATGATTATTTCGGCTACGTCTTCTTTTACTCCGGGAATGGAGCTGAACTCATGAAGAACACCCTCAATCTTGATCTGGCTCACCGCTGCACCCGGCAGTGATGAAAGCATGATCCTTCTTAATGAATTTCCGAGAGTTGTACCATATCCCCTTTCCAGAGGCTCTACCACAAATCTGCCGTACTTGTTGTCTTCTGAAATCTCTGCGATCTCAATATTAGGTCTTTCAAAATCAAACACTGCAAAGTACCTCCCTTTTTCGGATATAAGTTGTCTGCTTCTTACTTGGAGTACAACTCGACGATAAGCATCTCATCTACGGGAACGTCAATCTCTTCACGTGTGGGAAGTGATTTGATCTCTCCCTTAAGATTCTCCTGGTCAACCTCAAGCCAGGCTGGTACAAGTCTTCCGCCTGCCATTTCAAGTATTTCCTTATATCTTGCTGATCCTTTGCACTTTTCCTTAATCTCTATAACATCTCCGACCTTAATAAGGTATGAAGGAATGTTTATGCACTTTCCGTTAACAAGTACCTGCTTATGGTCTACGATCTGTCTTGCCTCTCTTCTTGTTCTTGCGAACGCCATCCTGAAGATAACGTTGTCAAGCCTTCTCTCCAGAAGAACCATAAGGTTCTCACCGGTCATACCCTTCATTCTGTCTGCTCTTTCATAATAATTTCTGAAAGGCTTCTCCAGAACTCCGTAGATAAACTTAGCCTTCTGCTTCTCACGAAGCTGAAGAGCATATTCACTCATCTTTCTGTTAGATCTTATTAATGTTCTCTTAGACTTTTTATCGATACCAAGATACATCGGCTCAAGACCGAGTGATCTGCATCTCTTAAGTACAGGAACTCTATTGACTGCCATCTGTTATTTCCTCCTAATTATGGGCATAAGGCGTTATCCGCTTGCGGATGACGGAGACCTGATGCCTGTTTAACAACAACTGAATTTATTAGACATTAGACTCTTCTGCGCTTGGGCGGACGACATCCGTTATGAGGAACGGGTGTAACATCGGTGATACTTATAACGGTAAGACCGTTAGCTGCGAGTGCTCTGATAGCTGCCTCACGTCCCGATCCCGGACCCTTAACCATAACATCTACAGTCTTAAGACCATGTACCAGCGCTGCCTTGGTAGCTGTCTCTGCAGCCATCTGTGCTGCGTACGGAGTAGATTTCCTTGAACCTCTAAATCCCAGACCACCGGCACTTGCCCATGATAAAGCATTACCTTCAGCATCCGTAATCGTAACTATAGTATTGTTAAAGGATGACTGGATATGTGCCTGTCCTCGTTCAACGTTTTTCTTGACACGTTTCTTCGTTACTTTCTTTGCAACCTTCTTTGCCATTTAAACTAACCTACTTTCTTTTATAAATAAGATATTAAACAACTGCTTCAATCCGGATTACTTCTTCTTTCCGGCTACTGTCCTCTTCGGACCCTTACGTGTACGGGCATTTGTCTTGGTTTTCTGACCACGTACGGGAAGTCCCTTCCTGTGACGGATTCCTCTGTAGCAGCCTATTTCCTGAAGACGCTTGATATTCATAGCTACTTCACGTCTCAAATCACCTTCCACCTGATAATCTGCCTCAATTATCTCGCTGATCCTCTTAACCTCTTCATCAGTAAGATCACGGCATCTGGTATCCGGATTAACCTTAGCAGCCGCTAAGATCTTTGTGGCTGACGGTCTTCCAATGCCATACACATAGGTAAGACCTATCTCCACACGCTTGTCTCTTGGTAAATCAACACCTGAAATACGAGCCATTTCTGTTTCCTCCAAAAAAAAATTGTTGTTTCTGTACCTGTCCGCCTTCTTAAAAGGCTATGAACAGTTACTACTGATTGACTGGACCGGCTCAAACCGGTCAACCCTGCATATAATATGTAGATACTCACATCACATGCCTGGCCTTTTCCGATATGCTTTTGTCTATAACGACAATATGCACATCAGTATCAATTGTAGATGACCCGCATTGCATCCCTAAGGATTACCGATTCAGGTTATCTATCTCGACTCCGAAAATACTTCGGAGAGCCTGCCGAATAATTATGCAACCATTTGGCAGATAACTATTCGCCGGGATTCCGCATCACCCTGCATGACGGTGCCGGGCAGGCGGATGTTTCAGCCGCTTTGTTGCGAGATTACAGCATTCACAAAATATCATAAAGTACCGTCGTTTCACGGTCTGCCTTATGATCAACCCTGTCTCTGTTTATGCTTCGGGTTCTCGCAGATCACACGGATCTTACCCTTTCTCTTGATGATTTTGCACTTTTCGCAAATCGGTTTTACTGATGATCTAACCTTCACGTTAAACCTCCTTCCTTGCTCACGAATCAGTTTCGTGTGAGCCGTCGGCTGCAACACATTAAAATCGTCAGGATTTCATCCTGTATCCCAACCTCCGTACCAATAATATCCTGGTCCTCACGAAAAGACCGTTTTATATTCTAACACACAGGATGTTAAATATCAACAAAAACTTATTTTGGGATTAATTTATTTATCTCTCCAGATTATCCGTCCCTTTGAAAGATCGTATGGAGACATTTCCAAAGTAACCTTGTCTCCGGGAAGTATCCTTATAAAGTTCATACGAAGCTTTCCGCTTATATGTGCAAGAACTTCATGATCATTTTCAAGCTTAACACGGAACATGGCATTGGGAAGCTTCTCAATCACTGTTCCTTCCAATTCAATTACATCTGCCTTTGACATTCATTTCCTCCTGATCTTTCAATCAATTAACCCTTTGGACTTATTTTCATTCTACCAGCGATCCAATGTAAGTATTTCGGGCTCACCGGTTGTAACAAGTATCGTGTTTTCATAATGGGCTGACGGCTTACCGTCTTCAGTAACGACAGTCCAGTCATCATCCAGCCATTCAACCTCATAGGTACCAAGGTTGATCATCGGCTCAATCGCAAGAGTCATCCCGGCTCTTAGTTTAAGTCCCTTGCGTCTCTGTCTGAAATTAGGTATCTGTGGATCCTCGTGAAGCCTGGTTCCTATACCGTGGCCTACAAGTGCCTCGACTATTCCATAACCATAAGGCGTGACAAAATCATCGATCGCGTTTGATATTTCAAACAGATAAGCCCCGTCTGTTGCCTTTTTTATTCCCTCAAAGAAGCTCTGTTTTGTTACTTCCATAAGCTTAAGGACTTCATCGCTCACCTTTCCGACCGCATGAGTCCTTGCCGCATCGGAGTGATAACCCTTATAAATAAGACCGCAGTCCAGACTTACTATATCTCCGTCCTTAAGTATCCTGTCCTTTTTGGGAATACCATGAACAACCTCTTCATTAACCGAAACACATATTGATGCCGGAAAGCCGTTATAATTCAGAAAATTAGGCGTACATCCCTGTTCTCTGATCAGCTTTTCCCCATACTTGTCAATCTCCCATGTTGATACTCCGGGCCTGATCATGTCAGCCATCTTATTATGAACATACTCAAGCCTTTTACCTGCCTCACGCATGAGATCTATCTCTCTTGCCGATTTAACTGTTACTGCCATTTCCTGTTCACCAATTCAGTGCTTATCCGCACCGTCGAGAATGGCGACTATCGCATTGAATACATCATTCATATCCTGCGAACCATCCACCTCTCTTAAAATTCCCTTCTTATTATAATAATCTATAAGCGGCTGTGTCTGTTCATGGTATACGGAGAGACGCTTCTTAACCGTCTCGGGTTTGTCGTCGTCCCTGAGTACCAGTTCCGAACCACAGCTGTCGCAGATACCTTCCTGCTTCGGAGGTATATGTTCTATATGATATGTTGCCCCACACTTAAGGCATGCCCTTCTTCCGGACATTCTCTTAATAATATTCTCATCCTTAACATCTACGTTTACAGCGAAATCGATACTTTCGTTTAACTCTTCCACCGCTTTGTCAAGTACTTCTGCCTGGGGTATTGTCCTTGGAAATCCATCCAGCACATAACCGTTCCTGCAGTCGTCCTTTGCCACTCTGTCGAGCAGGATTTTTACCGTGAGCTCATCCGGTACGAGAAGACCCTGATCCATATATTTCTTTGCTTCCATACCAAGCTCTGTCTGATCCTTAATATTGGCCCTGAAAATATCTCCCGTGGAAATATGTGGTATTCCGTATTTCCCGGCGATCATCTTAGCCTGTGTTCCTTTTCCCGCGCCCGGTGCGCCCAGCATTATTATCTTCATAAGTGTAACCCTTCCCTAATATTTTACACACCAAAGACAAGGCTGTTAAACCTTGTCTTATGTGTGTATCTATAAATTCCTAATTATCCAGAAATCCTTTGTAATTCCTAACGAGCATCATCGATTCAACCTGTTTCATTGTTTCAAGAACTACACCCACGATAATGATCAGTGATGTGCCGCCGAATGAAACATCTGCGCCGAACATTCCATTACAGAATATCGGTATCATAGCTACGATGATAAGACCGACTGCTCCGATGAAAACAATGTAGTTGAGAATCCTTGTAAGATATTCACTTGTGGGCTTTCCGGGTCTTATACCCGGTACGAATCCGCCCTGTTTCTTCATATTATCGGCAATCTCCAACGGATTAAAGGTAATCGACGTATAGAAATATGCGAAGAATATGACAAGTACTATATAAATAACAGCACCTATTGAGTAAACCCAGTTATCCGGCTTAAACCAGTTTCTGGAACTCATTATCCTAAGGAAAGTGCCCCATCCTCCCGTCTGATTGCTCGATACAAAGGATGATATAACAACCGGGAGCTGCATAAGGCTTGAAGCAAAGATAATGGGAATAACGCCGCCGGTGTTAACCTTTAAAGGAATATGTGATGACTGACCACCATAGGTCTTTCTTCCCTGAACCTTCTTTGCATACTGTACGGGTATCCTTCTCTCGCCACCGTTTAAGATAACTGTAAGGATAATTGTGATCAGAACGATAGCTATGATCACTACTCCGGCAATAAAAGCCTTGGCAAAGGATTTATCCTTCATGAACTGAGCATAAAGTGAAGTGAAATCCTGCGGTATCCTTGAAATAATGTTTATTATAAGCACTATTGAAATACCGTTTCCAAGACCACTCTCTGTTATCTGCTCACCTATCCACATAAGGAATGCCGAACCGGCCGTAAGAGCACATATTACTGTAAACACACTTAAGAAATTAAATTTCTCAAGCAGTCCCTGATTACCAAAGCCGATAGCCATGGCTGTTGACTCAATAAGAGCAAGTCCAACGGTTACATAACGGGTAATTGAAGCAATCTTCTTTCTTCCGTCTTCTCCCTCCTTCTGCATCTCTTCGAGCTTCGGAATAGCTATGGTTAAGAGCTGCATTATAATGGAGCTTGTAATATACGGTGTGATATTAAGAGCAAATACCGACATATTAAGAAACGAACCACCGGTAAATGCATCTATGAAATTAAATGAATCACCCGTCTGCTGTGCAAACCAGTTGGAAAAATACTCCCTGTCCACTCCCGGGACAGGAAGCTGGCATCCTAACCTTATCACGATCATCATTAAAAAGGTAAAGATAAGTCTCTTTCTTATCTCAGGAACCTTTAATGCATTGCGTAATGTTTTAAACATCAGATCACCTCAGCATTTCCACCAAGAGCTTCAATCTTTTCTTTTGCAGATGCGCTGAACGCATTTACCTGAACCGTAAGCTTCTTGGTTAATTCACCGTTACCAAGAATCTTAACACCGTCTCTGGGATTGCTGATGATTCCACTCTCCACCAAAGATTCAACGGTAACCGTAGAGTCGTTTTCAAACTTCTCAAGACTTGAAATGTTGATAGCAACAATATCCTTGGTATTTCTGTTCTTGAAGCCTCTCTTGGGGATTCTTCTGTATAAAGGCATCTGACCACCCTCAAAACCTACTCTGGGTGCGCCCGAACGAGCCTTCTGACCCTTATGACCCTTACCGGCAGTCTTTCCGTTTCCCGAGCCGTGTCCGCGTCCTCTTCTAAAATTATCACTATGCTTAGAGCCCTCTGCAGGCTGTAAATTCGATAATTCCATTATGACACCTCCTTCTCTTTTATTCTGCTACTTCTTCTACCTTCACCAAATGACATACCTGCTTGCACATTCCGCGAACAGCGTCATTATCGGGAAGGATATTACTTCTGCCTGTCTTCTTAAGTCCAAGAGCAGCTACTGTTGCCCTGTGCTTAGGAATGGCACCGATAGTTGATTTTACCAGTGTAACCTTTATTTTCTTATCAGCCATTTTCTGTTTCCTCCCTATATCAGCCTACAACCTCTTCAACAGACTTGCCGCGAAGACGTGCTACCTCTTCAGGAGTCTTAAGCTGGCTTAAAGCTTCGATCGTAGCCAAAACAACGTTCTGCTTGTTGTTAGACCCCAGCGATTTGGTACGTATATTCTTGATGCCTGCAAGCTCACACACTGAACGAGCGGGACCTCCGGCGATAACACCGGTACCTTCGGGAGCTCTCTTAAGAAGAACATTAGCCCCTCCGAACTTACCGCTGTAATCATGAGTTATACTCTTATTCTCGTCAAGAGCAACAGAAACAAGCCTCTTGGTAGCATCTTCCTTACCCTTGCGGATCGCTTCGGGAATTTCTGTTGCCTTTCCAAGACCTGCACCGACATGACCGTTTCCGTCACCGACTACTACTAAGGCAGTGAACCGCATGTTACGACCACCCTTTACAACCTTTGTTACACGCTTGATGGAAACGACCTTTTCCTGAAGCTCCATGTTGCTTGTATCTATGATAGTACGTTTCATGAATAAATCTCCCTTCCTAGAACTCTAAGCCGGCTTCTCTAGCCGCCTCTGCCAATGCCCTGATCTTACCCTGATATATAAAGCCGCCTCTGTCAAAAACCACTTCCTTGATTCCCTTATCAAGAGCTTTCTTGGCAATTACGGTTCCAAGGTATGCTGCTGCTTCAACATCGTTGGTCTTCTTAAGCTCTGATTTTACATCCTTCTCAAGAGTGGATGCTGCAACCAGAGTATTTCCAACTGTATCATCTATTATCTGCGCATACATATGATTGTTACTTCTGAACACGGAAAGACGCGGTCTCTCAGCAGTGCCGCTGAAACGGTTACGCATTCTTTTGTGCTTTTTTATACGAACTTCTGATCTTGATTTCTTACTAACCATTTTCACACACTCCTTGCTTTCAATTATTTCTTACCGGTCTTACCAACCTTGCGTCTTATAGTTTCATCAGCATACTTGATACCCTTGCCCTTGTAAGGTTCAGGTCTTCTCTTGTCTCTGATCTCGGCTGCGTACTGTCCAACCTTTTCCTTGTCGATACCCTTAACGGTTATCTTGTTCTGTCCATCAAGAACAGTCTCGATACCCTCGGGATCTTCCATCTCAACAGGGTGTGAATAACCTAATGATAAAGTAAGCTTCTTTCCCTGCTTTGCTGCTCTGTAACCAACACCGTTGATCTCCAGAACCTTTTCGTACCCATCGGTTACACCTACGATCATGTTGTTTAACAATGTTCTTGTAAGACCATGAAGAGACTTCATTCTCTTAAGATCGTTGGGACGGCTTACCGTTGCAACTGCGCCGTCTACCTTGATCTCCATCTCAGGCACCATGACTCTTTCCAGTGTACCCTTGGGACCCTTTACAGTCACCTTATTATTTTCTGCCACCTCTACGGTAACTCCCGCAGGGATAGCGATTGGCATTCTTCCTATACGTGACATGCCCGTACCTCCTATATATTTTTATAACTATAGCTACCTTAATCTACCATACGAACGCAAGTACTTCGCCGCCTACTCCGGCCTTACGTGCCTCTTTGTCCGTAACTACTCCGTTATTGGTTGAAATAATGGCGATGCCGAGTCCTCCGAGAACCTTGGGAAGTTCATCCTTGCCTGCATATACACGAAGACCGGGCTTGCTTATCCTCTTAAGTCCTGAAATTATCTTCTCGTTCTTGTCCTCACCATACTTAAGTGTGATATGTATATTCTTGAATGAGCCTGCATCAACCAGCTCATATTTCTTAATGTAACCTTCATTTAAAAGAATCTCTGCTATAGCAAGCTTCATCTTGGATGAAGGAACATCTACTGTATCATGCTTTGCGGTATTTGCATTACGTATTCTTGTAAGCATATCTGCAATAGGATCACTAGTTGTCATTTATCTTTCCTCCTAAATAATGTTTTGCCTCCTCCTTACGTTGGAGGGCTTTCGTCAGAACCACTCTGAATTCTGCTCCTCAGATCGGCCCTTCCTCCTACCAGCTTGCCTTCTTAACGCCCGGTATCTGTCCTTTGTAAGCCAACTCACGGAAGCAAATTCTGCATATACCGTATTTCCTCAGATAAGCATGCGGGCGTCCGCATATCCTGCAACGATTATATTCTCTGGTTGAGAACTTCTGCTTACGCTGCTGTTTAACCTTCATTGCTGTCTTAGCCATGAATGAATCCTCCTAATCTAATCAACCCTAATTACTTTGCAAACGGCATACCAAACTGTGTAAGCAATTCCCTGGCTTCTTCATCGGTTCTTGCTGTTGTTACACATATAACGTCCATACCTCTTACTTTATCTATCTTGTCGTACTCGATCTCAGGGAAGATGAGCTGCTCCTTTATTCCAAGTGCATAATTTCCTCTGCCGTCAAAAGCATTCGGATTCACTCCTCTGAAGTCACGTACACGGGGTAATGCAAGATTTACCAGACGGTCAAGGAACTCATACATTCTCTCGCCTCTGAGAGTTACCTTACATCCGATAGCCATTCCCTCTCTTATCTTGAAGTTGGCCACAGCGTTCTTAGCACGCGTGATAACGGCCTTCTGTCCGGTAATGGTCTCAAGATCCTTAACTGCGGACTCAAGTACCTTAGCGTTATCCTTTGCTTCGCCAACACCCATATTTATGACGATCTTGTCAAGCTTGGGTACTTCCATAACATTCTTGTATCCGAACTTTTTCATCATACCGTCAACGATCTGATCTTTATACAAATCTTTGTATCTGCTCACGTCTTAAGCCTCCTCTCATAGATTAATCAACTGCTTCACCGGTTGTCTTGGCGATACGGACCTTCTTGCCGTCCTCAACCTTGAAACCGATCCTTGTGGGCTTGCCATTGTGAACATACATTACATTTGAAGCATCTATAAATGCTTCCTGCTCAACAATACCGCCGTTCTGATTTGCAACTGAAGGCTTGGTGTGCTTCTTGACGATATTCACGCCCTCAACCTTTACCTTGCCGTTCTTTTTGTCGACAGCAATGACCTTGCCTTCGACCCCGACATCCTTACCGGCGATAACCTTAACCGTATCGCCATTCTTTATCTTCATTGTTGCCATCCTGTCTACCTCCTATAATACTTCGGGAGCCAGTGAAACAATCTTCATAAACTGCTTGTCACGAAGCTCTCTTGCTACGGGTCCAAAAATACGTGTTCCTCTGGGAGTCTTGTCATCCTTGATGATAACCGCAGCGTTCTCATCGAAGCGAATATATGATCCGTCTTTACGGCGGGCACCCTTTACGGTACGGACAACAACTGCCTTAACAACATCGCCCTTCTTGACAACGCCGCCTGGCGTTGCATCTTTAACGGTAGCAACAATGATATCGCCAATATTTGCATATCTTCTTACGGAACCGCCCATAACCCTGATGCACAGAAGTTCTTTAGCACCTGTGTTATCAGCGACCTTAAGTCTGGTTTCCTGCTGTATCATGCCTTTCTTTCTCCTTTTAAATAATTCTAAGCCTGCGGGTAATGATCCTCAGCCGTGCTGAATGGTTACTCCTACTTAGCCTTCTCTACTATCTCGACAAGTCTCCATCTCTTATCCTTGGAAAGCCTTCTTGTCTCCATAACTTTTACTGTATCACCGACTTTGCACTCATTGTTCTCATCATGTGCTTTAAGCTTGTAAGTCTTCTTAACGATCTTCTTGTAAAGAGGATGCTTTACATGATCCTCAACAGCTACAACAACCGTCTTGTCCATCTTATCACTTACTACCTTGCCGGTACGTGTCTTTCTCAAATTTCTTTCCATCGTCTGCTCCCTTCTTACGCCTCAGCCTTAGCCTTCTCGGTAATGACTGTCTTGATCCTTGCAATGTTCCTTCTAACCTCTTTGATCCTTCCGGTATTGTCAAGCTGATTCGTTGCGTTCTGGAATCTCAGATTGAAAAGCTCTTTCTTTGCAGCTACAAGATCCTCCTGAAGCTCTGCATTTGACTTACTCTTAAGTTCTTCTACGTATTTATTATTCTTCATTCGCCACACCGCCTTCCAAGTCTGCCTTAGAAACAATCTTGCACTTGCAGGGAAGCTTATGCGTAGCCAGACGTAATGCTTCTCTTGCTGTCTCCTCCGGTACACCGGCGATCTCGAACATTACACGTCCGGGCTTAACTACCGCTACCCAATACTCAAGCGCTCCCTTACCTGAACCCATTCTGGTTTCAGCGGGCTTAGCCGTTACGGGCTTATCAGGGAATATCTTGATCCAAACCTTACCGCCACGCTTTATATAACGGGTCATTGCAATACGGGCTGCCTCGATCTGATTACTCTTTATCCAGCATGGCTCCGTTGCTATAATACCGTACTCACCGTAGGATAATGTGTTACCGCGAAGAGCCTTGCCTCTCATTGTACCGCGGAACTGCTTACGACGTTTAACTCTTTTTGGCATTAACATTATTTATCGCTCCCTTCCTTTGCCTTAGTGGGAAGAACTTCACCCTTGTAGATCCATACCTTAACACCGATCTTACCGTATGTAGTATCTGCCTCGGCAAATCCGTAATCAATGTCTGCTCTCATTGTCTGAAGAGGAATTGTACCCTCGCTGTAGCTTTCGGTACGAGCCATATCAGCTCCGCCAAGACGTCCTGAAACAGCAGTCTTGATACCGAGAGTTCCGGCCTTTAACGACCTTGACATTGCAGACTTCATAGCCTTTCTGAAAGTAACACGGTTCTCGAGCTGCTGAGCGATATTCTCAGCTACGAGCTGTGCATCCTTATCAGGTCTCTTGATCTCTTTGATGTCAACAACAAGCTTCTTGTCAGTAAACTTCTGAAGCTCCTTCTTTGTTACTTCTATCTCCTGTCCGCCCTTTCCGATGATAACACCGGGCTTTGCGGTAAAGATTATTACCTTAACCCTGTCAGATGCTCTTTCGATCTCAATCTTTGAAACACCTGCATTATTAAGCTTCTTCTTAAGGTATGTCCTGATGTTGTAATCTTCTACAAGAAAGTCAGCAAAATCTTTATCAGCATACCACTTAGAATCCCAATCCTTTATAACACCGACTCTTAAGCCGTGAGGATTAACTTTCTGTCCCATTGATTTCCTCCTTCTTATCTCTCATCCAGTACTACTGTGATGTGGCTCATTCTCTTCTCGATCCTGTATGCCCTGCCCTGCGCACGGGGTCTGATACGCTTCATTGTGGGACCCTTGTTCGCGTAGCACTCAGCCACATAAAGATTGTCTGCGTTCATACCGTTGTTATTCTCGGCATTTGCTATTGCTGACTCAAGTAACTTCTTTATTATGCTTGATGCATATCTGGGATTATAGGTAAGAATACCAAGTGCAGTCTGCACATCCTTCCCTCTGATAGCATCCAATACGAAACACGCTTTCTGTACCGATACCCTTGCATAAGACAGCTTTGCTGAGGGTCTTGTATCCTTTACCGCATTTCTCTCTCTCTTGATCTGGGATCTATGTCCTTTTGCCATGGATAAAACCTCCTTTCAAACTATCTTATTATTTAACCTTGCTCTTCTTCTCGTCTTTACCATGTCCTCTGTAGGTTCTTGTTGCAACGAACTCGCCAAGCTTATGACCTACCATATCCTCTGTTACATATACCGGAACATGCTTCCTTCCGTCATGAACAGCTATCGTATGCCCTACGAATGAAGGGAAGATCGTTGAACGACGCGACCAGGTCTTTATAACCTGCTTATCATTGGAAGCATTCATCGCATCTATCTTCTTCAGTAAGCTCTCGTCTGCAAACGGACCCTTCTTAAGTGATCTAGCCATTATATATATCCTCCTACTTATCGACTACTTGATCGTTCTGCCGTCACGGCGTCTTACGATCAGCTTATTGGACTTCTTGTTCTTCTTCCTGGTCTTAAGACCCAGTGCAGGCTTACCCCAAGGTGTGCAGGGACCCGGGCGACCGATCGATGTCCTTCCCTCACCACCACCGTGCGGATGGTCGTTGGGGTTCATAACCGAACCGCGGACTGTAGGCCTGATTCCCATATGGCGCTTACGTCCTGCCTTGCCGATATTGATAAGGTTATGATCACCGTTTCCGATAACTCCGATCGTGGCACGAGCGTTCATCGGAACCATTCTCATTTCACCTGAAGGAAGACGAAGTGTAGCGTACTTTCCTTCTTTAGCCATCAGCTGTGCGCTGTTACCTGCGCTCCTTACCATCTGACCGCCCTTACCCGGATAAAGCTCAATGTTGTGCACCAGCGTACCTACGGGTATCTCCGAAAGAGGAAGGCAGTTACCGATCCTTACCTCGGCTTCAGGTCCGTTCATAACCTTCATGCCAACCTTAAGTCCATCCGGCGCAAGGATGTATGCCTTCTCTCCGTCTGCATAGCAGATAAGAGCTATATTGGCTGTTCTGTTCGGATCGTATTCGATAGCTATTACATTTGCAGGAATACCATCCTTATTTCTCTTAAAATCGATTATTCTGTACTTCCTTCTGTTTCCGCCGCCGTGATGTCTTACGGTTATCTTACCCTGATTGTTACGACCGGCATTCTTCTTAAGCGAGTATGTGAGTGATTTTTCAGGTGTTGTCTTGGTTATCTCTGAAAAATCCGAACCCGTCATCTGCCTTCTCGAAGGTGTATATGGGTTATATGTTTTGATTCCCATCTTTGTTCTCCTTTTTTCTTCTTATCAGGTCTTTGCTGACCTATAGTTATTACTCTATCTTATTATTCGGTAAGAAATCCTGTCGGATTTCTTCTGAATACGCTCGCCGCTAAGGCATAATAAGGAATCCCCCTAAAGGTGCCCCCTTATTATAAGCCCTGGAAGATCTCTATTTCCTTACTGTCTTCCGTCAACTGTACGATAGCCTTCTTTCTCTTGGCTGTCTTACCTGTCACAACACCGCGGCGTCTGTTCTTTCCGTCGAGATTTATCGTATTGACACTCTGAACCTTGGCTCCGTCAAACATCTTCTCCACAGCTTCCTTGATCTGTGACTTGTTTGCATCGGTATGAACATAAAATGTGTACTTCTTATCTCCCATACCTGCCATGCTCTTCTCGGTGATGACCGGCTTAAGGATAACGTCATAATACTTGATATCAGCCATTATGCAAACACCTCCTCGATCCTGGCAACGGCATCCTTTGTAGCGATTACCGTACTATACTTCATTACATCATAGGTATTGATATTGTCAGCCTTGGCCGTCTTAACACTGGCGATGTTCCTTGCGGAAAGGATCACATTCTTATCATCATCCGCCGTAACTACCATTGCCTTCTCAACCTTAAGATTATCAAGTACCTCTTTAAACTTCTTTGTCTTTATCTCGTCAAGCTTTAACTCGTCAAGAACGATGAACTTCTCATCCTGCACTCTGGAAGTAAGTGCAGACTTAAGAGCCAGTCTCTTTTCCTTCCTGTTAAGCTTGAATGAGTAATCCCTCGGTACGGGTGCGAATACCATTCCGCCGCCCTTCCACTGGGGTGCTCTTGTCGAACCCTGTCTTGCGTGACCGGTTCCTTTCTGTCTCCAGGGCTTCCTTCCGCCTCCGGATACCTCAGACCTTGTCTTAGCCTTCTGGGTTCCCTGGCGATTGTTTGCAAGCTGCTGAACCACTGCGAGATGTACGAGATGCTCATTGACCTCTACACCGAATACCGCATCGTTTAAGTCCATCTTGCCGACTTCCTCGCCCTTCATATTATAAACAGATACGTTAGCCATCTGTGCGTTCCTCCTTCCTTGTAAAGACTAGCCAATCGTCTTTACAGTCTCCTTTATAGTAACCAGCGCCTTCTTGGGACCGGGAACGGCACCCTTTACAAGCAGCAGGTTGTTCTCTGCATCTACCCTTACAACCTCAAGGTTCTGGATCGTTATCTTCTTGTTACCCATCTGTCCGGGCATTCCCTTTCCCTTGTAAACACGGCTGGGGCTTGAACATGCACCGTTACTACCCTGATGACGGTGGAACTTGGAACCGTGAGCCATGGGACCTCTGTGCTGTCCGAGTCTCTTGATGGTACCCTGGAATCCCTTACCTTTTGATACTGCCGTTGCATCGACCTTGTCGCCTGCAGCAAAGATATCCGCCTTGATCTCCTGAGCAACCGCATATTCCTCAGCATTATCAAATCTGAATTCTCTTACAAACCTCTTGGATGAAACACCGGCCTTCTCAAAATGTCCCTTCATGGGCTTGTTAACACCATGTCTGTGGATCACTTCCTTCTTACCGGACTTATCCTTGTTGATGATCCTGTCCTTTTTGTCCATGTAGCCTACCTGGACTGCGCTGTAGCCGTCGTTTTCAACCGTCTTGACCTGTGTTACCACACAAGGGCCGGCAGAAAGCACGGTTACGGGAACGAGCACGCCGTCTTCATTGAAGATCTGTGTCATTCCGACCTTTGTTGCCAAAATCGCTTTCTTCATTTTTTCCTCCTTTTTTCCTACAGAGGACCGCATATCGCGTTCGTACTAAGTAGGAGTTATTTGTTTTTCATCTTAATATCAATATAAACACCTGCAGGCATTTCAAGCCTTGACAGTGAATCAACCGTCTTGGGTGTAGGTGTAATGATATCAATAAGCCTCTTATGGGTTCTCTGCTCGAACTGCTCTCTGCTGTCCTTATACTTATGAACAGCACGAAGGATCGTAACTACTTCCTTCTTGGTAGGAAGGGGTACCGGTCCGCTGACCTCCGATCCGTTCTTCCTTACAGTTTCGATGATCTTCTTAGCCGATGCATCCACCAGCTGATGATCATAAGCCTTAAGTGTGATTCTCATTACCTGAGTTGCCATAAAAAAAGTCGCCTCCTTTTCGCACTTTTATTGATAAGTACGACAAGCGGTGACTGTACACTCTCCCGTGTGTGTC
>JAFSYI010000003.1 GCA_017450065.1 Lachnospiraceae bacterium
CACTCCCACAATCCTACCCACCATTCGCAATTCCGTGGTGCTAAGCCCCACTTCTTGCTCATGTTGGGGCGGGTCATAAATCCTTGTCCCCACCATCAAGCAAGCTTGTGGTGTTGACAGGCTTTTGACCCTTTAATCATATTATATGCTATGTGACATAGTGAGACTATATTCTGTGCATATTCGGTCGTTTTTCGTGTCTATTCGGCAAATCATTACACAATCAATTAAACCGGCATAGTCAGAACAATACCAAATAAACATCCAAAACGACCGAATATGCATAATCACTGATTTTTATAAAATATCTAACGTATAATAAGACAAACAGCACAAATCCAAATACAAAGGAGGAAAAAAGATGGTTGACAACAGGAATATGGAACTTAATGACGATGTAATGGTAAAAGCAGCGGGCGGAACCGGAGAATTTCCCAATTACGATATGATAGGATTTGTTGCAGACAAGCTTCCGACAGAGCAATATGCAAATCATTACAATGTCAAGGGCGACAACGACGAGATATTCATCTGCTGGTATGCAGGCGACAATATCCTTGCCTCAGGAACCAAGGTATATATGTTCCACATTGAACAGGATAACGGTTGGAAGATCGAACCGGTAACCTTAATATAACCTTATCCCTGATCTCATGATTAACCCTTAAGAATCATTCAACCAATTCAACAAAGGAGGAAGAATTTATTATGGCAGATATGAAAAATGTAGAATTAAACGACGCAGCAATGTCTGATGCATCCGGTGGTATGGCAGGTCTCCCCGGTCCTAAATATGATATAGGACAACAGATCCGGTTCAACTTCATAGGTGATGATACAACCATCACTCCAACCACGGCCGTAGTAGATGATAGAAAGCACGAAGCAAAGGAGTGGCACTATCTTCTCCGCTTCGAAGTAAACCAGACTGTATATGAGCGTTGGTATCCCGAATCCGTTATCTGATGCTTTCAACATCATGGGGACGTATCCGGCAGATACGTCCCCTTTACTATTCCATCTTTATTCTCACATGTTATTGTCCCTGTTTCCTAAGGATCTTTTACAAAATAAATTTACATTTTGACTTGTCCTTCTGCTTATCTGCTTCATCATAAAACCTTAACAGGAATGAATGCGGAAACAGTCTGTAGGTTTACATAACGTTTATGCGGTGTCACGTATGATATACTGCACTTCATGCTTTGAAAGGTATTTCTGAGCTTTCTCTTCATCCTTAACAAATACTCCCTTGAACTTATCTCCTAACAGCGTCTTAACCTCATTAAGCTTCTCAGTCGATCCGCTCACAACCAGTACCACCGGACGTTCTCCGGGTGTTTCTTCGGATATCCTGTTATCGGAGGAAGCACCACCCGACCGGTCTGCCAAACCCGGATCCGCAGTATCACGCCCCACTGTATCCTCACCCACAAACCGGCTCTTATCTATGTACTTCATCAGGGCTTCTTCAAGATCCCTGTACATGATGGGCTTGCTAAGATAATCCGTGAAGCCCTCCTCTATATACATATCCCGCGCTCCCACTATGGCATCTGCGGTAAGGGCTATTATAGGAGTATCATCCGCAAGATGGCGTCTCCGTATCTCCTCAAGCGTCTGCGTTCCCGACATTACAGGCATCATCTGGTCAAGCAGCACCACATCATACTTACCCTCTGAAAGACAGGTTAAGCATTCCGCTCCCGACAATGCCGTGGTTATCTGTATCCTTGTATCTGACAGCAGATTGGAAATAACCTCCAGGTTCATTTCGTTATCATCAACAATGAGTATCTTCGCACCCGGAGCAACAAGAGCAGGTCTGTATTCCTCCTTTGCTGCCTGAGCCCTTTCAAGATTAAGTGCAAAATCGCCCACAGGAGTATCATCTTCGATACCCTGTGCCATTTCTGCAGTAAAGGTGGTTCCTTCACCGTACTTGGAGCTTACCGATATGCTTCCGTCCATCATCTTGACGAGCCTCATGGTAATGTTAAGGCCAAGACCGGTACCCTCAATGTTTCTGTTCTTGTCCTCCTCCAGCCGCTGAAAAGCATTAAACAGCTTACCCAGATCCTCATTCTTTATACCGATACCTGTATCGGTAACCTCGAACCGCAGTCTGCTCTCCTCTCTGTCAAAGGAAACATTGATACTTACACTGCCTTCTTTTGTATACTTGATCGCATTATTGATAAGATTGAGCATTATCTGCCGTATCCTTATCTCGTCACCGCGCAGTACGGACGGGATATCCTCAGCAACCTTAAGATTATACTGAAGTCCCTTCTCATATGCCTTGTTACGTGTCATATTAACAACATCGTTCATCACCGACGAGAATCCGTAACGAACAGGTATAAGTTCCATCTTTCCCGATTCTATCTTGCTAAGATCCAGGATATCATTGATTATGGAAAGAAGGGTCCTGCCGGCGCTCTGGATATCCAGAGCATATTTCCTGATACGTTCATCACCGGAAGACCTCAGTATCATTTCATCCATACCTATGATCGCATTCATAGGGGTTCTGATCTCATGGGACATATTGGCGAGGAAATCACTCTTCGCCTTATTGGAAGCATCCGCGGCATCCTTCTCAAGCTCCAGCACCTTTCTTTCATACGCCGCCTTCTGCTCCTCAAGCTTCATTTCCTCCATGCTCCTGGCATAATTCTGCTCATTCTTATGTCCGGTATAATAAAACACGGTTATCATGATGAAGATCAGAGTACAGATAATTATGTTAACCACCAACTGACTTTTCACTTCTTCATACAGCTCGTGATCACCGACCACCATTACCACATACCAGTCGTTCATTATCCCGTTAACAAACACTGTGCTCTTCTCACCATCGCACATATATGAGAAGCTGCCCAACCCGGTTGCTTTAATGGCATTCAGGTATTCCACGCCTCCCTCCATATCGCTTATATTCGTTCCCTTCAGGGACTCATTGCCGTGTGCTATGAACAGTCCCGTGCTGTCAACAACAAAGCCGTAACCCTTACCGTTAATGACAAGTTCGGGCATCATCGACTGGATTCCCTTAAGCTGTACATCCAGTGATATTACATTCTGCCTGTCCGGAAGCATCCTGCTGACAGATACGATCATATTTCCTGTCTGGGCATCTATATACGGAGGCACGAACACAACCTCACCGTCATTCTGCCTGGCTATCGTATACCAGTCGCGGCTCTTCGGATCATACCCTTCCGGAGGCTCCCAGTTAAGCCCGTCCATATATCTGCTCATAATAAATCCGTATAACCCGGTGTAATTCTCATCGAACTGCTCTGCCACATTGTTAGTCTCCTCCACGAGAAATTCGTGGATCCTGGCCGGTGTGGATCCACTTATCAGCATATGGTGTACCGAGTCAGCCGTAACGTGAAGCACATTTTCCGCAGTATTCAGATGGTTCTCGATCATGGAGGATATATTCAATATCCTGTCCTCTATAACAGCATTGGAATTCGACACCGCAACAGAGTAGATCAGCCTCGATGTGTAGACAACCATGACTACCATAAATACAAACAGCAGTATTAACGGTATCAGCATTCTGTGATTTTTATGAACATATTCACTGTGATTTCTCTCGTCTGTTGAAATCATTTAATCCTCTTTCATGTTTATGATCCTGTTAATCAATGGTTTTTACGTAATCCGGGTATTTGACCCTTTAATCACTTTATTGTAAAGTACTGTTCCGGAACCTTAACCTTGGTAGCGCCCATATAATGACCGGGATCGCCGAAGATATAGGTATCCTGATATATGAGGATGGTTTTATCCGATCTCTCACCCGTCTGCGCATCTGCATAGGCGGAACCGTTCCATTCCGCTCCCGGTGAGAACACTCCGTATGCCTTGGTAAGGTCATTTATATCCGTAAGCTTACTCTCTCCCATGAGCACATTCCTTGCATGTTCTGCCAGTCCTGCCGAAACAGTATAACCATAGGAATATGTCCAAGTTCCGAACCTGCCTGCACCGCCCTTCTTTACGATCGCATCCTCAACCTTCTTAAGGATCTTGTCAAAATCTCCCGCTTCTCCGGTAAGATCAAGGTCAAGCGCTCCGGGATAACCCATGAGCGGCGACGGAAGATCCGCTTCGATAAAATAGCCTCCATATTCAAGAAGCTGCCTGATCAGCGGTTCAGTATGGGCATCATTGGTACAGAAATAGGCTGATTTCTGTCCGTATTTTTCCACCCATTCTGGCACCTTTTCCATGATGTATGCCTGAGCACCGGGAACTCCGACATCGGTCGTCGGATCAGGTGCTTCCTCCATTTCGAATTTCATGCCGAACTCCTCACATGCGGCTTTCATAATGTTAACTTCTCTGTATACAGATTCATACGAGAGATGGCGTGGGAACGATATATGCACAAACGTATCACATCCGAGTTCATGCGCCGAACGTATGATAAGATATCCCCGGCTCAGGAAATCATAATTGACAACAAGATCTGCAGTCTTCTCAATATCGGCGAAATCCTCATATGCCTCACCTGCTATACATAAGATGTCCGGCCTTTTTTCATGTATCTGTCTGAAAGCCTCCGTTGTCCCGTCTATTGCCTGATTAACAATAACCGCTTTCATGTCCGGGTCATCTGCAAGGTTAACAATAGTCTGTATTGTCGTGTCCAGCTCCTCGGTGAAATTATCCGGATAAATTACCAGTGTTACAGCATCCATTCCGTACTTTTTCTGGAATGCCTCCGCTCCGCGCCTGTCATCCTCAGACTGTGCAAATGAACCGGTGACTATACCGATGTGGAATGAATCTCCATCCTTATCTGTGCCCTGCTTACCACCGCTGTCCACCGCTCCTTCTGTCCCGCTTTCAGATGCTTCACCGCCGCTTTCTCCCAATCCCTGAGCCGTACTTTCTTCCGCCACGGCATTACCGGTACGGCCTGTCTTTCCCTGAGCCGGCACATTATCAGCCTTGCCGCAGGCCGACATTACAACAGTCATGGCTCCGGCCAATAAAACACTCACCAGTCTCATCCTCTTGGTCTTCCTCATCATCCTTATCATTTCCTCCATGTCCCATCTGATTTAATATAGCGTTCGCAAAATATCCGGACTTATTCGACGAATGCTTTCCCGAGTGTGCATATCTGTTATATCAGTCTTCTATCTGGCTTACTACCCTGCGTATCTTAAGCAGGGCTTCATTATATTCGTATTCCGCAAGATCCTCTCTCGCATTCTTAAGCACATTTATAAGCGTATACCTGAACGGATAGCGCATAAGCTTATCTATAAGCTTTACAGCCTTCTCATCATCATAATCCTCAACAGCCTCAATAAGTGCATCTCCGGTCTCAGCCGCCTCCTTTGCAGACAGTTCACTTGCCGGATGAACCTCCTCCAATTGACCGTATGGTCTAAGGGCACTCACCACCTCATCAAACAGTCTCAGTATCTCTGCCTTATAAGAAAGCATCCTGTCATATTCATTCAGCCTGCCGTGCAGCTCCATCGTCTCTGCTGTCTGCGCCAGTCTGTCAGCGCCTATCATTCGTGCGTTGCTCTTGAGGGCATGTACCGTTGCAGTCAGTTCCTCACAGTCCTGCTCATCTAAGATTCCGCTTAATACCGCCCTGGTATTATCAGACCTCCTTAAGAACCTCTGCAGTGCCGCTATGTATTTCTCACTGTTTCCGGTATATGTAATACCCTCATCGACATTGAAGCCCGAAAGCCTGAGATCGTTAAAATCATTTGTATTACCCAACCTGCTCCCCCTCCTGTTCTTTGCGGAATTTCTTTATCAGAATAAGATTATTACATCCCTCTTTGCGTTCGTATTTCATTTCATCCATTATATTTTTGGCCATGAAGATCCCCATACCGCCGGGACCCCGTTCCTTCCGCGGAAGAGTTATATCCGGATCCTCCTTAGCTGTCGGATCATAGGGAATACCTTCATCTGTAAGCTCTATACGGATCGTTTCCTCATCCGGTGCTTCCACCCTTACACATATCTGTCCCTGGGTATCGGGATAGGCATACCCGGCGACATTCACAAACAGCTCCTCCACCGCCAACGCCACCCTTCCTGCCTGCCGTGCAGTATGACCTGCGTTTATTATATTCTCCCTGACAAATGCAACTACTTCCCTTGTATTCTCCACATCTGCATTAAGTATAAGCCCGGGATATCCCCTATAGGTAAACGCAAGCATCGTAATATCATCGAACTGATCCACATCCTTTGAATACCTCATGACCGAATCAAGTATATTCTCTGTCAGCTCCGCCGGAGACTCCCCTATATGCTCATTCATAACGGAAACAAGCCTGTCAAGGCCGTAAGCATCGCCGTCATAATTCTGTGCATCCGGCACACCGTCCGTATACACAAACACTGTATCGCCACACCTCATTGTTATCCTTGTGTCAGTATAATTTATGCCTCTCTTAAGTCCCATGACCAGTCCGTGACGGTCCTTATATACCACGAACTTATGCTCATCATCCATGAACACCGGATACTCATGTCCGGCATTGGAGAATACTATTTCGCCCGTTTTCGTATCGACTATTCCGAGCCAGGCTGTTACAAACATCTTCGTGTCGTTCCCTGCGCGCAGCTGCTCGTTTACATCATGCAGTATCTCCGACGGCAGCCCGCCCTGCATCGCCCGGTTCTTAATAACGGTCTTCGCTATTACCATGAACAGCGCTGCAGGAATACCTTTGCCCGTTACATCAGCTATGACCAGACATAGATGCCTGTTATCAACGAAGAAATAATCGTAGAAATCACCCGCCACGAATCTTGCGGGCGTCATGGACGCATAAATATCGAATTCCTTCCTGTCGGGAAATGCCGGAAAAACAGACGGAAGAATATCCTTCTGTATCCTGTTTGCAATACTGAGCTCCGAACGTTCCCTCTCAGACTCTCTGGCTGCACTTACCAGCTCTCTTGCCGTCCTGTCGATATATTCCTCCATATTGTAGATCGACCTTGCCAGATACTCTATTTCATCACCTGTCTTAATCTTAAGCAGCTTATCCGACATAATGAATCCCGCATGTCCCTCGGAATGAGTATTGACCGTGAAAGCTTCCGCTTCTTTTGCCATGGTCTCAACAGGACGTACTATCCGTTTCAGGAACCAGAACATGTACACGGCCATCAGCACGGCTATTATTATACCTATAATGCCAAGCGTGTCTCTTACGTGAGCACTGACTACCGCCTCCTGTGTTGCCATCGGTATCTCAACCCCTATTATTGCCACGACTTCGCCTTCGGAAACGATCGGAAGTATGGCTGTGGTATTGTAACCGTAATCACTCTTTGATACAAAGAAATTCTTCGGCCTGACACCCGTTTCCATGAATTCCGTACAGTCCTCTATGAACTCCGGATTAACGGGTCCCGCGTCTCCGAGAGTGTATTTGTACTCAGGGACCTCATATACATCAAATATATATATCAGCGGATACCATCCTTCCTTGGTACCGGCATATTCCTTCAGGATATCCGTTCTTATATAACCGATATAAATATCATTGGCTCCGGTAGCCTCCCGAAGATCAAGCAGTCTCTCTTCCGTTTCAAGGTAGCGTGCTGACGAGGCAATCCTCTTACATTCCTCTTTATCTATATCCCCTCTGATGAGCTTCGAATACTCCGCGATCTCCTCATCGGGAATTATCTTCCTTACCACCTCTGCTATCTGATATCCGTTATCGTTGTAATTCTTACGGACACTGTTCTTGAATTTAAAATATCCGAAGTTAATGCTTATCGCACTTATCGTAAGTCCCATGAACAGAAAGCCCAGCACGAACTTAATCGATAATGAGAAAAATCCCTTATTCATGATCTACCTGCTGCCTCTTTACAAGATCACAGAAATACCCTTTAAGCTTCATCAAATCATCATAGGTCCCGTCTTCCACAATATGTCCGTTATCAAGTACCAATATACGATCGCACTGCCTTATGGTAGACAGCCTGTGCGCTATTACTATTCTCGTGCATTTCATCTCATCCAGCGCCTCTGACACCTTACGCTGCGTAATGTTGTCAAGAGCCGATGTCGCCTCATCAAAGATAAGAAGCCTTGGCTTAGGCGCTACCGCTCTCGCTATCATAAGCCTCTGCTTCTGTCCGCCGGATATTCCTCCGCCTCCCTCGGATATCAAGGTATTCATACCCATTGGCATATTGTGTATGTCCTCATCTATACCGGCTATCCTTGCCGCCTCCCATGCATCATTAATTGTCAGCCATGGGGCGGCAACGACAATATTTGAATAAATATCACCGGCAAACAGCCTTCCGTTCTGTGTAACCACGCCTATATGCTTTCTTAAGGATTTAAGGTCGACCTTGTTTATATCCCGTCCGTCATAATAGATACCTCCCCTTACGGGCTTTTCGAATCCGAGAAGCAGCCTTACAAGGGTTGACTTACCGCACCCCGTCCTTCCTACTATGGCAACATACTGGCCGGGCTTTATCTTAAGGGAAATATCATCGAGTATCATGGGCGAAGTCTCGTCATATTTAAAGGACAGTCCGTTAATCTCGATACCGCCCGCCACATTGGCAAGCACTTCCTTGTCTGCCGATATTTCGGGTGCGGTCTTAAGAAGCGGTCTTGCCATCTCAAATACGGGACGTATGTCGGCAGCTGTCAGAGCCATTCCGATAAGCGACATAAAAGCGCCCGAAACCATACCATACGCAGTATTGAAGGCATAGTATCCGGCAACACTTACATGAGAAACTATTGCGGCATTATACATAACTATCGTTCCGACAATAGTTATAGTCAGACCGAATACACCGTTAAGCTTAATGAACAGAGGCGGATCATATGCAAGCCTTGCTTCCTCTGCATACAGGTCTCCCCATCTTGAGAATGCGCGCATTTCCGAGCCTGTAAGCTTAATCTTCTGAATACCGCTTATCATTGCATAACTCATGCCGTTCTCCCTGCTCGCAAGTACCATCTGCTTCTTCGACAGCTTCATCTGGATAAGGGATGATACCACCGAAAACAGCACTGTTATAATGATTATCATCAGCGCCGGTACTACAAGAGCGGGCGCATATTCAAATATCTGTGTTATGTAAACCAAAGAGAATAATGAAGTAAGTCCGGTATTAAGTATGACCGAAACCAGCGTAGAGCACAGTGAATTCACATACGAGGCTCTTGAAGCAAGCTCTCCCGATCCGTAATCCTTAAAAAAAGATGCCGGAAGTGACAGTATCCTCATCATTGTTGCGGCTTCAACACAAAGGCTCATCCGCGTATCTATCCTTGCCGATATGAGAGCTTTCGCCGATCCGAGAAGCAGTCCTCCAACCGACGCGCACAGCATGAATATACCCGTTGAAACAAGAAGCGAAATACTTCCTTCACTGACTACGCTTCCAAACAGGAAGTAATTGAGCTTAGGCGTAAGAAGTCCTGCAAGCATCACAAGAAGCGATACAAGCATTACCATCACATAATCCGCAGGCTCCAGGATCGAGATAATGTATTTTATAAGGTCCGTAACCGTAAGCTCCTTTAACGGAAAGGGTCTGTAGAAGGAGAACGCATCCCGTTCAAAAAGTGCTTCATTGTCCCTTTTAACCCTAATATAACCACCTGTGCCGGGATCATAGAACCTGTATCCGGTAAGGCCTGCCGGAAGAAGGACCACAGGTCTCTTATCCTCCTTAAGGAAGCCGAGCATGACGCCGAAAGCATCCCTGCGCCATCCCTCCTTAAGCTCCACCTCCCTCTTCATTATCCCGTAAGGATGCAGCACATGATCAAGCCTCTCTTCCATCGTCTTAAGCTTTGCCGGAATCTCTCCAGGCTGAAGACGGTAAGCTTTCAGTATCTCGTTTATGACACTGTCACCCTGCTCCTTTTCATCTGAGAACGCCTCCGCCTTCCTACGGCCGGTAACTGCACCCGCAATGTTCATAAGCGTATTCTCATAGCCGTCATGATCATTCTTTTTTCTTAATTTAATCTGATCGTCAAACCAACCCATACTCTACCCATGCCGATCTACCGGACCATATCTTTATCCGGACATCCGTACCGGTAATTCAAAATTATGCAGATGCTCATATGCTGCAGTATTTACTCACTGAGAACCAGTTCCCTGTAGTATCCGTCCTTCTTATACAGTTCCTCATGACGTCCGCGCTCGACAACCTCTCCGTGTTTAAGAACGATTATTTCATCACAGTCACGTATCGTACTTAGCCTGTGAGCGATAACGATACAGGTTATCCCCCTGTCTCTTATCGCATTTACCACCTCGAATTCAGTCCTGGCATCAAGCGCTGAAGTCGCCTCGTCAAGGATAACGATCGTCGGATCCTGCGCAAGAACTCTTGCTATCTCCATTCTCTGTCTCTGGCCTCCGGAGAAATCATTTCCGCCCTCGATCATCTTATGATCGTAACCCTTTTCTCTCCGGATAATGTCTTCATGTATCTGAGCATCCTTGGCCGCCATTATCATTTCAAAATCCTTGATGCTCTTATCCCACATCCTGATATTTGATGAGATCGTATCCTCGAACATTATTATGTCCTGATCCACGACTGCAAGAGAGCCGGTAAAAACGCTCCTGTCTATGTCTCCGATCGGCAGTCCGTCAAACAGGATCTCTCCTTCCCACGGACGGTAAAGTCCTGAAAGGAGCTTTGACAGAGTTGATTTACCGCATCCGCTCTCACCAACAAAGGCCACTCTGCTTCCCGGAGTAAGCTTCAGAGAAAAATTCTTAATAAGCGGTTCATCCAGTCTTGAGTAACCGAAGGTCACGCCTTTCATTTCCACGTTCCCTTTAAGCTTTTTATAGCTGACACCTTCCTCATGTACCTTAAGTGCGCTGTTTTCATCGGCAGGGTATTCCATGACATCCTCGATGCGTTCCATATCAGTCCTAAGCTCCTGAAGCATCTGACCTGATGAGATAAAGCTGTTGGCAGGTGCCGTAAACGAACCAAGGAAGCCCTGAAACGCTGTTATCATGCCAAGCGTAAATCGACCCTTCATAGTCAGATATACACCTATCATAAGCACGAGTGTATTAGTGATAGCGGACACAATCCCCGGTATATTTCCAAGATACTGTTCCAGCTTAAGGAACCGTACTTTGGCTGTATTGACACCTGCCTGATAACCTGCCCATTTACGGAAATATCCTTCCTCCGCTCCCGATGCCTTTATGGTCTCTATCATTTCTATCCCTGCTGTTGTACAGCTGCTTAACTTACCCGAATCACGAAGCTTCACCCGTGAAAGGTTGATCCTCTTCTTTGATATGATGCCTGCGGTGAACATATTTATCACAACAGATGATATTCCCACCAGTGTCAGTATGACGCTGTTCTTAAGCATCACTGCAAGGTAAAACACCATCATAAAGGCATTGAGCACAAGCGGCGCCAGAGTGTAGATAAGCGAATGTGCTATACCTGCATTCCCTGCCCTTCGGCTTAAGATATCTCCCGCATATCTCTGCGAGAAGAAATCCATCGGAAGATTAAGAACCTTCCACATATATGAAGTGCTTCCGTACACTGACATCCTTCCGTCTATGCGGCGTGAATATACAGCCTGGATAAACGCGGTTATTATCTTGATGAATCCAAAAATCGACAGACAGATAATAAACGGCATATACCACGACGGATCCATGCCTGTAAGCAGTCTGTCCATGAATATCCTTGAAAAGACCGGGTCGATGATACCCGTAAGAGATGAAATGATATTGGTCACAACAACAAAGGCGATCGCAATCCCGCAGCCCTTAAGCCTTGCTCTTGCAAAATCAGCAGTTGATCTTCTCTTCCCGTCTGCCGTAAATGTCTCCGACGGTGAGAACATCATGCAAAGACCCGTGAATTTCTCATCAAATTCCTGCATGCTGACAGAATAAGTTCCCCTTGCGGGATCATTTATCCATACCCTGTCCTTCTTAAATCCGTTTACAACAACGAAATGATTGAACTCCCAGTGCGCTATGCACGGAAAAGTCCCGTTATCCCTAAGATAATCCGGCTCATACCTGTAGCCCCTGGCAGTCAGGCCATAGCTCCTTGCTGCGATCAGTATGCTCTTCCCGTTGGAGCCGTCCCTTGAGACACCACAATCACGCCTAACCTGTTCAAGCGGTACCCATTTTCCGTAATAGGCAAGCACCATCGCCAGGCAGGCGGCTCCACATTCAAGGGCTTCCAGCTGCATGATAAAAGGAACCTTTGCAACACCCTTTTGCACCGGTTGTATTTTCCTGTCTCTATTTCCCATTATTGCCAAACAAGAACGACAACGGACTTATCTCTTCGGTAACAAGCTCCACCTCATAACTCCCGTCTTCGAACTCTCCGTCAACGTCTATTTCATACACCCACTCTCCGGGCTGCATATTTCCGATATGCAGCGAATAGCTGTCCGTCGTATCCTCAACGGTCACGGGTTTGTCGGAATGCAGTGATGCTCTGTATTCACTGCCGTCTATCTTCGCCTTCATTTCATTTCTGAACCTGCTGCCGTATTCCTTCTTCACAAGGCATGTGAGCCTGCCACCCTTCGATATTCCTACTCCGGGTACGGTTGAATCAATATTCCCAAATGCGCCGAATATGCATGCTCCCGTAAGTATTACCACAATCGCTGCCAATACGAACCATATCCCCGGATCGGAGAGCTTCACATAATCGTTAAGCTGATCCGGTGATGATATCCTCTCTATTGACTTATCCCTGAATACGGTCTCGTTAGCCATCTGCTTCCTGTTCCGGGTTACCGCTTTACAACCCTTACTGATCCGAACAGCCTTACTGTTATATGCCGGGCATATTACTTATGTATATATTTAAGCTGCTCATTGATCTTGCCCACTGTCCTGTTCCAATACCATGATTCGGTCAGCCATATACCCGCATAGATAACTGTCATAATGGCGATCATGACCAGCATATCGCTGATCCTTTCGAACCATCCGAGCAATGTACTTGCAATAACAAAATCCATCATTACAACAACATAATGGATAAATGTAGCTTTAAGCAGTCCCCAGCTCTCTATCTTATATACTACCGATCCGCCCATTGCAATCATACCGAGCAATGCAGATACAGAAAGATGCAGGATAAGCTCTGCCGAACCCGCTCCCTTAGCTGCCGTATCGTTCATTACCCAGAAGGCCACTCCGACTATCGTCCCCAATACCAGCCCTGTAAGAGCCTTTGTTATAAACCTGTTCCACAGCTCCATAATGCTACCTCATGGTTAACATAAAACATTTACAGAATATTTATCATATCTTTAAAACCGGTCATCACAAAAATCTCATCTACTTCAGGGGTAACATTCCTGACCGTCATACTGCCGCCCTTCCCTTCCGTATACTCCTGTGCCCAGTAAAGGACACGGAGTCCTGCAGAGGCAATATAATCAAGACCTTCAAGATCGAAGAAGATATTGATAACCTCCTCCGGAAGCTCATTCAGCCTCTCATCAAGGTTCATCGCACGCAGAGTATCAAGCTTTCCCCTGATCGCGATATTAAGATCCGCACCGTTTATCTCCCACTTTGTATCTATATATTCTTCAGCTCCCATAACAGCATTCCTTTCATATAAGTACATGTCTCCAAATATATTTTACAGCTTTTGTATCGCCTTTATACGCTTTTTGTCTATTCGGTCGTTTTTCATGTCTATTTGGTAACTATTCAGAGCCATGCACATACAAGACGGCACATGCTGGCATGAATGCCGGCTTGTATGTATATGGCGAAGTAACCACAGGAGCGAGCTTGAGCGTAGCGAAATCAGCATGCGAGCGACGACTGGACACGGCATGTAAATGGCGTGTCATCACCCGGAGCAAACAAAGTGCGTATGCACGACTTTGCGAATGGGGTTCTGAATAGTTACCAAAATGAACCGCTTAAAAATCTTGAAACACTTATGGTTACCCCGTATACTAATCTTGCAATATGATTTTTCTTTAAGGACAAACAGACTAAAATGACTTCAGAACATGAGGAAAGCGTCAGGGTGGGATTAACCCGCAGGAAATAAAATATAACCGGAAAAGGATGTAAAGGATATGCTGAGAGAAACAGAGGTAAAAAACGGCAGGCTTCGTGGTCTCCCGGGAAATGACCCGAGAATTACGGTTTACAAAGGAATACCCTATGCTGCTCCTCCTATAGGAGATTTAAGATGGTGCGCACCGCAGCCGTCGAATGATTGGACCGGTACCTATGATGCATACAGATTCGCACCCATCTCAATTCAGGATCAGCCGGGGCTTGGCGATGATGTGTACTGCAGAGAATGGCATGTGGATCCAGATATCCCTATGAGTGAGGACTGTCTTTATCTGAATATATGGACGCCTGCCGGATCACGGGACGATAAGCTTCCTGTGCTCATATGGTATTTCGGCGGTGCCTATCAGTGGGGTTATACGACGGAAATGGAATTTAACGGTGAGCGTCTTGCCCGCCGCGGGATCATAGTCGTAAGCGTCAATTACAGGCTGGGAGCCTTCGGATTCCTTGCACATCCCGGTCTTACCGCTCAGGATCCCGGTAATCCTTCCAACTTCGGTCTTCTCGATCAGCAGGCAGGACTCAGATGGGTTTATGATAATATAGCCTCCTTTGGCGGAGATCCGGAAAACATAACCCTGGCCGGCCAGTCGGCCGGCGGAAACAGTGTTCTGCAGCAGTTATGCAATCCGGAGAATCAGCCTCTTATAAAGGGCGCGGTCATCTTCAGCGGGCTTATCAGGTTCCCGGACGGCGGTGATGATATAATGCGTCCGGTTTCTCTCAGCCGTGCCGAAGGTATGGGCGTGGATTTCCTTAATTTTCTCGGCGTTTCTTCCATAGAAGAAGCCAGACGGCTCGATGCGCTGTTCATACGTGACAGATATGCGGAATACGCCGCCGATCATCTCCGTTTCACTCCGATAATCGACGGCATTCATTATGTTGCAGATCCTTATGATCTATTCGTTTCCGGAAAAAGACCTGACGTACCGGTGATCACCGGATATACAACGGATGAATTCATTACAGGCGGCCTTAACTGCGTTAAATGGACAGTTGGGAATGCAATAAACGAATCCCTTCGGAACGGGTGTACACAGAAGCATTATGTATATGAATTCTCCGCTCCGATGCCCGGCTTCGATGACCCGGGTGTCTTCCATTCAAGTGATCTGTGGTTCTGGTTCGAAACACTCAATATGTGCTGGCGCCCGTTTGGCGGTGAACACTTCATGCTCGCAAGGAAGATGTGCGATCATTTTGCCGCCTTCGTCAGGATCCACGATCCCGGCTGGCCTGCTGCAGCCTGTGATGATCTGAACATTGAGAGGTTTACTGTCTAAGACTTCTTATCATCAGGCATATGCAATACCTGCAATGATCCATAAAGCAAATAAGCCGGAATATCTCCGGCTTATTTTTATATTGTGATCCGGAAAGTCATATTTTGTAACTATTCAGAACAGTCTCAGTTCGATGACGGACGCTGCAGGTACCGTTAGCGTCAGACCGCATCCTTCGTCTCTGTATCCGTCATAAGGCTTAATACCGACCTTCTCCGGCTCTTCAAAGGTATTCTTGTCGCGGATATCACTGCCCTTTAAGATATTGCATTCCTTAACCTCACGCTTAACTTCATCACTAAACTGTATGGTCAGCTCCTCATCCGTATCTGTTGAAAGATTATTCAGGGTCACGGTTATCACGCCATCCTTAACGGATACGGATTCGGTTAACACCGGAAGCTTCTTATCCTCATCCGTATAGGCGTCTTTAACTCCCGTCAGCGAGCTTAACAAAAGCTCTGCCCCCTGGTGATGGCGGAACATACGGAACACATGCCATGTGGGTGTCTTCACCATCTTATCGCCATCGGTAAGGATCACGGCCTGAAGAACATTCACCATCTGTGCTATGCAGGCAAGCTTCACACGGTCACAGTGCTTGTTGAAAATATTGAGTGAAACACCGGCTACCAGTGCATCTCTCATGGTGTTCTGCTGATACAGGAAGCCGGGATTGGTTCCGGGTTCAACCTCGAACCATGTTCCCCACTCATCTATAGACATTCCCACCTTCTTCTCAGGATCGTATTTATCCATGATGGCACCGTGTCTCCTGATAAGATCCTCTATGTGATATGCGGCCCACAGTGTCTTATACCAAAGCTCATCATCGAACTCTGTAGCGCTGACCTTGGGCAGCCATCCGAGCGGAAGCGTATAATAATGCAGTGAAAGCAGATCCATAAAGCCGTGCTGGGCCGGATCCACATGTCTGTAGCATGCTTCCATAACCTCATCCGTCCAGTAATAATCCTCCGAATTCGCTCCGCAGCATATTCTCCTGATCGGCTTATCAGCGTTATACTGCTTTATGAACGACTGGTAACGTCTGTATTCGTTCGCATAGTATTCCGGCGTCATATTTCCGCCGCAGCCCCAGTTCTCATTTCCCACTCCGAAATAATCGACCGTAAACGGCTCCTCATGACCGTTCTCCTTACGTTTATCTGCCATCGGAGAAGTCCCGCCAAGTGTCATGTATTCGATCCATTCAGACATTTCCCTGACTGTACCGCTGCCAACATTTCCGTTTATATAAGTCTTGCAGCCAAGCTGTCTGCACAGCTCCATGAACTCATGCGTTCCGAAGCTGTTATCCTCTACAACACCGCCCCAGTTGGTGTTGATCATCTTCTTGCGCTCTTCCTTCGGACCGATACCGTCCTTCCAGTGATACTCATCGGCAAAGCATCCGCCCGGCCAGCGGAGCACAGGGATCTCAATCTCCCGGAGCGCATCCACTACGTCCTTTCTCATTCCGTTTACATTGGGGATGTCGGAATCCTCTCCCACAAATATCCCTTCATATATACATCTTCCCAGATGCTCGCTGAAGTGGCCGTATATTTCCGGTTCTATCGTTCCTATCTTATTATTTGCATCAACTACAAGTCTGGCCATTCTTCCACTACCTCCTGTGTTTTCTTAAATTCTCATTCCTGCATTCCATACCGGAATCTTAATAATGATTTAGGGGTCAAAACTATACTTTTTTATGATCTCCACACTTACCATTTTTTATGAGGACAGTGAACTGTTTTTTTCATGCTCCTTACAATACAATAGCAGCCGCATGCAAGACAGGTTCCCTGAGAGTTCCTGTCGCATGCGCTGCATATTTCAAGCCTTTCTTTTATAAGCTCATCCCCTGCCTTCTCCTTATCATCAAGAAGATCATAAAGCCTCTGTGCATACGCGTTGATATCCCGGGGCATTTCCTTAAATATATCGCATAATCTGCAGAATCTGAGCTTTTCGGTTCTTTCCGTATCTTTTGTATCTTTTAAATCTTTTGTATCTGTCATACCTTCAGCATCGTCCATCACTTATCAGGCTGTCAGGGACTTATCCATCCCGTTCTCCGTTTCATTTTATGATTCAGGGGGCAAAACTATCTTTTTTTGATTAACAGATTGTCCCGTGCTTCGCACTTATGTCATAAGGAATCCAACACTCTCATACAATAAGTTCGAAGTCAAGGAAGTTCAAGTTGCTCTCTCCCCTGAATATAAAGTACAGAGCATATACCCCATCCCCGGCATTTACATCCGTTTCACTCCGTATATATGCATTGGTGGAGGATACCGGTATGCTTCCGATAAGCTTTCGGTTCATGGGTTCGTCCTTGGGCGCAGCATATATTTCGATTATACCACGTCCGTAACCCTTTGTCCTGATGGCGATCCTCTTAAGATCCTTAAGTTCGAAATACTTAAACCCGATTATTGCCCCATCCCTTATATTCGTTATGAACGGATGGATATCCTTATCAAGTCCGCCGGCTCTGTCGATTTCCTCAGGTCTCGCAACCGCCTTGTATTCATCAGGCGTAACATCGCTGTGATCCTGGACTATCTTTGGAAAATCATCCGAAAGCCAGCCGATCCACGGAATGAGCATGTACCTGTCCTTTGTAACATCATATACATTTTTCTGCTCATTAAGTGTATCCTTTTCAAGGAAAAGATTGCATGCAAGATTGGCAGGATATACACCGCTTCCCTTAAGCGGATCTTTTCCTCCGCACGAAGTGACCTCCACCTGTCTAATGCTTCCGTCATCTTCGATCCTTATCCTTTCAAGACAGCCCTGTCTGCTGTAATTATGGGCGTTGGTATGCCTGTGATAGAATATATACCATTCTCCGTTTATCTCCACGATGCTTCCGTGGTTGTTTGCATACGGAACACACGGCATGTCCGCCGGCTTATAGGTATCTATACCCAGATCACAGTTGCTTATGATCACGCCACCGTATTCAAAGGGCTTATCGGGCTCATCCGATACAGCATAGCAGAGTTCGTGGTTTACATAAGATGAGTATATGAAATAGTATTTATCCTTTATCTTCCTAATGGACGGAGCCTCGAAGAAGGCATGTCCCTCATAAGGCGTACCCTTACTGTAATACTCACTCGGCGCAATGAATTCGGGGCCCTTGGCTATGGTTATCATATCCTTTCCGAGTACTGTCACCATGGCTCCGTGCTTACCCTTATTACCCGCCTCACAGAATCCCGTGTACAGATAGGTAAGATTCCCTTCCGTTATAACGGCGGGATCAAACTGCTGCTCGTCCCCTTTTCTGGCTCCGAGCATTGTTCCCTCAAGGTCATGAACATAGCCGTAGAATTCATATTTTCCCGCAGGCTCGTCACACACCGCCACCGCAACGTGGCTCATTTTACTGAGTGAATAATATAAATAGTAGCGCCCGTCGGGACCAACGGTCACATCAGGCGCATAGAGATTACCCTGCAGATCCTTGTTGAAGGGATCCTGTTCTTTTCTGTATATTACGCCCTCATATCTCCAGTTGCCGAGATCGTTTACCGGAGCCGACCAGCATACATAGTCGAGCTCACAGTAAACATCCCCGTTATACCTGTCGTGTGAACCGTATATATACACCCGGTCGCCGAACACATATGGTTCGCCGTCCGGAATGTATTCATAAAATGGGAGATATGGGTTCGTAACCTGTTTCAAATTTGGGTTCATGTGCTTACTCCTTGACACCACCGATCGTAAGACCTGTTACGAAATACCTCTGAAGGAAAGGATAGAGACATACGATGGGTAACATCGTCGCGATCGTAACCGCCGAACGTATGGTAATGGGTGTGATGGTATTACCGCCGCTGTTCTTGGCGTTCTCTGCACTACCACTCTGCTGCATAACCGATGAAAGCAGCTTCATAAGCTCATACTGAAGAGTCGTGTACTGTGTCTTCATTCTGTTGTAGAGCATTGCATCAAACCATGAGTTCCACTGCCATACCGCAATAAACAGAGCCACAGTCGCATACACAGGCTTGCAAAGAGGTGAGATGATATCCTTAAATATCGTAAAATAACCTGCACCGTCCAGCTGCGCCGACTCCTCAAGACTCTCGGGAATCCCTTCCATATAGGTTCTCATTACCAGCATGTTGAAGGCCGAGATCATTCCGGGAATCCAGTACACATGGAAGGTACCTGTAAGACCCAGATTCTTGTATAACAGGAAGATCGGGATCATACCACCGTTAACGTACATCGTTATTACCCAGAACAGAGCCAGCTGTGATTTGAAAAGGAATCTCTTACGGCTTACCACAAAGGCAAGCAGCGCATTGGCAAACAGTGATGTAAGTGTTGCTATTATGGTTCTTGCTACCGTAACCTTGGCGCCTGTCCATATATTCTGCATTGCGAAAACGGTTTTGTAGTTCTTCATCGAGAACTTACGCGGCCACAGATATATACCGCCTCTGACTGCATCAATACCGTCGTTGAATGAGAGCGCCACAGTATTGATAACCGGATACAGCGTTATTATTACAAAGGAGGCGAGGAATATTACTACCACAGCTCCAAATATCTTATCACTTATCGGCTTACTGACTTTATATTCTTGCTTGTTCATTGTATTCTTCCTCCCTTCCCTTAGAATAGTCTTTCTTCACTGTACTTCCTTGCCACTGCATTAGCTATGACAATAAGAAGGATACTTACCACACTCTTAAACAGGCCTGCTGCCGTACCGAGTGAGTAGTCATTCTGCGAAATACCCCATTTCAGCACGTAGATATCGATCGTCTGCGATACCGACTGTACAAGACCGTTCCCCAGCAGGTACTGAACTTCGAATCCGGCATTAAGCACGTTACCTACATTCATAAGAAGAAGAATGAGGAATGTGGGCTTGATACCCGGAAGGGTTATATATCTTATCTTCTGCAGCCTGTCAGCTCCGTCAATGGAGGCTGCCTCATACAGAGAAGGATCTATTGCGGTGATAGCCGCGAAATAGATGATCGCGTTAAATCCCGTTTCCTTCCAGCAGTTGGCAAAAGCAACTATCGGCCAGAAGTATTTGGGATGTGCGAAGAAATTGATAGCCTGATCTATAATACCGCACTTAAGCAGCAGATCGTTGATTATGCCCGTTGATGAAAGTGAGTCATGAAGTATACTTGTAACCACTATCCATGAAAGGAAGTGCGGCAGATAGGAAATCGTCTGTATGGGTTTCTTTATCCATCCCTTTCTGACCTCGTTAAGCAGGATCGCAAAAAGCACTGCCATGACGGTCGTCGAAACCAGATTGATAAATCCCATTGCGAAAGTATTTCTTATAACCCGTAAAAATGTCTCATCCTCAAAGAGGAATTTAAACTTATCAAGCCCGATAAACTTGGAACCGAGAAGGCCCTTCTTGGGCTTGTAATTCTCAAATGCCATTAACCAGCCGGTAAGCGGCCAGTAATAAAATATAATTCCGTAAACAACCATGAAAAATGAGATCAGCATGAGGAATTTCTGCTTCTTTATCTCTTTCCATGTTATCTTTTTATCTTTTTTTACTACACTTGCTTCGTTTTGAGCCATATCCCCAACTCCTATTTAATTCATTCAACTGAGTTTTTCAGATAAGAAGGGCAGCAACAGTTTTGTCGCCCTATTGCTGCCCCTATTTTTGTATAATGCTTTGTTTCTCATTATCAAATAAGTCTGCTTATTTGAACGTATCAAGTATCTCCTGCATCTCTGCCAGGAAGTCTTCAGGCTTGCATGCATTGTAAGCTGCCATATACTCTTCCCAACCCTTGTCGAAATCCTTGGCCATTACAACCTTGGGTAACCACTCATGCTTGCACTCACCCATCTTAGCCCATGCTACACCACCGGGTGTCTCTGTAGTAAAGTTGTTTGAATATGAGTACATCGGGAACCAGGGACCGTTCTTCTCCTGTACGGAACCGATCATCTGAGGATAAGTGGTGATTCCGTATGCATCGAAGCATGCCTTAAGCGGCTTAGCCATATCGCTCATGAACTCCGAAGGCTGTTCCTCGGGCTTGTTTGCATTCTTACCATCCCTGCTTGTTCCATGCCACTGAGGGAAGTATGAATACTGGCATCTGTGCTTAGCCTGGTATGATGTATCTGCCCAGTTCTGTCTCTGCTCAGGTGTACGATAGAAAAGTCCGTCGCTGTCAACATCATAATCAACACCTTTAACGCCCCACCATCTTAAATCATGAAGCTCCTGATCCATAGCGCAGTCTACAAGGAACTTGAATGCTGCATCGGGATCTTCACAGTCTGTTGTGATAGCGATACCTGAAGCCTGGTTAACTGTGTCATCATATGTATGCCATCTGTTTTCCATGCCCTTCTCTGTGGTAAGTCCGAGAGGAACATAGTTGCATCCCTTCTCATCAAGTCCGGTCTGCTTGAATACATCATTAACGGTGTAAGCGAAATCCCACCACTGGTCAACCATACCAAGTACGCGGCCTGTCGAAAGCTTGGCGATGTACTCATCATAGGTCTGTGTGAATGACTCGGGATCAACGAAGCCCTTCTGATATTCCTCATTAAGCTTCTTGAAGTAAGCGATAGTATCTTCAGAGGTGTTGTAATCCTCTATCTTCATATCCTTCTTGTTAACAATAACTGAACCGTCGTTGGGATATCCGCCAAGGAACTGGCCTGCATTCTCAAGACAGAAATATCTCCAGTCTTCGCAGAGGATGGTGTAAGCCATATTCTCTGTTCCGTCTTCCATTGTGGGATTCTCAGCTATGTATTTCTCAAGAAGATCGAAGTATTCATCCATTGTCTCGATCTTGGGATATCCTGCCCACTCAAGAACGCGTACCTGGATCCAGAATGCTTCGTCGTTATGTGTTGTCTGCTTGGTCTCACCCATTGTGTTACCAAATGGATTGATCCAGTAGATATGTCCGTCGGGCTGACGGAACTTATCCCATTCTTCCGGTGTGAACCACTCATCCCTGAACTCGGGATACTGATCGATATAATCATCAAGCGGAATAAGTGCATCGGCATCAACAAGCAGATTCATTTCATCCGAATCGATAAAGTCAGGATACTCACCGCCTGCAATTAATGTACCTGTTGCTTCTGCAGCAGTCTGACCGGTAAGCCATGTTTCCTTAACCTTTACGCCCCACTTGTCAGCGATCATCTGAGCGATCTCGTTGTCATCATCGATCTCTTTTCCGGGCATTGTAATGAACATCGTGAAGTCCTTAACCTCACCGTCTGATGCGCTGCCTGCATCCGCATCATCTGCGTCCTCTGCATCACCTGCATCTGCAGCATCGGCAGCATCTGCCGTGTCAGCTGCTCCGCCTGCAGGAGCTGCGCCTGTGCTTCCACCACATCCTGCGAGCATTGATGCTGCAAGGATAGAGCTTAACAGTAAAGCTTTGATTCTCTTGAATTTCATCTTTTTCCTCCCTTTTTAAAATGAAATAATGTGATCATCCGGCCAGACTTCTTCACAAGCCGCACCGGATGATTCCATATTATCGTTTTAAAATTTTCCGGACAATATACAAACTGAACCTAAAAAGGGGGGAAATTATAGACCGTCAAAAAAACGTATCATTTGTGTATATCATTTCTGAATCTGACAGGCGTGCAGCCCATAAGCTCCACGAATTTATGCGTAAAATACCCTGTATTGTTATATCCTACCCGTTCTGCTATAAGAGTAACATCATCATCCGTATCACGCAGAAGCGCGGCTGCGGCTTCGATCCTGACAGAGCACAGATACTCTTTAAACGAGCAGTCATACTGTTTTTTAAATAGCCTTCCGAGATATGCTGAGTTTACATAATATTTATCCGCCAAATCCTTCAGAGTAAGGTTTTCCATATAATGTGTATGTATCTCCTTCTCTATATCCCCAAGGACTCCCTGGGATATACTGCTTCGAATCCCTGCAAGCCTGTCTGCGTACAGAAGAGCCAGCTTCTTAAGCTCGTCTCTGTGCTCAGCCGGATTTCCCTTAAGGATCATCCTTTCAAGCTCCGTAAAGCCTTCCCATGGTTTCCGGGCGCTGTCCTCATTTTCCGGCAGATGTATCAGCCTTACCTTAAGATAATTAAGGTTAAGCTTCGCTATGCTCCTGTCCTTGCGCATCCCGCTCATGCACTCACACAGGACATCCACACAGCGGCCTGTCTCCTGCTCATCGTTAAGATCAATGGCGGAAATAAGAGCATCAAGTTCTCTCTTATACAGTACTCTTCCGGGCTCATCACTGTCCTGCGTATCATGATGCTGCAAAACTGCCTCATGGGGTCTGATAAAGTCCTCTGCCTCCAGCCTTTGCAGTGTTTCCGTGATCTCAGCCGGTGTCATCGGCATCACCATATATTCCCTGCAATGATATCTGAGCGCCTGCTGGGCATAACTGAAGCTTTCCGAATATGTAAGAAAAACAAAGCAGCTGTTTTCAAGCTTCTCGGTCGTGATACGGTAAAGCAGCTCCAGTCCGTTCATACCCGGCATTTCAACATCGGATATTATCAGCTCAAAAGGACTGTTCTTAACCATGTCATATGCAGCCGCTCCGTCCCTCGCGCACATAACCGTATCATAACCAATTAAATCCCAGGCTATTTCCGTCCTCAGCATTTCCAATATGGCACTGTCACTGTTTACGAGCAATACTCTCTTCATTCTTCACCTGCTCATTTTATTCCAGGTTAAGCCTTTTCTGCATCACGGAATGTGTGATCATATACATTGCACCGCAGATAAGATATTCCACGACCACTGCGATCCCAAAGAAAACGATCATCGCATTTTCATTATTCTCAAACATTTCAAACCACATATCCGGAGCCATCATTCCGATTATCGCAAGATACTGCGATCCGAAGGTGGTTATCATCTGCATAACCACTCTCATACCGAAATACACTCCTATCGCAGCCAGCACCTTATTCTTTGAAGCCAGCTGTCCTATGCTGATACAGGTATATCCGGTAAATGTCGTAAATATGGCTTTGCCGAGCATTCCCAGTATAAGAATGATCAAAAATATCATCCCTTTTATCATTCCCATATCAAAGATGGCTTTATTAATCTCCTTAATTATATCCATCAAACGGAAATCTTCACTGAATACGCTGCTCATAAGCACAAGGAACCCCGTAAGTACCACCAGAGCGCTGATGATGCGCCAGATGATGCATACAAAGGTTTTGGATATGATGAGCTGGTGCTCGGTAACCGGCAGGGTATGCATAAGATACCCCTGATCGGTATACAGATTCCTGTAGAACCTGACGTAGAAATAAATGGTACAGCCCACCGCCAGAACACAGATACTCAGCACAAGCAGCATAAAATATCCCATACATGCCAGCATATACAGGGTATCTCCGTCTTTAGTGCGCTCAAGTGAATCAAACAGCGGCTTTACCACAGCCGAATTCCTGTAAAAAAACACAGCGCCGAGGGCCGACAGTACAAGCACAGCAGCATTCATTATGACCATAAGCTTCCAGGTTGCCTTCCACTCATGTTTAAACAGCTTTCCTAACATGCAAACACCTCCCTGAAATGCTTATCTACGGAGCATCCGTATTTATCACGTATTTCGGCCGGAGTTCCGTATAAGACGAGATGTCCGTTCTTAAGGAAGACAACCTCATCCAGGATATTCTCTATATCCGAGATAAGGTGTGTGCATATAAGCACTGTGGAACCGGGATTATGGTTCCCGACTATCGTTCTTATGATATAATCCCTTGCTGCCGGATCCACACCTGCTATCGGTTCATCCAGTATGTACAGCCTGGCATTTCTGCTCATCACAAGGATGAGCTGTACCTTTTCCTTGGTTCCTTTGGACAGAGTCTTAAGCCTCGCCGTCTCGTCTATTTTCAGCGAAGCTATCATTTCCCTTGCCCTGTCGGGATCGAAATCTTCATAAAAATCATCAAAAAATCCAATTATATCAGATACGGTATCCTGTGCCTCAAGATAAGTCCTCTCCGGCAGATATGATACTACGTTCCTGCTTTCGGGGCCGGGGACGAAGCCATCTATATATACCTCTCCCGAGGTTGGCCTTAGCAGTCCGTTGATCATCTTAATAAGTGTGGTCTTACCACTTCCGTTAGGTCCGAGCAGACCTATGATGCGCCCGCTGTTTAATGTAAGAGTCAAATCTGACACCACCGGATGACCCGGCCTGTAACATTTTGTCAGATTTCTGCACCTTAATATCGGTTCCAAATTCACACCTCCGTTATTTCTCAGTAACTATACCGTTATATTAACTCCTCCGGCAGCTGCTCCCGATGCGCCATCTCCTGTAGGAGGCATCACGCCGGAAGCGCTCACAGAACCTCCCGGGACTCCCATGAGGGCCCCCGCCATACCGGTTCCGGCCATCCCGCCGGACATTACTCCGGACACCGGGCCGGCTGAATGACTTGGCATCATTCCCTTAAGATAATCCATATCCGCTTTCACGATCGCCTTATTCTCGGAGAGCCTGTGCTTAAGCTTAAGCTTGTTAAGCTCCTGCTCATCCATATGCGGATCCACTATCTCAACCGCATCCAGCATCCCGGACATTTCCCTCAGCATTTCCGACTGTTCGTCATCCATCTCATCAAGGAAAGCACCCATCTGCTCCTGCATTTCCTCTCTCACGGTCTCTGCCTGCTTTCTTGCCGCTTCTTTCTCAATCTCCTGCTGCTTTTGGGCCATCTCTTCCCGCATGGCCTTTTCATTGTCCTCAATGAGCTTAAGCTGTTTATCGAGGATCTCATCCTTAAGCTGTTCGTATGCATCAACTGTCATGGAACCTGAAGAGCCCGATCCCTCCATCTTCTTAAACAGCTCATCCCTCTTCTGAGTATTGGTTACCAGCTCTTCAAGCGTCAGATTGTTCTTCTTGCGTTCGGCAACCACCTCCATCTTTCTCGCATGCGTGAGAGCCAGCTGCAGATCGTTACTGTCACCGTCCGGGCAGGCAAGCTTGCGCTTTATCTCACTTATCTTACGCTTTGCCGCAACTACCGCCTGGCCTGCACTGGCCGGAGTCTTCGCCCGCATTATCTTATTGGAGATTTCTTTAAAATTGTATATCTTACCACTGTTTAGCAGCTTGTCTTCCTTTGTCTCTTCACTGTCATCGGTCCCGTTAACCGGATTGTCGGCACCGGACATAAGGCTCATGCCACCCGAATTAGCCTTCTCCTTCTCAAACAGATTACGCAGCTGATCCTGCATCTGTTTCCTTACCGACTCCTTCGCATTGACATCAACCTTCGCCGTTCCTATATTCCACCCTGTATTCGTCGTATTTCCCATATTGGTCTGACTGTTATTCATACTGCCGGCAGCTGTTCCTCTTCCGTTACCGGCTGACTGCGCATACAGTGAATTCATCAGGTTAAATCCCTGCCCCTGTGAACCTATCCTCATATTTCATCCTCCGTGATCTGTATGTCACCATTCAGAACAGCACATATATTTTAAGTGACCGGACTAAATTCGTTCACTGTAAGTATTTTGAGACTCCGTCAAGCATCTGTTCTGAACAGATAAGGATATAGTCATCTGTTTATATATATATCGTCCTATATTTGTTAATAATTAACCGTATACCGTCGCAGCTGCACTCCTTCCGGCAACAGCCCCCGACGAAAACGCCCACTGCAGATTATACCCCCCACAGGTTCCGTCTACATCACACAGTTCACCGACTATATACAGCCCCGGAACCTTTCGTGACTCAAGTTCATCGGTAAGCTCCGATACGGCGAAGCCCCCTGCCGTAACCTGAGCTCTTTCATATCCGGCGTCTCCCGTAACCGTAACCCTCAGATCCCGCAATATGCCGGTAAGCTTCTCAAGCTGTTTTTCCGGAACGTTACCTGCAAGCGATCCGGGTATGATCCCGGCAACACCAAGACAGTATTCTGCGAGCTTTTCATTAAGACACAGGCTCATTGCCTCATGGGCATTTCTGTCCCTCTTAAAATCACTTCTCCGGTCAGGATCATACACTCCCTTAAACGCCCTGCTTACAAGCTCTCTCAGCTCTTCCTTTGTTTCATCGGGAAAGAGATTTATATGCACGGTAACCTTTCTTCCCACAGGGAAGGCTGCAGTCGCATATCTGCTCATCTGCATTACCGGTATTCCGCTGATATTATCCTTATTAAATATTATCTCGCCGCGTTCCTCCGAGGCATCCAGCCCGTCTATGGTAAGCCGGACCGAACACTTCACCCTTACTCCGGCAAGCTTTGACAGCTTCCTGTCTTCAAACATAAGCGGTACCAGTGCCGCACGCTGTCTTACCATTGTATGTCCCATTCCGGTAATGACACCGTTGAGATTTCCGTCACTTCCGTGAACCGGGCTGGCCTTTCCGCCTGTTGCAGCTATAACCTTCTTGCATCTGTATATGCGTGTATGGGTTTCTACCGTAAAATTCTCCTCATCAGGTATTATGTCAACCACCATCTCCTCACAGACCACACTGACATCCAGCCTCCTGCACTCAAGAAGCAGTGCATCGGCAACAGTCCTTGCCTGCTCATTATACGGATATATATAATCTCCTATATGCTTGGTCATCATACCGAGGTTGTGAAAAAAGAGCAGGAGATCATTCCTGTCATAGTAATCCACGATCGTCATTGCATATTCGGGATCACTCCCTCTGTATACTCCGCGTTCCATATTCAGATTGGAAAAATTACATCTTCCGTTGCCTGTTGCATACAGCTTCTTAAGCGGCCTGTCGTTTCGTTCCAGAACGATCACATGCGCCCCTTCCCTTGCCGCCATTATTGCCGCCATAAGTCCTGCCGGACCCGCGCCTGCCACTGCGATATCGCAGGTATGTACTTTTTCTTCTTTGATATCTTTTCTGCCCATTTTCATTCTCTGCTCAGCCATATGTCCTTGTTGAGATCACACCGCCGGCTATCGCGATAACCGCAAGACCTGCCCCTGCAGATATCACGCCTATCACCCTGCTGTTGTCACCCCTCTTATCGATGGATGCGATATAATATTCCGATGCATCCTTGGGATTATACTTCATTTTAACCTTTGAGCCCTCACCCAGGTCTGTATTAAGGCTGTAATGCAGCGTATACACCTGTTCATCCACTGTGTACTCAAGGTCTGTCTCATACCGGAGGCTCTTATCCTCCGCACTGCCCTTCGTTTTTACTTTTGTTACGACTGCCTTCGTATCCTCAGTGCACCTTGCTATCTTCTGTTCATTCATCCTGCTCAGAACAAATATGGATATAAGCCCGAATACGATCAGTATGGCCCCGGCCACCATTGCGGGAATACGTGTGGAATCACCCATCGCAAATACCTCTTTAAACGGTTTTACTTCAGATTTTCAATTATACTCTGCGCATACTCGGGAACGACCGTAAAGAAGTTTTCCTTCTCTCCGAAACCGTTGATACCCGTCGCATCGGCTGCATATACATTCGGTTCTGCCTTTCCGGCCATTCCGCTGTCCCACCACAGCTGGAACCATCTGAGCGCATTACTCTGTCTCTCTTCCAGAGCCTTACCGGGAACTCCCTCATATTCCGCCAGGAACTGCGTCGTATAATACATTGTCATATACCTGTACAGATGATATCTGTATATATACTTAAAAAGCTGCCTGTATTGGTTTCTGGCCCTCTCATTTGCCACCACTGTCGGATCGGCATCCATTATCCATCCGTATTTGTAATCCAGCACCTCATTACCGTCTTCATCGATCGTAACCGTGTCATTAATGATCCCGTAATGCTGGAAGGGTCCGTTCTGTTCGATGCCGTTTTCCAGAATAAATATGTTTGAAGCATTATTCTCACATATAAGATCACGCCCTGCCGCACGTGAATAATCATTCCAGTCCGGGTCGGAACCAAGTACTCCGTGCCTGCCGTCTATCCGTCCGTGCCATGCCAGTCCCGCTGATCTTTCGGCATATTCAAATGCCAGATTTCTGGCAGTGTTTTTGTCTGCTGTACGGGCTTTATCATCCGTATCGCTTCTGTCCCAGTCCGCACCGGATGTAGAAAGCGCCTTGCCGTTTTCCCAATCCCATCTGTCATACGCAACTGCAGCTATATAATCATTATTCGGAGTATCGTAATAAGCATCAGTGATAACGCCCTTACGAAGCGACTTATCCTCTGCCCTGAAATCGGTAATATCCTCCGTATTATCACCGACCGGACTTATGGTATCCGTTGCTTCTCCGAATTCAACAACATCATCCGCCACATAGAACAGATCGGGATCCCATCCGTGCTCCTCCGTAAATGCCGCCTTGCCGTCCCATGTCCATCCTTCCATTGAAGTATCGGAAAGATTACCAAGACTGACAGTACTGTCTCCTTTCCAGAATATCTGCCCGGTATCAGCCCAGGAATTAAGCCATGCTGCCCTGCTGTCGCCATTCGTTATATCCAGAGTATAAGCGAGCTGTACAAGCGGATCGCACCATGTCCCCTTTACAGGAGACTCACTCAGTATCCACTTGTCACTGTCCCATATTGCTGCACCTTTATTGACTCCGTTATAAAACTGCAGGCCTTTCTTTGCCGCATAAGACATCAGCCTGGAATTTCTTCCGGGAGTCCTCGCTATGTGAGCCGGCTCGCTGCTTTCTGCCTGTTCCACACGGTCCGTCGTGGCTTCGGCCTTCTTCTTTGCCAGATCCTCATGTGAAGGATCGTCTCCTATCTCTTCGCCGGTTCCCGTACCGTTCTCCAGCTCACTGCTCTCAATGTTCCCATCCATTACACTTACAGACTGCTCTCTGCTTTTATCGGCATAGGCTGCGCTGTCCCGCCCTGCAATATTATAGCCTTCACTGTCATCGTCCTCATCCGGTGCAAGGCTCTGTGTACCCGAATACGTATCTGTCCACTGGGCCAGTCCTATGCCCGCCTTATATATATCACTGTGGCGCTCGAAATATCCGTTCATTTCATCCGTACCCCAGTAGTACTCGGTATTAAAGTCGCGTTTCAGGGCCTCTTGCTTGGTATAGCCTATTGCCCACGGTTCATAGAACACGGCTTCGACAGCAGTGGGATCCAGTCCGGATTCCTGCTCCCAGTTGCCCAGGAGAGCGCATATCTGTTCGCCTCTCAGACCATAGTATGTGGGGTTTCCCTTACCTCCACCCTCTGCCTGCTTAAAAGAGCTCATTGTCGACCAGATACGCCTGGCAAGCTCGCGTTTGTTGGCTTCTATGTTTTCCGAATATCCCGTCAGGTCACTTGCGGGATCCAGAGCCACATAATCACCCGATACACTGTTACCGCTTGCAGAAGGATAAGCCGGAACAAATGCTCCGCTTCTTGCACTTGCCACGGCATCCGTACTTCTTATCCGGTTTCCCGCCCTGACATCTGTCTGTTCTTCGCTCACGTCTGCGGATTCCGCCTCTTTAGTCTTATATTCCGCGCCTCCTTTTGCCAATGCTCCCTCCGCGGCATTATCCTCATAAAGAGCTTCGTCATACACGGTTCTTCCCTCAGTGGTATCGGGAGGTATAACGGCGGATATTACCAGAAACATAACCAGCACATGCGGTACGCTCAGAAGAAGTATCTGTGGGATCACAGGTCCGGCCACGGACATTTTGTCCTTCAGCTTTCCGAATGCTTTCGATATTCTCAGGTTTTTTACGGAATCAAATTCCTTAAAGCTCTTAAGCGCTTTTAATATCTTTATTGTATTTTTTATTTTTGGATTTTCCCTGATCTTGAATTGCTTCAGGTTCCTAAACAGTTTCAAAACATCTTTCCCCGCTACTGCTATAAGCATACATAACTGTCGGGCCACGCCCTGAAGTAGAGATTAAGCCCGTACTCCCTTGCAAGCTCTGCAGCCTGTCCGGTCGGAACCGACTTGGATACCAGACCGGCCACGCCTGCCCTTATGCCCTTCCTTACCATATCCACGGGAAGCCTGCCTGATGTAAAGAGCAGACACTCCAAAGGATCATAACCCTTTAATTCCATCTCTCCTATAGCCTTGTCAAGGGCATTGTGCCTTCCTATATCCTCACAGGTATATACCACCCTGCCTGCATGCATGAGACAGGCGCTCTGGGTTCCACCGGTTTCCCGGTGAAGCTTTACGTCCTTTTTAAAGCGGTCGGTCAGTTCAAATATCTCCTCCGGTCTTATCTCTCTGTGTGGAGCTATCTTCTTAAGCGGCCTCCCGGTCATTATCAGATTTATATTATCCGTACAGCAGGTCTGTATCTCCTGTGATACAGTTGCTTTGTCATGGCCATTGACCGGTTGTTCCGCAGCTTTCCCCGAAAGGAACACCTTTGCTCTGTGTCCGGTCTCGCATATATATATGCTTTCAATATCCTCAGCACGTTCCACAAAGCCTTCGCTAAGAAGCCTTCCCACCACAAGATTAACAATATCGCATGCCGTACAGACAAGCCTGACGGCTTCTGTTTCATTTATTATTATTGTAAGCTCATGTTCCCGTAATAACCTGTGTTCTTCCGTGAAGCTTTCTCCGTTCCGCTTCACTGTGCACATTCCGACTGTTTCCGCATTTTCCTGTTCCCGGAAGAGATCCCTTATTTTCAAAAAAACACCTCTTAAATAATCTTATATGATACCGTATTTTTCCATAGCCTTGCTGATACCGTCACGCTCAAGGAGATCTGTTGTATGATCACATATCTCCCTGACCTTATCATCCGACCGCCCCATGGCAACAGATATCCCGGCCACTTCCAGCATCTCCCTGTCATTGACACTGTCGCCGAACGCCATGGTATCCTTGGGATCCTTATTAAAAAGATCGCATAGAGCAAGTATCCCGGTACCCTTATCATAGCCCTTTGGTACCATCTCGACCACCTTCTCATCATGATCGTCAAGTACCATATAGGTGTAGATATCCGACAGCTCACCAAAGCACCTTTCACTGTCGGAATCCCTGAAATCACAGGATAATTTATTCATCCTCCAGCTGCCCCAGTTATCGGTTATGCCAAGAACACTGTGCCCGATCTCTCTCATAACCTTTTCAACATACATATTTCCTTTAAAATCACCTGTATCGATATACAGATGTTCCGGACCCTCAAGGATCGGCTTAAGTCCGTTACGTCTGATGGATTCCATCGTCCTTAAGGCATCCTCACGGCTGACAAGATGATTAAGAATAACCCTTCCGTCATATTCGATCATGCATCCGCATGCCGAAACGATACCGTCAAATCCAAGACTGAGAAGCTTCTCACTCCGTACATAGGCTCTGGCCCGCCCTGTGTTTATAAAGCATTTATGCCCATTGGCACGGGCCCTCTTTATGGCATCTTCCGTACTCTTCGGAATATAATTCCTGTAATCCCAGAGGGTACCGTCTATATCAAAAAATATCAGCATTATATCAGTTCCCGTTCCAGTTAAATCTCAACGTGATCTCCACGAGCTCCCTGACAGCCTCTCTTGCATCCTGAAGCTTCCTGTAGCCCTGTTCATTGGAAATACGCATTTCATTGGATCTGGCCGCTATATCATTTAGCTTCGATGTTGGCATTAAGGGCAAGAAAGTTGGTATTCGAGGAAATACTCTTTATATCGTCGGTGAGCTCATGGATACGGTTCACGGCCTTTGAGAAGCATGGCTGACATAAACAGCCATACAGAGGGAGTGGCTACAGAAATATAATCATCTGTTTTTTCAAGGGATTTATTAACTTTCTTTTCGAATAATTTCATTGTCATGATGGCTGTCCATCCTTGTCCGGGCTCCCATGGCCTTTAACTCCTTCTTTCGCTCATACATCATTTTATCTGCTCTTTCAAATACATCCTTAAGCTGGCTGTCTCCCTGTTCAAGAACAGAGCATCCTATCGAGACGACCACTGCGTTCTCTTTGATATTCTCTTCAACTTTACGGTTCAGCTCATCTATAACTTCAAGCATAGAATCATAGCCTTTTCCCTGAAGAATGATTACAAATTCATCCCCTCCGATCCTGAATACCGCACCCTGCTTGAAATACTCACAGATAAGAGAACATGCTTCCTTGATCAGCCTGTCTCCGGCCGCATGTCCCTGCGTATCATTTGCATATTTCAGGCCGTTGATATCCCCCACCACGACCCCGATATTCTGTACATCACCGGCCTGTATCCGGCTGTTGATGATCTTTTCGTTTTCTGAATAAGCATGTTTGTTACGTACGCCTGTCATGGGATCAGTATTCGCCAGATCCTTAAAGGTCCTGCTGGTTTCCTTCTCCTCTTCAAGCTGTTCACTTGAAAATCTTTTTAACTGTAACAAAAGAACCGTGGCCAGAGCCACTACGGCTACAAGGGTAAAAATGATCTGATATCTGCTGTATCTGATATTTCTTTCACTGATATAACCGATCTGATCACGGATCACACTGTCACGGATAAGGACCGCAATTTCCCAGCCGGCATCCTGTATGGGAACATACCACAATGTCTCTTCCGAGTTACCTGAATCAAATGTTACGCTTCCTCCCTGCCCGTTCTCGAAATTCTTAAGGTTTTCATTCCATACGTCTTCGGAAACGATACCGTGTAACACATCAAGGAAATTATGCTTCAATATCACAGGTCCGAGTTCGGTATCGGACAGGTTCACTCCGTTTTTTGTATACAGGGCGAAATGGGTCCTGCTCTGATCATCTAATGCAAGCAGATCTACTATATCCTGGATATCAAGCTGAACAAAGCAGGCCTTGAATGGTTTCCCCATGATCGAAAGATCCGGAGTCGGTATAGCAAGGCACAGCTGTTTGGAGGATCCATAAACCGAAACAGTAGTGATGATCCTGTCATTTAACTGCACATCCGCCAGAAACTCATGCCGGCTTCTGCCCGTATAAGTAGTATATTGGGTATATACTATATTATCTTCATCAACCAGTGCGAACCGGTTAAGATTCAATAATGATTTGACCCAGCCGATATTATGCCGCAGTTCTTCCTGTGACCCTATTTCCTCCGCCTTGATCAGGGCAACCGCTTTTTCCATCTGTTCAAAGTTGCTGTTGATATGATTCGTAATGGTTTTCGCACGCCGGTCAGCCATTGCTTCAAGATAGAATGAGCTGACTGCCGAAACTGCTTCATCCGTGGCAGCACCTGTCTGCCTGGAAGCCCATAACGTATTGCCCATCACCATCGCAACAACCAGCATACTGCCTATTACGGCTGTCAATACAATTGTTCTGTTTGTTATCTTTTTCTTCTCTTTTATATCTTTCATAGGATATCACCATACAGCAGTTCAAGCATCTGAGCCGCATCCTCCTGATAGATCACCGTTGTCATTTCATCAGTCTTTTCAGGAAACAGCTCTCCGGGCAGGTTCCCGTCTGCAATCTTGACCGCAACCTGGATCGTATCAAAGCCGATAGAGTAGCAATCCTGTACTCCCATGCAATAGATAACTCCATCCTTTAAATAATGCAGTGCTTCCTCATCGTGATCCATTCCTACGATAACAGCACTGCTCCCCTTTTCCGTGATCGCTCTGGCGGCACCGACGGGATTACTCATATTGCAGCATACGATCCCGTCAAGGTCCGGGGTATCCTGCAGGATCTTCAATGTGAGTTCATAAGCTTTATCAACGGAATCCATATCATATTCCTTAGCCACGATCTCCATGTCACTGTACTTTGCGATGGTATCCGCAGCGCCTCTCGCACGGTCTTCATGACAAGGAGCGCCTTCGGTTCCCACGAGTATCGCAACCTTTCCCCTATGATCCAGTTTTTCGCAGAGAGCCTCAGTCAGGTCCGCTCCATCCCGGTAATTATGGGTATTGCCCACATATGCGATCCTTTTGCATCCTTCCTCTGCATCCGAGCTTGAAAAAGTCATAACCTTTTTCCCGGAATCCACCATCTCATCAAGGACAGGAGAAATTATCTTTTCATCCGCAACATCAACACCGATGACATCATAGTCCTTTTCTCCGGCTTCACCCAGTCTTTTTATCTGATCTTCCGCAGATGCTCCTTCCGGTGCCATATACTCATAGGTAACCCTTACCCCTCTGTCGAGAAACTGTCGCTGTGCATCTTCCATACCAAGCGCAACAGCATCCCACCACGGGTGTACCGTCTTATACGTGAAATAAAAATTGTATTGATCCTTCTTGGGTATATACTGATCGAGTTCATGGTCAAAATCCACCGCACTGCGCACAGACTGTGTTTCGACCCTCTGAGATTCACCGTGTTCCTCCACGGCCGGAGGAGCAGATGAACATGCAGCCAGAATAAGCAATGATGTCAGACAGGCAAATGATATTACTGTTTTTTTTGATGTCACTGTATATTCACATCCTTTTATATTCTTTTATGTCATTATAGCACATTCTGTGAAACAGTAAGAGTTATATTTGTTTGTGTATTTTCTGCTTTTTTCTTAAGGTTTTCGATAAGCTTCATGTTGATACCCCCTTTAATACATTCTTTATTGTTTTATACGATCAGGCATCGTACTATGGCAATAAAATTTCAAGCATCCATATAATACCACAAATATCAGCATCGAGATAACAACTTTTCTGTCAGTTTCACAATCTTAGAAATATGAGGAACATAACGATAGCGAAGCCCGCAACAAACGCCATGGTTCCCTTGTCGTTATCTTTATGAGATGCAATATGGGGGATCTCTTCGATCGTAGTATAGATCAGTGCTCCGCCTGCTACTGCCATTATATACGGGAGTGAACCGGGGAACAGAACAACTATCACGACAGTAACTGCACCAAGAATCGGAATGGGAACACCTGATACCACTCCCATAAAGAATGCCTTACCCTCTCCGGTACCTTGTTCTCTTATCGGAAATGACACGTAGATCGCCTCCGGAATATTTTGAAATGCGATCGCCATTGCCAGAACCACCGCTACCGATGAAGATATCCACTCTGTCTTCATAAAATGAGCTGCATATATCGCTCCCAAGGCAATTCCCTCAGGTATATGATGGATAACTTCGGTCAGCATGACCTTAACATCCGGAGCCAGCCTGCTCTCAGGGCCCTCTGTTATATCGGAATAAATGTGTGTGTGAGGTACGATCCGGTCAAACAGTATCTGGATCAACACCCCCAGGGAAAAACATATTGTCACCGGGATGATCCCGTTCACATCTACTCTGCCCAATCCATCTATGGCAGGTTCTATCATCCCCCACACCGCTATCGAAAACATGATACCCGAAGCACATCCTGCCAAAATCATACGTATGTCATCCGGGAAGCGCTGCTTTTTTGCGTATATTACAGCAGAACCAAGAAGTGTTCCGATAAGGGGGATGAGCATTCCGAATATCGTTTCACTGTCAGCCAGAGTCTGCGACCTGTCAAGATATGTAATAAGTGAACGGAATCCGATAAATATGAGTATCGTTCCGCCCATGATCTCGGATCCGGACTTATAGCGGTCACCAAAGGCACTTCCTATTCCGACTCCCGCTGCCGAGATGATAAAAGTGATAACCCCTATAACACTCACGGCCAGAATCACATTAGCAAGATTCCCCGCCTCAAGAACCTTTACCGGGACAGCAACAAATGTTATTCCGACAGCCAGCGCATCGATACTGGTTGCCACCGCCATCATGAACATTGTCTTAATATCAAAACCGGGAGAAAGCTCTTCTTCAGGCGAAAGTGCCTCCCTTATCATATTAAACCCTATAAGCGAAAGCAATCCGAAAGCTACCCACGGAGCGATCATACTTATATACTTTTCAAATCTCTCCCCGATAAGGAAACCGGTCAAAGGCATTACTGCCTGAAACGATCCGAACCAGATGCCGCACAGAAAATATTCCTTTGGTGTAACCCTGCCTGCTGCCAGTCCCTTACATATAGACACTGCAAATGCATCCATAGCAAGTCCGCCCGACAAAAGGATCAGCTCAAACAAACCCATTTATACATCTCCCGGACAAATCATCTTATTTCCCTATAATAATACTACTTTCAGCTCCGCCCAAATACTGTTCCAATGCATCCACTATCAATTTATGATCTTCCAAATGAGGAAGGCCGGAAACACATATAGTTCCTATTACCCCTGCATTTTTAACTGTTAACGGGAATCCTCCTCCGCAACACGCATACTCATTCTCGGGCATTCTTTTGTTTTCGGGTGAACTTCCGGAAAGCTGTACATCTATCCAAAAACGCAGAGAACACTTCTGTGTCATATCCACAGTCTTTGCCTTTGCTCTTAACCATAGCTGGTTGTTCTCATTAGTGCCGTCAGGGAAAAAACAGAATACTGTAAGATGGTTTATCCTTATCTCGATTGCTACAGGACCGCTGCAGTCTTTACTTTTTTCATATATGAAGCCACCCAGTTTCAGGGCTTCGGTCTGGGAGAACGAATCGAAGACAAGATTCTTCTCTTCTTCTATGCATCTTTGTTCTATTTCTCTTATTTCCTGTTTATTCATTGAAACCTCCTTTTTTACTGTATTATGGCCAGATAGTAATCTCGCCAAACTGACTGTTTCTGTTCCATTCTCAGGCAAATCGTTGTTCAGAATCTCCATGCTCATCATATTGTGGTCTCCTATGAATTCCTTAAATAATTGTAACACATGTCATCGCACAAAAACAGGCCGCTTTCACCATGTTAATTCCCGGGTTCCGATCTTTTCCCTGAATCTGACATCATGTTCCACAAGAAGCATTGTGGGCTTGTATTGTAAGATCAGCTTTTCAATCTGCATCCGCGAGAATACATCGATGTAATTAAGCGGCTCATCCCATATGTACAGATGCGCCGGCGTAATAAGACTTGCTGCAATGAGCACTTTTTTCTTCTGACCTTCGGAAAAATCACTCATATCCTTACCAAAATGCTCCCTTTCAAGATCAAGCTGCCTTAATACGGCAAGAAACAGGCTTTCATTAAGACCTGCTGCATCCGCATATTCCTTAAGAGTACCCCTAAGGAACGATGTATCCTGGTTTATATAGGATATCTTAAGTCCTGATGCAACCCTTAGTTCTCCAGTCACATTGATCCCGCTGTATTTTACCTTACCCTGATCCTCTGACGCTTCCTGCAATATCGCTTTAATGAGGCTCGTCTTGCCGCATCCGTTTCTGCCGGACAGGAATACTCTCTCATCCTGCCTTATATGAAATGTAAGATCCGTAAAAAGAGGAGCTCCGTGATCATACGAAAGCGCCAGATCCTTCGCTTCTATAAGCGTATCCTTATGATACTTAAGCGGACCGATCTTAAGATCCGTAATCTGCTCTATATCCTTCAGCAGACCTTCCTTTTTCGCGATCTCCCTGTCCATCCTCTTCTCATATGACTTGACTCTGGCCTGCATCTTCTTGGTCTTGGCACCGATATATGAGCGCGTTGAGATGTTTCTCTCGGGCTCTTTGAGCGGATCAAAACCAATCTTGGTATTCTCGTTTTTTACTGCCCAACGATCACTTCTGTCTGCAGCTGCCTTAAGCTTGCCTATCTCTTTTATGTGCTTTTCATTCTCTGTCCTGGCAAAAGCATCGGCTCTTTCCTTGTTCTCCTGCCAGGAAGAGAAATTCCCTGCCTGTACTTCAACACTGTTGCGGTTAAGCACCAGTACGTGATCTGTAACAGCATCCAGCAGATCTCTGTCATGCGACACCAGGATAAATCCTTTTTTAGTCTTAAGATATTCTTTCACTGACTTCCGCGCATCTTTATCAAGATGATTGGTCGGTTCGTCTATCAGAAGCATCTCATCATCCGATGCGAAAAGAACCGCAAGCATCACCCGGGTACGCTCCCCGTAACTTAAAGTTCCAAACGACCTGTACATGCATTCGGGATCCATCCCTATCTGACTTAACTGAACCAGGATCTGCCATTTTTCCACCTGCGGCTTCCAGATATTAACCAGTTCTGCAGCTGTTTTATCCAGATCACTCGCGGAAACGGCATATGGAAAACAGTCAAATACCGTTCCGCATGATATGCTTCCGGAATATTCATATTTCCCCATAAAAAGATTAAGGAGTGTGGTCTTGCCCTTGCCGTTCCGGCCGATCAGGCCGAGCTTCCACGATGTGTCGATACTGAAACTGACATCTTCGAATACATTGTCACCGCTGCCTTCGTATGAAAAAGTAAGACCACTAACCTGTAACTGAGCCATAAATATCACCTCCAAATTTAACACAAGACAGAAGAACCGTCCCGTGTCTTACAGGGCAAAAAAAATCTACTGTCGGATATACCGAAAGCAGACCATACGTAACCGAAGACTTATATATGCCAAAAGGGCATCATCATAAATGATGGCTTCAGAAAATCACGATGATCCAATCCGGCATACACAAACAGACCTTTCGGCCCTTTAAACAAAAGTTTGCTTTTACCAAATCTGATCATCTGTTTTTCATCGGCTCACCCGCACACTGATGTGTGTCCTTTCTTTTTATCTTTCTCAATAATAGCACGGAATATTAAAGTTGTAAAACATAAATATACATCAGATAACTCTCCTCCGTAAATCATCTTATTTCCTCGCCAGAACCGTAATCCATGGCTTACTTTCATGATGATGTGAACTGACTTTTGTAAATCCTGCATTTTTTAATGCCGTTTCGATCTCTTTGATCGTGTGGCATTTC
>JAFSYI010000030.1 GCA_017450065.1 Lachnospiraceae bacterium
GCAGAACACTTAGCGAGGTTTTTTCGAGCTTAGTGTGAGCCATGCATGTATACTTAATGAGGTATTTTCGAATTTAGTATACATGCTGGATGAATCCAAAGCAGCGAAAAATACGAAGTATTTTGAGCCTGTTCTGAATAGACAATATGTAATAGCCTTGTGGCTTCAGGAGGAAAAATGGGGATTGCTTCAATTTATCATAGGCGGCGTGTAGGCTCTTGGGGATCCTGTTTATCAAACCCCGTTCATCATTGATCATCAGCTTCTTTTATCTTTAATTTTCCTGTTATTATCTTTCTCACAGATTCATCAATCCTTGCCTCGGATATGTTCCCATTCTCTATTTCCGAGGCAATTCTCTTTGGTATCGATGTGAAATTACCGGGAGTAAGGAGCATGTCATTTCCGGCCTTTATAGCCATTACTGCTGCATCCGTCCCGTTATAGTTATCAGATATCGCACCCATGTTAAGTGCGTCTGTCACCACTATCCCGTCATAACCCAGTTCATCCTTTAAAACCTCGGTCACCATATGGTAGGACAACGAACACGGAGTATTATCACCCAGAATCCTTGGTACAGAAATGTGGGATACCATGACCATATCGGCACCTGCTTCTGCAGCATCTGCAAATGGTACAAGCTCCGCCTCCTTCAGTTCATCGATCGTTTTATCTGTATATGCAAATCCTTCATGTGTATCTCCGGAAGTAGCTCCATGTCCGGGAAAATGTTTATAAACACTGACGATCCCGCTGTCATGCAGACCGTCCGAATATGCCCTTGCATAATCTCTTACCTTATCGGCATCACTGCCGAATGACCTGTCTCCGATAACCTTATTGGCCTTATTTGTCAATACATCACAATCAGGAGCAAAGTCCACATTAAAACCAAGCTCCTTAAGATACTCTCCTATTGTATTGCCTGCCTCATATGCTTCCTCCACGCTTCCTGTCTTAGCCATCGGAGCAATCTTTTTCTTGCCAAAGGCTTCGTTGTTACCTACCCTTGCAACTCTTCCGCCTTCTTCATCCACGCACAGAAAGAGTGGAATTCCTTCTATATCAGCCGCATACTCTTGGGTATTCTCAAGCATAGCTCTTGTCTGACCGGGATCTTTTAAATTCCCCGCCATGTACATTATACCGCCCACAGGATATTTCTTAAGGCTCTCTTTCGTACTGTTGCCGGCAGCAGTTACGGTCTCACTCCCGGTCAGCTGCTCCGGCATAAGGATCATCATCTGATATATCTTCTCCTCAAAAGTCATCCTGCTCAGAATACTGTCAGCCTGTTCATCAAATTCATCCCTCAATATACCCTCATCGTTCGCTTGTGGTATGGCACTCCCTTCATGAAGCTCCGTACCATCAGCCTGTAGCGCCTCATCCGCTTCTTCCGGCTCAACGTAGGCCTCTGCATCATCAGCTGTCATGGGTACCGGATCCGAATTGTCTTTCAGCTTTATGACCGGAATCTGATCGCCTGAAGCCGTTTCCCCGGATTCTGTTGTTTCCACTTCTTTGGACTTTCCGGATTTTGATTTCCCGGAATCCTTTTTTGATGTAAAAACAGCCGAAAAAAGGATGATAAGCAATATGAACAGACTTACCGTCAGTATGATGAGCGGGCTCAGTTTTATGTTTTTAAATCTTTTTTTCCTGTTACTCATATTCACAGATATATGAAATCTTTCCAGTATAATATTTGGGTGCTAAAGCACGCACGTCATTACTTATGTCGTTCCAGTACCATTTGTCTGATGTATTCTCTACTTCTATATTATCATCTGTTTCTACTCTGTCTGTTATAGTTTCTTCGCTGCTTTTATTCTCATCTGTGCTCGATTCATCCGGTACAGATTCCGCCTTGGTTATTGTTTCATCGTAAGCCGGCTCTGCATCGACAGCTGCATCTTCAACGCTATCTTTTGCATCCGAAACACCTTTATCATCACCGTTTTCTTTGTATGTTTCCTCCTGAACCGGTATTCATATAGGCATCTATCCCGTCTGCGATTCCCCGTGCCATCTTCGTCCGATATTCTTCCGTTGCCATAAGCCTGTCTTCATCGGGATTGGACATATACCCCATCTCTATTATTGTCACCGGAGTCTGACACCAGTTAATACCGGTCATGGTATCTGTTTCCCATATTTTCTCTTTCTTTGCACCGGTTGCCGAAACAAATGCATTCAGTACCTCTTCCGACAGTCTTCTGCTCTCTTTATACAGTTCGCCGTTATATGGGTTCTTGGATGTCTGGCATATGGTCATGGCTCCTTTCACAGACCGGTTATCACTTCCGTTTGCATGGATCCTTATAAAAGCATCCACTCCGGCTTCGTTAGCCATCTGAGCTCTTTCACTGTTTGATATATCAACATTATTATCCTCACGTATCATGAGCACCTGATATCCGCGTGACTCAAGTTCATCTCTCAGCTTAAGCGCCACCTGCAGATTCAGTTCATATTCGTGAACACCCGTCTCAACACCTGTAGCTCCACCGGAAACCTTCGTTTTCATCTCGGTCGATCCGGGCCCCAAAGGCTCTTTTCCACTGTTTCCTCTGGCCTGATGTCCGGCATCGATCGCTATAAATCCTTTAACTTCTGATCTCTCCGGTTCATCAGATTCAGGTGTTTCAGGCACATCCCCGTTTTCGGTCTCTTCACCGCTTTCAGTGACTTCATCGTCTTCAGTAACCTCACCGTTTTCTGTTACATTGCCCGGTATATTCTCTGTTTTCTCAGCTGCATATGCAGGCTGTTCATCTGTTATTACTATGACAGGGCTGTCTTTAGGTACATCATTACTGTTATCTGTTGCTACCTTTTTGCTGTTATTACAACCCGATAGCGCAAAAGCACATATTAATAGTCCAATAACAGAGACTTTTTGTATTGAAGAAACCATTTTCTGTTACCTGTACCCTTCTTCCTTCTCATATTCCATGATCAGGTCAAGATTATCAAGTTCTGTTCTGCTCAATTCTCTCTCATTGAAATCATCAGGGTCGATGGTTCCCTCATACCAGTCCTTTGAATCGAAATATCTCTGCAGTTCCTCATCCTTGAATCTTCTGCCATGTCTTGCATATATCTCATTCCGGGCAATCCTGCACTCATCCTTTGTAAGACCCTCCAGATCGCTTTTTAAATACTTATTATTGTTCACATCCCTGCTATAGCGTAAAAAGTGCAACATTGTGGACATAAAAATATCCCTTGCTGCATTTGAAAAAACAGTGAATTTCATAAAGGTTTCACTAAATTATAATTTTTGAATTATTTTCATTTTATCTTTCGCGTGAAAATGCGTCAATGGAATCATTAAGTTTTGACAGCATGTTACCAAACTCCTCTTTACAGAAAATGGTTCGGTTATAAACAGCAGACGGCACCATGCCTTGCTTGGTGCCGCCTGCTTATAACCGTATTCTTTTAAGATCGATTACATCGGATCATTACATACAGGTATATCCGCCATCTACCGGAAGTGCTATTCCGGTAACATAGGAGGAATTAGGAGATGCCAGGAATACAACGGCGGTATCCAGTTCTCCTTCATTTCCATAGCGCTCAAGAGGGATCATGGTCTTGGCGTTCTGCTGGAAGAATTCGCTGTTAAGCGTCTCAGTGGTAAGAGGTGTATAGAAGTATCCGGGACATATTGAATTAACTGTGATACTGTATTTACCCCATTCTGCCGCAAGCGCTCTTGTAAGGTTAACTACTCCTCCCTTTGCTGCATGGTACGGAGCGGATCCTGCCACCTTATTTCCCACCAGTCCATACATTGACGCAATGTTGATTATACGTCCGTATTTAGCCGGGATCATTGCCTGATTGGCTACGGCGCGTGCGAACTTAAATGTACCGAACAGATCCACATCGAATTCCTTCTGGAACTGTTCATCCGTTATGTTCTCTGCATGATCCACGGCACCGGTTCCGGCATTGTTAATAAGGATATCTACACGACCGAAGCGTTCCATAACTTTCTTCACGGTATCTTCGATTTCGTCCGTCTTGGTTATGTCGCAGCGTATAGGCATGGTTTCCACCCCATGTTCCTCGGCTATCTTGCTGCACACATCTTCAAGCATATCCATACGGCGGGCTATTGCAACTATCTTACAGCCCTGATTGGCAAGTGCGTTTGCCATCTGTACACCGAGGCCCGATGAACACCCCGTCACTATTGCTACATTCCCTGTGATCTCAAAAATTCTTTTAAACATAATCCTTCTCCTTTACTATGATGACATAATTGCATTGGTATTATAACACACATTCCATACCGTTTCACCTACTACAGGAAACAAAGGACTGAAGACTGAACCTTTCCGGTTCATAATATAACTCTAAAATAATATACTTAAATCCGCTAACAAAAAATTGCTATATACCGCACCAAAATTGCTATGATATATATACGATATTTCGCGACAACTATCCGTTTCGGAAAATTTTACTATGCAATATGCTGTAATTTCGAGATTTTTTCGTTACATATATGTTATAATATTTATCTGTCAAATATATGATTGCATAACAATGCCGAAACAGCAAAAAATGTATGGCAATTTTTGTCATATCGGGAAGGATATGTGTCAAAATAAAAAGTCAGCTGGCTCTAAATCCAAATGCCAGAGAACAGGTCAACCACAAGATCAATACCAGTCTGCGGATGTTCATAAACCGGTTCCACGGAGATTTTCCTCCGCACCGGCATACAGATATTGAGATCATAATGCCCAAGGAAGCTCCATATAAGGTGATCTGCTCCAATCAGACTTATATGAATGATATTCTATATATAATATGAGGAGGTACAGAATGGGTTATACACGACTGTCTGATGCAAATACCATAAACGAGGAATTTCTTGATTCCATCCTGTTCGAGGAGAGACTTATCGACTCGGTGGAGGCCGATACTAAATGTACATTTCTCGGGGCCGAATTCGATATGCCCGTGATGACGCCGGCTTTTTCGCATCTCAAGAATTACAACGGCAGGGAACTTACGGGACTAGAGGAGTACTCTCTTGCCGCCGCAGAGCTTAACATCCTTAACTTCTGCGGCATGATGGAAAACGATATGTTTAAAAAGATCATTGATACGGGAGCCAGGACCGTACGTATAGTCAAGCCGTATGCCGACAACGGCAAGGTAAGGGATCAGATGCAGTTCGCCGAAGCGGCCGGTGCATTCGGTATAGGTATGGATATAGATCATATCTTCGGCGAGAACGGTTATGATGTTTGCGTAGGTGAAAGGATGGCCGCACAGACCATGGATATGCTTACTTCTTATATTGAAGCATCTTCTCTTCCGTTTATTGTCAAGGGTGTGTTAAGCGTCAGGGATGCGGTCAAATGCGCTGATGCGGGTGCCAGGGCGATCATAGTAAGCCATCACCACGGACGTCTTCCGTATGCGGTTCCGCCTCTTATGATCTTACCTGAGATAAAGGATGCGCTTAAGGACAGGGATGTTGAGATCATTGTTGACTGCGGTATAGCAAGCGGATCGGATGTATACAAGGCTCTTGCACTGGGTGCCGATGCCGCTGCCCTTGGCCGCTCCATGCTTCCCTCTCTTGAAAAGGACGGTGTGGAAGGCGTTAAGGAATACTTTAACAAGGTAAGGAATGAGCTTAAATATGTAATGGGCTTTACAGGCTTTTCAAGGGTGTCTGATATAGATGATTCAGCGCTGTGGATGCGCCGGGATTAAAAGTTACTGTACAGATCATCCCGGTTCCCTCAGCGCCGGATTTATTCAGACACTTATATGTTATACTTCACCTTCTTCTCATCGCTCAGCGAGGCTCCCGGAAATTGTCTGTGAGCCTCTTCCTTAAGTGTCTTATAATCCTTATAATATGTCCTGCAGATCGTTCTCCTGTCATTGCTTAAGAGTATCGAATCGTTGTCCTTAAGGTAAAACATACCGTTATCCGCATAGGCTACACAGCCGTATCCGCCTGTCTCAAAGAGGAACAGTCCGTATCCCTGGCATATGGCAAGCAGTCCGCTCTCATCATCACAGACAATATGATCAACACTTCCCGAACCGTCCATTGTACAGACGAAGCTTCCCGCGTTCATATCCCATATCCGTATCCGGTAGTCATCGCCCTGCATAACAAGATGGGTTCCGTCATCCGCGAATGACACGAAGGACCGTAAATATGACTGAAGCGGGATCTTAGCTTCCGTCTCATAAGAAGACGTATCCGCCACCCGTATCATTCCATCCATACAGCAGAGCGCAACGTATCTGTCATCCGGGCTCACGGCTATGCAGGCCTTGTCGAAATTACCGGCAACCGTCCGATAATCGTCACTCTTCATTTCTGTCCTGCTGCCATCCTGTGTATCAAGTACATACATATTCTCATTTCCCTGTTCTGTTTAATCTTCTTTTGACTGTATCACAGAAGATTTTAACATGAAACGGCTCAGCCGTATGGAACTGCTCCAACCATACTGACCCATAGATAATGTCAGCTTTTATTATTTTTTTTCCGCTAGTCATACTCAAATATTCCCTGAACAGCATCGGATACATTCATTACGTTTTCATATGAAAGCAGATCAACTCGGCTACATCCTCTTGCCTTGGGGTCAATGGCCTTTATCTGTTCACATATTACTGTGCCTGACTCTCCCTTCTTACCTTTCACTTCCAGATGTATTGGTCCGGCCGGAATCCCTGAAATCATTGGACATACATGAAATATACCTGTTGCTCTTATAAATGCGTTCTTGCTAACAATTACAAATAACTGCTTTTTAAATCCGCTAATCTTAATTATATCCCCTTGATAATACTCAGTCATAAAATCTCTCTCCCTACCGGTTCACCCCAGTCGAAATCGCAAACCGTTATTTCTCCGTTATATTCAGCCAACCTTTCTTCAAAAGTCTTGTGAACAAACTGCTTCTTCAGCACAATTGTGTCATCCTTTATTTCGATGTCCAGTACATCAGAGACTTTCAATTGCATTTTATCAAGTATATCCTTTGGAATTCTAATCCCCTGACTGTTTCCCCAAGATCTTATTGCTACCTGTTCCATAGAATCGCCTCCTCATGTATATACATTATACGGTATAATTATACAGCATAATTATATTTACTTCAACTTCTTTACCTACATATGTAAACTGCTAACCCAAAACAAAAGAGGCTGTCGCACTAAATATAGTGTGGCAGCCTCATTCTTTTATAATTCTATGGAGCATAGGGGGATCGAACCCCTGACCTCCAGATTGCGAACCTGGCGCTCTCCCAGCTGAGCTAATACCCCGTCAATAATGGAGCATATGGGACTTGAACCCACGACCTCCACACTGCCAGTGTGGCGCGCTCCCAACTGCGCCAATGCCCCTTATCTACCCGCTACCTCATTGGTCACCGCTCAGCCTACGCAATGAAAAAAAGTGCCATGGGTAATACGGCATATGCCGCACTCATCCTATGAACGAGTAGATGTTAATATTATACTACAAAAATTACAGACGTGGAATACACAATATCTGCCTTGGAAGCATCCGCAGAAACACGCCAAGAGCCAAATTCACGGACTATTTCGTCCATATTAATTCGAGGCATACCAAGATAGTCATTCCTTCATGTTTAACAAGAAGTTTTATCAGGTTTTCGCTTGCAGGTATGTTCTTTCTGCGTTTTACACCACTCCTGTCGTGCAGTATATTAAAACCCTCAAGTATCGGATCTGCATGGATATCAATATTCCTGTATATTTCAAGCAATTCCTTTATCCTCTTCTCCCGGTACGCTCTCCATTCCTCATTGAAGGCGTGGTTATCAATATCATTTATCGTTACAAAAACTATTTTTACCCCGATATCCAAAACTCTGTCTTCAACATAGAAATCCACTCTTCAAAACCTCTTTCCCACACTATTTTTGTCCAAGTATGTGCATTTTATCGTTATTTACCTACTATGTCAATGGATTTAGTCATAAAAAGCCTTGAACATCTACAACTCATTTACTTATTGTGTTATAATACTTTCGATATTGAAAAAGGTGGAGTACAGTTCCAGGTAGATGCAGTGGCATATTGCGGGTGACGATTATGGAGTTTAAATCTATTCTCATAAAGGATACAACTAAAGAAGAACGTGAGGCGATTGTTAAGAATTCCATGGATTGCGGCAGTGGATGTGAAAACTGTTCATCTTGCTGGCTTGGTGGCGGTTCGCCATGGGACATTTATCAGGATTATATTGACGGCAAGCGCGAGATCAGAGAAATCAATGCTGAATACATGAACAAGTATCGTCAGGGCAGGAATATTATGTGAGGTGTAGCCATGTATGATGCACCAATGATTGAATTATCCTCTGAGGAGGAGCGAAGAACATTTATAAAAGATAAGTATCCATGCATAGCAGATTGTGATATGTGCGGACTTTGCAAAGTCTTTCATGGCAAGGATCCTGAGAACGCTTACGATGATTATATAAAGGGTATACGTACGTTTGCGGATGTATCAGGTGATTATAAGCGTTGATATCCTCATAAGTGCCAGTTCCAGGTCATTGTTAGTTGTATATCCGGGGAAGCCATGTGACATTATCACCGTCGGATAAGGTCATTTATTCCCTGCGTTCATAATCAAATGAATGCAGAAACTTACGAAGCCTGTCTGTCTTTGGAGCATCAAAGAACTCAGCAGCATTTCCCTCTTCTACTATCCTTCCTCCATCCATAAATATCATCCGGTCCGCAACAGCCCTCGCAAACTGCATTTCGTGGGTAACTACTATCATTGTACGTCCCTCCCTGGCAAGATCAAGTACTACATCCAATACTTCTCTGACCATTTCGGGATCAAGAGCCGCAGTAATCTCATCAAGAAGAAGTATCTCAGGATGCATCATCAGTGCCCGGACGATAGCTACTCTCTGCTTCTGTCCTCCAGATAACTGTCTGGGGTAACTGTCTTTTTTATTGGATAAACCAACCCTGTCAAGAAATTCAAGCGCTTCTTTTTCTGCATCCCTGCGGTTTGTTCTCCTGATCTTTACAGGAGCAAGTGTCAGGTTCTGCAGAATGGTCAGGTGGGGAAAAAGATCATAACTTTGAAATACCATGCCTATCTTCTCCCGGATCCTGCTAAGATTCTTTGCCGCAGGATCAATGGATTCACCGTCCAGTACTATCTCGCCCTCCTGTATTCTTTCAAGAGCGTTAATACAGCGAAGGAAAGTGCTTTTCCCGCATCCTGAGGGTCCCACGATCACAACAACCTCTCCCTTTTTGACCGTAAGGCTCAGGTTTTCAAACACCATTATATCATCAAAGCTTTTGCTAATGTTTTTAACTTCAAGAATCGTCTCCATGTCAGTTCTCCCATTTCTTCTCAAGATAACCTGCAAATCTGCTTATCGGGAAACATGCAAGGAAATACAGGATGAACACTGTTGCAAAAACCCCGAATGCTGCATTGGGTGATGATTTTCTGTTTGCCTCTATTATCTGCTGGCCTACCTTTAATACCTCTACTATGCCTATCATCATGACGAGACTGGTGGTCTTGATCATTCTTGTTATCAGGTTTATGGACAGCGGTATCATGCGTCTGACTATCTGCGGCACTATAATATACCTGTAAGTCTGTACCTGATCAAATCCAAGGGATGCTGCAGATTCATATTGTATGACAGGTATTGCTGCAAGAGATCCCCGGACAAGATCCGCCATCTCCGCCGTCCCCCAGAAAGAAAACACTATGATCGATGCACTCTCTGCGCTTAGATTAAGACCAAGAGCCTTCGTGGATCCAAAAAAGACAATGAACAGCAGAACAAGCTGGGGCATTATCCTTACTGTCTCAAGATAGATACGGTATATCGCTGTTATAACCGGGCGACGCAGGGTAACAAGCACGCCCAGCAGCACACCCAGTATTATGCTTATTACAACTGATACAAGGCTTATCCTAAGGGCAGCCAGAAGTCCCCCTAAAAGCCTTGCCGCGTTATTGCCTTTTAATAAAACTTCAAATCCCATTTTCTATGCTCCCAATGTTTTGTATCTTGCTCTTTTTTCAATCACGCTTCCCAGTATCGAAACGGGAAGGAGCATTACTATATAGAAAACGACAAGCAGGAAAAGAGCCTCTGTCGTATTGTAGTACAGTCCTATCAGATCCTTGGCTGTAAACATCAGATCCATAAGGCTTATGGCCGAAAATACACTTGTTTCCTTCAGCATGAATATTATATTTGCAACAATAGCCGGCACGCTTATCGAAACAGCTTCAGGGAAGATCACATGCACAAACATCTGTCTTCTGTTAAGCCCCAGCGCCAGTGCAGACTCTTCCTGGGATTTCGGGATTGCCGAAAGCCCGCTACGGATCGCCTCTGCCATATAACTTCCTCCCAGGAGTCCCAGACCTATCGCCCCGCAGTTTGGTGCCGAAATGCTCAGTCCTATTTTCGGTAGCCCGAAATAAATAAAAAACAGCTGAACAAGAAGAGGCGTATTGCGAAAGAGCTCTACATAACCTACCGCAATCTTTGAGACTACAGGTACCTTAAAATGCATCATGAACGCAGCAAAAATACCGACAGCAAACGAAATGGCTATTCCTGCCCAGCCTATCTTTACTGTCAGTATGAATGCTTCGATATATAGAGGCATGTATGAGTGTATTACTTCGAAATCCATCTGTATATTTCCTATTTTTTTCTTTTGTCAAAATGCATCGAAATACCTGTTCCGAGATTCTGGATTATCTGGAATATTACTATCAGAAGCACGACTGTTATGATCATGATATCGGTCTGCCATCTGTAGTATCCGTATCTTACGGCTATATCTCCGAGCCCGCCGCCTCCGACGGTTCCCGACATTGCAGAATAACCAAGAAGTAGTCCTGTCGTTATCGTAAATCCGGTCATGAGAGAAGTACGCGCTTCAACAAGAAGTACCCTGGTAATTATCTGAACATTGCTCGCACCCATTGATTTTGCAGCTTCTATCACACCGGTATCAACATCATTAAGCGAGGATTCGACCACTCTTGCAATATAAGGGGCCGCACATATGACCAGCGGCACGATGGTCGCGGTAGAGCCATAGCTTTTTCCTACAATAAGCCTTGTAAACGGTATGAGGAGGATCAGAAGGATAAGAAAAGGTATGCTTCTTATTATGTTACAGATAAAATCAAGTATCCTGTATACGAGCCTGTTGGGTTTAAGCCCATTATCATTCGTCACGAACAGAAGGATTCCCAGCGGCAGGCCTGCAACATAGCCGATCAGTACTGAACCGAACGTCATATATAACGTATCCCTGATACCTTCAACAATCATCTTTATAACCTGATCATTCATTATCGCTCACCTCACTGACTACAATACCTGTTTCTTTCAGATATTCTATGATCTCACCCTGTTTGTCATGTCTGCCCGGCAGTCCGAGTATCATCTCCCCTACCGCTCTTCCGTTTACGTTTCTTGTATCAGCCCTTAATATGTTGATAGGTACCTGAAGCTTCAGTATCATATTTGCAATAATAGGTTCATAAGCTGAATTCTCCTGAAATACAATACGTATCTTCCTTTCCGTATCAAGTCTTTCTATAGGTGTATATTTTACCTCTCTGCCTGAAATCAGCTCCTTTGCCGCATCGGATTCCGGATGCTCAAATATCTTATCAACAAAGCCTTCTTCAACCAGCCTTCCACTGTCGATGATCGCAACCTTCTTACATACCTCAGTGACCACCGACATCTGATGTGTTATGATCACGATGGTAATCCCCATCTCTTCATTTATCTGTTTTAACAGAGACAGTATAGATGCGGTCGTCTGGGGATCGAGTGCACTTGTCGCCTCATCACACAGCAGTATCTGGGGATTAGTTGCAAGGGCTCTGGCTATGGCTACTCTCTGCTTCTGCCCTCCGGAGAGCTGTGAAGGATAAGCCTTTTCCTTGTCTTCCAGATTTACAAGCTTAAGCAGGTCTTTTGCCCTCTGTCTGGCTTCCTTTTTCTTTATACCTGCGATCTCCAGCGGAAAACAAATATTATCGGTAACATTCTTCTGTTCCAGAAGATTGAAATTCTGAAAGATCATCCCTATATTGCTGCGCTGCTTTCGAAGCTCCTTTTCACTAAGTCCGGCAAGATTTACGCCGTCTATAAGCACACGGCCGTCCGAGGGTTTCTCCAGATAATTTATCGAACGTACCAGAGTGCTCTTCCCCGCTCCCGACATTCCGATTATCCCGAATATATCACCCTTTTCTATCGAAAGGGTGATACCGTCAAGCGCGGTAATGGTATGCCCTTCCACCTCAAACTTCTTTGTAAGGTTTTTGATCTCTATGATACTCATCGTGACCATACTCCATTTCATATATATGCGGGAGAACGTTACCCTCCCGCATATAACTCTTCTTTAATTACTTTATTACAACCTTTACCCTTCGAAGAATATTACCGATCCCTCATAGGTATCTTCGATAAACTTCTTGATATGATCGGAACGGAGTACTGTTACAAGGGCTTTGATCTTATCTGTATTCTCATTTCCTTCATACACTCCGATGATATTAACATATGTCTTGGCGGCAACCGAATCCGTCTTCTCATATGCTATTGAATCCTTTCCCACCGAATATCCCGCTTCAAGCGCATAGTTGCCGTTAAGAACAACATACTCGACCTCTTCCGTTACCCTTGCCACCTGTGCAGCCTCCAGCTCCACGAACTTAATATTATGAGGATTCTCTTCAATATCATTTATGGTAGCCGTAAGTCCTGCTCCCTCCTTAAGCTTAAGCAGCCCGTTATCCTGGAGCAGAAGGAGTGCCCTTGCCTCATTGGTCGTATCGTTTGGAACTGCTATGCTGTCACCGTCTGCAAGTTCATCAAGAGTCTTCTTCGTGCCGGGATAGATTCCGAAAGGCTCATAATGGATGTCACCAGCATCAACAATATGAGTACCATGTTCTTCATTAAAGCTGTTAAGGTACGGGATATGCTCCATATAGTTTGCATCAAATTCACCTGATTCTACAACAAGGTTGGGCTGAACATAATCCTCGAATTCAACGATATCAAGATTGTAGTCGTAATCCTTAAGTATCTTAGCTGCTTCTTCAAGTATCTCCGCATGAGGAACAGGTGATGCCGCAATCTTAATTGTCTCGCCGTTACCGGGTTTGATATCAAGTGCTGCTGCTCCCGACGCACCGTCATCTGCTGCGCCTGCCGTTACTCCGCCTTCAACCACCAGCGTTTCTTCATAATCTTTACCGTAAGTATCTATGAGGGTTGCTTCATAATCTTCATGGAAGAAATTCTCTTCACCCAGCTGTTTTATCTCATCATTCAGCCAGTTAAGAAGTGTTTCATTACCCTTGCTTACTGCCGGTGCGATCGTATCCTGACTCCCCAGAGACGGTATGCCTACGATATACCCTTCATTCTCGAGTGAATAAGCAATAACCTCTGTATTGTCATTCGCCCATGCAACGCCGGTTCCGTTCTCAAATGATGTCTTGGCTGTCGCATATGTATCAAACTTCTGAAGCTTGATCTCCGGATTGTTTTTTTCAAGATATGTTTCCGCCGTTGTTCCCGAAATAACGATTACCTGATCATCATCCTTTATCTGTGACAGATCTTCTATTACATTATCCTCATGGGACACAACACCAAGTGCAACATTCATATAAGGAAGGGCAAAGTCAACCTTCTCTGCACGTTCCTCCGTCACCGTGAAGTTCGCAAGCACTATATCAACCTTACCGGTTTCAAGATACTCTACCCTGCTGGCTGCTTCCGTCGAAACATAATTGATCTTTACGCCAAGATCCTTACCGATACGCTCTGCGAAATATACATCATATCCCTGATATGTTCCATTCTCATCGACGTACCCGAACGGATTCTTATCGGAAAATACTCCGATGTTGATCTCACCGGCCTCCTTTATCTCGTCAAGAGTCCTGAAAACCCTGTTACCTTCGTCGGCACTCTGACTTTCATTCCCTGCCTGCTGACCTGATGCCGGGCTTGCTGTTGCTACTGATGCGCATCCGCTTAATCCTGCGATTGAAAGTGTTGCTGCGATAGCTCCTGCTGCGATTCTCTTTAAAATGTTCTTTTTCATAATAGTTCTCCTCTTCTTCATTTTTTAGTTGCTCTGTGTGAATCAGTTCAATCATCCAAACATAAAAAATGCCCGGAAGTATTTACTCCCAGGCAATGGCTTACTATGATCTGAAATGACAGCTCATTGTGTTTGGATGCATGACAAATGAGCCATACACCCGGCCATATCGCTTGCCTGGGAGAACAGCATTCGACACATACAACACATGAAGTTATAATTGTGATCCTCGTATCTCATCTCGTCATGTTTCCTTTCATTTGATATCCGAAATAATACAACTATATACCCACTATGTCAATAGGTTTTATATTTCTATATTTTATCATATGTTATAGTTTGAAACTATAGCATATACAAAAAACTGTGTAGCGAACCGTATAGCATCCGCTATCCACTTCAAAATGACATTGAGACAAGCGTAAATGAAAGGAATAACTTAATTATTTTGTACTCACTGAAACAAACGATAACTCGTTTTCTTTCCCCATTGCGAGTATATCCAATAATCTGTACGCAGGGCCTGTGGGATGTGTCCTTCCAAGCTCCCATGCCTCAACAGTTTTAGTGGATA
>JAFSYI010000031.1 GCA_017450065.1 Lachnospiraceae bacterium
AGGCATAGCAGAATTAAAGAAAATGCTTGGGGGTGTCTAATATGGGTGAAAACAAAAGAAAACCTGATATTCGATTCCAAGGATTTGCTGACGATTGGGAACAGCGTAAGTTCTCTGAGATTACCTTCCCGTCAGGTGAAAAGAATAAAGATAACCTTCCTTATGAAAGCTATTCGATTACAAACGAGAAGGGGTTCGTCCCACAGGATGAGAAATTTGAGAATGGTGGAACAATGCGAGATGCTGACAAAAGAATGTATTATATTGTCTCTCCACAATCCTTCGCGTACAATCCTGCGAGAATAAATGTTGGCTCAATCGGATATCAGAACACCTCTAAAAACGTGATAGTTAGCTCACTTTACGAGGTTTTTAAGACTACTGATAATGTAGATGACCGCTTCCTTTGGCATTGGTTCAAATCAGATGATTTTCAAAAACTGATCGTTCAGTTACAGGAAGGCGGAGTACGTTTGTATTTCTACTATGACAAGCTCTGTATGGGCTCAATCGCGCTTCCCTGCCTTAAGGAGCAGCGACAGATAGGAATGTACCTTGATAAGCTCGACAACCTTATCACCCTTCAACAGTGTAAGGCGCAAAAAAAGAATCCAGCTCAATCATCCGGATTCTCTCTTGAAACACCATATTCAACTGCTTATTCCTCCACCTTCCTAACTCTCGGCAGTGTTGCTGTCTTTCTCTCCAGCCACGGCAATGTCGCGTTTATCAATACACAGAACTCAATCAGAACCATAATAACGAGGATTACTCCCTTTACAATGATTCTCACCACATTGTTTCCTATGTGATCTGCAGGAGCCCAAAAAATTGCTGTCATCATGATTACACTTGCCACAGCTGGTACAAGTGCTGCAATCGGAACATATGATAAGAGGATATACGCCACAAAGAAGACTGCAACTGCAATATATGCTCCCATTGTTCCTATCAGTGGTGCCATCTTCTGATGAACCGGAATGCACCATACGATTGCCGGGATCATATTTATCAGTGGGAACTTAAAGTTCTTTTCGTATTTACTTCTGTTTGTTTCTTCAACAATGTATTTAGCCATAATCATTCCTCCGATTACATTGTACCATACATGTCATGATTTACCTCAGCAGTATAGTAATGGCTAATGGTATTCGGTGCGTTATAGAGTGCTGTTGTCAAATAGGCTTTGATATTGGATACCTTTGTTGTGTTATTCTTCATGCAGCCGATGACATATTCCAAATGCGTTGAATTGAGCTTCAGGAACTTGCTCTTCACCAAGTTATACGGATAGTCTTCCCCTGCAATACGAATAGTCTTTCTCGGAACACAGACCACATCGCAGATCAGCTGATATAGCTCGTCATACATTTCTCTGTCAGACCATTTCTTGTTGCTCATCATGATGTCATAATCAATGTTTTCACGAATAAGCTCCATGTATGCAGTGGTTTCATCCATCTGATCCATCCTCGTAACACGGATAGGCGTATCCATACGCTCGCCGGATAGACTGATATGATTAGTCTCACTAGAATCTGTATTGTTAAAATCATTATTATTCGGGTCTGATTTCTGTACCACCTCCGGTATAGAATCCTGACAGGTACCGGTACTACAATCTGACCGGTCTTCCTCGTATACCGGTTCAATATTTATACCGGTCTGATTTTCAGACTGGTCATCTTCCACCGGTTCATTTTCCTGACCCGTACAATTTTTAGACCGGTCTAATGCTTCTTCTCCCCCGGATACAAAGTTTTTAACATAGATAATATTGGCAAGTCCGTTCCTCTGCTCAATATCAACTAAACCGATAGCCTGTAACTCCTTCAACAGTCCCACAGCTGTCATCTTGCTGCAGTTTAGATCTTCCATAATGCTCTTCAAGGAATACTTGATATAAACCCTGTTCTCTTCATCAAACCATCCGCTTCTGACTGATAATGACATACGGTCCAGCATCAACCCATACAGAAGCTTGGAATTATTTGAAATGTCTTTAAATCTGCTATCTGTTATCAAAGCCTTCGGCAGGCGGTAGAACGTAAACTGCTCTGCCTCCTGCCCATAATAAAACTCCAGCTTTAACCTCTCCATTAACGCGGTTCCCCTTTCTCCTTCCATTCATCAAGGAGCTTTACGATTAGTTCCTCAATATCCTCATTGCTCATGTCCGAGGTAAAATAGTTATCCAGCTTCTTCTGGTTAAATACTACCTTACGCGGTTTCGGCTTCTTCTCTGAAAGAAAATCTCTCAAAAACTCTGCATTCAGATAGCCTTTACGCGATGCCTCCTTAATTCGTGCACTCTGCTCCTGGCTAATAGAGACATTCATTTCCGAAATCACATCATAAACGACTTCCTGCTGTTCCTTTGAGATAAAAGAAAGATCTACACCCTGACGGAGCCCCATTCTCTTATCATCAACCATCGCCAAAAGTCTTTCATCAAGACTGGCAATACAGATCAAACGCTGTATGGTTTTTCTGCTCTCTCCGGCTTCTTCGCTCATTTGCTCCAAGGAAATACCATTTGCTTTCCCCTGATGTTTCATCGCCTCGTACTTCATCTGATAAGCCTTTGCCCTTTCGCTAATCAGAATATCCTCACGCTGGATATTGGCATCCACCATAATTACGACAGCTTCATCATTATCACAGTCGCGTACGATTACCGGCATGGTATCTTTTCCTGCACGTTCAGAAGCATGTTTTCTGCGGTGTCCGGATATCAACTCATAGCCACCTTCTGCTCTTGGTCTTGCAATCGCAGGAACCAAGACCCCATATTCCTTGATGCTTTCAACCAATTCGTCCATGCTGTCATCATCCACCACACGAAAAGGATGATTTTCAAAAGAATGCAGTTCTGAAAGTGGTATTTCGACAATTTGTCCATCCGCTTTTGCTTCCTCATTTACTGAACCGCTGTTTTCTTCCGCAGAAAACATATCATCATAACTGGAAAGCTTGATTCTGTTAGATAATCCCTTACTGCTCATTAGCTAAAACCTCCTCCACAATCTTTTCATAGGCTGATGCCACTTTGCCTTTACCGTCATATTTATAGATACTGACTCCCTCTGCGGATGCCTCTGCTGCTCTGACCGAAAGCGGAATCACATCCTTAAAAATATGAATACTGCTACCATAATGCTCATAGAGTACTTCCGTAATCTCCTTGGCATATACGGTTCTGTAATCCACCATGGTAATCAAAATACCCATAATATGAAGTTTCGGGTTCATCTTACGCTTCACACGGCTTATGGTTTTAAGAAGCTGTTCCAAGCCTTTAATAGGTAGATAGGCTGCCTGCACCGGAATAATCACCTCATCTGCTGCCACAAGAGCATTTAATGTGAGCTGACCAAGATTCGGAGAACAATCTACAAGAATATAATCATAATCATCTCTGACTGATTCGATATATTCCCTAAGCGTAGTCTCCGAACTCATAATTCCCACAAGAGATGTCTCCACACCGGAAAGCTCTATATTGGCAGGCATTAAATCAATCCCTTCCTCATGATGTAAAATACCGGCTTTCAGCTCATAGTCATCTTCGTTTAAAACCCAGTCCATAACGTTTGCAAGAGTTACTTCCAGCTTGTCCGGCTCAGGATATCCAAGAGCCTCTGTAAGAGACCCCTGTGGATCGTTGTCGATCACAAGCACTCTCTTTCCCTTATTTGCCAAGCCAATGCCAAGATTTACCACAGATGTACTCTTGGCTACTCCTCCCTTTTGATTTGCACAGATAATTACTTTACACATCGCGATACATTCTCCTTTCCAAAAACTTATCTTTTCTCTTTGTTTTTCTGTTCTTTTCCTCGTTCACCTTGAATGCTTCAAGTATTTCCAACATCGTATTGATTGGCGTAAACAAATCTTCGTCTATCTCTGATGCCACATCCAGTCTTTCTAATTCTGCAAGGATTCCGCTAAGTTCCTTGCGGAAGTTTACGAGCATCATAGGATTGCCTTTTGCCGTGACTTTGTTATGGAGCACGGCATCCAGTACATAATCCTGCTTTGTCTGATAGCCCAAAAGCCTCCAACGCTTATCCAGTTCTTCTCTTTCAGCCGGAGAACAACGGTAAGCTATCGTCTCACTCCTGAGTCTTCCTTTCGGATCAAGATTCTTCGCTGACATCAAATCCCTCCTTCCACTCTTCATCAAGTGCTTCTGCCATATCATCCTGAATGGACGGCATCATGTGTGCATATCGGTAAGTAATCTCCGTACTCTCATGACCTACTCTGTTACCGATAGCCACAGCTGAAAATCCCATGTCTATAAGAAGAGATACATGACTGTGACGAAGATCGTGAATACGAATACGCTTTACTCCGCTCGCCTTTACGCCTCTGTCCATTTCATGATGCAGATAAGACTTTGAGATAACAAAGATTCTGTCTGTAGGTTCAATTCCGTAAATGCTATCGAGAAAGTCTTTCACTTCCTGTGCCACGTTCTCCGGCATGGAAATGACACGCACACTCTTTGGAGTTTTCGGTTTTGTAATAACATCCCTGCCACTGATCCTCTGGTAAGATTTTGTAATGGATAACTTATTCCTATCGAAATCAAAATCGGCAGGAGTGAGCGCCATCAGTTCTCCCATGCGGATTCCGCACCAATACAAAAGTTCAAAGGCTACATATGAATATGTCTTATTGGCAACCTCAGGGATAAATCTCATATACTCTTCCTTTGTCCAGAAAAGCATCTCGTCCGCATGGTGCTGTCCCAAAGGTCCTGCTATAACAGCCGGGTTCTTTGGTAACTCGTAATATCTCACTGCATGATTAAATATTGCGGAAAGCTCCGCCTGCATTTTCCTAAGGTATGTTCCCTTGAAGCTCTCTCCGTCTTTAGATTCCAGCTTTCGCATTTCGTTTTGCCAAGCCATCACATCTCGCGGTGTAATGTCACGCATTACCAAATCCTTAAAATACGGAAGGATCTTCTTTTCGATTACATACTCCTTGGATTTCCATGTGTTTTCTCTAACCTTCGGCTTTACATCGTCTGTATAACGCTTGTAGAAATCTTCAAATGTCATATCCAGACTGTTTGCTTTTTCCAGTTTGAAATGACGTTCCCAATCCTGGGCTTCCTTTTTGGTGGCAAATCCTCTTTTTAACTTTCGCTGCCGTTTACCCGTCCAGTCGATGTAGTAAAAAGATGAATACCAATTATTCGCTTTGCTGTTCTTGTACGCCGGCATCTTCGTCCTCCTTTTCAAAAGAATCAACTCCGTAGAATCTTTCTTCGAAATACTTTCTGCTTACCCTTCCGGGAATGACCATGTAACCTTTATCAGAAAGCTCTTTATTCAAGTCACGTACAATGGCATAGGACTTGGATTCAGAAACACTCAATACCTGGCATATCTCTTTTACTGAGATAAACGTTCTGCATTCAAACATTTTCCTGACCTCCTATAATGTGAATTTTGCTGTTCACATTACATTTGGGTGGCTGAAATCCCCATTACTAAATGAGAGCAAAAAAAGTTTGAAATTTTAAAAGTCGTGGAAATAATAAGATGAAAAACAGATTTGGACTTTATTCTGGGATAATTCCGATACTACATTTTTTTAGAAAAAAGGTATCAAAATCGTATCACGACACAAAAAAGGCCCGAAATCATGTTGTCTTAACATGATTTCAAGCCTTGTAAATACTGGATTTGTTTGCTTAACCTCTAAGCCACAGCGGGTCTATTCCATCTCTATCGTCCCGGGGGGCTTGCTCGTAAGATCATAAAATACCCTGTTTACGCCGCGGACTTCATTGATGATGCGGCTCATCACGGTCTGGAGTACCTCGAAAGGGATATCCGCCGCTTCGGCTGTCATGAAATCGATCGTTTTTACTGCCCGAAGGGCAATCGCATAGTCATAAGTACGTTCATCACCCATAACACCTACACTTCTCATATTGGTAAGCGCGGCAAAATACTGATCCGGCATCCAAGGCGGATTATCATCCTCAGTCCGGCAACGAATATGCTCATCTTCACAAACTCCCGGAATTGAATATTCAACTATTACAGGATGCTGTCTCCAGGCATCTGCCGCTTTGGCTATCTCTTCCCTGTATATCGCATCGGCGTCCTGAACAATACGTACCTTCTCCGCAGTTACCTCACCGACTATCCGTACCCCAAGTCCCGGACCCGGAAAAGGCTGTCTGTATACAAGTTCCCTCGGAAGCCCAAGTTCAAGACCCGCCTTCCTGACTTCATCTTTAAACAGATCCCTGAGAGGTTCTATTATTTCTTTAAAATCAACATAATCCGGAAGACCTCCTACATTATGATGGGATTTGATCACCGCAGACTCTCCTCCCAGACCACTCTCTACCACATCCGGATATATGGTTCCCTGTGCAAGGAAATCAACTGCCCCTATCTTCTTAGCCTCTTCTTCAAATATCCTTATAAACTCTTCTCCGATTATCTTACGTTTCTTCTCCGGTTCACTCACACCGGCAAGCCTGCCATAATACCGTTCCTGAGCATTGACCCTTACGAAATTAAGATCAAAACTGCTGTTTTCCCCGAATACAGCCTCAACCTCATCACCCTCATTCTTCCTAAGCAAACCGTGATCCACGAAAACACAGGTAAGCTGATTACCCACAGCTTTTGCTAGTAAGGCTGCAAGAACCGAAGAGTCCACTCCTCCGGAGAGTGCCAGCAACACCTTTCCTTCTCCTATCTTCTCCCTTATTGACTTTACCGCATTCTCCACAAATGCATCCATACGCCATGAGCCGCTGCATCCGCAGATTTTCCTTACAAAATTATACAATATCTTTGTCCCTTCAAGAGTATGAAGAACCTCCGGATGGAACTGTATTGCATACAGCTTCCTGTCTTCATCCTCAGCTGCAGCCACAGGACAGTTCTCGGTATATGCCACGGTCTCAAATCCGGGAGCAAGCTTTGAAATATAATCAAAATGGCTCATCCAAACCTGTGTCACCAAAGTGTCCTTTTCATCAAAGCTTTTATTGGCTCTTTCCCGGTCATTGAGAACGTCTGAGTAGCTTTCCCTCGGATCTATTGATTCTCCTATGTTCTCAAACAGTCTTGAATTTCTGTTTACAAGAGTTCTGGTTTTACCATACTCCCTTGCTTTTGCTCTCTTAACCTCTCCCCCAAGAACCAGGCTCATAAGCTGTGCTCCGTAACACAGGCCAAGTACTGGTACTCCTGCTTCAAACAGTTCCCTGCCCGCAGACGGTGCCCCGTCTTCATAAACACTGTTCGGTCCACCGGTAAGGATTATTCCTTTAGGATTCATTTTCATGATCTTTTCCAACGGTGTCTTATACGAATATATCTCACAGTAAACATTGCATTCCCTGACACGTCTTGCCACCAGCTGGTTATACTGTCCTCCGAAATCGATGACAACAATCTTTTCCTCATTCATAATTAAACACCATCCGTTCGAGATTATTCATCAGCCAATCAGGACAGTTAAACCGTTTAATTTCTATATAATATAATCTGTCTGACAGCTATAAAAATCATACACTTACACGTTGTCTCTTTCAATCGCGATATTAAACAAAATTTGTAATGTTTTTTTTTCAATAAAGTGTTATTATTAGAAAATGTAGGAGGCTTCAGAGCATGTTCAGACAAAAGAAAGCCGTTAAGCAGGGACTTCGCATTATAATCGTGGGATGCGGCAAGGTCGGATCCACTCTTGTGGAGATCCTAAGTAACGAAGGAAATGATATAACCATAATAGATAAGAATCCGCAGAAGCTGGAATCATTGACCAATACCTTTGATGTAATGGGAATTGAAGGAAACGGTGCCAGCTTTACTACCCAGGAAGAAGCCGGTATAAAAAACGCCGACCTTATGATAGCCGTTACCAATTCGGATGAACTTAATCTTCTGTGCTGTACAGTTGCAAAACAGGTCGGTAACTGTGCAACCATAGCAAGGGTAAGGACTCCCGAGTATAATAAGGAAGTTCAGTATCTTACCGATCAGCTGGGGCTTGCAATGATCATAAATCCCGAGTTTGAGGTTGCTAAGGAAATATCACGCATCCTCTATCTTCCTTCGGCTCTGGAAGTCAGTTCATTCGCACACGGACAGGCCGAGCTTATAAAGTTCAAGATCTACGAGGACAGCAAGCTGAACGGAGTCCGTATATCTGAGCTCTCAGGCGTGATCAAAACCAAAATACTTATATGCGCAATAGAGCGCGATGATAAAGTCTTTATCCCATCAGGTAATGACCGCATCCTAAGCGGCGATATTATATCATTTGTTACACCGAGAAAACAGGTTAAGGATTTCTTTACCCAAATAGGAGTAAAATCCAGCAAGATTAAAGAAGTAATGATAATCGGAGGCGGAAAAGCCGCTTATTATCTGTCAAATATGCTTCTGAATATGGGAATGTCCGTTAAGATAATCGAGTCTAACAAGAACCGCTGCGAAGAATTGAGTCTTCTTCTTCCCAAGGCCATAATAATAAACGGAGACGGTACCAATGAAGAACTTCTCAAGGAAGAAGGTATAGCTACCGCTCAGGCCTTCATTCCCTTAACCGGAATTGATGAAGAAAACATAATCCTTACTCTTTATGCCAAGCAGGTGTCAGTCGCTAAGGTAATAACCAAAATAAACCGGATCAACTTCCGCGGTGTGATCAGCAAGCTGGATCTCGGAAGCATTGTTTATCCGAGATACATTACCAGTGAGGCCATAATAGCATATGTAAGAGCCAAGAGGGCTTCTATGAATTCAAATATCGAAGCTCTTTATCATATGTACGATCACCGTGTTGAAGCAATTGAATTCTTAATCGATAAGGAATCCGCCGCAACCGGGCAGACGCTTGCCAACCTTCCTCTTAAGAAGAGTCTCATCATTGCCCTTATAAACAGGAGCGGTAAAATCTTCATGCCCAGCGGTTCAGACAGTCTTATGGTTGGGGATTCCGTAATGATAGTAACCACCCATACGGGCTTTAATACAATACAGGATATACTGGAATAGGTCTTATACCTGTTCCGTTAAGGAGCATATAAATGAATAGTTCAGTGGTTCGCTACACATTGGGACAGGTGTTGAAGATAGAGTCGGCTCTTTTACTTCTTCCATGTGTGGTTGCACTTGTATATTTTGACAGAAACGGCATATATTTTCTTATTGTAGCCGCAATGTGCGGACTTCTTGGTTTCGGAATGACGCTTGTTAAACCTTCCTCCAATGTTTTTTATCTCAAGGAAGGCTGTATAATAACCTCATTAAGCTGGATTTTGCTAAGCTTTTTCGGTTGTCTTCCGTTCTATTTAAGTGATACCATTCCGTCAATCACCGATGCCCTGTTCGAAACAATATCCGGTTTTACCACAACAGGAGCAAGTATCCTGTCAGAGGTTGAATCCTTAAGCGAATCAATAACCTTCTGGCGCTGCTTCACACACTGGATAGGAGGAATGGGCGTTCTTGTTTTCCTTCTTGCCATCATTCCCATAGGCGGCGGCTCACAGATCAATATTATGAAGGCAGAAAGCCCGGGGCCGTCAGTCGGAAAGCTTGTTCCCAAAATACGTTCTACGGCACGGATTCTTTATGTTATCTATTTTGTGCTTACCATAATTGAGATAATCTTTCTCACATTTGGGGACATGCCCATATTTGAGGCGATAAATACGGCAACAGCAACAGCAGGAACCGGCGGTTTCGGAGTTAAGAATGACTCTCTGACAGGTTACTCCCCTTATATCCAATGGGTAGTTACAGTATTCATGATACTTTTCGGCGTTAACTTCAACGCTTATTATCTCCTTCTTTTCAGGCAATTTAAGAAAGCCTTTACAATGGAGGAGGTTGTACACTATTTTGCCATAATCCTTATTGCAATTGGCATTATTTTCACAAGGATCGTCGGGAGCTATCAATATGCGGCTGATGCTTTAAGAGATACTGCTTTCCAGGTCGCATCCATCATTACGACAACCGGCTTTTCCACAGCCGATTTCGATAAATGGCCGGCTGTATGCCAGACTGTACTTGTATTTCTTATGTTCATTGGTGCATGTGCCGGTTCTACCGGAGGCGGTATCAAGGTTTCAAGACTTATAATACTGCGAAAGACTATAATAAAGGAAATGACCTCATATATTCATCCCAAGAGTATTAAAAAGCTTAAAATGGATGACAAACCCGTAGAACACGAAGTGGTACGGGCAACCAACGTATTCTTTATAACCTTCGTACTTATCTTTTCTTTATCTGTGCTTCTTATAGCTATTGACGGTAATGATCTCATTACGAACTTTACGGCAGTTGCCGCTACCATAAATAATATAGGACCCGGTCTTTCGATGGTGGGTCCTACACAGAATTTCAGTCATTTTTCAATATTCAGCAAGTATATCCTTATGTTTGACATGATTGCAGGACGTCTGGAGTTATTCCCGCTGCTCATGCTCTTCCATCCCGAACTGTGGAAGGAAATGTATGGACACTACATAAGAAAATTCAATCGATAGAATCAATGAAACATTTTATGATCATACAGATCAACAGGCCGGTATAGATTGAAAATACCAGCCTGTTCTTTATTTACATATGTATTAATTAAGTATTTAAGATTTGAATTATCCTATATCATACGATCCTTCTGACCGTAACTATCGATCTGTACAGCGCATTGCTTATCTTTATTCCTGAAGCGGGAGTACTTGCATGTACTATCTTTCCTCCGCCGATATAGATACCTACATGACCTCCATAGTATATGATATCTCCCGGCTGAGCTTCTGAATAGCTGACCTCTCTTCCCACAGTCGACTGTGAATAACTGCTTCTTGGAAGGGAATATCCGAAATTACTGAATACTGCATACGTAAAGCCTGAACAGTCGGCTCCCTCAGTCAGAGACGTACCTCCCGCAACATACGGATTGCCTACATAGTTGCAGGCAAAATTAGCGATCTCCTGTCCCTTTGCAGCATTTCCGGGTGAAGCACCGGTCGGTTTTTGCGAACTGCTGTCATCACTCTTCTTTTCCTGGGATTCCGGTGATTCCTTATTACCTTCATCCTGATCTTTATTATTGCTGCTTTCCTGCTCTTTGCTTTCCTGTTCTTTGTTTTCCTGCTCTTCTGTATTCTTCTGTGCTGGTTCCTCTTCCTGCTTTTTCTTATCCTCTTCAGACTTCTTTTTTGCTTCGTCTTCCGCTTTCTTCCTGGCTTCCGCCTCTGCCTTCTTTTTAGCCTCGGCTTCTGCCTTCTTTCTGGCTTCCTCTTCAGCTTTCTTTCTGGCTTCGTCAGCCTCTATCTGTTTAAGAACCGCCGTCTGCTGTTTTATCTGAACCTCGTATTCATTTGCCTTCTTCTTTGCTGCATTTAACTGATCGTCGAAGTTTTCAAGTGAACTCTTCTTCTCGTCTATAAGCTTCTGCAGCTCCTTACTTTCGTCAATATATTCATTCTGCATTTCGACGAGTTCTTCTTTTTCATTTTCAAGCTTTTCCTTAAGCTGAGCCTCCTGCTCCTTGGTATGCTGATAAGTCAGTAACATTTCCCTGTCGTACTCGTACAGAAGCTCAACATAATCCGTTTTATTAACCAATTCCGCAAGGCTCTGTGACTGAAGGAACATTTCAACATACTTTTTATCACCCTTCTCATACATGAACTTAATACGTCTCTTCATGGATTCGTATTGCTGTTCTTCCTTGCCTTTGGCCTCTTCGTATTCAGCCTGTGCATCATCTATTGCTGACTGCTTAAGTTCAATATCCCCGGAAATTAAATCAACCGTAAGAAGGAGGTCTACAAGCTGAGCATCTATCTCAACTATTTCCTCCTCTACGGCTTCTCTGTTTTCTTCTATATTCTCTATATTACTGTTAACGGCATCCAGACCTTCCTGTGCTGCCTTCTTCTGTGCCTGAGCTTCATTCTTTGTGGTCGCGGCCACATTCATAGCCGGTGTGACCGTAAGGACTGAAGCCATGACAAGCATGATCATCCGTTTCTTCATGAACTTACCCCTTATCATTGGGCATGAGGCTTCTCCGAAGGAGACGGAGTCCTTATGCCGTTTTCGTTTCATAATCTGCTTTATACTACCCACGAATAACTGATTTAATAAATGTACTGCACAAATATCTGCACAGGATCCCTCAAACCTGTACATATAAAGCGCATTTTCTGATTTTGCGCACAGTTATCTATATGATATTTTAACACAAATGTAACTTCTTTGTAAATAATTATGTTAACAAGTTCACAAAAGAATCACAGATCGCAATTATTAACTGTCCTCGGGAAAGGAATGACATCCCTTATATTTCCGATTCCCGTAAGGTACATAACACATCTTTCGAAACCAAGGCCAAAACCGGCATGGCGTGCGGAACCGTATTTACGAAGATCAAGATAGAAATCATAATCCTCCTTCTTAAGTCCCAGCTCCTCCATCCTTGCAAGCAGCTTATCGTAATCATCCTCCCTCTGGCTTCCTCCGATTATCTCACCGATACCCGGAACAAGGCAGTCCATTGCTGCTACCGTCTTACCATCCTCATTAAGCTTCATATAGAATGCCTTTATCTCCTTCGGATAATCGGTAACAAATACAGGGCGCTTAAACTCCTTTTCGGTTAAATATCTTTCATGCTCTGTCTGCAGATCACAACCCCAGAATACCTTATACTCGAACTCATCATTGTGCTTTTCAAGAATCTTTATGGCATCCGTATAGGTAACATGTCCGAATTCCGAACTCACCACATGCCTTAACCTGTTTATAAGCTCTTTATCCACAAACCGGTCAAAAAACTCCATCTCCTCAGGAGCATTTTCAAGTACATAGTTAATAATATATTTAATCATGCTCTCTGCAAGGATCATATCATCCTTAAGATCGGCAAATGCCATTTCGGGCTCGATCATCCAGAACTCGGCCGCATGCCTTGTAGTATTTGAATTCTCTGCCCTGAAGGTCGGACCAAAGGTATAAATATTCTTAAATGCCATAGCATAGGTCTCACCGTTTAACTGCCCACTTACCGTAAGATTGGTCTCCTTGCCGAAGAAATCCTGTGAATAATCAACTTTTCCGTCCTCGGTTTTGGGCGGTTCATTCATGTCAAGCGTGGTAACCCTGAACATTTCACCGGCGCCTTCACAGTCACTGCCTGTAATGAGCGGAGTATGGACATATACAAAGCCTCTCTCCTGGAAAAACTTATGAATGGCATAGGCAGCCAGTGAGCGAACACGGAATACCGCCTGAAAAGTGTTGGTCCTTGCCCTTAGGTGGGTTATAGTCCTTAAATACTCCATGGTATGTCTTTTTTTCTGTAAAGGATAATCAGGTGTGGATGCTCCCTCAATAACAACCTCGTCAGCCTGAATCTCAAAGGGCTGTTTGGCCTGCGGCGTTTCAACCAGGGTTCCTGTTACTATAAGAGCCGCTCCTACATTTATCCTGTTTATCTCATCAAAATTATCAAGCTTATCTCCGTATACTATCTGCAGAGGCTCAAAGAAGGTTCCGTCGTTCATCACTATAAATCCGAAGGTCTTGCTGTCGCGGATGCTTCTCACCCATCCACCGACTGTAACTTTTTTATCATAATACTGCTCTCTGTTTCTGTATAATTCCTTAATTTCTGTTAACTCCATGATGTCACCGCCTTTTCTTTTATCTGTGTTATAACTGCTCATTATTCTTCAACCTGCTGCCAAAAATGTTAATCTTCCGATTTGATCACCGCCTGATCTGCGAGAAATTCCTTAACCTTTGACATTAGGATGTACTCTTTGAAATCATCCATGTTTATCGATTCCATAAAATCCTGCACCGATTCGTAATTATACATTTCCACGTATTCCTTTGTTGCTTTACTGATCTCTTCAGGCGTTACCTCTATGTTTTCGGCTTTGGCAAGAGCCATCAGAACGAGGCTTTCCTTTGCTCCATCCCTTGCATAATCCGCAGCCTGCTTCTCGAATTCCTCCTGCGTCATGCCCATAACCTGGTTAAGATATCCGTCCCAGTCCATCCCATAGGACTGTGCAAATGATTCCGCATTCTTCCTGATAGTCTCATTCTTTAAATCAATAAGCTCCTTCGGAGGATCTGTCTTTAACTCCGAAGCATCAAGTACCTGCTGCCACAGATCTATATACATTGCACTGTCAGCATATTCCACAGCATTTTTTTCAAGCTCTTCCTTAATCGATTCTTTGTAGGCCTCTACTGACTTGAACGCTCCGTCGGTTGCCTTTTTAACGGCTTCATCCGTGATCTCAGGCTTTTCCTTGATTGAATTGATCGTCACCTCGAATACGACCGGTTGTCCCTGAAGGCTCTCATCATTGGGATAATGATCGGGAAAGGTAAGGTTAAGCTCCGTCTTTTCGCCTACCTTTTTACCAAGCAGCCCTTCTTCGAAGCCCGGAATGAACATCCCCGAACCTATTGTCAGATCGAAGTCTTCAGCTGTTCCTCCTTCAAAAGCCTTCCCGTCTCTTTTTCCGACAAAATTGATATTTACTATATCCCCATCCTTTATTATATCTCTGTCCGTTACCTCTTTTGCCGTAAGAAAGGATTCAACACTGTCCATCAGCTGTGCTTCGATATCTTCTTCACTGACAGCCGTTGAAAGTCTCGTAACCTCAAGTCCCTTATAGTTACCGAGCGTTACATACTTTTCAGGCTCGATACTGTCCCATATACTCTTTGCCGCGGACGAAACTGCCTCCGCTGTGTCTTTTCCCGATGTCACATCAGCACCATTACAGCCCGCCATTCCAAGGCATACGGCAAGTAAAAGGCCTGTTAGTATTCTTTTTTTCATACTGTCCTCTTTCTTATATGATTACTGTATATATCATTTCCTTGTTTGTATTCAGAAAGTCATACACCCATAAACAGACTTCGTACAATGTTATAACACACAAATACCCTAATTTAAAGGTTTTTCGTATTCAATCGTCTATTTTCCCATATCATAAGTCAAAATACCGTCATCAATCTTGCATATATGATAATCCATATGATAGAATATTATAGTCTGATTGACAGAAACTGCGAGAATTGAATTCTTGTTAATAAATGTCCAAGGGAGGTGAGGATTTGTCACCGGCTACAATTACATTGATCGTAGTTGCCGTCCTGCTGATAGGCGTGATCGTTGCCCTGTATTTCTTAGGTAAGAAGGCTCAGAAACGGCAGGCCGAGCAGGAAGCGCAGATAGCTGCCACCAAGCAGACCTACTCTATGCTGATCATCGACAAAAAGAGGATGAAGCTGAAAGATGCCGGATTGCCCGCAATAGTTCTTGAACAGACTCCAAAGATCTTAAGAGGACGCAAGCTTCCGATAGTAAAGGCAAAGATAGGGCCTCAGGTAATGTCCTTAATATGCGACGATAAGATCTTTGATCTTGTTCCTGTAAAAAAGGAAGTCAAGGCATCCGTAAGCGGAATATACATGGTGGATGTAAAGGGTCTTAGAGGTGGAAATGCCAGGGTTGAAGAAAAGCCCAAGAGCAAATTCAAACAGGCTGTTGAAAGGCTTCAGGAAAAAGCAGGCGCTAAACCAATAAAATAGGAAAAACCGGAAAAGGACGGTTGATCACCGTCCTTTTCTTACATTATTAAAGATACCGTCCAAACCGGTTTTTATTCATAATCCAGCATCTCATCCATATTCTCATTCAAAGCCTTAATATATCCAAGCATCTCATCCTTAATCTCGGGATTTCTCAGCGCGAATTCCACATTAGCCTGGATGAATCCGCATTTTGTTCCAACATCATATCTGTGACCCTTGAAATCATATGCATACATTGCTTCATCTTTCGACATACGCCTTAAAGCATCTGTAAGCTGTATCTCTCCGCCTGTTCCGGCATCCTGAGTCTCAAGATAAGAGAATATCGAAGGCGTTATGATATATCTTCCGAGAATAGCTATATCGGACGGGGCATCCTCAACAGCCGGTTTTTCAACAAGATCCTTTACCTTGTATACCCTGTCATCAATAAGCTTGCAATCTGCAATACCGTATTTGTTAACAACCTCATGTGCTACCTTCTGCACACCCAGCACAGATGTTTTATATTCGTTGTAAATATCGATCATCTGACCTATGCATGGCTGCCTGGAAACAACCACATCATCACCCAAAAGTACGGCGAAAGGCTCATTTCCTATGAAATGTCTTGCGGTAAGTATGGCATGTCCCAGACCTCTTGGCTCTTTCTGCCTGATATAGTGTATATTTGCCATCTCGGATATTTCCCTTACCATATCAAGCATTTCCTGTTTACCACTCTTTTCAAGCTCAAGCTCCAGCTCAATAGAACGGTCAAAGTGATCCTCTATGGATCTCTTATTTCGTCCCGTAACAATAATGATGTCCTGTATTCCGGATGCAACAGCTTCCTCAATGATATACTGGATAGTAGGCTTATCCACTATTGCCAGCATTTCCTTCGGCTGTGCCTTCGTTGCCGGCAGGAATCTCGTACCAAGACCTGCTGCCGGTATGATCGCTTTTCTTACCTTCATCTCTTTTCTCCTCGTATATTTTTTATTAATTTAATGGTAACTAAATGTTCAGCTTAATATGATCTCTTCGCTTCCATCCCTTGACTGTATATCCATATGCAGCGTACAGTCTGCAATATGTTCATAATTAATATCCAGGGAATACGCTATATCAACCTGTATGCTCTCATCCTTCTCTACCACATCTACCCTGCTTGCATCCACACCTAAAAGCATGCTCCCGTAAGGCGTTATATAGTTGGTCATATTTCTCTTATTCTGTTCAAATGACATATCAACATTGGTAAAACCACTCTTTGTGATATGGAATCCATCCGAATCAAATCTCGCAATATTCTTCGTTACTTCTTCCTGTTCCCCAAATATCTCATCATATAAAAGGTAATGCTTATTATTCTTCTTATAATAGCTTCCGCTTGTAACAAGCTCTATCTTATCCGATTCCCTGTCTTTATCAGACTGTATTCCGGATATGGTGATCAATACATCCTTTTTCATAATCTGCCTCCTGTAAGACGACTATAAGGATTGTATACTTAATCATATGTAAATGCAAGCCTGTTCCCCGTAGTTTTACTGCTCCAGCTGACTGATCACATTCTTCTCCTGATTATCTATATGCGTCTCAATGGCATTGCAGGCATTGGCTTTATCACCTTCAATAATGAATTTTATTATTTTCCTGTGTTCCTCGATAATACGGGCGTGATTTCTGCTGTCCTTAATATATTCAAGTCTGTATCTGTACATCCTCTCCGCCAGATTGTTTATCATCTGCATAAGTCTTCCGTTTTTCCCTGCCTTAAGGATCACATCATGAAATCGTACATCAGCTTCTGCGATCGAGGTAGCGTTCCCTTTTTCAATCGAATGTTCAAACTCAACTTCCGCATTTTGAAGAGCTTCCTTTTCCTCCCCGGTTATCCTGTCACAGGCAAGGCTGACAGCCAGAGAGTCCAATGACTTTCTTACTTCAAGAACATCTCTTAAATCCTGCTTGCTTATCCACGCTACTTCCGCACCTTTGCGCGGAACCATGGTTACAAGACCTTCCAGCTCCAGCATGCGGATCGCTTCCCTGATAGGAGTCCTTGATACACCCAGTTTAGCGGCAAGGGGAATTTCCATAAGCCTCTCTCCCGGTTTTAAGTCTCCTCTCAATATTCCCTGTCTTAACGTTTTGAATACAACATCCCTTAACGGAAGGTATTCATCGGATAATAGTTTAAGTTCAGACTCTTTCATTTCACTTCTCCATACAATCAACAAATCAAAAATATTTTAAAGCTTAAGTCTATTCCGAAACATTATAAGGCTCGGTAATAAAAACTTCTTCTGCAATTCCTTCTGCCTTTATCATCTCTGCTGCTTTGTCTGCTTTGATATTGTCATCATACAATCCAAAAACCGTCGGCCCGCTTCCGCTCATTAGCGCTCCCATCGCATCATTACCCAACATAATTTCTTTTATTCGTCTGATAACAGGATATTTCTCCTGTGTTACACCCTCAAGTGAGTTACCCAACAATTTCGATATTCTTAGGATATCTTTTTCATGGATTGCCACAGTCATCCCATCCACATCAGGATGCTCCTTATTCTTAAGACCGTCATACTCATTATACACATAACCTGTCGAAACACTTATTCCGGGTTTCGCTATAAGAACAGTACACCCGGGCATAGCAGGAAGAGGTGTAAGCATTTCTCCTATCCCCTCCGCCAGAGCGGTACCGCCCATTATACAGAACGGAATATCGGCTCCTATCCGAACACCCAGTTCCCTGAGTCTCTCATCTGTAAGGCCACAGTCAAAGACCCTGTTCATTCCCTTAAGCACGGCTGCAGCATCCGTACTGCCGCCTGCCATACCTGCAGCTATCGGTATCTTCTTATCTATGAATATATGTATGCCTGTCCCGATACCACATTCCTCCATGATAAGACCTGCTGCCTTAAATACAAGATTATCCTCATTGACCGGCAAAGTCATCGAGTTGGTTTCCACTATTATAAGTGATTTCCCGGTACCCTGCTCAAAGACTCCGTTCTCTGTCTTTTCAATAATTATCTCATCAGACAGCCCTATCTGCTGCATCACCATACGTACATCATGATATCCGTTATCTCTTCTTCCGGTAACATCGAGAGAAAGGTTGATCTTTGCAGGAGCACGCATTACTATTCTGTCCATTTGACTCCCTTTCCGTATTATTGGGATCATTGATCATAAAAGTTACTGTCCTTAAACCGGCTTTGATCCGGATCCCCGGTGTTTAACAAATATAAGATTGTATTCTGTATACAATCCTATATTAAAATCATAACATTGATTTATAAAAAAAGCTAATATAAATATAAATTAAACCGATATAAACAATGAAACCTATTATTATCCTATACGTCTTTCCCATACGGCAGAAAAGAGCAGAGAATAATATAAGGTCTAATAACTTTCAATCCGTCATAAATATAGAAACCGAATTTCTGATGAAATTCGCTATTCTATAACCTTATGACCATTCCAAGGAGGGATAAATATGAGTGTGAACGGAATTCAGGGATACTCACAGGTTGATGCATATCAGGCTTACAATTCTGTGAAGAAATCCACAAACGAAAAGAAAACCGAAGATACTTCCTCCTCTTCCTCTGCACAGAAAGCAGCAGAAACAGGTGTCATATACGAGAAAAGCCCGGAAGCTTCACAGGCTGCGGCCAAGCCGTCTATCTACAAAAAGCCAAATACGGCTCTTGTAGAGCAGCTTAAGGCCGATCAGGATGCACAGAAGCAGAAGCTTATGGACATGGTTCACGATACCCTGTCCGGTCAGTTCTCTGCATTTAAAGCAGCAAACGGTGATGACGAAGACAGTATATGGCGTTTCCTTGCAAGCGGCAAATTCACGGTTTCATCTGCAGCAAAGGAGGAGGCTAAAAAAGCCATTTCCGAAGACGGCTTCTATGGAGTAAAGAATACTTCGGACAGGATTCTTGAAATGGCCAAAGCATTAACAGGAGGCGACCCCGATAAGATCGAAGATATGAGAAATGCCTTTAAGAAGGGCTTCGATCAGGCTACCAAGTCATGGGGACAGGCGCTTCCGGAGATTTCCTCAAAGACCTATGATGCAGTTATGGAAGGTTTCGACAATTGGGCCAAGGAATCTCAGGTTTCATAAGAATAATTACCTTTCAACAGGCTGATACCATATTTCTCCATAAGCCGGTGAGATCCTTTAAATAAATCGCCGGCAGAATAATGACAGAGACACGAAATCACAATATGATCACCGTGTCTCTGTTTATATTCTCTTTTACTTTAGGATTCTTCTTTAATCCATTTAATTTCGTGTCCTTAGCCGGCTATATATAGTTTTCTGTGTTCCGTCTTAAGCTATCTCACACATCCTATCAGATCATTTATATCCGCCACATTATATCTCTTCATATAATCACTGATTCCGTCAATCACCTTAACTGTTGTATACGGATCATGAAAATTCATGGCTCCCACCGCTACCGCACTTGCTCCGGCCATAATGAATTCAAGGGCATCCTCTGCATTTGCTATTCCACCCATTCCTATTATCGGAATTTTTACCGCCCCGGCTGTCTGATATACCATTCTGACCGCAACCGGTTTGATCGCAGGTCCGGACAGACCACCTGTTTTATTGGCCAGTGCAAATGTTCTTTTATGTATATCTATCTTCATAGCCGTTATTGTATTTATAAGTGACAGTGCATCGGCGCCTGCTGCCTCTGCCGCCCTGGCCATCTCTGTAATGTCGGTTACATTTGGTGAAAGCTTCATTATAACCGGCTGCTTTGCCCTGCTTTTGATCTGTTCAGTGATTTTATACAGTGCATCCGCCTTCTGTCCGAATGCTATGGCTCCTTCCTTGACATTGGGACAGGATACGTTTATCTCAAGCATATCCACAACATCTGTTTTATCCGAAAGCCGTTCAACCACATCCAGATAATCCTCTACCGTTTTTCCGCAAACATTGACGATCACCCTTGTATCATACTTTTTCAGGAATTCCAGGTCTCTTTCCATAAATGTGTCTATCCCGGGGTTCTGCAGACCTATGGCATTAAGCATTCCTCCGTATACCTCACACACCCTCGGTGTGGGATTACCCGGCCACGGAACGTTTGCAACTCCCTTACTCACCACGGCTCCAAGCCTGTTAAGATCCACGAACTCACTATATTCCATTCCCGACCCAAAGGTTCCGGATCCCTCCATAACAGGGTTCTTAAAGGTAACCCCTGCTATATTAACCGACATATTCTGCTTATTTTCCGTTGTATCCATCTGTTTTCCCTTAATTCTTCTTTATTTGTAACTATTCTGTACAGCACATATATTTTAAAAATATATCTTTACAGATCTATCGTTGAAGCCAAAAATACCGGTCCGTCCTTGCATATCCTTGCATTTTTTACCTTGCTGTGATCATCTGTTTCTGTCGTTTTGCATACACATCCAAGGCAGGCTCCCACTCCGCATGCCATTCTCTCTTCCATCGAAATATAAGCTTCTATGCCCATTTCCTGTGCATATGCCTTGATCCCGCGAAGCATAGGGGTCGGACCGCAGGCATATATCACCGTGCCTGTCACACCCTGCTGCCTTATCGCATCTATAACCGTTCCTTTGGTTCCGGCAGATCCGTCATCCGTTGCTATAACAAGTTTCCCGTATTTCCCTAGCTCCTTATCAAGAAACAGATCCGCATCCCTGTAGCCCGCTACTATGGTTTTATTGCATCTTAGTGCCTTTGCGAGCTCAAGCATAGGCGGAATCCCGATCCCGCCCCCTATAAGAATGGCATCAGAGCCATCTTTTTTTTCAGGCAAAGGAAATCCGTTTCCAAGAGGTCCCAGTATGTCCACACTGTCACCCGCCTTATAAGCAGAGAACTCGCGCGTACCTTCACCTGCTATCCTGTAGACTATACGGAGTGCATTTCTTGAATCAGCTGTACCGTGATCATCGGTTATCTTTCCGTCCGGTCTGTTTATACATCCTGTCTCACATATACTTATGGGACGCGGAAGAAGCCTTGCTTCACTCTTTGTATATACGGATATGAACTGTCCGGGCCTTGCCTCCTTTGCGATATCCGTTTCTATCCACATACTGTAAATATTCCCGGCAAGCATTTCCTGTGATATGACTTTTGCTGTTTCCTTTTTCTTACTCATCCTTTTTCTCTCTTATGTTTCTTTGCTCATGCCTGATCATCTTAAATATATCTTAACCGTTCATGGCGGCCTCAGAATACTGCCTTTTTTATCTGACCGGATATCCCGATCATATGATATTTTCATCTTTATATACGATTTCTCCGCCACAGATCGTATATTTAACCCTGCCCTTCAGCCTCCAGTCCTTAAAAGGAGAATTATCGGATTTTGAAACAAAACCGCTCACTATCCACTCTTCATTCGGATCAAATACCACAATATCCGCCGGAGAACCTATCTTAATCTCACCTGCTTCAAAGCCGTACAGCCTTGCGGGAGATGTGCTCATCCTGTCTATGAGCTCCGTCATGGTAAGATAGCCCTTATCCACAAGGCCGGTTATTCCGAGCGCCAATGCCGTCTCCAGCCCGATGATCCCGCTTGGTGCCTCTGTTAACGGCTTGGCCTTTTCTTCTTTACTGTGTGGAGCATGATCGGTTGCTATTATATCTATGGTCCTGTCCTTAAGTCCTTTTATAATCGAAATACGGTCTTCCTCTGTACGAAGCGGGGGATTCATCTTTGCCAGACTTCCATAAGTCAGCACTGCATCCTCAGTCAGGGTAAAATGGTGCGGAGTAGCTTCCGCATGTATGTTTCTTCCCCTCTTTTTTGCCTGCCTTACAAGTTCAACCACCTCAGCAGTACTGATATGCTGTATATCAAGCTTTACTCCCGTTTCAAGTGCAAGTTCAAGGTCTCTTTCAACCATTATTATCTCTGCCTGTCTGTCGGAACCTCCTATACCAAACTTCTTCGAAGCATATCCTGAATTTATACCGTTATTCTCAATAAAGTCGGGATCCTCCTCATGAAGACTGACGGGAAGGTCAAGTTCCGCCGCCTTTTTAAAGGCTTCTCTAAGCAGCTCTGCGTCAAGGATCGGGATACCGTCATCCGAAAGTCCTGCCGCTCCGGCTTCCTTTAATCCGGCAGCATCCGTAAGCTCTTTCCCCTTAAGCTCTCTTGTAACATTACCCACGGAATAGATCCTTATTCTCTCACCTGATGCTTTTAAAAGCACGTCCCTGAGTATACCGGGATTATCTATCGCCGGTCTGGTATTGGCCATCATAACAACCGATGTATATCCTCCTTTTGCTGCAGACAGAGCACCTGTATGGATGTCTTCCTTATAAGTAAAACCGGGATCACGGAAATGAACATGTATATCAACAAGTCCCGGAGCTGCAATAAGTCCGCGTCCGTTTATCACAATATCTGCCTGGATCTCCCTGATGGTACTCTTTGCATGGATATCTATCGCCGCTACTTCACCTTTGCTTATCAGTATGTCCACGATCTCATCTGTATTGCTTGCCGGATTTATAAGCCGGATATTTCGTAACATTATACTTGCCATCTTATCACCATTATATTCTGAATAATTATATCTTATTATAATTTACCATAGACCGGGAGCTTAGGCAAACGTGATTTCAGCTGATTTTTGTTGAGTTGATCCGGAAGTTTTGCTATAATTCAGTCGATGCTTAATGACGATGTTTATAGGTTAAAACTGTAAAGGAAGGTTGTCAGAATGAGTATAGAAGAAATACTGTCTGCCTGTGACCATACTCTGTTGCTGCAGACTTCAACACCGGACGAGATCAAAGACATCTGTGATGATGCGGTTAATTATGGGACGGCATCCATATGCATCCCTCCCTGTTATGTTAAACCTGCCAAAGACTATGTAGGTGATAAAGTCAGGATCTGCACAGTCATAGGCTTTCCCAACGGAAACATGACAACGAGGGTCAAGGTATTTGAAACGAAGGATGCACTGGATAACGGTGCCGATGAGATTGATATGGTAATAAACATCGGAATGCTCAGGGCCGGAGAATACGATTACGTCCTTGATGAAATAAAACAGATAAAGAAAGCCTGTGGTGATCACATTCTTAAAGTCATCATAGAGACCTGCCTGTTGACAGAAGATGAAAAAATAAAGATGTGTGAGCTTGTAACCGCTTCCGGGGCAGACTATATCAAAACCTCTACCGGTTTCTCAACAAAAGGAGCCACATTTGATGATGTCAGGTTGTTTTCAGAGCATGTCGGCACTAATGTAAAGATAAAGGCGGCCGGCGGAATATCATCTCTTGAGGATGCGCAGAAGTTCATGGAACTTGGTGCCGACCGTCTCGGGACCAGCCGCGTGGTAAAGCTTGTGAAGCAGATGTCAATGTAAGTAAGATTTTGTCATTTGTAAAAAGGAGTTATAATGTTTAAATTCATAATTTCGGCTCTTTATTTATTACTGTACCTTATACTGACCCTGCCACTCGAGCTTGTATTATTTATAATAGGGAAGCTAAATATGCCTCTCAGAGACAAAATAAGCTTCCTCTTTGTCAAGTATATAGGTCTGGGGGTTGTGACCAAAATGTCCGGTTCCAGAGTAATAGTAAACGGTCTTGAAAATATCCCCGATGATACTGCCTGTCTTTTCGTCGGCAACCACAACAGCTATTTTGACGTTATCATAAGCTACACCTTTATGAAACGTCCGACAGGCTACATCGCAAAGAAGGAAATGGAGAAATACCCTTCCCTTAACTGCTGGATGTACTTCATGCGCTGTCTTTTCATAGACAGGAAGGATGTTAAGCAGGGTATGAAAACGATCCTTAAAGCAGTCGATTATCTTAAAGAGGGTATAAATATCTTTGTTTTTCCCGAAGGCACAAGAAGCAAGGACGGTCAAATGCTTCCGTTTAAGGAAGGTTCCATGAAAATGGCTGAGAAATCAGGCTGTCCGATAATTCCGGTGGCAATCTCCAATACAGCAGCAATGTTTGAGAAGCATTTTCCGAGAATTACCGCCGAAACGGTTGTTTTTACATTCTGTAAACCCGTTTATACAAATGAGCTTGAGGGAGAAGACAGAAAACATGTGGGACAGTATGTACAGAACATTATCCGTGAGGCACTTGACAATGTGAACTCTGTTCCGGGCACTTAAGCTGTTAAAGCCCTTCGGCTTTACAATATCCGGAAAATCCGTCAGAAATATCAGCGAGGAAACCAATATGAGTATAAAAGAAGACGTAAAAAAAATGAAAGCGGCAGCACCTTATCTTGCCGCATCGACGATCGACGAACGGAATAATGCGTTAAGACTTATTGCGGATGCGCTTAGGTCAAATGCAGATGATATATTTGCCGCCAATAAGCTGGATACGGATAAGGCTGAAGCAGACGGTATATCACAGGCCGTCATGAAACGGCTTAAATTCACCGAAGGAAAGCTTAATGACTGTATAAAGGGCATAGAACAGCTCATTTCTCTTAACGATCCACTTGGCAGGATCACTCTTGCAAGAGAACTTGATGAAGGACTGTCCCTGTACAGAACAACCTGTCCAATAGGTGTTATCGGCGTTATCTTCGAAGCAAGGCCCGATGCGCTGGTACAGATATCCACTCTTTGTATTAAGAGCGGTAACTGTGCTATCTTAAAGGGCGGTAAGGAAACGGCAAACACAAACAGGGCCCTGTTTGACATCATACATAAGGCCGTTACAGAGTCGGGGCTTCCCACGGATTCAATGCTTCTTGCACAGACACACAGTGAAATTGATGAACTGCTTGGCTGTCACGGATATGTAGACCTTCTCATACCAAGAGGAAGCAATGCCTTTGTAAGATACATCATGGATCATACCAATATCCCTGTTATGGGACACGCCGACGGTATCTGCCATATTTATGTAGATAAGGACGCTGATACCGATAAGGCAATAAGGATAATCACTGATGCCAAGATCCAGTATACAGCCGCCTGCAATGCTGTGGAAACGCTGCTTGTAAACAGAAGTATAGCAGGAGCTTTCCTGCCCAAGCTGCAAAAAGCCTTACAGGAGAAGGGAGTTAAGCTCCGCGGAACCGGAGAGGTAAATGATATAATCAGGGTTGAAAAGATAGATGAAAGCGATTTTATCGAATATCTCGACCTTACGGCATCAGTCAAGCTCGTGGATGATGTGAACGAAGCAATAGATCACATCAACCGCTTCGGCTCACACCATACGGATTCCATAGTAACCGAAAACAAGAAAACTGCCGAAGCTTTCATGCAGCTTGTCGATTCGGCAGGTGTATACCATAACTGTTCTACCAGGTTCTCTGACGGCTTTCGTTACGGCTTCGGAGCAGAGGTCGGAATAAGTACGGGAAAGATCCACGCCCGCGGTCCCGTAGGTCTTGAGGGTCTTGTAACCTACAAATACAAGCTTTACGGGGACGGACATATAGTAGATGACTATGCAACCGGTAAAAAACAGTTTCATTTCAGGGATCTCTGAATAACAGATGAGTCAGGGGACATTCCCCTGACTCACTTTTTTTAATCAAGTATTTCCGCCGCTTCTTTCAGCAGCTCTATTATTGGAAGATGCTGTGGACATACACCTTCACACTGACCGCAGCCTACACAGTCGGATGCCCTGCCGCTCCTTTGTACAAGGCCTGCATAGAAGTTTTTGGATCTCCAGTCATCAGGATATCTGCGCAGGGTATTTATAGTCCGGAATACATCCGGAATACTGATCTTCATAGGACATCCGTCACAGCAGTATTTACATGCCGTACATCCTATCTGCGCCGTTGCCAGCACTTTCTGCGTAACATCATTGATAATAGCCATTTCATTATCGGAAACCGGCTCAAAATCAGTAAAGGTGGCAATGTTATCATCCATCTGTTCTTCACTTGACATACCTGAGAGCACGGTCATTACGCCCGGCAGTGACCCAACAAAACGAAGAGCCCAGGATGCAACCGATCTGTCGGGTCTTGCATTCTTAAATACAGAATTGATCTCATCACCCAGATCAGCCAGCATACCGCCTCTTACAGGCTCCATAACGATCATCGGGATTTTTCTCTCATGAAGTATCTCATAAAGCTGCTGCGATCGTACAACCGGATTGGTCCTGTCAAGATAGTTAAGCTGTATCTGAACAAATTCCGTTTCGGGATGCCTGTCAAGAATATCTGTAAGCAGCTCGGGACTTCCATGATACGAGAAGCCGAAATGTCTTATCTTACCTTCCTCTTTAAGCTTTGATCCCCAGTTCCAGCAATCATATTTCTCGTAGTTATCATGGTTGGAACCATCCTCTACCGAGTGTAACAGATAGAAATCAAAATAATCGACTCCCGCTCTCTTTAACTGTTCATCAAATATCCTGTCCCTGTCTGCCGCACTTCTCATTTCCCACGCAGGAAGCTTCGTTGCAAGCATAAAGCTTTCCCTCGGATAACGCTTAACAAGCGCCTCCCTTGCTGCAACCTCAGACTTCCCGCCATGATAGATATATGCTGTATCGAAATAATTCATACCTGACTTCATATACCTGTCTACCATACTGCATACCCGGTCAATATCAATACTGCCACTGTTTTCCGGAAGCCTCATAAGCCCAAATCCAAGTTTTGGCATCCTGTCAAGCTCTATACTCATTCAATACTCTCCTTTCATTTTCAAAGTGAGCCAGAAGATACTTCCTCTGACTCATCTTATGTACATAGTTAACCGTTCCGAAGAGTTACATTCACATTATATGCAGATAACAGCCTCTTTGTCATCAGATAATTCTACATTAACAGACCTGTCTTCACAGCTCAGGCAGTAATCACCTTTAAATGCTTCAATATCAGCCCATCCGTTTTCATCCGTGATTACGGAGGTATCTGTCCACCACTCTTCCTTCACCAGCTTCTTAAGCATTTCAAATGAAGGCTTTATGGAATTATCCTTCCTTCTGAATCCGCTCGGTGCATTTAGCCATGCTCCGTCCCTGTAATCCCAGGTGGTTATGGCTTCAACAAGAGGATGTGAAAACAGTATACTGTACATTTCCTTTATCTCCCTTGCCTGCCTTTCCTCACCCTCAGGCGTAGAAGGCCATTCATCCACCTGCCAGTCATTAAGGTCTACGATATGCGGCGGCATTATCTCACCGGATATAAGCGTATTTTCGGTAAAATGTATGGGAAGACCGAAATGCCCGAATCTCTCAAGCACTTCTTCAAGCTTCTCCCTGCCCCAATAGCCCTGGTGCTGATGTGACTGTATGCCTATCGCACTTATGGGAACACCTGCATTAAGGCATCCGTCTATCAGTATCTCATAATTGGTCGATGTATTAAAATCATTTAACAGAAGGACTGCATCCGGATTACACTCATGAGCCTTCTCAAACACCTTCTTAATGAGTCCTACACGTCCGTTTTCCTTACATATGCGGGTTATTGCGTTATCATATTTATCAAATATCGGCATAATGACAACCTCATTGATAACATCCCACATATCTATGACACCTTTAAATCCGGTTACCTCCCTGTCTATCCTTTCAAGCTGCTTCTTTAATATGGTTTCATTATCATACTTCATCAGCCAGTCAGCACAGACAGTATGCCAGCACAGTGGATGACCCTTAACCTTAACGCCTTTTTCCATAAGATAGCGTGCGGCTTTCATAAGTACTTCCTTATTAGGCTTACCCTCTTCAGGCTCATAATTTCCCCAATAGAAAGGCAGGGTTGCATAATTAAATATTTCAAGCCACCCATCGGTGATATTCTTATATTCTTCTTCACCTTTCATCACATAGGGAAGAAAATCAAATGCCCCGCATCCAAACAGGAAACTGTGATTTATCTGCTTAACGTTTATTTTCTTCCCTGCAACCGGATTACCCTGCTCATCGTTAAACCTGACCTTCTTAAATACCTTTCTGTGTGAAATATCCATATATGCTCCTTATACCATCATTTTATATATCTTTGTACATTCCTCTTCATCAAGAGTCACAAAGCCCGAAATCGTTCCCTTTCTTCCGTCTCCGTTGCACAATATATCAACAAGCTTCGGAATATCCTCTTCCCTGGCTCCCAGCTCCTCGAAGTTTTTCGGCATTCCTATTGAAATAAGGAAGTTCCTGAATGCCTCGATACCTGCTCTTGCAGTTACCTCGGGATTGGCAAAATCCATCTGACAGCCCCAAATCCTTACAGCCGCCTGGGCAAATCTCATTACATTATGTGAAAGCTCATAAGTAAATACGGCAGGCATCGTAACAGCCAGTCCCGCGCCGTGTGCACAGTCATACAGAGCCGAAAGCTCATGTTCTATCGTATGGCTGTTCCAGTCCTGAGTCCTTCCGACACCGCAGGAATTATTATGTGCCATTGTTCCTGCCCACATAATATTGGCTCTGGCCTGATAATTATCGGGATCTTCAATAACCCTCGGACCCTCATGTATCATTGTAAGAAGAAGTCCTTCAATAAGCCTGTCTGTCACCTCTACCTCATCTGTATTGGTAAGATATCTCTCATACAGATGAGCCATGATATCAGTGATCCCGGCTGCTGTCTGATAAGGTGGCAGGGTCTGTGTAAGTGCGGGATTAAGAATGCTGAACTTAGGCCTTATCACATCACCGTGAGCATCCCTTTTAAACATTCCGTCTTCCTTTGTAACCACCGAATCTCCGCTTCCTTCGCTGCCTGCTGCCGCAATCGTAAGGATAGTTCCTATCGGCAGTGCCTCTTCTATCCATTTGCCCTGATAGAAATCCCAAAAGTCTCCGTCATATATTGCACCCGCCGCAATAGCCTTTGAAGAATCGATAACGCTTCCTCCACCTACCGCAAGTATGAAATCAACGCCTTCCTTCCTGCACAGGTCAATACCCTCATACACAAGACCGCTTCTTGGATTTGGCTTTACTCCTCCCAGCTCAACATAAGCAATGCCGAAAGCATCAAGAGATGACCTTACCCTTCCAAGAAGTCCGGATCGCTCCGCACTTCCTCCGCCGTAATGGATAAGCACCTTGCTTCCCCCGAATCTCTTAACATATTTTCCTGCCTGATTCTCCGTATCCTTTCCAAATACAAAACATGTCGGTGAATAAAACTCAAAATTTTCCATGATCCTTCCTTTCCGCCCAAAGGCAGTAATGATACTTAACTGTTGCTATCCTTAACATCTGTAAATAAAGCCCGGTATTCGCCCGGCGACATTCCCTTCTCATCGCGAAAGACCCTGTTGAAGCTCGGAATGCTCTGGAATCCGGACAGCATTGCCACTTCGGTAAGAGTCATGTTTTCCTGTGCGAGCAATATGGTAGCCTTTTCAAGCCTTATCGTATTGAGCCATTTACTGTAATTCATACCCGTAATGTTTTTAAAAATCCTTGAAAAATAGTCCTTGCTCACCCCGGCCATCCTTGCCATTGACGCCTGCGACAGATCATCGGCCGTCAGGTTATTTTTAATATAGTCCGTTACCATTATCATCCTTCGCATAACGTCATCGGAATAACTCGTCCTGCTTTCGGTGCTTAACTCCTTTACGAATTCATCCCTGTGTTCATCAAGCGTAAGCATGAATTCCATAAGCAGCATACAGCAGCGGAGTTCTCTGTCAACCATATCCGAAAAGAAGATGTCCCTCATATTTTCTGCTATGACTCTAAGCTTACATACCAGCTGCTGATGAACATTTATACACAGTACATGGAGATTATGATAGAAATGCATTATCCTGCGAAGATCAAACAAAGAGTTTATAAACGCATTGCTGAACTGTATCACAAGTGATTCTTCCCTGTCGGCATCAATTATCGCATGCATCTCCATGGGCCATATCAGGACAAAATCACCTTCCGTAAGCTTATACTCTTTCTGATTGACCATAAAAACATTGGTATCTCCTGGGCCAACAAGCAGTATTTCACCGTAAGAGTGCCAATGAGCATTGTAGCTTCTTTCCTTATATCCGGTAGACAGATTAAAGGCGCTCGAATTATCAAAATCATATATCTCATACCGGCTGTAATCCATACTCAGTATCCTATCTTATTAAGCAGTTCATCCATAAGCACTGCGTTTCTTACGGAGAATTCCGGAGTTACAAGCTGCTTCTCATTATTCTCAATACAGCGTGTAAGCTGTTCAATCTCCAGAGTATAATTATGATCGGTTTCGACCGTTCTCGTAACTTCACCGTCTTTTGATATAACGGTATAGCTTAAACTGCCTGACTGATTATACTCAACATCCGAACGTATACAGCCTGTGGATCCGTGAATGTACAGCCTGTCAAATCTTGCATCCGATCCGGGATCGAAGATCATTCCGACATTAAAGGATGCTCTCATGCCGTTTTTGAACTTAATTAACGCTGCCGTAAAGACATCAACACCAAAATCATTGAATTCGGCCCTGCCCATTACATATTCGGGTTCCGAATCGGTCATGGACAGTATCATCGTAGTACAATAGCATCCAAGATCATACACAGCGCCGCCGCCCATTTCCTTATGTAGCCTGATATCCTCAACATAACCCTGGGTTATAAATGCCGTTTCGATATAGTCAACATCTCCTATGATGCCGCTCTTAACATCCTCCTTAAGCGAAGCAACATACTGACTGTGAAGATATGCATATGCCTCCATCAGAATAACTCCGTTTGCCTCTGCCTCATCAAACATTTCTCTTGCATCATCCGCATTAAGTGCAAGTGGTTTTTCACAAAGTACATGCTTTCCCGCCTTAAGTGCCTTTATGACCCATTCCTTATGAAGATGATTGGGAAGAGGAATATATACAGCCTGTACATCCTTATCCTCAAGCAGAGCATCATATCCGATATAGGATTTTTCGAATCCGAATTCTTCCTTATACTTCTTCACCTTCTCTTCGTTCCTGCCCGCAATTGCATACAGCTCACAGCCCTTTGCCCTTTTCATGCCGGGGATCGTACAGCCCTTTGCTATATTTGCTGTTCCAAGAACACCCCATTTTACTGCCATACCTTCTCTCCTTCCTTTATACCCTGTTTCCTGTATCCTGCAGCTTAAGAACAGGTAATGTCATAAGAAGTCAGTAACTGTCTATAGGATATCATATATAATTCCCCATGACTTCTTATATTTTGACCTTTTTCCTTGTCAAATCTTGTTAAAAAAACTACACCTGTGAATATATTGATAATATACATCTGCAGGTGTAGTTACATATCTTATTGTTTTTTTATTACAGCTTTGACCCTCCCTTGGAACCTCCAAAGCTTGCAGAATTGAGGATATTGGTATCAAAGGTAAAGGTCAGGCTCTCTTCCTGACGGGCTCTTTTAAGACTCAGATCGATCATACGTGTCAGAAGCTCCTTATACGGAATACCTATGGGTTCCCATAAATAGAAGGACAAAGAGCCCGGAATCGTATTTATTTCATTAAAGTACAGCCTGTCATTCTCTTCATCGATCATAAAATCAATCCTTGCAACACCGTTGCATCCAAGCAGCTTAAAGGAGCGGACTGCCATCTGTCTTATTTCTTCCCTTAGTTCATCGGATATCCCGGCCGGTATCTTTCTGGATACGCTTGCCATACCCTTACTGCCGCTTCCCTTTGCATTGCTGACATATTTATCCTCGTAGCTTAATATGTCCTCAGTATGGAGAGGTTCCTCACATTCGGAAGCGATCGCCTCATTCTCATCACCGAGTACCGCACAGTTTATCTCCCGCAGCCTTGTTATCGCATGCTCAACCAGCACCTTCGTGGCATAACGGAAAGCATCATCTATTGAATTTGTCAGTTCTACCCTGTTTTTTGCAACACTGATGCCGACGCTTGACCCTAAATTGACCGGCTTTACAATGGCCGGATAGCCTATTTCCTTTTCAACATTGTCAAGTAATACCTCAATATCCGCATAATCAGACAATGTATACAGCTTCGCGTCAAGAACCGGAACATCTCCTTCCTTAAGAACAGCCTTCATTATAAATTTGTCCATTCCTATTGCGGATGCAGTCACGTCACAGCCAACAAACGGTATTCCCAGAGTCTTAAGGTATCCCTGAAATGCTCCGTCCTCAACATTGGTACCGTGAACCACCGGAAATGCAATATCTATCTCAGTCTCAAGGTTCTTTCCAAACTTTTTAAGCGGAAACGGCATCAGCTTAACCCGTCCGTTTTCATTTATCATTATTACTCTCCGGGATCTGTTAAGAAGTGCGTTTATATCCTTATAAGCCTCTATATTACCGATATCCTCTCCTATATACATTTCATTCTTCTTTGTCATGTAGACGGGAATCACTTCATATTTATCCGTATCCATGGAAAGAATCGCCTGAATACCCGATATTACGGATACCTCATGTTCAACACTCTTACCGCCAAAGATCATGGCCACCCTTGTTTTCATTATGCTCCTCCTTCAAACTGTCATTATCTTATCGTAAACCCGTTGCAAAACATTATATCATAATTCCTGCAATACGGTTAGTAATTAATGCTCAAAGGAGCTGTTCAAATTACAGTATTTCCCTTATATCCTCCGTTATCTCCAGTACAATAAGCTGTAAAGCCTTAATTACCGCTCCCGTAAGCGCGGCAGAAATGATAATGGTCTCAACGATGATATAATCCATGGCAGCCTCCTTCGTTTCCCTTACGGGATCTGTTGTTAAGCCTTTTATTAGCGGCTCTGAAAGGATTCTATCATGGCTCATTATTTAATCAGTCCAATAAAAGTCACACTAATTTATTCTATCTCAGATTACCGGGAGTCATACCCTTATGCTTCCTGAATGCCCTGGTAAAATGACTCTGATCCGCATATCCCAGCTCCTGGCTTATATCATTCAGGCTAAGATCCGTGAACTTAAGCATCTCTTCCGCCCGTTCAACCCTCAGCATCTCAAGATGCTCCTTGCAGGACCGTCCGTACATCTCCTTAAAGCACCGTGCAAAATTTGAATAACTCATATTGCATCTTTTTGCGAGCTCTTCAACCCTTGGATTCTCATCAATGTGCAGATCGATATATTCGATTATATTCTGCAGTGAAAGCTCCTCGCGCGATACATATTCCGATACTTTGGAGAAGTCGATGCCCTCTTTCTGCCAGATCCTTATAAGCATGGTCATAAGAAGGCATAATCTGGCATGTACCATAATATCAAAGCCGATATCCTTTTTCCTTAATTCCTCCTCACATCCCTTAAAGAAAAGACCGTTATCATGAAGACCGCTCTCTTCGGGAAGAAAGCATATCCTTGCGTTCTGCTTCCTTGCCACGGTTAGAAGTGTCTGAAGCCTTGGTGTAAAATTCGTATTGACGGCAAGTCTTGACGGATCGAATTTAATACCCACAAATACTGCTCTTTTGATGCTGCTCGCATACATGGAATGCAGCATATCTCCAAAGAACACCAGCATATTTCCTTCCTTAATATAATATTCCTTCTCATCGGCAGCAGCAAACATACTGCCTTCTGTCATATACAGTATCTCAACATAGGGATGAAAATGCGGACGTACGGGAAAGTCATTAACAAGCGTATCAAATGCGAATGTTTCATAGGGGGTATTTAAAATATCGGAGTATTCATACAGGTAGTTCATGATCGTATCTGAAAAATATTCTATGCCTTTCTATGTATTTATCGTGAATAATCGATTTTTTGATAGATTTATTCTATAAACGTGATGTTTTATTATAACATTCCTGTGTATATTGGTCTACACTCATAAAACAACAATTTACAATTAAGGAACCTACGTTTTTAACAAATAATGTAACTTCAGGGAGGTATAACATGAACAGAAGCTTTGTTAAAGATATGACAACAGGCAATGAATTCAGGCTCCTTATAAGCTTCTCCGTTCCGATGCTTATAGGAAACATATTTCAGCAGGTTTACAATATGGTGGATTCGATAGTTGTCGGAAAATATGTCGGTGCAGGTGCTCTTGCGGCAGTCGGTGCAACGGCATCCCTTAATTTCCTGTTCTTTTCACTATGCCTGGGACTTACAGGCGGTATAGGTGTGGTAATATCACAGCATTTCGGAGCAGGTGATGAGGCAGGAGTACGAAGGGCGATATTTAACTCTATCTACATAATAGCTGTAACGGGACTTATCATGTCACTGATTGGAATAATCCTTGCGAGACCGGTACTTACATGGCTGCATACACCCTCGGATATACTGGATGATGCCGTTGCGTATATGCAGATAGCCTGCGGAGGAATACTTGCAGTTGCGGCCTACAACTGTATTTCTTCTATATTAAGAGCACTTGGAGACAGTAGGACACCTCTGTATTTTCTGATCTTCGCAAGCCTTGTAAATGTAGTTCTGGATCTTATCCTGGTAATACAGTTTGACCTTGGAGTACGGGGAGTGGCTTATGCGACTATCATCGCTCAGGTTATATCAGCCGTCGGAAGCCTTATGTACGCTTTGCACAGGAACCCGTTTTTCTGTATACATAAGGACGAAATGCATTACGATGCAAAACTTGCCGCCAAATGTTACCGTTTGGGTATTCCTCTTGCCATGCAGTCTTCACTTATAGCGATATCCTGTGTTGCCCTCCAGAGTGTTGTCAATACCTTCGGTTCAATGATTGTAGCTGCATTTACCGCAACATCACGTATTGAACAGCTGGTACAGCAGCCCTTTAACTCCCTCGGCATGGCTCTTTCAACCTTTACGGGACAGAATATGGGCGCAGGCAGGCTTGACCGGGTGAAACGCGCTCTTGTCAGATCGGTGCTTTGGGTCGCGGGCTTCAGCCTGTTTATGCTGATCATCTTCTATGCCTTTGGGGAAAATATCATGAGAGTATTTGTTTCCGATGCAGACGTTATCGTCTTCGGAACACAGGCACTTAAGATAACCTCCTGGTTCTATTTTGCCCTCGGTATCATATATGTGATAAGATCTCTCCTTAACGGAGCAGGCGATGCCGTGTATTCAATGATAAACGGAGGTGTGGAAGTAGCCGGACGTATAATCTTCTCAAACACCCTCATACTTATACCGGCTGTCGGCAAATGGGGTATATGGTTATCAACAGCTCTTACCTGGTTCATAACAGGTATTGCAAGCATAATAAGATACAGACAGGGTAAATGGAAGACGATCAGGGTTGTAGAAAACCAGAATACCGCGATTCCGGAGAAAGACGGTAAAGAGACTCCTGTGTCAGGTATACGTAAAAGACTTTCAGTATCCTGAAATAACATATCAAAACCACACAGTTATCGGAAACAATTGAAACTGCTTCCGATAACTGTTATATTTTAAGAGAAATTCCTTCATATCTATGGAAAAGCAGAAGCATTACAACGGATTTCAGACAGGAGCATATCATGGAATATATTAAGGGAGTGACCTACGGCGCATTCGCCGGTGCAGGTGAATTCACAAAAAAGCAGGCCTATACAAGCATTGACAAGCTGATAGAAAGGACAGGTGCCAATTATATAATACTTGTACCCAACGGCTTACAGGATACACCGCAGTCCCAGGAAATTGATTATACATCTCCCGCAAACCTTACGGATGAAGAACTCCTTAAAATGATCCGATATATCCACGACAGAGGCTTAAAGGTAGCACTTAAACCTACTGTAAACTGTAAGAACGGAACCTGGCGCGCTCATATATGCTTCTTTGAGAAGGATGTTCCCTGCGAACCGAAGTGGTCTGTATGGTTCAGGGCATACAGGGATTTCCAGCTTCATTATGCTGCTTTAGCTGAGGAAAGCTCTGTTGACATGTTTATAGCAGGCTGCGAAATGGTGCAGTCTGAGCACAGAGAGGAAGAGTGGCGTGATGTTATTGCCGGGATCAGAGAACTGTATCACGGTCCCGTAACCTATAATACCGATAAATATCAGGAGGATAATGTTACCTGGTGGGATTGTGTTGATTACATATGCTCAAGCGGATATTATCCCGTAAATGACTGGGATATACAGCTTGACAGAATAGAAAAGGTTGTAAAAAAATATGATAAACCCTTCTTTTTTGCAGAAGCAGGCTGTAAATCCACAAAAGGATCTCTTAATGTACCAAATGACTGGACCCTGCCCGGCGAACCTGCTGCCGATGAACAGGCCAGGTGGTATGATACCATGTTTAAGGCCTGTGACAGACGTGATTTTGTGGAAGGCTTCTTCCTGTGGGACTGGAGTATTAAGCTGTATCCTTCGGGAAATGCTCTTTCCGATAAAGGATATAATATTTATGCCAAACCCGCAGAAGAAGTGGTAAGGAATTTTTACAGATCCAAATGAAGACCTTAAAACAGGATCATTCCTTATAAAACAGGAAAGGCCGTATCTATGACGATATATCTCGAACATATATATAAATCATATAATAATTCAGAAGCTCTTAAGGATTTCAATCTGTCTGTTGAGGATGGGAAGTGTTATGCCCTTGTTGGACCAAAAGACAGCGGCAAGACTACCGCACTTAAAATATTCATGGGAACTGAAAAACCCGATTCCGGCAAGGTCAGTCGTATGGGGGATTATAAATATCCGAAACTCATGACAGCCTATGTCCCTCAGGAAGAAAGTCTTAATCTTAAGAAAAACGCTGTATGGAATGTAAAAAAAGCACACAGGACAGCCACCAAAGGCGGTGCCGCAGAAGAACTGTCCCGTTTTTTTTCTGATGAAGAAATGAATAAACCGGCAGGAGATCTGAGTATCGGCAAAAGGCGGATTATAGAGATAATAAAGGCTCTGTTTGTTCCGGCTGATTTTGTTGTGCTTGATGATCCCTTCAGGGAAATGGAAGACAGTGATAAAAACCATGCTCTTGATTACGTAACCGATAAGCTCGGAACCAGACCTCTTCTGATCGCACAGCGTGAAGAGCCGGCATCAGGCATGTTCCGTATTATCCGCATGTGATCATCAAGCCATTAATATCCGTAATCTTATGTTTTATTTTATTCGGATAAAATATCCCCGGCATTTTCCTCATTAAGCATATGTTTCAGTGTGTTAAGTACCCTTTTTTTATCTGTACTCCACCCGGGTTCTATAAGAAGCCTTCTGGGACCGTCTCCCGTCATACGGTGTATGATCATACCGTAAGGTATGTGTTCAACACATTTAATTACCAGCGTACAGTACTCATCCATACTCATGATATGAAATGGTTCTGCCTTATAGATCTCTGCCAGCTTAGTATCCTTAAGTACATGCAGAAGCTGAAGCTTTATACCCTTTATCGGGAGTGAACACACTCTGTCTACAGACTCAAGCATCATATTTTCCGTTTCACCCGGAAGTCCCAGGATAAGATGTGCGATAACATCGATTCCTGCATTATTTAATCTGTATACACAGTCTTCAAACTGCTCATACGTATATCCGCATTCAATATATGTAAGTGTGGATGCATGTACACTTTGAAGCCCCATTTCCACCCAGACCGGCTTGATCTTATTAAGCTCTTTGAGCAGAGAAAGAACTTCATCGGATATACAGTCGCACCTTGTCGCTATTGATAATATCACCACCTCAGGCTGTTCTATTGCCGCATGGAATACTCTTCTTAAATAGTTTACAGGCGCATAGGTATTTGAAAAGGGCTGAAAGTATGCAATATATTTACTACAGCCTGTTTTCTTCGAAATGAGAGTTTTTGCCTTATTAAGCTGACAGACTATATCCTCTTCAGTGCATGAATAACGCTTATCATTTCCAAACGTAAAATCTCCCGATCCGCCTTTTGAGCAGAAAATACAGCCTTCTGTCCCGATCGTCCCGTCTCTGTTCGGACATGTCATTCCCGCGTCTATCGAAAGCTTATATACCTTCTCACCGTATCTGTTCTTCAGATATTCATTTACGGATATATATTTATGATCCATTCCTTCTACTGCTTTAAATCTCTGGCAGCAGTAAATCCATATGCGCTTTCAGCGCTGAATACCGCGCGTTTTATCGCTTCACTCATTACATCAGCGGCAAGTGTTCCAACCAGATCCTGGTCTGCACTTACACTGCCGACCGATATTGCGTAAATACTGTCACCGTCTGCTGTTGTGTGTACCGGGCGTATCGATCTTGCATATCCGTTGTGTGTCATTCCGGCAATCTTGCAAAGCTGCGATTTATTGAATACAGCATTTGTGATAACGGCTCCTACGGTTGTATTATCCACAAATCTGTTCTCATGAACATCTATACTCTCCTCCATAAGAGAAACGCTGTCACGGAAGCCTTCTCCGTCTGTTTCCAGTAAGCCTGCTATTTTCTTACCCGTTCTCCAGTCATATATATCTCCGAGTGCATTTACAGCTACGACCGCTCCTATCTTAAGAGAACCGAGTTCTATGGCGTAGCTTCCGATACCTGATTTCATGCAGGTTTTCATTCCCGCAAGCTTTCCTACGGTTGCCCCGCATCCTGCACCATAGTTCCCATCTCTGTAATTGGGTGCTTCCATTGCAAGTCTTGCAGCCTCATATCCCATATCATGATCCGGCCGCACTGTCTTATCACCTACAGTAAGATCAAAAATATCTGACTGTACTACAAGAGGAACCTTCGTAACGCCAACATCAAACCCTATGTCATGCTCTTCAAGGTAATCCATAACACCGTTTGCTGCACCCAGTCCAAACGCACTTCCACCTGCCAGGACAACGGCATGCACATACTGTGCCGCTGTCAGCGGATCTAAAAGTCTCGAATCACGTGATGCCGGACCTCCGCCTCTTACGTCAATTCCCGCACACATACCCTTTTCACTTATGATCACGGTACAGCCTGTTCCCGCAGCAATATCTTCTGCCTGTCCGATCCTTATACCTTCTATTTCAGTTATTGGTATTTCACGCTTCATATCTATTATTCCTCCCGTCATAGTTAATTTAATAATCAATATTCATCACTGGGAAACGGCGCCATTCCGTAATCATCGGGATTTCCGCCCGGCTCTCCCTGTCTGAACTGTGTCTCATACAGTTCCGTATATACTCCTCCCTTCCTTACCAGCTCCTTATGCTGTCCGCTCTCAACTATTTCACCGTCCTTAAGCACATAAATCATGTCTGCCGCAAGAATGGTCGACAGCCTGTGTGCGATCAGAATAGATGTCCTTTCCTTTATTATCGGGTCAATCGCATCCTGGATCTTCTGCTCCGATATGGAATCCAGTGCCGAAGTGGCCTCATCAAAGATAAGGAGCCTTGGATCCTTAAGCAGTACACGGGCTATGGATATCCTCTGCTTCTCTCCTCCCGAAAGCTTAAGACCGCGGTTACCTACCATTGTATCAAGCCCCTTCTCCTGATTCTGTATAAAATCGTATATATTTGCCTTCTTACATGCTTCTATCATCTCATCCTCCGTAGCATTTGGTGAAGCATACAGAAGATTGTCTCTTATTGTTCCGTTAAACAGATATGTCTCCTGGGAAACCACTCCCACATTTTTCCTAAGCTGCTTAAGGCTCAGCTTCCTTACATCCACTCCGTCAAACAGAACAGACCCCGCACATACATCATATATTCTCGGAATAAGATTTATTATCGTACTCTTACCTGAACCCGAAGGTCCCACAATTGCCATGCTTTTACCGGCTTCCAGCTTAAAGCTTACATCCTTAAGTATCTGTCTTTCCTTATCATAAGAGAAATCCACATGCTTAAATTCTATCCTTCCGGTCATCCTGGGGAGAATCATGGGCTGCTTTGGATTCTCTATCTCAACTTCCATATCGTAATATGCAAATATCCTTGAAAACAGAGCCATTGCCCTCATCCAGTCAACCTGAATATTAAGCAGGCTGTTAACAGGCATGTATGTCTTTCCAAGCAGTGCCACAAGAACCGTAATATCACCGACCGTAAGCGTACTGTCATATTTCATCATAAGAATGCCTCCAACCAGATACAGAAGCATCGGGCCTATGTTGGTTACGGTCTGAAGTACCATGAAGAACCATCTTCCCGCCATACGCTCACGGATATTAAGCTTTATCATCTTATTATTCACACTTCGGTATCTTTCGTATTCTTCATCCTCTTTTCCGAACAGCTTAACAAGCAGCTGCCCGCTTACCGAAAGAGTCTCATTCAGGATACCGTTAACCTCATCATTGCATGCCTGGGCTTCATTGGTAAGCGTCCATCTCGTCCTGCCTGCACGTCTTGTTGGAATGACAAACAGCGGTATTACCACAATACCGAGAATGGCAAGTATCCAGTTTTTTTGAAACATGGCCGTAAGAGCAAAAATGAGGGTTATCGAATTGGACAGGATACTCTTGAAAGTATTTGTGATAACGGATTCCACACCGTCAATATCCGAAGTCATACGGGTAATGATATCTCCCTGATTATTGGATGTGAAAAAACGCTGTGACATATGCTGCAGATGACTGTACATCATATTGCGCATGTCAAAGGTTATATGCTGGGCTATCCAGTTATTTATATAGCTTTCCGCAACTCCTATAAGACTTGCAAGCAATGTAACCAGAAATGATGCGGTTATATAGATGATAAGAAGCTTTAAATCCCTGCCGATAAGGCCCTCATCTATTATCTTACCTGTAAGGATAGACGGCATAAGTCCGGCAACAGATGAAAGAGCTATACACAGAAGTACCAAAATAAGCTGCTTCCAATACGGCTTAAGATAAGAAAAGACTCTTTTAACCAGCTCTGCCGTTATCTTCGGAGCTCTTGCAAGCTCCTCATCGGTCATGTAATGCCCTCCCGGGCCCCCATGTCTTCCTGCTCCCGGCGGCATGGACCTCCTCCTGTCATATGTCTGCCAAGACAGACTCATTTATTGAATATTTGTAACTATTAAGAATTGGATAACGGACGATTATAAAGCTACCCTATTCTCTGCATGCTCACATCCGCTATCAGATCCGACAGCTTCTCCGCAAGAACCGCGTGAGCTTTTGCAGTAAGATGCAGTGAATCATATTCCGAAGGCTTTATGTATTTAGCCGCATCAAAGAATACACATCCCTTCTGTTCGGCAATGTACTCATAATGAAGGTGAAACTTCTTTGACTCTTCTACCGATCTCTCATCAAATGCACCGAAAAATGGTGATGATTTTATTCCTTCTCCTATCTGAGGCGGTGATACCAGGATTATTTTGGGAATGAATTCCTGTTTCTCGAGACTGAAGCTTTTTATTACATCGACGAGTACTCCTACCCCCTCCGCTATCAGCTCTGCATTGGAATGAAAAACCGTCTTAAGGTCGTTGGTTCCAAGCATCAGGATAATAATATCTACCGGCTTATGCGAATTAAGACAGGGTCTTAAATAATCAAGTCCGTTCTTCCATCCTTCCACAGGATCATCATGGATGGTTGTCCTTCCGTTGCAGCCTTCTTCTATTACATTATAGTCATTCCCCAGGAGCATCTGAAGCCTTCCCGGATAGCGGACATTTACCGGGTATCTCGTCCCGGTTTCCGGTACATAACCATAGGTATTTGAGTCTCCGTAGCAAAGAACCGTTCTGGACATATCTGTTTCTCCTTATCTACTTTCAAAAAAGTGATCCGTACAAAAACAATTATATCATACATATCGGTACATGATACAGCTTTCTTTTACTGAGCCAATACCCTGTATCAAAGCTCGGTAAGCATCTGCTTAGGATTATCCGCTGCCTTTTCCTTAAACTGCGGATAGAGTTCTGAAAAACCGCATGCCTGTTTAGTACAACCTGAAGTATTGTCCTTCGGATAAAAATACAAAACTACCTTTTGTCCCCTGTATTCGGATAATGAATGCATTTCTCCGTTTTATTTAAGATCATATTCAAGCCTGACAGTTATAGTTGCGGTTTTATATCTCGATGAGCTGTCAAATGCTCCGTCATAGGAATAGCTTCCCGTACCTGAATTCTTTGCCGTTATCTGAAATACTCCGAGGCTTGAATTTTTAAGCTTTCCAAGATCTGCATCGGCATTTTTGGCTATTATCTCTATCCTGTCTCTTGCATTTTCGGATGCCTTGTCAATAAGATCTAGCTTTAGAGCGTCAAGATCGGAATAGTAGTATTCCGGGGATCCTGATGTAAGCTCTATACCATCATCCAGAAGACTTGATATATCCCTTGATATCCACTCTACGTTTTCAACATTACCGGAAGTTACGGTCACACTCTGTGTCAGGGTATATCCGTTAGGTTCACTTCCTATATAATTGCCGTTCTCATCATAATTATCCTTATAATTTCTTGCAATATCGACCGAATTAAACACTATCTCATCTTCTTTTATATCATTTTCAATAAGATAATCCATTATAAGATCCGCATCCTTTCTGATCTTTTTGTAAGCATCCTTTGATGAATATGCCCATGCGCTGTAGGATCCTCTCCATATAATAGTGTCTGCCTCGAAATCAACACTTGCACTTCCCGTTGCTGCTATCGTATGCTCACTCTTCGATCTGAAGTGCATAAGACCGAAGGCTATGGCCGCACAGCTTCCCATTATACATATCCCGATTATAAGAGGTCCTATCCATGAATTCCTTTTTACCGTCTTTTCCGTATTCTGTTCCATTCCTTTCTCCCTCCTTCATATATCATAAGGGGTACCGCTTTAGGTGGATTCCTTATGATGGTTCTCAGTAGTATTCATATTCTGCTTTACACTACCCGGAAAATGCTTATTATCTTATAATTCAGGCTAAACTGACAAATCCATGAAATACGGTTTAAATATACCATATCTCATGGATTTAAACAATTAAGGCATCTTCATAAACGCATCTCATTCCCAAAAAAGTTCATCAAGGGTTTTGTTGAGTGCCTTGCATATAGCTATACACAGATTTATCGTAGGATTGTAATCACCCTTCTCTATGGCGCTTATTGTCTGTCTGGATACACCGCAAAGCTTTGCAAGATCCTCCTGCGACAGATCCATTCCGGCACGGGCAGCCTTAAGTCTTAAATTCTTCATAGATCAGTCCTCCCCGTCTTCTGTCTTCTTATCAATAAGATGCTTGATACCAAGCTCTGCCAATAATACAACCATCATAAATATTACCATTAAGTTCAGCATCGGGGCACCGCTTAAACCATTCCCGGCAAACTCACCCTTTATGGCAGGAACTATTACCGGGATCAGATTAAGAAACAGACATACTCCGAACACAATATAGTATCGTCTGTGGTCATTATTAAGCCCCCAGTAAACATCATGCCATACACAGTACCCCCCAAGTACGGTACAGCTTAAAAATATACCGAAGCATTCCAAAACATACCTGTCTATCGGTAATGAAAGCTCTGCAAATGACAGGCCTATCAATATCACCTGATAATATATCATTGTATAAAAAGCATATTTATATGCCTTGCCTCTTATCTTCTCCTGTCTCTCATCATATTCTGTTTTAATCCTTCTGTCTTTATTGGCCATCTTAATCAGTACCATGACTAAGATGATCCCAACAATTAGTCCTATTACAAAACCTGCTCCTTTTCCGTTCATGATCTTCCTCCTCATATAACAAAAAAATAAAACTCCATTAATAAGTTATCACTGTACTCTTAAGAATGACGTCATTCCCTTTGGCCCTTCTGTGAGACAATAATAACTCTTCAATGGAGATATGTCAAGTATATTTTACAAATATCTTTTGTGAAATGATTTTTGTTTAAACAAATTAACTCTCTGTCACTTCTGTAACTCTCAGATCCTCTCCGTCCACGGTGAAGCGGATATTATAACCCGCATAGCTTAAACCGTATTTTCCCAGGCCATTTCTGTTGACATGATATGATGGCCTTATGTCACTGCAGAGTACGGAAACAGCTCCCTGCCGTTTATTCTCCGGAAGAATTTCAAGCAGTTCCTCAGGAAAATCAACCTTCAAAGCATTCGATGATAATTCATCCGTAAATCCGCTGCGTACTCCCATATGTGAATCAGTATAGCTCAGATACGGTTTGATATCATATATCGGTGTATTATGTTTCATATCTATTCCGGAAACAAAGAGAATGGGACCTGATTCCTTTGTTATCTTTACTTCGGTAAGCCTTACGGATGACAGGCCTATATGGTTCGGACGAAACGGAGATCTTGTCGCAAACACACCCATCCTTTCATTTCCGCCAAGCCTGGGCGGTCGTACAGTCGGCCTGAACCCCTCATCTTCCCCAACCTCAAAACCCCACAGAAGCCAAAGATAATCATACCCTTCAATTCCCCTTACTGCTTCCGGATCTCTGTATTCTTTTTCAAACACAATACGACCCTCAAGTTCCTCAATAAGTCCGCTCTGCCTCGGCAGACCGAATTTCTGAGGGAAATCCGTATGAATATGTGCTATCGGTTTTATTTCCATTTTCAGAACTCTTCCGTACGGTTAACGGTAATTATCCGGCAGATCATTTTCCAAAAGAATATATTTATGTCCCTGTCCTTTTATCTCATATGCGCAGGCAAGAGCTTCCTCAAGCTTATCAAAGACCTTAAGCTTATCCTCGGGAAACCCTTCGCTTAATACTCCGTCATATATGGGCTTTGTACGATTCTTTCCGATAAGAAGTATATAATCGCAACATTTTGCCGCATAGATTCCGAACTTGTAATTATACTCCTCTTCCTTATCACCAAGCTCCACCATTCCCGGTGTCACCAATATCCTTATTCCGTCAAAGAGCTTAAGCGTTTCTACAGCAGCCTTAGACCCCACAGGATTGGAATTATAGGCATCGTCTATAATGGTAACAAGCCCATGCTCCCTAAGCTGCATCCTGTGTTCAACACTCTGAAGCCGCCTTACCGGGATCTTTAATCCGGAAAGAGGAATTCCCAGCCTGTTAGCTACTGCGATGGCACCTACAACATTTATAACATTATGTGCTCCAATAAGTCTCATCTGATAGCTTTCGCTGCTACCGTCCGGTGCCGTAACCGTAAAATCGGTTCCCATCTGAGATACTCTTATATTTCCCGCAACATATCCATTATTCTCTATTACCGTATTCCCGACCCTGTCATCACCTGATGTCTTCATTGGATCAGACAGAGCATTTCCGGGGATTTCCGCTTCCGGGAATTTTGTTCTGTAAAAAACCACATTCTTATAGTCTGCTGCTTTCTCCCTGATATACTCATTATCCCCGTTAAGAAACAGCATACCGTTATCAGGAAGGGCATCCGCAAGCTCGAATTTGGTATTTTTGATATTATCCATGTTAAAGAAGGTTTCAAGATGCTGAGGACCTATCGAGGTGATCAGTCCGTGGTGTGGATGAACAATATCACATAATTCTTTAATGTCTCCGACATGTCTTGCACCCATTTCACACACAAATATTTCATGAGTTGACTTAAGTGACTCTCTTATAGTCCTTACAACCCCCATCGGCGTATTATAGCTCTCCGGAGTAACCAATACATTAAAGCTGTCCTTAAGCAGGGTCTGCAGATAGAACTTAACGCTTGTCTTTCCATAGCTTCCTGTCACTCCGATTATCTTAAGATTCGGGCTTTCCCTGAGCATTCTCTTCGCATCATTGATGTAATACTGCCTGACCCCCCATTCTACAGGGTGATTTATTATATTGGCGATAACGTCCATAAGAAGCTGTGCTCCGACGAGTATCGCAAATACACCGCTAAGACGGCCGGGATCAAGGAATATAACAGCCGGGACTATTATGAGAGCCGATACTGTAAAGACTGTTGCCACCATCCTCTTAACTCTTGCCGTATATACCAGCTTTTTCTTGGTATTGAGTTTCTTCATTGCATTATATACAAGGATCACAAGAAGAAGAGTCAGATATATAAGAATATCCAGTATAAACCATGTCAAAAAAAGCCTTATGCAGCCAAGAATGAATATAAAAACAAGCAGCCACTGCCTTTTAAGATTTCCTTTAAGCCTGTTAAGATGCTCTCCGTTCTTATAGCCGTTCAGCTGAAACATATGCATGTTATACCGCATGGCCAGAAAAAAGGCGGGAATATATAGAATTATTGTGATCAGGTTTCTTATCAACATATATTTTCCTTAACTTGTATTATCTGTAACTATTATCTTTACTCTGATTCAGCACATCATGTAGCTTCGCATTATACTTTTAAACTGAGCCGGTTTTTCCAGAAACGAAAAATGCCCGCAGCCTTCCAATATACACAGGCCTGACTCAGGGATCTTTTCATTCATAAGCTTTCCGTCACTTACCGGAGTCGCTGTATCCCTGTCACCCCAGATAAGCAATGTATCCTGTTTGATACGAGAAAGAAGCTCCGTAAGATCTTCATTTACAGCCATTACCATGCATTGCCGCATCATCGGAGAAGCATTCCTGTAATCAGCCGAACCCTGTGAGCTCCTCCAGTCATCAATAAGCTCGGGAAAAAGCGCATATATGAGCTTAACGCTTACTATCTTTTTTATTATCTTGTACTTACGGATATTAAACTTCTGCTTAAAGCTCCGTTTCGGCATTATTCCGGCACTGTCTATTAAAACTATATTTTTTATCCTGAACGGGATACTCTCCCGCGACGCAAGCTTTATGATTATCCTTCCCCCATAGGAATGACCGATAAGGGTTGCTTCTTTTATACCAAGTGCTTCAGTAAACTTACAAAAGAAATCAGCATAGGCATCCACATTCCAGGCTTCTCTCGGTTCGTCTGAGCTGCCGAATCCGGGCAGATCAAACTGGATGAACCTGTATTTGTCATTTATTGCATTTGCAACAGAATCATACACTCCAAGATCGGTACCCCAGCCCTGCAGCATAATAACGGCAGGCACCTCCCCTGTGGATGTATCATCCGGTCCGGTAATCTTATAGCTTATATTATAACCGTCAACTTCTATATTCATTATCTGTTATACCCATCTTTCGTCTGTCATATAGATCCAAAAAATAAATTTCCATCACACATAACTTAATCCGATACATCCTTGCTTATCTGATCAGAGCTTTATCTGCTCATCGCCTCCGGCTGTCTGTCTTCATAAATATAGCTTTCGATAAGTCCGGCAAGAATAAATGACATAGGCTCGGAATAATTATCCGAAGAAGCATCATAAGCATAGTCCTTACCCAACATATTTATTCCAAATAAATATTCCACATAGCTTTCTGCTGTCTCAACATAATATATATTCTTTGTTATATAATTACCCAACACCATCAGCCTTGCTGCTTCGAAAGCTGCACTTATATTCTCGTCTTTATGATCTTCTTCCCGTGATATCAGGAAAGTATTTACCGACTCATTCCTGATCACCCCGTTTATATCCTTCATAAGTGCCGTTATAAACATCTCACCTACATCAAGATCTATTTTATTATAACAGGTCAGATATGCTATGGTTCCAAGATAACCGCTCTTATCTTTACTGAATCCGGTGGGTGGATCCCCGGCGTAGCTCTCAGCGGTTTTCTTATAATTTCTCTCGCCCGTAAGCTTATACAGCTGAGCGGCTGCCCAGAAGCGCTTATCATCCACTTCTTTTTTTTCTTCCACCGAAGCCTTTTCGTAGATTTCCTCCGCATGTCTGTAAGAAGCCTCTGCCAGCTTCGTATATTCACCGGCTTCTTCTTTATCATATGGTCCGTACTCATAAGCAAATAATGACATTACAGCCGAATACTGATAATAAGTTTCGTTACCGGCCCTTAATCCCGTATCAAGCACACCGTGTTCATTGATCAGTTCGCTAAGCGCATCTGTCTGTATCTTTACGGTTTTGATGCTTTCGGGAAGCTTACTGTTTATATCTTTACCGTTCTTTATCGTATGCTCACCGAAGAATTCCTCTGAAAGGACCACGTCCGTAATATAAAGAAAGCAGTTCTCTATATTATCCTTATTTATTTCTTCCTTTTTTATGGTTGTTTCACTGCTATACGCTGTTTTTTCTTTAAGAAGATCACTGTACAGTCCCTCCTTAATTGTAAACTCCTCCGAGCATATACCACTGTCTGTCCGGATATAAAAGCTTCCTGCCTTATCGAGAGAGGTAAAATCGCATATACCTCCTTCCTCTGAAACATTGGTCTGCTTAACGCCAAACTGTATCCTTCCGCTTAATGCTTCTTTTTCGGTCTCCTTATCTATAACGGAAAAGCGTTTACTGTTTCCGCTGCATTTAATCAATGCCTTTTTTGCCCCGTTTTTTTCATATCCCGCCAGGCTTACCATTATCTGACCGTCTTCCGAAGGAACATTATTGCTTACGGAAATACTGTCTTCATTTCTCCGGTTTTCATTATATACTTCCGTATCCTTCCGGCAGCCTCTGCATCCTGATAAAGTACACATCATGATCAACCCGACGGCTATGCCCGTATACAGTCCTTTATTCATGCTCTTCCTTTCCGGAAGCAGCAACAGCACTCCTTTTTAAATATCCTTTATCTTCAGTATCGTTTCTTTGCTCCGGATCATAAACCTGCTCTCTGTGATGATCCTTCCTGATATATAACCATATGATAAAGATCGCTGTCACAATACTTATTAATACAGATATCCACATAAGTACTGTCCCCTCGTAAATGACCGTAAGGATGCCTCTTTCATTACCGTTCATATATACCCTGCACATACCGTTATGACCCTCACCCGTTATTTTAAGCTTTACCCTGTTCCCGTTTTCATCCTTAAATTCTGCTTTGTAACCCTTATAGTATATAAACGGAACATCTACATATTCATATGCTTTACCAATATCAGCGACTATTGCATTTTTTTCTCTTCTGAAGCCGGGCTCTGTACCATCTGAAGCCATCATCTTTTCACTGTCAGTCAGCAGAGAATCCCTGTCAGTAACAGCTTCCGGCAGCCATTCACCGGCAATCACATTGGCAGTATACGGTTTATACGAATAATAATCCTCCGAATAATCATAATACCCCTGTGATTCAAGACTGTATGACATAAATGCATTATACCCAAAGCTTACAAGTAATAAGGTAAGGATTATGGCACCTGTATTTATTACGGTAGAATCAACAGCCCTGTCAAACACCCAGATTTCCGAAACATCCTCATCCCTTCCCGTTATCCTGCCGTAAATCAGGCCTGCGGCTATTGCAAACAGACATGATCCCATTATAAAAAACCTCCATGGGAACTGTATGAAAGAAAAATATTTCCCTATTCTTCCCCATGGCAGTATATCACCGGCACATATTGTAAAGAACGATCCTGCTGCTATCAGAATATCCGCATACACCATACAACGGTCGACGGCTTCTTCACCGCTCATGCGTATCCCCGGTCTTCCGTTCCTTCCTTCCCGGGCCATTTCCCTTGGTTTAAATGCCGTATCCGTATCTATTTCGCTCACAAAGGTACGTGTTCTTTTCATAAATACTCTCGGGATCAGCACCAGTACGCACAGACTTCCGAGCGTCGGAAATGATAATCCGAAAATACGGGCGAAGGCAACTGCTTCATCTTTCGGATCCATCCAGGGTGTACTTACATAGAAGGTTGTATCCATGAACTGCTCAAGCATGGGTATCCAGTAAAATGCTGTCAGAAGCAGCGTAGTAACGGTTGAACAGATAAGCCTGACCATAAGCCTTCCGCTTCCCGGAATCTTTCTGTAATTAATGAGGAGCACCGCTATCCCAAACACCGTACACATTATAAATGTGGATGTATGACACAGCAGAACACCGGCATATCCCAACACAAAAAGCTGAGGCTTATCCATATCTTCATACACAACATTGTACATGGCATAAATTATTATAGGTATAAAAATAAAAGCTGTATATTCGCCTACCGCGCTTCTTATATAAATATCATCGAGATGGTAAGGACATAAGGTAAGTATGACCGCAGCAGTCATTGCTCCGTATGTGGAGCCTGTCATTTCCCTGACGCATTTATATGCAGACATGTAGCAGAGTATTATACATATTGCAATAAAAATATGGTAGCTTGAATTTATAGATACACCCATGACGCGAAGAAATGCCGGTATATAAAGCATGAAATCCGGATAAAACATAGAGCTTGCATAACCTGCTCCGCCAAAATACAGGAGATTGACTTTAAGAAACGGCTTCCCCATCCGTATACCTTCCTTCAGGCTTTCTATCCGAAGCAGATGATAATCCAGATCATGACCGTTAATACAGTATTTTGAAATAAGAGGCACACACGCAATAAAGACGGTAATGAAAAATACCGCCGTAACAAATCTGCCTCTTCTGTTTTTATGCTGTTTAAGTAACTGCATGTACTGTTTTATCCTTCCAGGGCATATGATACACATAAGACATTATAACGGTTAAGTCTTTTCGTTTCAATGAAAACAGCTTTATTCCCGTTCTGTGCGGCAAAGTATTACTGTTCGATAAGGGCTGAAAAACTGAATGTTACATCATTTCCGTCATTTGCTATATTCACGGTATAGCTTTTGGTCTGAAAACCCTGTCTGCTTAAGGTTATCACATGTGAACCGGTTACCTTGGTCGTACTTGCCGGTGCGATACCTATGTAATTTCCGTCAAGATATACCTCTGTTCCCGAGGGCTGCTCCACATATATCTTCTTCTCACCCGATATGACCGTCCCTGCAGAGGATGACGAAGCTGATGATGATACTGATGATGAACCTGTTTCTGTTGTTGCAGCTTCCGTGGAAGATGTTATCGCAGCAGGGTATGGCTTTGGTAAAGCTTCCGTTCCGTTCGCCGAAAGGGATGTTGGATTCCCGGCTGTGTTGCCCGAAACAGTTTTATTATCACTGACCGGATCTCTTTTCCCGGTACCGGATGTCGAAGCACTTTCTTTGCTTTCTTCATCCATGGTTATATCTATCTCCGCATAATCGGAACCTACTTTTATATTTGAATATATCGTATTATAACCGGCACATTCCACTCTTATTGAATGTACTCCGAACTCAAGAGGAACCCTCTCCTCGAATTCCGTTATTTCATCATCTATATACAGCCTTGCATAATCGGGATCTATCTTAAACTGTACGTGTCCGATAGCCACCTCTTCTATTTCAATCTTCGACAGATCAAGCTTAGTCTCTTTGTCTCTTGATACCCTGACCTCTTCTTCCCCTGCATATCCCCTGTTGGTGACTTTAATAAGATGATCGCCTTCTCCTACCGGGATAAGCATGTCTTCAGTCACCGGTTTGATTATATCCTGCCCTATCTCGATCCATCCGCCTATAAAATATGCATCATTCAGAACTCTCACATAGCCGTGTCCTTTATCCACCACTACCGACAGGATCTCTTTATCTATTCCCCTGACAGTAAGAGTATCCATCTCGTTAATATCCATTATCTGAGCTTCCTCGTTCAGTGAGTATATCCTGAGTGCCTTGGTAAACTTATAAGCCTCATCTCCGATCATCATGATCTTTTTGTGTTCATCGAATGAAAATTTCCTTACATCTGTATATGTCCACGTTGTATCCGATACCTGTATCCCCGTAAGCTTCTTTAGGCTCCTTGTATAATCAAGCCGGTAGATCTCACCGTTTACAAGCTCTGCCATGCTCATTATATCGCCGTATTTATTTTTGACTTCCAGATTGCTGTCATATGGGATTTCGTATAATTTTCCCGATCTTATATCCTGAAAACCCATTATACCGTCTTCCGTATTTATACCTGTCAGTATACCCTGTATTCCCTCATCAGGCTCTGAAAGTGCTTCCTGCTCCACATTTTCGGACACAGCCTCATTAGCCACTCTGTCAGCAGCCCTTTGCTTTGCATATTCCATTATAATAAGATAGCAGCCTGTAAAAGCTATAAACAGTATAACGCATATCGGTACTATGGCTTTTTTCATTTTCTTTACACTACCTTTAAAACATATTTCTTACACACCACACCGGCAGGTTCAGCCTTCCAAATAGGCTGAAGCCCTTTTTAACAACCACTCCCTTGTATTATGCGCGGGAACATCCAGAACATCCTCTAACAGCTTGTCAAGGATCTCCCCCAGAAAAGGACCGGGTTTTATGCCCAGCTCCATCAGATCCCTTCCCGTTACGGAAAGCTCCCTTATTGAAAGACAGTCACCCTGTTCCGTTACTTTTATAAACATCTGTTCAAAATCATCAATATCCTTAAGCTTTTCTTCTCTCGACATCATACTCTGAGCGCAGATATCGCATCGTCTTACCATAAGCCACAGAGGTATCAGTTCTTTTGATATCTCTACGATCGTCCTTCTGACTCTTGGATAAGTAAGCTTATTTCTGTGGTCATGAAATCTGACCAGTCTTTTTACTTTATTAAGGGTATCATTATCATATTTTAGTCTGTGTAATATGTTCCCGGCTATTTTCTCACTTATATATGCATGCCCTATGAAATGATCTCTTCCTTCTTCATCAGTCGTCCTGGCAGCAGGCTTACCCATATCATGCATGAGTAATGTAAGCCTCAGAAGCTTAATATCATTATCAGTCAATGAAGCATCAAAACCTATCGAATTCTTAAGCGTTTCCACCGTGTGAATTCCTACACTGTAAATATGATGCCGTGTATTCTGTCCTGTCTCCATAATCCGGTCAAATTCAGGAAGAACCACCCTGGATATTCCCGTTTCATATAAAGTAATAATCTTTTCCGGATGTTTTGATATAAGAAGCTTTTCAAGCTCGACCCTTATTCTCTCGGCACTTATCCTGTTAAGGTTTCCCGCAAGTTCTCCCGCTGCTTTAAGCGTATCCTTATCTATATCATAATCAAGCTGCGCGGCAAATCTGACAGCTCTTAATATCCTGAGCGCATCTTCATTAAAACGGTCGGAAGGATTTCCGACAGCTCTTATGATACCTTTTTCCATATCGTTAAGTCCGTCAAACAGATCTACTATCCCTGCTTCATCATTATAAGCCATTGCATTGATCGTAAAATCCCGTCTCTTAAGATCCTCCTTTAGACTTTTTGTGAAGGTCACTTCCTTTGGATGCCTTCCATCTTCATATTTTCCGTCAATACGGTAGGTGGTTACCTCAAATCCTTCTTTACCCAACATTATGGTAACAGTTCCATGTTGGATGCCTGTGTCAACAGTACGGCGAAATATAGATTTTACCTGCTGTGGAGACGCCGAAGTAGTTATATCCCAATCGTTTGGTTCTTTACCCAACAATGAATCCCTGACACAACCTCCTACAGCATAGGCCTCATAACCGGCCTCTGTTAATTGTCCTATAATATGTCTTACCTTATCGGGAAGTACTATCTGCATATACTGCCGCCTCATTATTATCCGATCATCTGCTCCTGTAATATCTTCAGCTCCTGCAGGGTAGTACATTTAAGAAGCTGTTTTAATACCTTTTCCTTACCCTGATAGCTCTGTCCCAAATATCCCCACAGCTCTTTGAGCTTCATAAGCACCTGTTTATCTCCGCCCAACTCATACTTATAATCTGATATCAGCCGGTTAAGAAATGCCTTTATCTCATCCTTTGTATACTTTTTACCGCCGCTTAACCTTCGTATAAGCGAAGGATCCTTCAGCATCCCCCGGCCTATCATAACAGCCCCCGGCCGGTTACCTGTTCCGGCAGTCAGCTCATCGATATCTTTTTCAGAGAATACATCACCATTATAACACACAGGATTCAGAGACTGTTCCATATACTTAAAGAAAATATCCCTGTGTGGGCAGCCTTTGTAGTATTCATAACGTACCCTTGGATGGATTATCAGCTCTTTTACCGGATATTTATTATAAACACTGATAAGTTCTTTAAATTCCTCAGGATCGTATATCCCTATTCTTGTCTTAATGGAGATACTGCATTTACAACCTTCGAAGATCCGGTACAGGAACCCATCAAGCCCTGTAATGTCAGAAAGAAATCCCGATCCCCGTCCCTTACCTGCGACGGTCTTTGACGGACAGCCCAGATTAAGATTGACTTCATCATATGAAAGCTTTGTAAGATAATCCGCTGTCCTTATAAAACCCTCGGCGTCATTGGTCAATATCTGCGGGACAAGCCGCATTCCCTCATTATTCCGGGGTAGTACATCCTTAAGTTCTTTATTGCTTATGGCGATCTTTTCATGTACTACAAGAAAAGGGGAATAGTATTTATCTATCCCCTCTCCGAAATGATCATGTATTGCTTTTCTGAATATGTGGCCGGTAATACCTTCCATAGGAGCGAGATAGTATTTAACTTTCCCGCTCTCAACCGGTTTTTCTTTATTCATCTTTTATTTCCTGATTATTGATTTTCCTGCTTAACAGTCTTCTACACCGCTTATCCCGGGATGACCGTTCACAGACCAGATAATCTGTTCCTACGGTTATACCAGCTTCACGGTTTCTCTTGCAATCGCAAGCTCTTCATTGGTAGGGATTACCAATACGCTTACCCTGGCTCCGTCAGGAGAGATCACCGCCTCTTTTCCTCTGATATTATTCTTTTCCTTATCAACGCCGGTACCAAGATATCCAAGATATTCTCCTATCATCTGGCGTACCTCAATATTATTCTCACCAACGCCTGCCGTAAACACGATCGCATCCACACCGTTCATTGCTGCCACATATGATCCGATATATTTTGCAACCCTGTATGAATAAGCTTCAAGAGTGGTCTTTGCCTGCTCATTTCCGTTTTCAGCCGCTTCGTTAAGATCCCTGAAATCACTGGAAACCTCTGACAGTCCCAGGACTCCCGACTTTTTATTAAGGATATTCAGCATTTCATCTATGCTTAGCTTTTCCTTATTGCTTATAAACTGGATTATTGCAGGATCAAGATCTCCGCTTCTCGTTCCCATGAAAAGACCCTCAAGAGGAGTAAGTCCCATACTTGTATCAACGCATTTTCCGTTCTTTACAGCGCTTATGCTTGCACCATTGCCCAGATGACATACTATCACCTTAAAATTATCAATATCCTTACCAAGGAACTCTGCCGCACGTTTTGAAACGAACTCATGACTCGTTCCGTGGAATCCGTATCTTCTTACTTTATATTTTTTATAGTACTCATACGGAATTCCGTACAAATAAGCTTTCTTCGGCATTGTCTGGTGAAAAGCGGTATCGAATACCGCTACCATTGGTACATTCGGCATTATCTTCTGACATGAACGGATACCGATAAGATTTGCAGGATTATGAAGCGGTGCCAGATCATTACAATCTTCTATGGCTTTGATCACATCATCATTTATAAGAGTAGCAGAAGAGAAGCTTTCGCCTCCATGCACTATTCTGTGACCTACAGCACCTATTTCATCAAGCGTTGATATAACTCCGTTCTCCTTATCTATGAGACTGTCGATCACAAGCTTTACGGCTTCGGTATGATCGGGCATATCGGCATTCTTCTTTATTTTTTCCTTACCCTCCGGCTGATAGGTTACCATTCCCCCATCAATACCTATTCTCTCGCATAATCCCTTAGCCAATACTTCTTCCGAATCCGAATCGATAAGCTGGAACTTAAGTGATGAACTTCCGCAGTTAATTACAAGTACCTTCATTTCCTACCTTCTCCTTTTATTTTTTAGTAAATCTTCTAATCTAACACATTTAAAACGTTACTTCAGATCATTAAAATCAATATGCTTTTCCCCAATAAACCATCTTCTTTGCAGGTTTACCACAGCATACGCATACATCACTGAGCTTCTCCTGTTCAAAAGGCATGCACCGGCTGGTAACCGCTAACTCTTCCTTTATTGCGTCCTCACAGGCCTGTTCACCACACCACATTGCCTTTACAAAACCGGTTTCTTCATTAAACAGACGTCTGAATTCATCCATGGTTGTTGCAACAAAGGTATGTTTCTCCCTGTGCTCCCTTGCTCTTTCCAGCATTTCAGCCTGCATTCTGTCAAGGAGTTCCTGTACTTTTGCCTCAAGCCCGTCAAATGAAACCTCTGTCTTTTCTCTTGTGTCACGACGGCAGACGATACACTTACCGGCTTCTATATCTTTTGGTCCTATCTCAACACGAAGAGGTATGCCTCTCATTTCCTGTTCAGAGAATTTCCATCCGGGACTCTTATCGGTTTCGTCAATATCTGCGCGACATACACCTTTAAGTCTTTCACACAGCTCATTCGCCTTTTCAAGTACTCCCTCTTTTTTCTGCTGGATAGGGATCACCATAACCTGCGTAGGTGCGATCTTGGGAGGCAGGCACAGACCCGAATTGTCTCCGTGAACCATAATGACCGCTCCTATAAGCCTTGTGGTCGTACCCCATGAGGTCTGATGAACATACTGAAGCTTATTATTTTTATCCGTATACTGTATCTCGAACGCTCTTGCAAAACCGTCACCGAAATTATGGCTTGTTCCGGATTGTAATGCCTTCCCGTCATGCATTAACGCTTCTATGGTGTAAGTGGATTCTGCACCTGCAAATTTTTCTTTATCTGTTTTACGTCCCTTGATAACGGGTATCGCAAGCACCTGCTCACAGAAATCCGCATATACGTTAAGCATCTGAAGAGTTCTTTCCTCAGCTTCTTCAGCTGTGGCATGGGCAGTATGACCCTCCTGCCACAGGAACTCGCGGCTTCTTAAAAACGGTCTTGTTTCCTTCTCCCAACGTACTACCGAACACCACTGATTACAGATCTGGGGAAGATCCCTGTAGCTTTGCACTGTATTCTTATAATAATCGCAGAACAGAGTTTCCGAAGTCGGTCTTACACACAGTCTCTCCTGAAGCGGCTGCAGTCCACCGTGAGTAACCCACGCTACCTCAGGCGCAAAGCCTTCCACATGTTCCTTTTCTTTATTTAACAGGCTTTCTGGAATAAACATTGGCAGATATACGTTTTTAACTCCCGTTGCCTTAAACCTCTCGTCCATCTGACTCTGAATGAGCTCCCATATAGCGTAACCCGCAGGCCTTATGACCATGCAGCCTTTAACGGAGGTGTAATCCAAAAGCTCTGCTTTTTTTACCACATCCGTATACCACTGGGCAAAATCATCCTCCATTGCCGTTATTGCTTCAACAAGCTTTTTTTCAGCCATTTCACATCTCCTCTTTATGATTTCTTTTGCTGACACTTTTTTTATAATAAACTTTTTAACCGAGTTTTTCAATAACTGCGGTAAAATCATCGGTTATCATATCCCAAACTCCATCCTGCTGCCATCGGAAGGATGAATAAAGCTTAAATAACATGCACACAGACATATTGCATTTGATGATCGTTGCAAAGAATTATCCGTTTTTTTCCCGGATGATCCAAAATATCCGCACAACAATGAAGGATCTGTTTCCCGGCCCCCGTATTTAATATCATTGACTATAGGATGTCCTATAGCTGAAAGCTGTGCCCTTATCTGATGATATCTTCCGGTCATAAGCCTTATATCCAGAAAACTTATATCATTTTCCTCATCTGCAGCCTTAACTTCATATGAAAGCACGGCTCTTTTGGCACCCTTTGAATCCTTCGCCACGATCCTTGCCAGATTATCTTTATCCTTAATAAGATAATGTTCCAGCACAACCTGTCCGCGCTCTTTGATTACTCCGTTGACAATTGCGTGATAACGCTTAACGAAGCTCTTCTCCGATATCTGAGAGCTTAGCTTTGCTGCTGCCTTACGGTTTAATGCAAAAACAAGTAATCCCCTTACCGGCTGATCAAGCCTGTGAACTATACCAAGATAAGGATCGTTTGTCCCATGCTCGGTACAGATATGGTTCTTAACCTTGCTGACTATATCCTCCCTGGCAATATTTGCAGTCTGTACCGCTATCCCGGCAGGTTTATCCACAACAATTATATCCTTATCTTCATATATTATGTCCATTATTCATTCCCTGTATAATTAATTGATCATCCTGTTTTCTGATCCTGTATTTCACAGTATACTCACACTTGTATTATATGATATAATTTATTGACTGTCTCTTATATTATTGTAAACGATAGGATCCGTTTACCGTAAATATCTGACGTACATGGAACTGATATGGAAAAATATACTTATTATTACCAAAGTAATACAAATAAATCGAATCAGTCTGATAAGCAGGGTTCCGGAAAGCATAAGAAGCTTTCCAAAAGAGAGCTTGCCAGAAGACGCCGAAAAAGACGTTATTATTTAAAACTCTTTTTAAGACTTGGTCTGCCTGTCATAGCTATCATAATTATGATCTGCTTATCCATAAGGCTTATCGTTAAGTCTTCTAAAGATGAGAATGAAACGGTCTCGGAAGCTCCCAATATTTCCATTGAAAAGACAAAAACCGAAGAACCCGTGGAAGAAGTTATTTCTCAGCCTGTCATAAGTAATGCCGTCTATTCTGCCGTCGAGAATTCTTCAACTGCAGGCCTGCCTTCAGATGTTGTAAGCGGATACGGGATTCTCATCGATCTGGCTGACAATTCCATACTTATGCAGAGAAATCCCCATACTCGCATAAGCCCCGCATCAATGACAAAGATCCTGACCGTGCTTGTTGCAGCCGAGCATATAACACGGGAACAGCTTGATGATAAAGTTACAATAACCATTGAATATACTGATTACAGCTACGGAAACGATTTAAGTGCCGTCGGTTTTTCCGAAAATGAAGTAGTTACCGTACGCGACTTGTTTTACGGAACCATACTGCCATCAGGAGGGGATGCTGCCATAGCTCTCGCAAATTATGTTGCAGGATCTGAGGAAGCTTTTGCTGAACTCATGAACGAAAAACTTAAGAATCTGCAGCTTGATAACAGTACCCACTTTACCAATGTAGCAGGCATGTATGCGGATGACCATTACAGCACAGTTTATGACATGGCTATGATAATGCATGCTGCCATAGATAATGAAATATGCCGCGAGGTCTTAAATGCCCATACTTACACCACGTCATCTACTGAACAGCATCCTGAAGGCATAACCATATCCAACTGGTTTTTAAGGAGAATTGAGGATAAGGATTGCGGCCTTACGGTAGAATGCGCTAAAACCGGCTTCGTTGTACAGTCAAGAAACTGTGCTGCCAGCTTTGCAGATGATGAATCGGGACACGGATATATCTGTGTTACGGCGGATTCATCGAGCAGCTGGCGCTGCATTTATGATCATGTATCAATATATTCAAGCTGTTCGGGATTAACTGACAGACCGGCCTCCTCCATGGATACAATGCTTCCCGATGATGATTCAAATAACCCCGACAAGCCGGATACTTCTACCTCTTCAACATCATCCTCAAGCAGTTCTTCATCAAAGACAAATACCTCTTCTTCAAATAAAGAAAACAGCAAAACTACGACTACATCTGCTCAAACTCAGAATACTTCAGCAACAGATACAGGAACAGCAGGTACAACCTTAAGCACAGAAGCCACACCAACACCAACACCTCAGATAATCACACCCTCCGTTCCTCAGTTATCAAATTCTGCCACCGGTCCGTCAAATTCAGATCCTCAGACAATAAATGACCCTGCCCCTGAAAATACCGATACCAAAAACAACAATACAGATAAGCCTTCTGATTCCTATGACGAGATACCTCTGTAATACTGTGAAAAATATGCCTTTGTATACTCAGCAGCCGAAATTCCCCACCGAACCGTCTGCGAAGGGACTTCCGATATCACATCTTCCGTGATGATGAACCTCTCTTACAAAGTCTTCCCTTTCGGTCTCTACCCTGTGAACTCCTATCCTGCTGACACCCTCTTCCGTTTTTGAATCAAGCATCCTTATAACCTCTTCAATCTCCTTGTCTGTCGGCATAATATCTCCTCCTTTTTGCGTTTAAGAATTCAAAACATAAAATGCGACCGCACTCGCTGCGGCTACATTTAACGAATCAACTCCTTCTGCCATCGGAATCTTTACGGTATGATCACATTTATCTATGGTTTCCTGTTTAAGACCATAGCCTTCATTGCCCATTATTATAACCAGCTTATCTTCCTTTCTTAAGCGGGGATCGGAAACCGGTATCGCTTCATCCCTGAGTGCCATGGCCATTGTTTTAAATCCATACTCCTTAAACAGTTCAAAATCCATATCCGTATATGTCCATGGTATATTGAAAACTGTTCCGACACTTACCCTGGCTGCCCTTCTGTACAAAGGATCCGAGCAGTCCCATGTAAGCAGCACTCCGTCCATAAACATTGCTGCTGCTGAACGAAAAATAGCACCAACATTTCCGGGATTCTCAATATCTTCAAGCAGAACCACTCTTCTCATATTTCGAAGTATTTCGCTGGCTTCAGGTATGGGTTTTCGTTTCATTGCACATAATACACCCCTTGTAAGCTGATATCCCCTTATTTCCTTAAGGGCTTCATCACTTCCTATATATACGGGTACATCCGGAAACTCATATCCTATTCTCTCTGTGACCTCTTTGCCATGCCCCGTGAACGCCTCTTTACATGTAAGCACGGATTCCGGAATATACCCGGCATCCAATGCTCTCATAATAACCATGGGACTCTCTGCTATGAACAGACCTTCTTTTGGTTCATATAATGTCTTAAGCTGAGGCTCATTCATTCTTGCATATATATCAAGCCTTGCATCGGATTTGTCGCTGATAAATTCTGTCAAATCATCTTCCTCTTTCTGTTGAATAAAACACAGTCATTCACGGCGTTTCGGCCTTCCTGCAAGAAACGGGAAAAACCTGTTTATAAGAAGAATTGTCAAAGTAACGTATATGAGGCATATCATTATAACGGTTGCATAACAGATATATCCCCGTGCCCTTGTAAGATACTGGTTTAAGTACATGGCTGCTCTCTCGGCAAAATTCCGTACAGACGAATTATTATGTACAGCCATAAATACCAGTGAGTTGACACCATAAAATCTAAGAAGCAAAAATCCTCCTGATCTGCCGGTTTTGATATCTGAAAGAAAGCGGCTTAAGAGTATAATGAACAAAGATCCGCATACCGAGCAGACATAATACAGAATATAATTATTAAGTACCAGAGAACGAAAATCCACAGGCCTGTTTATTCTGTTAAGATATATGTTTACGGCAAACAGCACAGGCAGTACCATCACCTGTACCGTTTTGGCTTTTTTTATCCTGCTGTCGAATATATCAAGCCCTTTATACAGCCAGTATCCGGTAAGTATGTATACACATGCAAAAACAGGTCTTATGATGGTTACGATCAGTTCATTTAACCTCTCATACACTTCCGGTACGCTCCGCATATTCCCTCTTAAGAAATTCACGCCTGCTGCCGTAATACTTAATATAATTATAACCAAGACAGATCTAAGTTTTCCAAAGTGTTTGATAATAAACAGAAACAGCACTTCGGCAGCAAAAAGCGCAGGCAGGAACCACAGTACATTCATACCGTACATTCCAATCACATACCATAACTGAATAAACAGAGTCTTAAGCGGAACAACTTTTGATATCAATAATGAATACAATACTATTAAGATATAAATAATACTGAACCACAGGTAAGGGATCATTACCGACTTAAACTTCTTCTTTACGGATTCCTTTAAATCTTTCTCTTCTTCCTTCTTACAGCTTATAAGCATTCCGGAAATAATGAAGAACAAAGCCATATGAAATGAGAATATCCATGAACACAGGCTCAGAACATATGGCGTATATGATAAGATCGTGTCTGTCTGAAGATGTCCTATGAGTACAAGGATTATACCTATTCCCTTAGCTATATCAAAATATATAATCCGTTTTTTTTCTGCACTTTCCATCACAGTTTACCGGACCCTTTCCTGTTTTATGATATATTTACATATGGGATTTCCCATAGATGAAAACCTCTCCTCGTATTCGGTCATGATATTTCCGTTTGACATTTCCTCATCGTTGTGAAGATCATAGGTATGTCTTAAAACCTCCCATCCTGCAACAGGTACCTGTGTGAGAGCATAATCAAAAAGCTCTCTGTTATCGGTCTTAAACTCCAGTAATCCATCCTGTTTAAGAAAGTGAGTATATTTATCAAGAAAGTTCTCTGACATTAAACGTCTCCTGGCATGCCTGTCCTTGGGCCAGGGATCCGAAAAATTAAGATATATACGGGCAACTTCATCTTTATCAAAAGATTCCGTGATATATTCCGCATCCATTCTTATAAAAACCAGATTCGGAAGTTCATTTGCTTCCATTTTCTGTATTGCCCTTAAAAGAACACTTGAATATTTCTCAATTCCTATATAATTAATATCGGGATTACCGGAAGCCAGTTCCATTATAAATCTTCCCTTTCCCATCCCGATCTCTATATGTATGGGGTTATCGTTCCCAAATATATCCCGGTTCCAGCATCCTTTAAATTTTTCGGGTTCATGGATTACATATCTGTTTTCTGCTATTATTTCTTTGGATCCGGTTATATTTCTTAATCTCATATAAAACTCCCTGTCTTATATTGTTTTTTACGAATGTGGCATTGATTCTATCATATTTTACCTGCTTTGAGAATACCGGACAGATAACAAACGAAAAACCAGCTTAACCTGTTTCCAATACTTAAACACTTTATTGGCATTTTGGCGTAATTATTGTATGATATAAGAACAGATAATAAAAGAAAATGTGGAACAGTAATAATCTATGAAACCGTCTAAACAATTTTCCGCAATTATCATATTGATCTTATGCATTCTTAACATAAGCACCCCGGTATATGCTGTTAACACAAGACCCACGGCAGAACAAAAAGCCGCTGCTGAGGAGCGTATGTTTGAACCGGTTGAAAGCAACGAATGGCACGGATGGCCTGAGGGTCCCTTAATAGGAGCCGAGGGTGCTGTGCTTATGGACTTTAATTCAGGCGCAATTCTGTATTCCAAAAACATTCATGAACAGTTATACCCTGCCAGTACCACAAAGATGATGACTGCTCTTTTGACCATTGAGAATACCACAATGGATGAAATCGTTACCTTTTCTCATGAGGCCATTTTCAATGTTGATTCGGACAGCAGCCGAATAGGTATTGATGAGGGTGAACAGCTTACTGTTGAGCAATGCCTGTACGGACTTATGCTCGGCTCCGCAAATGAGGTGGCATATGCGCTGGCAGAACATGTTGCCGGCAGTCTTGATGCTTTCGTTGATATGATGAATGAACGCGCACTTGCTCTTGGCTGTAACAATACACATTTCGTAAATGCCAACGGTCTTCCGGATGAAAACCATTACACAAGCCCCTATGATCTTGCTCTTATAGCAAGAGAATGTTATAAAAATGAAGCATTTGCAAATATTTCCGGGACAAGAACCTACACAATATCCTCAACAAACATTCAGTCAGAAGAACGTATAATGGATAATCATCACCTTATGGTTGAAGGCTTCAGATATCAGTATCCGGGCTTTATCGGAGGCAAAACAGGTTATACCAAAAGTGCAAGACAGACTCTTGTAAGCTGTGCTGAGAAAAACGGTTTACGTCTTATCTGTGTTATTATGAAAGAAGAAAGTCCCGATCAGTTCATAGACACTCAGAAGCTGTTTGATTATGGGTTTGACGGGTTCCAGCTAGTTAATGTAAAGGAAAATGAGACCAGATATACTCTTGACAGCTCCACGTTTTTTAAAACCGATCTGGATATCATGGGAAGCTCAGGGCAGGCTCTTGAACTGAATAAAGAAGCGGCAATAATAATACCCAAGACAGCAGGATTTGATGAATGCGAGGTTGAACTCAATTATGCAGATGGTAGCGAAAATTATGTTGCCGTTCTCGATTACTATTTTTCCGGTAATTATGTAGGACAGGCAACCCTTGATTACGCTCAGGATGACAGCGATGTCTTCGAATTTGCGAATATACTGGATGCTGCTTCGGATAATACCGAACCGAAAATATTGGAACGAAACCGAAGAACGATATTTGTAAATATACGCCGGGTTCTTGCCACTCTTGCAGTTTTATTGTGTTCAATACTGCTTATAATGTTTATTAAATCCTTTATTTCCAGCTATTCTTATTCCGGCAGGCATCAAAAAAATCTTACAAAAAAACGATATAAAAAGAGAAAGAAAAAGATAAACCTTTAATCGGTCCTCTCTTTCTTTGAATGTCTCTTTTCAAGCCTCTGAAGTCTGAGTTTATCCTGTTTATCACGGATTTCCTGTGCTGCTTCCTCATCAATAAGCTTTAAGGTCTTGATCACATACACATTTCCGTCGTCAGCCTTCTTCATCCTGACCTTACCCTTCAGATAACCATGCTTTTTGCAGATTGCAAGACAGAAATAATTCTTTCCGTTTACTGAAAACCATTTCATCTGTTTTTTTGCATTTCTTCCACACAGATAACATTTTGTGGAACTGACTTCCTTATCCTCTATAGCCGTATTCTTATCGGGAAATTCCCTGGAAATATACTTTGAATAGGTCCTGAAATTGGCATGTACCTCCTGACGCTTATTCTGCGGTATCATAAAAACATCATATGAAACATATTTTTCTATCTCGGGCTTATAACTGTCTATGATCTTAAAGACCTTTGCCGTATAGTAGGCATCGGAATAAGCCCGATGGAAGGGAATATCCTTTTTTATATGAAGATAATCCACGGCCCATTCAAGGGAGCGCCTGAGCTTACCATCCTCATAAGTCATACTGAAGAACTTCTGTATGTCGAAATACATCAAAGGACCTTTAGACAGCTCATCCATACCATAATAGATCATATTTCTCTGAAGCTCCGTAAGATCCAGGGTTCCCCAGATGCAAAATACATAATCTCTTCCGCACCAGTCAAGAAACTGTTCCATGACTTCCGAAAACGGACGTCCGTTCTCGAAATCTGTTTTATCCATATTTATGATCTTTGTTGTTATATAATGGATCGAATGATAGATCTGGGGTTTGATAATTTCATCAAAAGTATCAATTACTTTCATCTTACGGTTAAGCTTAACCGCGCCTATTTCCAATATCTCAAATGGCAGTCCGAAATCTTTGTTATGTCTGTCACCGGCCTGATTCCATTCAAGATCAAGTACGATATAATTCATTTGATGCTCCGTTACATATTTTAAATAAACTGCACACAAAGATGTTTATTTCTCTAAACAAGTCATATGAAGTAATTGTAACATTGTATACAGATTATTTCAATTATGCTGAGCTTCAGTTAACTCTTTTTCTGTATTCAGTTTCTGTTCTTCCTGTTCTTTTTTTCTTTTCTGTCAGTTTCATAAAAATACTTATAATTCTCTATCCTGAGTATCTGATTGAAAGCTTCACAAAACTTTATGCCCATGTCCTTATAATATGCATCTCTGATCCGCTTATATAAAGGATATCTTCCATATTCGACCGCATTATTAATTATCTTTTGACTTTTGACATTGACAAACACTCTCAGATCCAGTTTCTCATAGTCAACTGTTTCGGGACAATACAGGATTTTATACAGAGGATGTGATTTGATATATTCCCTGTATGCCGATATGGGAATTGCATATTCTACATGAAGATTGATCACATCCTTGACAAAGGAAGCGTATTTATCTTTCATGTCCTCTCTTAAACTTAAATTTCTTAACAGATCAAAAAGCCTTCTGTTTACTCTCTCCCTGTCATCAGACTCAAAATACTGCGTTCTTATTGCAGCTGTAAGTTCATCTTCCGAAAGCTCCTCTATATTGATCTTAGCTATATCCTTTACCGGTCTGCAAACCCTATGTGTCATAAAACTAAGCATACGCTTATCCGTATCCGAAACAGATGGATCCATTAAATATCCCAGGATCAGTTCCGGATCATATTCATATGGCTGTATCTGATCTATGCACAGGCTTAGTATTTCCAATAATCCACTGTTAACAAGAAGTTTTACAACAATACCGTGATCGTATTCCATGCCAATCTCTAATACATATCTAAACAGCATTATATAGAAATCATTTAATTCATTTTCCCATACTTCCCTGTCGTTTTTACTGCAATAACCCAGAATGACCAAAGCAATATTGTGAAACTCTTTGATCAGTTCTTCTTCCGCATATCCCTTTTCAGAACATCTCATATAGCTGTATATTATAGCATACAAAATATCCTTCTTGATCTTTTCAAGAGTCTCCTTATCATCCGGAAATAAAAAGTATTTATTTTTAAAATACAATCCAACCAGTGCACGGATCCCTCTTTTCTCATCTCCACCCTTATAAACGTATACACTACTCTTTCCCCCGCATTTACTACTCATAATACCCCCTTCTTTATTATTTGAAATACCTTATGAATATATATTGTATTATATATAATACTGTATATGTGACAAATTGCTGTTTTTCCCCTCAAAAATATTAATTTGTCATACATATAACCAATAAATACCATATATTCTCATATTTAGCAAGTGTTAAATTTGAATTATTGTTTTTTTGTAACAAATCACTAAACAGATCATGCTTTTTTTCTGGACCAGTCTTCAATAAAGGAAAAGATCATTAGAATGTAGATAGGTGTAAATATGAAAAAATCAGCTGAAAAAGATGTTAACATACCCCATATAGGAAAAGTAAATACAAGACCGAATAATATCGGATATACCCGTTCGGATTTTGAGTGTTCATTATTATCAAATGTTTCTTTAAAATAAAAAACCAAAGGAATCAGCATATATACAGCAGTATATCTGTAACTGAATGGCACATATAAAGACATGATAGCTGCCGGATAAAGAATATGTTTAAATTTCCTATCTGTTTTAAACATACTTATTACGGCAAACAAAAGAAAAAGGTTTTCGGTGATCTTAAAATATTTCACAAAATAAGCAGATTTTTCATATAATCCAAAAAGATCGGACAATGAAAGTAAGTAATTTCTGATATTTGTCCAACTCCTGTAACCCTGTCCCTCAAAAAAGAAAAGAATCTTCATATATTGTATAAATCCCGGGATTCCTCCGCAAAAAACAAAAGGAACAAAAAAAATCAAAATTCCATAGATCACAAGCCTGATGGCTTCTTTCCATCTTTTTTCACGTATATAGATTACACCGACAATTGCAGGATACAGCTTAAATCCGGCTGAAACAGCAATGAGGATAAGTGCCGTTTCACGTAATACCCTGTTATCACTGTCTTTAAAATACAGTGCAAATATCACCAAAACAGCTGTCAGAAATGAAATATTGCCTCTCTCTATCGCACCTGCAAGAACCGGGGCAGAAAAGATCGTAGCAATAACAAAAAAGGTCCTTTTTTCATCTGAATACTCTTTTAAAACCTTATCACAGATATATTTATACAATATCAGGACAAATAAAAGAAGGGATATAAATACCATAATATTGTATTTATAATCTCTGCATATCTTCCAATCATTCACACCCCATGATTGAGGGTTAATACGGTATAATATATAATAGATTAAATACGCAAAAGGAGGAAAAGTTGCATCATTTGTATTAAAATAGAAGTGTTTCATATCAGATGCAAAAGCAATGTGCCTGAAATGATCGGTAAATGAATTATCAAAATTATTCTCCATAACGATCCATTCCGCACCCAGACCTTTTCCTATTATCATGATCATAATAAAAAGAACGGTACCTGTGAAAGATACTGTCAAAAAAAGGTCAAGAGGTTTAAACAGATTTCTCTTCATGATATTCATTCTCCGTATTAACATTCCAAATGGACTCTCTGCTGCTTATCCCCGATAAGATACATTTAACTGTCTCGAAAGAAGTGACCATCGAATGATCGATATTGTTATACCGGTGCTGTCCGTTTCTTCCTACACAATACAGATTGTCAATCGTATTAATATACTCAATTAGTTTGTCAATCTCACTGTATGTATCAAAATAAGCCGGATAAGCCTTCTTAACTCTTTCCAAATGATAATCGATAACCTTATCGGCACTGTCAATAAGCTTAAGCTTAACCATCTCTCCAATCGCCATTTTGGCAAACTCATCCTCTGTCATATTCCACATACCATCGCCTTCAAAGCAAAAATATTCAAGTCCTATCCATACGGTATGTTCAAGATCTTTTACAAGATATGGAGACCAGTTATTATATATCTGAAATCTTCCCATCTTTACAGTCCTGTCCTGTACATATACCCAGTTATCCGGAACAATATTACCAACCGTTTTAATCTTTGTTTTGTTCTCAAGATTTAGATTGGGAACAAGTACCCCAAGAGTCATATAATCACGATAAGGAAGTCCTGCAGCTATCTTTGCTATATCTTTTGGAACATCATTCATTCCGGCGATCAGATCTTTCATAGGCATTGAACTTATGATCACATCACCTGCAATCTCGGTTTCTTTTCCATCTGTCAGGTAAGATACGCCTTTTATATGGTTATTTTCTTTTTTGATACCTGTGACTTTGGCATTTACAATAATAGTTCCTCCAAGCTTCCTGATTTCCTCAGCAGTTACATCCCATAGCTGACCCGGACCGAGCTTTGGATATTTAAATTCTTCTATAAGCGATGTATTTACCTTACGTTTCTTGACTTTAAAAAGCCTTCCGAGATAATCCTTAACGATTCCGAATATGGATAATCCTTTTGTTCTTTGCTTACCCCACGAAGCATCTATCTCTCTGGGATGTCTGCCCCAGAGATTTTCCGTATAGTATTCAAAAAACATTGAATAAAGCTTCCTGCCAAAGTTATTTATATATAGATTCTCAAGATTGTTTTCCGGTTTCTTGCTAAAAACGGAAACAATATATGAAAATCCGACTTTAACAGTGGTTAAAAGCCCAAAATTTCTGAATGTATCTGCTTTAAGTGATATAGGGTAATCATAGAATTTGGATTCAAAAAGTATACGCGAGACACGATTCCTTAAAAGCATTACTTTATCTGTTTTTTCAGGATCCGGTCCACCATCCTTCATCTTTACCGGTCTGTTAAGGATTATATCATCATAAGCGGGTTTACCCTGTCCGGGTAACATCCTGTCCCACCATTCATTTACTTCCGGAACCTTGGAAAAGAATCTGTGCCCGCCCATATCCATACGGTTACCTTTATACTCAACGGTTCTTGATATTCCTCCAAACTGTTCAGTCTCTTCTAAAACCACAACCTGATAGTCCTCTGACTTGGTCAAAAGCTCATAAGCAGCTGTAAGTCCCGCAGGCCCCGCTCCTATTATTATCGCACTTTTCAATTTCATACCACCAATTTAATATATCAGTATACTCTAAATCTTGTATCATAATTTATATTTATCCACTACATATACTATGATAAAAGAAAAGAAAAGTCAAAGGTTTCTGTCTTTTTGATTGTGTAAAGTACTCATTGGTTCTTTCCCTTATGATTTTGTCATTTCCGATCATTTTATATAATTCGCTGATGGCGAACAGTTTAACTTTTTAAATAATCTAATGGAACAGATCCGAATCCTCTATGTAAAGATAGCAA
>JAFSYI010000032.1 GCA_017450065.1 Lachnospiraceae bacterium
CACAAATGACATAGACTGTAACCTCACTGGGATTTGATACCTTAATTATACCATTTTTCCCAGTGTTTGTCTGGATTATATGAAGTTTTCAATGTGCATAAATCAGTGTTTCAAAGGGTACCTTTTGACCCTTTAATCATACCATAGATTATCATTATTTCAATGGAGATCCCTTCACATTTGCCTACAAATACAGCCCTTTCAAAAGTGTGTTTATCGATACTACAAGAAAGAATTATGGTGGATTGGTCGATCATTTTGTTTCTGACAGCATTTCGGACACACTAACTGCTGACCAGATAAGAGATCTTTCGATTGCCTATAGCGTTAGCAGAAGAAGTTTTCATGACAACGAAACGATCAAACAGTTGAATGAGTCTGTACGCCAGAAAGATGTTGTAAAGGGGCGTGAGGTGTCTTTGGATCTTCGCGAAGATGATCCGGAGGCATGGAAACAGCAAATGGCAGTTGTTGTGGATGCTATTCCCTTTGAGCTTGTTGGATTTGGCACGCAGAACATAATCAAGATAGAGCTGGCATTGCGTAATGCGGATGAACAAGCGGATTTAGTGCTTATGGAAGAGCCTGAGAATAATCTTTCTTTCTCGAATATGGCTGTTCTTATAAACCATATTACCCAATCAAATGGAAAGCAGGTTTTCATATCTACACATAGTAGTTATATTGCAAATAAGCTCAGTCTGAGTAATGTAATTCTTGTTCGAGACGGTGTAGTAAGCCCATATTCCGCGCTTCCCGATGATACAAAGAAATACTTCGTGAAGCTCCCTGGTTATGATACACTTCGATTTATCCTTGCATCCAAAGTTATTCTTGTGGAAGGACCGACAGATGAGCTTATCATTCAAAAAGCGTACTTTGACAAACATGGAAAACTACCTTCAGAAGATGGAATTGATATTATTGCTGTTGACTCCTTGGCATTTAAGCGCTATTTAGATATTGCTGTCCTGATGGAGAAACCAGTTGTAATCGTTACTGATAATGATAAGAATATTGAAAAAAATATAAAAGAAAAATATAGAAATTACCAGCATCAGTTCTTTACATTTTATTACGAGCAAGATGAGTCTTTAAATACTATTGAACCAAGTGTTCTGGCTGCAAATCTGGATGAGACTGGACAACCGACAGAAATATTCAAGAAGGCAATTTCTTCAAGAGGCTCTATGATGAATAGAGATCGGGAAGGCGTGTTGGATTTCATGTCTGCTCCAGCGAATAAAAGCGAATGGGCCTACCGAGTGTTTGAAGCAGAAGAAAAGATTAACTATCCGGAGTACATAACAAATGTCATCAAGCATTTTGAACAACACAGCTAAGATGTCTGCTGCAGGTTCTGGAAAGACATGGGATATATGCCATGACGCATTGCAAGCAGTTAGGAATAATACTAAAAAGGTCCTGATTTTGTCATTTACGAATCGAAGTATAGAGTCAGCCAGGAATGAGATCAGAAAGCAGAACGGAGGCGTTCTCCACCCACAAATAGTGGCAAAAACATGGTATAGATTCTTACTTTCTGATATGATTAAGCCTTACCAGACAGGTATAACCAACGGGAAAATAAATCATATAAAGTCAGTAGATTTTTCAGAGCAATTTGGACAAGTGAATAGGAATAAAGCTGGAAGTTATGCGCGCTATATCACTTTAGGAAAGAATGTCAGATCAAATCAGGCATCGGAATTAGCAGTACTTCTCAATAGGCTAAGTAACGGGATGAGCATAAAGCGCTTGGAGGGAATTTACAGTAATATCTACTTTGACGAGATTCAGGATTTGGTTGGTTACGATATAGACCTTTTACGGTTGCTTATGGAATCAACAATTGCCATCACGTGTTGCGGAGATAGCAAACAGGCAACGTTTACAACGCATGTGGCAAAAAAGAATAAGAGACAGACAGGGAAGAATATTTGGTTGTTCTTTAGTGAACTTGAAACCAAGGGGCTTGTGCAAATTGAAAGAAAACTTGCCAGCCGGAGATTCAATCGTGATATTTGCTGCTTTGCTAATGCAGTATATCCTATTGGAGATGCAATAACGACAATCATGGAAGATGTCACCGAACATGATGGTGTGTTCTTGATTGATGAAGTTGATGTTGATATTTATAGTGAATACTTTTGTCCACAGATTCTTCGATTTGATGCTCACACAAGAATAGTCAAACCATGTCTTAATTTTGGTGCCTGCAAAGGTGAAACTTTTGATAGAGTTCTGATATACCCGAACGGGAAACTAAATGACTTCATTTTAAAAGGCAAGGCTTTAGACCATCCAGAGAAATATTATGTGGGTGTGACACGACCGAGATACAGTATAGCGTTTGCGATGAAAAAACTTCCTGCGCTATTGAGTAAATATGAAGAGACTGTAATCTCTATTGCGGGAAATGAAATAAGAGCGTTGAAATATCAAGGTATTACATTTCCGGTTGCACACTGATTGACATCGATAACGGGGCAAGTTGCTGTGAAGGTCTTTGGGGTTGTTTGTAATAAAATGCGTCAGCATCCATCATCGAAATGTGTGAAAATGCTCTCAAAATTTTAATAAAAGATTTCTATATGCTACAATTCTTTTACGCATAGATGCGGGCACTTTTCCATTTTCTATAACAACTTCAAAAACCTTTCCATCGTAATCAATCTCAAACTGCTTATGTCCGGATTTTTCTGAAGATTTTGCTTTGCCCATATATAATGAAACGCTTGGGGAATTGTAGCTCTGTGGTTTAATTTGTAAACCAATTTTATGGCCGTTAATATCTGACCAAAGATCAACCCAATAAGGCGATCCTTCAACTTCTGGAGGAGTATCATAGAAAGGTATATCGTCAATCATTAATGTAGGTTTCATCTTCCATGCTCCCGCTTATAGCCTTCATAAGATCTTCTTATCGGTACATCATACACATAATTTATGCAATCATCCTCTGTAATAGATGAAAGTAAATCTGGATCAAATCTCTTTTCGCCTGGAATATCCTGAGAAATATGTTGATACAGTTTTTTGCCAAAATCTATTAATTTTCCACGAGAGCACATATTTTCGTAGAAGTAGTCCTCCCACTCTTCTAATGATGAAGGCTTTAACAACCTAATTGTATCCGAAGTTGGGCCAATATTTTTCTTTTGATTATACTGCCATCTGTTGTATGCATAGTTTAAAACAAATTCCTTTGTTGCAATTGGCATAGCAATTACCTCCTCTTTTAGTCCTCAACCTCAATCTTTAATCCTGTCTTCGTCTTTGTATAATAAATCATCTTTACATCAATTGTCTCGGAGAGGCGATTCATAGTTTTGTATGTGTCTGGCTTTACAGAATAAGCAACATCACCAACATAACCATCTATGCCTTTAGCTTCCTCATCAGGGGTCGCGAGCCGATAATCTGTATCTTTTAGATCTGCGAGTGAAGCAAGAATTGCTTTCTGAACATACATGCCATTAAAGGTTTTGTTGATTATCAAATCTTCAACCCATTTCTGTACCATATCGCGATCTATTAATTGAATTGCGTCTCTGAGATTCTCTATTTGAGCATATATCTTATCAGTGGCTTCTTTGAATGCATCCGGATGCTGCATAACATAAAATCTTTTCCAGTATTCGATTGCGACATGCTCCGTTTTACTCACAAATTCAGGGAACAGCTCTGACATCTGACCAACTACTTTAGGCCTCGTGCCTTGGGCATTTTGGTTTGCCCAATTGATAAGCTGTGATGTGTATTTGGGAAAAGAATAGTTCTCGCTATTGTTGTATCCTTCGATACTTTCATTTTTCAAATTATAAATCATATTTTGACGCCTCCTTATAGACCCTCAAACAGTTCAGCAATAGTAATATTGAACCCATTCGCTATTTTTTCAATATTCGTCAAGGAAATATTTCGCTTGCCTGCCTCAACTGATGCATAGTATGTTCGGTCCATGTTGATAGATAATGCGAAACGTTCTTGGCTTAAGCCGAGCTCTTTTCTGAGGGATTGTATTTTTTGACCAAAAGCCACCTGTATCGTCATGGGATACTGTCACCTCCATTCTTATACAGAGTACATTATAGAATCAAGTGGATTATAAGGCAACGGATTATAAGCAACATTGTATACATAAAAACGGGTTAGCATATCGCTAACCCGCCGATTATATGTATCTACATATTGAGTTTATTACCACTTGTGCGGATAATGATCTTTCCGTCATCATATTCCACATAAATCTTGTCTCCAACAGAGAAGCCTATGGCTTCAAGCCATTTACCCTCCATCTGAATCTTGGGTACCTCGGAGTACCGTCTTCCGGTGTATCTGGTGGAATACTGAACCTTGATTGTCTTTGTCATAAGTGACCTCCTTCAAGCGAAATGTGGATATAGGAGCAGCTTCGGCCCGATATCCGATTTTGAATTATCATTTCCGCTTGAAGGAGGTCTGTCAAATTCCTGTAAAATCAATGTTTCCCCAAAATCCCTATGACGCACCGCCAAATTCCGGAAGGTTTTTGTGCTGTTTAAAGATGCCTCGTTTACTGTGGACCGATATACTCGTAATTCCCGAAGCCGAGAACAAGATAGGCAATCGGAGAGAAAAATACACATAAGAGACATATACCTGTTCCGCCTCCGTATGCCTTGCCTATTTTCCACTGGAACATTATACTGATAACGATATTAACGATGGGAATGAGCAGAAGCAGGAACATCCAGCCTTTTCCCCATACCAGCTCAAACATGACGTACAGATTGTAGATAGGGATGATGGATTTCCATCCGGGCTCTCCTGCCTTTGTAAACATTTTCCATAATCCGACAATACTGAGAACGGAAATGCACAGAGAGACGAAGGTATAACCGGCACTGAAACCCTCTGCTGCGTATTCACTTGCATACTCCATAATTTTTCCTCCTTATTAATGTGAATAGGTAACTATTCAGAACAGCACATATATTTTAAAATATGAACCGTCAAGCTGGCTTGTAAGGGGCATATTTTATAAATATATGTATTTGAGCAGAACACTTAGCGAGGTTTTTTCGAGCTTAGTGTGAGCCATGCATGTATACTTAATGAGGTATTTTCGAATTTAGTATACATGCTGGATGAATCCCAAACAGCGAAAAATACGTAGTATTTTGAGCCTGTTCTGAATAGGTACGTGAATGATTATTGATCCGGATACAGTATATCATATAATTTGCCGGATGGATAGAGGGAACCACAGAACCGTCCCCCGGTCCCCCTCCCCCCTATTATAGTTAAAAGTTATAATCTCTCATTAGTTTTACATATTGGACATAGTTATAAAAGGGTCATATAATCGCTAACAGAAACAGGACAGCAGTTGAGGAGAGGCAAATGGATAAGCAGATACGCGGAGATTCGTTATCTCCTGAAAATGTTAAAAAGCTTAACGATCTGATGAAAGGGATGCGTTACGGAACGGTGACCATAATTGTTCAGGACGGTAAGATCATCCAGATCGACAAGACAGAGAAGCACAGATTATGATGAATTCATAAAATACTTCGTATTATTAACTGCCTGGGAAAAATATATTTACATAACTATTCAGAACTGACCGGTAAACCGGAGGTTGCAGAATCAGGGTCTCATCAGCTCTTATCTGTAACCTCCTTTTTTATGTCTACGGAGAAGAAAAAATGAGTGAACAGAAGAGAACAGGCAAGCTGATTGATTTCGAAAATGTCAGCGTTAGCTTTAAACAGAGGAAAAAAGTGACAGAAGCCGTTAGGGATGTAACCTTCTCGATAAACGAAGGAGAGATCATAGGCATAATCGGTTCGTCAGGCGCCGGTAAGAGTACATTACTTCGGACAATTAACAGGCTTCAGACAGTAAGCAGCGGAAGAGTTACAGTTGAGGGAAAAAGTATCGGAGAATTAAAGTCCGGTGAGCTTCGGAAACTGAGAAGTAATATAGGAATGATTTTCCAGCACTTCAATCTGATAGGAAGCAAGGATGTATATTCGAACATAGAATTCGTCCTGCTTGAAAACGGAAAGACGAAGGAGGAAGCAGGGAAGAGGATAGATGAACTGCTTAAATACGTCGGTATAGAGGATAAGAAGCATTCATATCCGGCTCAGCTGTCGGGAGGACAGAAACAGAGAGTTGCCATAGCCAGAGCACTGGCAAACAATGCAAAGATCCTATTATGCGATGAGCCGACATCAGCACTGGATACGGAAACCACAGAAGCGGTTCTTAATCTGCTCAAACAGATAAACAGGGAGCTTAATATAACGATAGTTCTTATAACGCATGAGCTTGATGTTGTAAAGGAAATATGCGACAGAGTAGTGGTCATGGACGAAGGCAGGGTCGTTGAGATCGGGGATGTGTACGACGTGTTCACGAGACCGGGAAGCGAATTTACCAAAACACTTATAAGGAAGGAAAACAGATTCGTGATACCGTCCAATGTTTTGGAAAATGCGCAGGGCAAGATAGTAAGGATCGATTATTTTGACGAAAATGCCGAACGGGCGCTGATAGCCGAGGCTATAGAGGAGTTCGGCGTGAGAATAAACATACTGCACGGGCGGATAGAATTCATTAAGAAGAAACCGGTGGGAGTATTGTACATAAGCATTAACGGGGAGCCGGTGCAGACAAGGGACGCACTCAAATATATCAGGAAAAATTCAGGGAAAATGGAGGTGATCAGAGATGCTTGAAAGCTTTATCGAAATAGAGGACAAACTGGTAAAGGCGTTGCAGGAAACGGCATTTATGACTATTACTTCGCTTGTGATAGCCGTGATCCTGGGTATAGGACTGGGGCTTGTGCTCTATATCACATCGGAGCCTCTTTTGTCAAAGAATACTCCGGTATATGAGGTTGTAGGATTTATCGCAAACACAATAAGTTCTATCCCTTTCCTGATACTGATGATATTTTTTCTTCCGATCTCTGCAGCGGTGGTAGGGACCAAAATTGGTTCCAAAGCTGTATTGGTACCGCTTACGGTTGCCGCCGCAGCATTCTTCGGAAGACTCGCGGAAGCATCATTTTCAGATGTTGACAAGGGAGTATTGGAAGCGGTCATCTCTTCGGGAGCCAGAAAAAGTCACGTGATCTTTAAGATAGTCCTGCCTGAAGCCAGGATATCACTAATAAAAAATATTACCGTTACGGCGATAACCGTGCTTGGATTCTCCGCAATGGCGGGACTTGTCGGAGGAGGCGGTATCGGAGATCTTGCTTACAGATACGGTTATCAGAGATATAAAAAAGAGGTGATGATCATATGTATCCTGCTTCTGATCATACTGGTACAGCTTGTGCAGACGATAGGTGACCTTACCGTTCGGGCGCTGACCAAACGGGGAAGATAGACAGGAGGAACAGATATGACGAAGTCATATTCAGGATCTGTTCCGACGACATGCCGCCGACTGCTTTGATGGGGCAATACATATTGTACGAGAGGATAGATAATGAAAGAGATAACATGGTATGGAAGAGGCGGGCAGGGGGCCTTCACGGCTTCGCGGATCCTGGGAGCCGCGGCAATGACAGGAGGATTTAAATCACTGGCATTTCCTTCATTCGGACCGGAGCGGCGAGGAGCTCCGATAAGAGCCTTCACCAGGATATCAAAGGACAGGATCGTCGACCGGAGCATAGTGAGGAATAATGACTATATCATAGTGCTCGATGATACCCTGTATGACAGTGCTCTGTTGAAATCACTCAAAGAGAACGGAAGGCTCCTCATCAACACAAACCGTGACCGGAATTACTTTGATGATGAAAGGGTTCTTCCCGGAGATATTTCATCCTACGCAGAGCAAATCCTGAAGCGTCCGATAGTCAATATAGGTATTCTCGGGATGCTTGCAGCGGTTGATCCTGATATAGGTCCCGGAGAAATATATAAGGCTGTAACGGAGTACATGTCCGGAAAGGTTGCGGATAACAATATTATGCTGTTTGACATGATATATAACACTTACGGAGGGCGCGGTAATGATTAAACCTTCGCTTGAGAAAAAAGTTAAGATCACTGCGCTTTCACAGCTGCCGCAGGGCGGATCCTGCAGGGCAGGTGTGCTGGTTGAGAAAAATGCAGGATGGCGAAATAAATGTCCCGTTTTTGACTCAGATAAATGCATAGGATGTCATCTGTGCTATCTGTACTGTCCTGACGGGGTAATAAGCAGGAAGGGCAAAAAGATAAAGATCGATTACGATTTCTGCAAGGGCTGCGGAATATGCGAAAGAATATGCAGGGTGGGTGCCATACATATGGAGGATGAAAAATGAGCGAAACAAGATTTATATCGGGAGATGAGGCATTCGCTCAGGGTATCCGGCTTGCAAGAGCTCAGGTCATATCGGCTTATCCGATCACCCCTCAGACCATTGTGGTCGAGAGACTGGCGGAAATGGTGGAAGAAGGACAGCTTGACAGCAGATTTATCCATGTTGAGTCAGAGCATTCCGCAATGATGGCAGCCATGGGGGCATCGGCAGTGGGAGCAAGAACCTTTACGGCAACCTCATCACAGGGACTTCTGTATATGGCTGAGTGTTTAAGCTATGTCTCAGGCGGACGTTTTCCCATAGTAATGATGAATGCCAACAGGGCGACCGCTCTTCCGTGGAGTATATACGGAGACCACAGGGATTCGCTTTCCCTTCTTGACTGCGGATGGATCCAGATCTATGTGGAGGATGCCCAGGAAGCTCTTGATATGGCAGTACAGGCTTACGCTCTTGCCGAAGCAGAGGAGATAAGGCTTCCGGTCATGGTAAATCTCGACGGATTTATCCTTACCCATACATATGAGCCCGTTGATATACCGGATCAGGAGACGATAGATGCCTTTCTTCCGGGGCGTGATACATGGGACAGGCTTGATCCGGAGAATCCGGTAAGTATGGCAGTAACCGTCGGGCCGGAGCTTAATGAGGAGATCAATATCCTCCACCACAAGGCTTCAATAAATGCCCTTGACACCATAAAAAAGGTTGATGATAAATACAGAAAGATTACCGGAAGGGGGTATGGCGGAGCATTAAGAACCTACCTTACGGAGGATGCGGACTATATACTTATTTCTCTTGGGAGCATAAGCGGCCTTATAAGAGAGGAAGCAGACAGACTGCGCGATGAAGGAATAAGGGCAGGAACTGTAAGTATAAGGATGATGCGGCCCTTCCCAAGGGATGAACTTATAAGGGTACTGAAGGGAGCAAGGGCTGTCGGTGTTATTGATAAGGATATCTCCTTTGGTTATGAGGGAACCGTTTATACCAATGTTAATTCGGCACTGATGCAGGGCAGGAGCCATATTCCGACATATGATTTTGTAGGAGGGATAGGCGGGAGAAATATATCTCTGGCAGATATAGAGGAGTGCTTTAAGGATATGATGAGCGGACGCCCGGAGGAATCCGTTAAATTCATCGGAACGGAGGTAGAGGATGATATCGGATGATGAATTTTTCTACGGTCATAAGGCCTGCGGAGGATGCGGAGGGAGTCTGGCCGTAAGGATCGCATTAAAGGTACTCGGTGAGAGGACTCTGCTGACTCTGCCTGCGGGATGTATGTCCGCCGTAAGCTTCAACTATCCTCAGATGAGTTATGCAAATAATGCCATCATATCGGCTTTCGCAGGAACGGGAGCTGTTATGAGCGGCCTTAAGGCAGGAGCAGAGGCCATGGGGCTTAAGGATTATCATGTGCTTGGTATTGCCGGTGACGGCGGTACTGCGGATATAGGCATTCAGGCTCTTTCGGGACTTATAGACAGAAATGATGAAGGTATATACATATGTTATGACAATGAAGCATATATGAATACGGGGATACAGAAGAGCGGGCTTACTCCCTTTGGTGCGACAACAACCACTACGCCCGCCGTCCCCGGAGGTAAGGGGAATATAAAACCCAAGAAGAATCTGTTTGAGATAGTGGCTGCTCACGGTATAGCCTATGCGGCGACTGCGAGTGTGGGATATATTGAAGATTTCGCCGCCAAAGTAAAACGGGCATCTGAAGTAAAGGGAACATCATTTATCCATGTTCTGGCTCCATGTCCGACAGGGTGGGGCATAGATACGGCTGAAACGATAGAAGTGGCAAGAGAAGTGGTGGATACCGGACTTTGGTACCTTGCGGAATACTACGATGGAGAATATCACCTTAACAGAAAACCTAAGGAATTTAAGGATGTAAGCCATTACATTAAAAGACAGGGACGGTTCAAACATCTTAATGATGAGGACATAAATGAAATAATACGGTCACGTGATAAGACCTGGGACCGTATAGCCGGGTTTAAGCAGCCCGGTAAATAATTTTAAGACCCTGAAAGGGCAGAAGGAGGAGAATTATGAGAAAAAGAACAGTAAAGAGGATTCTGGCAGGAGTAATTACAGGTGTGGCTTTATTTGCTGTGACAGGATGCGGCGATACGGCTTCATCGGAAGCGGAAGCGCCGTCAGGGGAGGTTCTTGGTGAGAGAAAGGAAGCAAAAGATGATGCAGCGACAGATGAAGCTGACAAGCCTGATACAGAAAGCGATAAAAGGGCAGCTTCCGATGAGAACAGGAAGATCACGGTAGGTGTATGCGCAGGCCCTTACGGAGACATGTTTGAAGACTGCATTCAGCCTTCGCTGGAGGAGCTGGGATATGAGGTTGAGATAATCGAGATCTCGGACATAGTTACTCCCAACACAGCTGTTGATGAAGGTGAGATAACTCTGAATGTGTTCCAGCATTCGATATATCTTAATAATTTTAACAAGGAACACAACACGCACCTGACATACGTAACCGAGATCCCTACAGCAGGAATGGGAACTTTCTCCGATAAGTATAAAACCCTGGATGAGCTTCCGGACGGTGCAACAATAGCAATACCCAATGATGTTACCAATACGGCAAGAGCCCTTCGTGTCCTGGCTCAGACGGGACTTATCGAGCTTGACCAGTCGGTTGAACAGGCTACGGTCACAGTGGATGACGTGACGAGCAATCCCAAGGGTTTCGTATTTGAAGAGTTAAACCCCGAGGTTCTGCCCAATATCCTGGACAGTGTTGATGCTGCGATAATTAACGGTTATTTTGCCATAGCAGCAGGCCTTGATCTTTCAACAGACCTTTATAACGAGAAGGTTACGGACGGATACATTAATGTTATTGCGGTCAGGGAAAGTGACGCTGATTCCGAGATCACAAAGACAATCGATAAGATCGTTCATTCGGATGCTTTCAGGACAGCGATCGAGGATGAGAGTAAGCAGTATAAGTCATTTACCAAGCCTGAAGGGTATGATCAGCCGAGTAAATTTGAGTAATTCTGATTTGGAAAAGTCAGAAAGATAAGACGGTAGCGGGAGGAAATTATGAGTGAGAGTAAGTACTGGGAGGAAGAGTGGGAAACCGCTCCCAGAGATGTAATAGAGGCAAAACAGCTTGAAAGCCTTAAGATAATTCTTAGGCACGCATATGATAATACGGTTTATTATAAGAGGAGTTTTAAGGAGGCAGGGGTAACACCTGAAGATATAAAGAGCCTTAAGGATATCAGCCGTCTGCCCTTTATCGACAAGCAGACGGAGAGAAAGACACAGGGAATAGGGTCAATGGTCGGAGAGTTGTGTGCCGTTGACGAGAGGGATATAATCTTTATATCCGCATCAAGCGGATCGACAGGTGTTCCGACGATAAGTCCCTTTACACAGAATGATTTTGATGAGTGGATGAACATAGAGAGCAGGCTTATGTATCAGGCCGGGATGAGGAAGACCGACAGATACATGCATGGTATCAACTTCAGCCTGTTTGTCGGAGGTCCCTGTGTGCTCGGTGCCCAGGGTCTGGGCGCTATGGGCATTTGGTCAGGAACTCTGCCTTCGGACAGACTCCTCTACATTATACAGCAGTTTAAGCCGACCTTTATACAGACTACTCCCTCATATGCTCTCTATCTTGGCGAAACAGCAAGAAAAAAGGGTATAGATCCCAAAGAGCTGTCGGTTAAGAGAATAATAGTTGCGGGTGAACCCGGTGGTTCGATACCCGCAACAAGAAAAGCGATAGAAGATCTGTGGGATGCGAAGCTTATTGAATTCTACGGCCTGTCGGATATCTTCGGAGCCTGTGCAGGTATGTGCGATGAGCAGGACGGTCTTCACCTTGCGGAAGACCATATCTTGGTTGAGACGGTCGATGTAAAGACGGGTGAGGTCCTTCCGGACGGTGAGACGGGTGAGCTTGTATTTACAAGCTTAAGAAAGCATGCAAGACCCATGATAAGATTCCGCACGGGTGATATAGGTTTCGTCAATAAAGGAAAGTGCAAGTGCGGAAGGACGTCTTGCAGGATCAATATAGTGGGACGTAAGGATGATATGTTCATTGTGTCGGGCGTAAATATTTTTCCGTCGGATGTTGAGACCGTACTGCGTGAGCTTTCGGATATAACCGGAGAATACAGGATCCACGTTTTCAACAGGGATTATACTGCAAGATACGGAGTAGAGGTTGAGCGTGCATATGGGCGCGAGAATGACGAGGAGCTTAAGAAGAAGGTTATCGGGGCGTTAAAGAGCCGTATAGGAGTTAAGCCCGATTATATTAAAATACTGGATGACGGTGAGCTTCCCCGCGCTGAGCATAAAGCAAAGCGCCTTATTGATGAACGGGAGACTGAGATCGACCAGGCGATACTGATATGATCATCCAAGGTCGAAATCCTGTCACCACCTCAAGCTTGCTTGAAGGTGGTGACAAGGATTTACGGCCTGCCCGACATGAGCAAGTAATGGAGTTTATCTCCATGGATAGCGAATGGTGGGAGAATTCGTGGATGATAATTGAGGAGTGGAGGAATAAAAATGCCGGCTTTATCTGAAAGAAGCAGTGGATTTACCGATTCTGTCATAAGAAGGATGACCAGGATCGCAAATAAATACGGGGCGATAAATCTGTCACAGGGATTTCCTGATTTTGACCCGCCCCACGAAATAACCGACAGGTTGAGGGAGGTGGCTCTTGAAGGGCCGCACCAGTATCCCATAACCTGGGGAGCCAAAAATTTCCGTGATGCGCTTGCCAAAAAGCAGGCGCATTTTATGGGAAGAGAAATAGATCCGGAGACTGAGATCGTGGTAACATGCGGAAGCACCGAAGCCATGATGACAGCCATGATGTCTGTTGTTGATCCCGGGGACAAGGTCATAGTATTCTCACCCTTTTATGAGAACTACGGGGCGGATGCCATTCTTACGGGTGCTACACCAATATACGTGCCGCTTACTCCGCCTTCGTTTGATTTTGACAGGGATATTCTGGAGGCTGCTTTTAAACAGCATCCCAAGGCGCTTATACTTTGTAATCCTTCTAACCCGTCCGGCAAGGTATTCACCTATGATGAGCTTAAGTTCATCAGTGAGCTTGCTATCAAATATGATACCTTCGTGATAACGGATGAGGTGTACGAGCACATAGTATATGAGCCTTATAAACACATTTATATAAGTTCACTGCCCGGTATGTATGAGAGGACCATTTCGTGTTCGTCACTGAGTAAGACCTACTCGATAACGGGCTGGAGGATAGGATATATAATTGCTGCCCCCTATATTATCGAGAGGGCTAAGAAGGTGCATGATTTTCTCACCGTGGGAGCTGCTGCTCCGCTCATGGAGGCAGCTGTTGTCGGTCTTGAATTCCCGGATACGTATTATAAGGAACTCACAGATCATTATACCCATATGAAGGATCTGTTTCTTGGTGGGCTAAGGGATATCGGACTTAAGTATACGGAACCTCAGGGCGCTTACTACGTGCTTGTTGATATCAGCGAATTCGGCCGTGGTGATGACCTTGCCTTCTGTGAATGGATGGCTGAGCATATCGGTGTTGCCGCAGTACCCGGATCAAGCTTCTTCAGAGAGGATATAAACGATTATATAAGGTTTCATTTCGCCAAAAAGGATGAAACACTTAATGCTGCGATAGAGAGGCTTCGGAAGCTGAAGTAGGGAAGGGGAACCAGGGGACGGTTCTCCGGTTCCTCCGAACCAGGGGACGGTTCTCCGGTTCCCGCTTTTTTAAAATTTTTTGTTGCTTTTTATTTTTTAACCTGAATTATTCACGGAGACTTAAAAAACAAAAACGACCGTCCCCGAAGTGTCGTTTTAGACCTTTCCCTATGACGACATGCGGTGAATGCCCCCAAAAAAAAGGGCACTATCCCCGTGGAATGTTTTTGTCGTCATATGAA
>JAFSYI010000033.1 GCA_017450065.1 Lachnospiraceae bacterium
CCCCCAAACGTCTAAACTTTGTTACGATTCTGTTACGGGGTGATTCTTCTCATTTATCGCTATACCGTAATGCCTTGCCATAAGCGCAAGCTCAAGACGGCTGTGATAGCCTGATTTCTGGAGCATATTGGTGATATGCATCTTAACGGTTGATTCTCCCATGTTAAGCTTCCCTGCTATCTCTTTGTTTGAAGCCCCCGTTACCAGTTCCTTTAAGACATCGGCTTCTCTTTTAGTAAATTCCGTGCTCATGGCATTCCCTATCGGAACCTCGACCTGTTCGCTGGGATATACTGTTTCGCCCGCCATTACACGATCCATGATCTCCTGGATAGGCTGCTCCTGTACCTCCTTCTGCCAGAAGCCCTCGACTCCGATCTCCCTTGCTTTTCTTTCATAAGACAGCTCCGGCATGGATGTCACCACTATTATCTTCACATCAGGCTTTATGGCTTTTATCTTTTCGGCGGCACCAAGCCCGCTCATGCTGCCCGGAATCAACACATCCATGATCACGAGGTCGGCGTCATTCTTTTCAACATATCTTAAAGCCTGGATTGCCGTAGGAAATGATGCCGCAAGCGTATACCCCTCGGCTCTTTCCACCGTGCTCTCAAATATCTCCCGTATCATGCGGAAATCCTCCGCGATCACTACTTTATATGACATTTCTTTCCCCTTTCGGAAGTGTTATCTTAAGGATAAAATCAGGTGAATAGACGATCTCCATACTGCCGCCTGCGGCCTCGACCTCGCCGCGCAGGTTTCCAAGCCCGCCCTGCGGCTCTATCTCACCCTGCGGAGCCTCTCCGTCATTTTTGAGGCTTAAGACATAATCATCTTCCGTCTCCGACACGGCTACGGTTACCTCGGTTCCGTCCGTATGCTTCAAGGTATTGCTGACCTGCGCCGAAACAGCGGCATCTACAACCGGTATAAGCTCCCTTTCCCTTGGAAGCTCTCCGATGATATTAAGCCTGATGCCCAGCAGGTCTGCTTCCTTTGATATCACATAATAGGGCAGCTCCCATTCCTCCGGCTCATCATTCACAAGATGCCTCACGTTATCCTTCCAGAATTCAAGCATCCTCTTCTTATCCACGCTGTCAGGCGCATATAGATACCGCTTTGCAATGAGTATGCTCTGTCCGATATTGTCATGGAGCGAAGTCTTTAGCTTAAGCAGTTCACGGCTCATTGACACATATTCTAACGTTTCCATAAGCGCCTTGAGGCGGGTATTGAGCACCCTTGCCTTGTCCCGTTTTGCCTCAAGTTCGCGCTTCAGCTCATATTCCCTGCTGATATCGGCGGCGATCAGTTCATAAACATTTACTCCTCTTACCTGCATGGCTCTCCGCTTAATACTGTATATCCGGTTATCCCCGGCCCTGACCATGGCGCTGTTATCATCCCTTACGGAATCCTCTATATCATGTGACTTTATCTTTTCCCAGAATTCAAGGGCATCTACGACGTTCCCGCCGAAAATGCTCTGTGAAAGCTCCTGCATCGCCCCATTAACCATAACGGGAACCCCGCCCTCCGTGTAATAGGCGATTCCTGCCGGAAGCTTGTCGAACGCTTCCTTGACGGACATTGAAGTTATATTCGATTTCTGCCACAGGACAATGTTGTACATCATATATGCACAGTACAGGAACATGACCGTAAGAACGCAGACTATGATCCATACTGGCACACCAAACGAAGGAAGGTCCTCCTGCTGGTACATGACCATTCCCTGATAGAAGGCAAATGTCAGGGCAGCCGCCAGGCAAGTACATACAAGATAAGCATTCCTCCTGCCCGCATCAAACATCCTTATGATGCAGTAGATGAACATGATAAGAATAACCGTCGCGAAGGCAAGCAAACAGCCCCTTTGAAGTTCGGGAAGCGATGTATATGTCATATCCCGGCCTCCTCGACTGATCTTACACATGAATCAGGAATCCTGAACCTTATAAAATACGTTTCATCCTCGTATTTTACCGACAGGCTGCATCCTGCATCCTTAACCTCCTTATCCTTCCATGCGCTTGATATGGCTTCAGCCGCAGCATCAAGCGTTATTGTCATTTCAAAAGCATCTTTGCATTCCAGGCTTACGGATATCGCATGAAGCCTTAGCCAGACATCCTCGATCGCATCCTCGATCGCATCCTCGAACAGCTCGTATGCAAGCAGCGCCGCCGCTGAATTCATCTCGCACCGGCTCTTTTCATATATGAAGCACCGGCAGCCTTTAAGCTTAAGGTACTCGAATGACTCCCTCAAGGACGCACACAGCTCTCCTGACGACAGGCGATCTGCCCTGTCCGTCATCAGCATAAGATTCCCCATTCTTTTAATGTATGCACCGAGGACTGACGCATATATGATCTTCTCTCTCAAAACAGTCTCATCATCGCTGTCCATAGCCTTGGCAAGCAGTGAATCGGTTTTGACAGCCCTTGTCCTGACAGCCGTTGCTATCCTGTTATATAACCTGTTCCTTTCCTCAAACGATATCCTTTCCGAACGGAATTCGTTCTCCCTACGGATAAAATCATTCTCATCGCCAAGCTCTTCCGTTACCTCCTCTATCTCCCGGTTCAGCCTGTTTATCGCTGCCACGTCTCGAATCCACGTGATATAGCCTCCCGATATGGATTCTTTTTCCATATATGACTCTTCCTTTTCCGAGCTGCCGGGTTCATCCCCCGAGACAAGCACCGGCATATCCCTGTCATCATAAATGCAGGCACTGATGCCGGATTGATCGAACAGAAGCCGGTATCCCGAATTGGCCGGTATCATGCCAATCTGAATGATGCTCTCAAAAGCTATGATAAAGGGGATGCACACAGCCTCATGCAGCTGAAAGAGCTTATGACCCATGATCCGGGGTGGCCCTCCGTTTATAAGGTACCACGTAAGCAGTATGCCGCTTATTCCTATGCATATCACGGGGATGTACCATTTCTTCCTTGCCGCAGACAGGGAGCATTTTCGAAGAAGAACGGTCAGGATGCCTATGCTCAACCCTGCCCTGAAGACAAGTATTACCCAGTAAAACCATTCATGCGTATATTCCTTGTCGGGATGTACGGTTATCCCGTATACGAAGGAATGATACCCGTTGGTCATTACTGCTACCGCAATGATGATATTCAAAACGATAAGCAGCTTCTCCATCATAACGACGAACCTTCTGTTTCTGACCGGTTCCACGTACAGGGCCGCCATAAACATGCATACGGGTATCGCAGTCAGCGGGATCGTATATCCGTACCACAGGTATTCATTGACATAGATATCATCCGGAAAATAGGAGTATTTACACATCCTAAGGAAGAAAAGAAGCACCATGAACAGACATGCTGCAAGGATACGATGCCGGATCCTGTCATCAACTATCCTCCGCCTTATGCTTACTGCCCAGATAAGGATCATCGTAATATAAGCAAATGCCGATAAGTGATGCAGCTTTAGCACCGACACCGGGATCATGCATGTAACCATACCCAAAGTGAAAAGCCCTGCAAATATGAGCATTATTCTCTTGTTTGCAAAGCTTAATCGTTCCATCGGCTGTACTTCTTACTCCTATCTTATCGGTGCCCAAAATCGGGCGTTTTCCAAATAATAAACAAAAAGAGGGGGTATCACTACCCCCAAACGTCTATACTTTTCATTATTTTACTGGATACGATGTCTCTCACATCTGTATCAGTCCAAAGTGTTCCCTCATAGCAAGATAAAAATCGGCATCTGCCGATTCCCTCGGACAACACAGAAGAGTCAAAACACCGGTCTTTCTGCTTACATCTATATGGTTGATCATCAGGCTCAATATATCCATCCCTATAGGTATATTTCCTGACCGGTTGTAGTTAAGAAAAAATATTGCTCACAGGTATATCCACGCCATCAATCTTCATATCGGATATGGTATGCTGAAACTTCAACGCTTCGCGTCTCATTTTCTGGCGTTTAGTGATTGGCTCCGGATGGAACACTCCTCCGGTTTCAATGCCGTAGCTTCTGACCGAGATCACATTATTGTTTATATCGGCTTCCTTAAGACTTCTGCATATTCTGTCCGAAACCTTAAGCTTCTTTACCGGGATAGTGCTTATAGAGCATCCCGTATCTATCTTGACATCGATATTCTGAAATGAGGATGCCAGATTATCAAGCCTGAACCCGGCTTTACAGTTAAACGAACCACCGCCATACTGGTTTGGAGTCAGTTCTACCTCAAGAAACTTACTCATCGTAAACTACATTCTCCTCCAGATCCATCTGGGTATGATAAATAGGAGTGATCGGCTTGTTCTGCATGAACCATCTGTCGTACTCCTTGTTCTGTCTGTTACCTACGAAGACGAGAGTACCTTCCGTATCGCCCGCATTATCATATGCCAGTATCATATATTTATTAAGGATATGGCTTAGCTGCTCAACTGTTGCACGCATACCTATTTTTAATTCATTCGCCTGTAAATACATATCCGCACCTCCTGCACATAATGGCAAGTCAGTAACTATGTTTTTCCCAAAGGGCATAGTTATCCTTGTAACCCTACCATACAATATCGACCGTATTTTTTCAAGATGCCGATGGCGAAAAATGCCGCTATTTTACGGCATTTTTCTTCATAGAGACTGTTCGTTTTTCTTAGTCTCTTGCACCTGTGGGAGCTCCCTTTGTTCCTCAGATTTCGCCCATTTGTCAAACTCGTTCATGACCTCTTTTAATGCGCCATCTTCCCTTTGATGCAGGGTTTCGATGTATACCCTCGCGGATCGATGCGCTGGTTTCCGAAGGTAACGTAATTACCGTTCTCATCCTTTTTTCTTTCACAGTGGGCAAAAGCCCCATATCAGACCTTGTAAATTTATCATAGTTAGCCATAGTCCTCCTTCTTCATAGCCAGATTCATTCTGGTATAGGCAAGCTACACCAAAATGGGATTTTGGTAGCTTGCTCAGGTCGCTGCCCCGAGACCTCGTTGGAGCCAAACACAAGACGTTTGGCTCCCTTAAAGCCCCGCCGGATGCTTCATTTGCAATATCACGGTACAGACTGCACCTTTGATGTGGGGCTTTCCTTGTCCGATGATCCGAAAGTGCCGGATTTATCCGCCGCTTTCGATAAAACATCATCGAGCCTCTCCATATCCGGCTCGTCACCGAAATACTTACGCACGACATCCGCAAAGCTCCTCGATAAGCTTACGGGATGACGTATATCTGCCCGAAAAAGCAATTTTGCCCTTATAAAAATCTCATAAGGGCAAAAACAAGGGCAAACAAGCATAAATTCATAAGGGAAATGCCGGGAATGTCAGTAAATTCAAGGGATTGTGCGGATGCGGTCGGCTAAATTCCGATTTAATGTTACCTAACCTATGCTTATTCATCCAACATAATCTTTCCCTTTTTAGCCTTAGCTTTAAGCCTTGCAATCTGTTCTTTTTCTATCTGTTGAATGCTTTTTTCCGGTTTTGGTAAATCCTCCGGCATAGTGCCGCCTATCTTCTTGATCGCTGTCCGCACTTCTTTACCAACATTGTAATGTACACTTGTTGCCGCTTCAGCTCCTTGCACATTATCTTTACGAAGCTTCTCCTCCGTCTGGGATATGCGGAACAGGTTAGCTATTAACTCTGTACTCCCCATATAATCAAGGATTTTCTGACCAACTTCCAGTTTCTTCCGTGCGTGGATATCCTCTACATCCAGTCCGCCGTACAGTCCCATATATCCGGCATTTTGAAATATGGCGAATTCTTCGTTCGTGATCACTCCTGCATCGTGCGCTGTTTCTGCCAAAAGCTGATTCCATTGCTTAATATCACCTCTGACAACAAGGCGTCTCCTATCCTCGTCAAGCTGGTTAAAATGGTCTGCTACTTCCTGCCGATAGATCTGAATGGCAAAATATGTCTGCCCAAGCGCTATTACTTCTTTTCTCGGATCACCGTTCTGCACAATAAGATAGCAAGCATACCGGGACAGTTCATAATTCTTTTTGGGCTTTGAAGTTGCCCCTGCTTCCACGATTTTGCTGACCTCAGCAAAATCGTCCGGAACGCTGTGTCCACTGTTCTCACATGCAATCATTGCCCTGTCAATTACTTTGCATTTATGTCGCTCATAAACACATGCTCCCCTATTACTTTGTTGGCTTCACGCCTCGTTTCAGTTCCATTGGTTTTTCGGTTTTAGCAGGGATAAGCCACATAAATCCCTTTCGGATTGCTCCATCAACACGTCCCTCGTTACATAGTTTCGTTACTCGTCTGTCGGAGTTTTCTTGCTCTTTCCACGGCATTTTTCCTCTGCTCCTCTGTCAGTTTTCTCGGACGACGATAATTATTTCCTTAAGGAATAAACCGGTAAATGTATTTCTCCGAAAGCTCATCGATCCTGCCGGATGACTTTTCTTTCTCCAGAAATCCGTTTACATACTCAAGCAGATCTTCGGATCCCTTCGGCATAAGTACGCCTAACTGCCCTTTTGTGAATGGCTCATATATCAAGGGTGCAGCCAGACTCTCATCCTGCCCCACATAATATCCTGCTTCCATGATCTCCGTGATCATAACATCCGCTTCTCCTTGAGCGATCAATCCCGGGATCTCCTGATTGACATCATGTATTATCAGTGTCGCATCAGGCAGGTTCTCACGGGCGAATTTCTCATTAAGCCCTCCGGGGTTCTCCATAACCCGTACATTGGGATCATTGATGGCGTCAAGCGAAATATATTTATCCGCATCTTCAAGGCGGCACAGAACCGTTTTTCCGTTTCCAAGGTATCCCTCCGACATCAGTGCGGCTTCCTTTCGGGCATCGGTTATGGTGATCCCGCATACGGCAAGATCGAATTTACCGTTAAGTGTATCCTCCATAAGCGTCGGCCATGATGTCTTAACATATTCAAGCTCCACATCAAGTGATCTTGCAAGATCCTCTGCCAATTCCGCATCAAAACCGACATATGTATCCGTTTCAGGATCCAGATAGGACATCGGCTGATAATCACCTGCTGTACCAACCCTTAGGACTCCATCCGATCTGATCCTGTCAAGAACAGCACCCTCCGGATCGGCCGGCTGCATCATATCGACCGGCTCCTTATCGACCGATTCAACCTCATTCAGGAAACGGACCAGCCTGTCCTGAAAATCCCGATAGCAGGACTTCTCAACATAAACAACATGCGAACCACCCTGGATCACTTCCAGCTTAGACCCTTCAGGCAGAAGTCCTGTCGCTTCTTCTATCCGTTCCAGATCAAGATACGGATCCTTATCACCGCAGATAATAAGTGTAGGGACCGTTAGCTTCGACAGATCGATAAGCTCCTCTGACTGATCGACACAGACGTCCCTTCTTCCCCCGTTGGGGCTCTGATCCCCGTCATAATGCCAGCAGTTTGAACAGAACAGAGCAACGACAACAGGGTCTGTGATCTCATAGTCAGGATCCCCGTTCTCATCCTTCTGAAAATCATCCGCCGCATGTTCCCACGTATTATAATGAAAAGCTTCAGTTACTTCATATTCTCCGATACCGTTCAGGATCGGTGCATACAGAACGATCCTGTTTAAATGCTCATCATATTTCGTCGCGAATCTGCCAACCGTAACCGTTCCCCAGCTCCACCCCAGTACATCGATCTTCTCCTGACCGGTAAGCTTAACGATCTCTTCAACTGCTGCATTTATATCCTCAGCCGCATAATCCGAATCTGGCATAAAACCGTCTTCCACAGGCTCCGACTGCCCGAATCCGGCAATATCCAGCCGCCATACAGCATACCCTTCGCGGGCCAGCCTCCTTACCAGACTGTAGTCCTTATAATCTATGTCAAATTCATGCGAGGAATATGTTAAGCCATGTATCAGAAGGATGTTTTTATCTGTATCCTTTCCGCTTTTCTGCATGCAGTCAAGATGCAGCCTTATACCGTTTCTTTCAAGCGGGTATTCTTCATAGCTGTATGATGCATCCTGGGCATCATATTCTTCTTCGTATGATCTTGCCGCAGCGTCAGCCGCCTGACCTGCCGTGTTTACATTTACATTCACGGTTTGGCATGCGCTTAAAAACATAGCCGATAATACAGCACATATAATAATGTATCGTTTTTTCTTTCCGTTCATCACATATCTCCGTTTTTGTCCTTTTAAGCTTCCCGAAACATATCTGGGTTGTCTGATCATCCCTTTTAAGTTTTAGCGAAACATCTTCCTTTTCATGGGGTTAAGCATCAAAACCCGAAATGGCATCAAGCATATCCTGTGGATTATCAGCCGCTTTTACTTTATCCATTGCCTTGACTATATACCCCTTTTCATCGATCAGATATGTAGTTCTGACAACTCCCATGGATACTTTCCCATAATTCCTTTTTTCTTTCCAAACATCATAAGCCTTAATGACATTAAGCTCAGTATCTGAAAGCAAAGTGAACGGGAGACCATGATTTTCCTCAAATCGCTTATGTGATGCTACGGAGTCTTTGCTCACGCCAAGGATAACAGCCCCTTTTTCCTTAAACTGCGGATATCTGTCAGCAAATCCGCACGCCTGCTTTGTACATCCAGATGTATTGTCCTTCGGGTAAAAGTACAGAATCACTTTCTTTCCCAGATAATCAGATAATGAATGCATATCCCCGTTTTGATCAGGTAATGTAAAATCAATTGCTTTTGTGCCTGTTTCTAACATTGGTTTTTCCTCCTATCCCGGTAATTTCCCG
>JAFSYI010000034.1 GCA_017450065.1 Lachnospiraceae bacterium
TCTTAACTTCCTAGATATTTAACCCTCAATGGGTTGGGACTCAAAAACAAGAATGCCGAAAGCACTGAAAATACGCGGAATATAGCGGTTTTGGGGTTGAAAAAGATACAGATTTGCGGTATAATAATCAAGGGTTAATTAACCCTCAAAGGAGGGGCGCAAATGTATCTGAACTGTAAGGTCAAGATCCCGGAGACAGACGGGAAGATATCGGTCAAAACTATCAGTGGTACACCATACGTATACTATGAGTATGCCCGTATCTACAACAAGGAGAAAAAATATAACGAACCAAAGAGGACATGCATAGGAAAAAGGGATAAGGAGCAGCCGGGATTCCTGTATCCAAACGAGAAGTTCCTTAAGTTTTTCCCAAGGGAACTGCTCCCTATAGAAAGGGATACCGGGAACAGGAGCGGGTGTATCCATATAGGTGCATATCTTGTGATCAGGAAGATCATATCCGATTATCAGCTTGATGAGATGATCGCAAGGATAATAGGCAGGGATGCAGGATTGTTCCTGGATCTTACAGCCTATTCGATCATCATGGAAGATAACGCAGGGCAGTACTATCCGGATTACGCATACAATCATGCACTGTTCACAAATGACATGAGGATATACAGTGATTCGAAAGTGTCCGATTTTCTGAATAGTATAACGGTAGACCAGAGGATAAGTTTCTTAAATGAGTGGAACAGACACCGTGATCACCGCGAGAAGATATATATATCGTATGATTCTACAAACAAAACATGCCAGGCAGGAGACATAGATCTTGTAGAACTGGGGCATGCAAAGGAAGGCATTGAAAAAGATATATTCAATTATTCGATAGCGTATGACCGCAATAACAGGGAGCCATTGTTTTATGAGGCATATCCCGGGAGCATAGTGGATATATCACAGCTGCAGTACACACTTAAGAAGGCAAAGAGCTACGGATATGAGCATGTTGGTTTCATCCTGGACAGGGGATATTTCTGCAAGGAAAATATCGGCTTCATGGATGAGAACGGATACGATTTTGTGATAATGGTAAAGGGAATGAAGAGCCTCGTTAGCGAACTGGTTCTTCAGGTACAGGGAGGATTTGAAAACGACAGAAAGAACAGCATAAGGGCATACAGGGTCAGCGGTACAACAGTAAAAAGGAAGCTGTTTGCCACGGACAGGAAGGAGCGGTATTTCCATATCTATTACGATGATGGGAAGAAAGCATACGAGAGGGAAAGGTTTGAATACAAGATCGACCGAATGGGGAAGAAACTGAAGGAACTCATGGGAGAACCCATACGCCCGGCAGGTGATTATAATAAGTATTTTGATCTTGTATACTGGCATGAGGGCCAGCCTGATGAAAAGTTCATGTCCGGAATAGAACTGAACGACGTGATAAACAGGGAGATAAAGCTCTGTGGATATTTTGTCATCGTCACATCTGCAAAGATGACTGCGGCAGAAGCACTTAAACTCTATAAGAGCAGGGATGGTTCGGAGAAGACGTTCAGGGGGGATAAATCCTATCTCGGGGCACACTGTGAAAGAGTATACTCGAATGAATCCATAGATGCAAAGATATTCATAGGCTTTGTCGCAACGATCATCAGATGCAGACTTTACACACTTTTGAAAGATGGATCCGGCCGTATGGATAAGAAGCAGAACTATATGACAGTCCCTGCAGCGATAAAGGAACTGGAAAAGATAGAGATGCTCAGGGGAGCTGATAATGAATACAGCCTTGATTATGCTGTTACCGCAACTCAGAAAACGATATTGAATGCCTTTGATATGACAGCCGATAACGTGCACAAACAGGCAAGAGGGATCAGTTCAGATCTGGCAAGGATAGAGATGGAATCTATTGGTATGGAGATTGATACTGAAGGAAAGGAAGGTGCCTGAGCATGGCTGTAAGAATGTCATTGGATGAAAAGATAGAGAAGGCAGAGGCTGTTGTAGCGGCTGCGAAGAAGAAATATGATGATGCTTTGGATGAACTGGAAAAGCTTGTTGCAAAACGTAAAGAACTGGATGACAAGAAAGTGCTCCAAGCATACCATTCCGGTCAGAAAACAGCAGATGAGATCATAGCGTTTATAAATTCCGGAGATGAAGAGGAAAAACCTAAGAGACCTGTTAAGCGGACATATAAGAAGCGTTGAGGGTTAAAAAACATAGGAAGTTAAGAATTTTCTTTATAGTCGTTTATATTTTTTGGACTGTTTTATAGCTGTTTATAGTTTTAGTCAAGAGTGACCTTGATGTCCTGATACATACGGTATAGTTATAAAACTATTGTTTATAGTTTGTATATATGATAATATAGTTGAGTAAAAAGAATTGATTCGACTTTCAAAGAGGATTACAGTTTGTCATTCACGGACCTGAAGAGAAGAGAAATAAAGAATTACCTGCTAAGGAAGATAGATGAGGACGTTCCCGCGTTGACTTCCAAAGTGGCTGATGCATTCGGAATATCAGCGACGAGTGTTAAGAGGTATCTTGAAGCGGAGCTTTCGGATCGTCATATCCATCCGGATAAGGAAAGAGAATGCGGGTACGGACTTGAGACTGTAAGAAAGAGCTTTATATACGATATAGATAAACTCAGCGAAGATGAGGATGGAATAGTATATGAGGATATCCTGCCTATACTGAATGTAAATGATAAGGCCGGCAGAATATGGAGATATACTCTGCCGGAGATATTCAATAATGCCATAGAGCATTCGCAGGGGCATAAAGTAAAGGTAAACGCCGAGTTGAATTATCTGTACTGCAGAATATGTGTTACCGATGATGGGATAGGTATATTCAGAAATATTCTTGAAGTGATGAAGAAGCAGGGTTATGTCGATCCAAAATACTCCGATGCAGTGATGGAATTATATAAGGGTAAGTTCACATCGATACCTGAGCGCCATACAGGTGAGGGTATCTTTTTTACCATGAGGCTTCTTGACAAGCTTGCCATAGTTTCGGAGGGAACGATGTTGAGAAGCGGTTATTCCGGGGAGGTTTCTTATATTCGATCGCATCTATTATCTTACGCAATGAAGCTTTCAGGAAAGGGGACGGTGGTGATCATGCAGATCGAAAACGAAACGAAGCGGGATGCAAGTGAAGTGTTCAGTACATATGCGGATGTTGACGAGGGATTTATCATTACAAGGATTCCTGTGTTTGAAGCCTGCCTGGACAGGGATCCCATAGCACGGTCGCAAGCCAGGAGAATGTGTGCACGACTGGACTCCTTTAAGGAAGCAGTGCTTGATTTTGACAAGGTAGATATAATGGGCCAGGGATTTGCGGATGAGGTCTTTAGGGTTTATGCAAAATCACATCCGACTGTCACGCTTAAACCGATCAATATGAACGCTGATGTACAGAGGATGTACTTGTATACTATAAATAATAAGGTTGAGGTACCGAGATTCTGAAGTTAAGACGCCGGCTGACGCTTCTTATACCACGGTTTTCAGCATTTCCTTTAACCGGTGTATATGAGTATGGTTTGCCTTTACTTTCTCGTATCCGTTGCGGGCTATGGCAGCGCGTTCATCCTCGTGGGTCAGGTAGTAGGAGCATTTATCAACAAGCTCTTCAGGGCTTGAATAGCTTTCCAGATCTTCTCCTATAATAAACATATCCTCAAGCTCGGGCTGGTAGTTGGTCATAAGGAAACCGCCGCAGCCGAGGATGTCAAAGCACCTTAAAGGAAGCCCGGTTTCAATCGGGCGCATCGTAATATTAAGGTTGATGCGTGAGAGGTTGAAAACCTTGGGCATTTCAGTAAGGGTATTGACACCGGGGTGAACATAGAGGCCGGACAGGGAGGGGGCACATTCCCGAAGATCGGTTATGACTGAAGCAGTATCTGCAAGTGAGGATACATTACTTCTCGTATAAAGATCTACATGAAAGAATTTCGATAACAGGCTAAGAGTTCGCTCCCGCTCGGTTACTGCAATGTGTGAGCCGATATATCTGTGAGAAACCACGTAATTATCCGATTCAGCCACTCCCTCCTTGAATACCGGAAAATCATCTCCTGCCGCTTCCTTTATTTCCGAAACAATCCTCTTATCCAAAGCATCCTTAACGGGATAATACCCGTATATCTTCATACAGCTTTCAATCATTGCATCGATATATCCTCTGGTATAATCCGACAGTCCGGTCAGCTGTGATAACGGATCCTTCTCGCGATAGGTTGATCCGACAAAGGAAATATCTGATGAGAATCTCTTCCTGTCTTTATCATTTATGGATGAGATGATCTTATCAAACCGGTCGACAGCGGAAGCAAGCGGCAGATGGAAAATGCCGTCAGGATTGTGCCGGGAATACAGGTCATACTGCGCCCTGTCGAACAGGAAAATCCTGTTTGTTGTATTGCATATCGACTTGTCAAACAATGTAAGTATTGGAGAATCAACCGTCTGTGACAGGTATGGCACATTCAGGATCCGGCATACTTCTGCTATGGCCGGATAATAGTTGATCCCGTATACGAACAAAGGTGCATATTTCGAAATATATGCTTCGAGAAGTTCTATCCGCCTGGCATTTGAAATGTCCTTATCCGTCATCTCCTCGGTTATCTCAATGACGTTAAGCCCCGATCTTGTGAACGCATCTATCATATCGGGCTCATATATGCTGTTGTATCTGTAGAAGATTATATTCATGGATGTCTCCCATTGTATAATATGATATAGTATACTAATAATAAAAGTATAGTATTACGATTTATATATGTATTATATAGTATAATATATCGAAAAGTAATATTTTTCACGATAAACAGGCAGAGGTTAATCAGAGTGGTAGGGAAATATAGAATTGAGATATACAATAATAAGCTGCATTATCAGCTTGAAATAAAACGTAATATAACAATCATTCAGGGAAATAGCGCAACAGGAAAGACTACGCTTATTAACCTCGTTTCCGAATATGCCAGACTTGGTAAAGGTTCAGGAATAACTCTGAACTGCGAGAAAGAATGCCTTGTATTGCCTTATGTACGCTGGCAGGAGTTTATGAAGGAAACAAAGGATAGCATTATATTTGTGGAAGAGAATATGCCGTTCATCAGAACAAAGGAATTTGCTGAATGTGTTAATTATTCTGACAACTATTATGTAATAATATACAGAGATAGTCTGCCGCAGCTCTCATACAGTGTCGAAGAAATATATGGGATTAAAGAAGATAGAGAAAGTCAGAAATATATAAAGGCAAAAAGGGTTTATGAGTCTCTGTACAATATATATAACCTTAAGGAAAAGATTCATGTAAAACCCGATATTGTCATTACAGAAGATGCTAACTCAGGCCATGAGTTTTTTGATGCTTTGTTTGATTGTGAATGTGTGGCATGTGAAGGTAAGTCTAAAGTTCATAAGATGATGTCAGAGAGAGCATCTGATGGAAAGACGGTGCTGGGAATAGTGGACGGGGCTGCTTTCGGGTCAGATATACAGAAAATCATGAGAACTATCACAGGCAAAGAGGATAAATGTTGTCTGTATGCACCGGAATCTTTCGAGTACCTTATTCTTAAATCAGGTCTGATTAAATGTGATTTAGGTGTAATTGACCAGACATACGATTATGCTGATAGTGTGAAATATATAAGCTGGGAACAATTTTATACTGACATACTGAGTGAAGAGACAAGAAATACTGATCATCAGTATTCAAAAACCAGACTTAATGATTTCTATAAATCCCGTGGATTTCTTAAAAAAGTAATGAATATCATGACTGGGATAGAAAAGTGACAGGAAGGATAGAGGCATGCTTAATATAATATATGGCGATTTAGAATCTGATAACTACATATTTGATCCGGATACTTTCTTCAATAATACGTATGAGGAAGATTGGATAACTGATGATCTTTCAAAGCAGATGATACTGGATGTTGATAAATCGAAGGTAATAGGTCCGCACCTTATTGACAGTCCTGTACTGGGACCCATTTCACAGAAAGAGCTATCCGGTGGTGTAAAGACTCTTATTCTTATAAATAATGATGAAAAACACATCTTTAACGCATCTGCCTGTGGAGACAATTGTGCGCGGTGGCTTCTCAAAATAGGAGAAATGAAGGATGTGACTGTTCGATTAGGATATTTTATGGACTTTGGAGATGGAGAAATAGAAATAAGAGTTGATAATACCGGCAAAATAGTACATTCCGCATCGGAACTGGATGATGAGATCATAACAAATGATCTGCTCTGAAAGTAAAATCTGTTCACGGTGAACAGGTTTTGTCAAAAAGTATCTTTAAGAGGAAAAAGATGGAACAGAAGTTTGACACAATAGTGGTTATTACGCCGAAGGATTTCCTGCGGTTAAGGAGCAATTATACAAGGCTGATAAAATGGCTGCCACATGGAATGATCATATTTATAGGAAATGAAGAGGTCGGGAGGCTGGTTAAAGAGCTTGCCGGGGAATTATTGCCGGATATAGATAATACGGTTAATGACGGTTCCGGAAAAGAAGCGTCAACAACAGTTGTATACGGCAGCAGGCTTGGATTTATCAATGAAAATGATGTGCTCCCCTTCGTTGATGTCCACAGAGTCGTGGCCGCTAAGATGGAACCTCTCCTTAAGGGAAGGGAGCTTCCGCGGGGTATTACCGGATGGTATTACCAGCAGTTCCTTAAGATGGAGTACAGCCGGATATGCACTCAGAAATCCGATCCACTGCATAATGAGGAAAACAATCCACCCCGGGATAAGGAATGCGTGGAAGAATATAAAATAGAAGATATAAACAACGAAGGATGTAAGACCGCATATTATATGTCCTGGGACGGCGACACAGTGCCATGTAAGGAAGTGGTTATGTTCAACGACGAAGGTAAGCCATACCTTGACCTTAAGCATGAGTATAATGAGCTGTATTTTACTACCATGGGCAAGCTTATTCCGGGACTTGGGAAGTTCATCGAGCCATCCTTTATTTCGGAGCATATGCTATTCAGGTGCGATATCATGAAGAGGCTGATCGATAAGATCGAAGCTAATGATACTATCCCGGGCAGCAGGTTTTATGAAAAGATAATTAACTGCATTCCTCTTAAGGATATTCAGGGAAACGGATTCTCTGAGTTCGAAACCTATGGCAGCTTCGTATGCCTTACTTCCCCACAGGCATATAAATTAAGGGAATGGCATTCATTCAGGCTTGCAGGTGAGTTCTTTGATCCGGAGACTATTTCGGATGATGATTATGAATGGCTTTCGCATGATTTTGATGCTGTATCTTTTGAAAAGGGGATGACAGTCAGGGAAGATCACCGGAACCTCTTCGACAACAAGGAATACCAATCGAAACTTAGTGCAGGAAAAATGCTCAAGATCGCACAGGAGGAGTTCAAAGACGGATATATCGAGAAGTTGTAGCAAATGTATTAAACTACAAAACAAAAGGATACTTGCATCCATTTTGAAAAAATGATATGGTTAATATAGTTTGAGCAGATTATACATGTATTATAAACACATAATCTGCTCAAACTATATAGAAAAACATGATTTGAGCAGATTATATGAGGTAATTTGATGAATATCGTTGGAAGAATATCTGAAGCATATAAGTTGAAACAGTGTGCAGAGTCGCCAAGGCCGGAATTTGTGGTCGTTTATGGACGGCGAAGGGTTGGAAAGACGTATCTCATCAAAGAATACTTTAATGGTCGTTTTTCTTTCTATGCCACAGGTGTTTTGAGAGGAAAAACCAGGGATCAGTTAAGAGCATTTAATGCAGCATTGAAGCAATATGGCTGCGGCGAGAAATCAGATCCCAAGGATTGGTTTGAAGCTTTTGGCAGGCTGAGGAGTATCCTGAGCAGTGATAAGGCGTTACGCGATCCGGGAAGTGGGAAAAGGATTGTCTTTTTGGATGAGGTTCCTTGGATGGATACCGCGCGTTCGGATTTCAGGGTGGCGCTTGATTATTTCTGGAACAGCTTCGCATCCTCTGTTCAGGATCTTATGCTCATTGTTTGTGGATCAGCAACTTCGTGGATAATCAATAATATTCTTTCCGATAAAGGGGGATTTTATAATCGGGTAACCAGACAGATTTATCTGGCACCGTTTTCCCTGGCGGAATGCGAAGAACTGCTTAAGGCCAACGGCATCACGGTAAACAGACAGCAGATTGTAGAATTATATATGGTGTTTGGTGGAATACCATATTACCTTAATCTTTTGGATAAACGCATGAGTCTGTTCCAAAACATTGACGCTATGCTTTTTGAACCGCATGGGGAACTGTATAATGAATACGATCATTTATTTGAGTCATTGTTCAGAAATCACAATAATCATATTCGCGTGATCGAAGCTTTATCCAGGAGAAATTACGGTATGCTCAGGACAGAGCTTGTGGAATGTTCAGGTGTTTCTAACGGAGAGGGCCTGACAAAAACGCTTAGTGAACTGGAACAATGCGGTTTTATCAGGAAATACAGGAATTATTCAAAACGGGAACAGAGCTTCTATTATCAGATCATAGATCCGTTTATCCTTTTTTCATTAAAAACAAAACGGGACAAAGCAATTGACCGATGGAGCACATTTATAACGACACCGGCTTATTACGCATGGCAGGGGAATGCATTTGAGATCGTTTGCCTGAATCATGTTCCTCAGATCAAGGGGGCGCTCGGAATTTCGGGAATATCATCCGCTGAATATTCGTGGAGAAGCAGCCACTCTGATCCGCAGGTGCAGGTGGATATGATCATTGACCGTAAGGATGATGTGATAAATGTTTGTGAAATGAAGTTTTCAAATGAAGAATTTGTAATTAATGTTGATTATAAAAAAGAACTCAATCATAAATTGGATGCTTTTCGCATAGAAACAGGAACAAAGAAAGCCTTATTCCTTACGATGGTAACACTGAATGGGTTGAAGACAAATGAGTATTCCTCAATGATACAGAATGTGATCGATGGGGATAGACTGTTTATGTAAGATGCCGACAGAACTGTTGACATACCTGATATAAATGGTATCATAGAACCATAGAGGACCATTCGGGGATAATCTCAGTACCAATTATGTGCCGCTTCTGTATCATGCGGATGTTGCTTTGACGACAAGGGCAGTTTAAAGCGGATCATGAAACCGAAAACCGGCATCGTGACTCCGTATTCATCGGAGCTGCCTCATGCCCCCAAACGGAGGTAAGGACATGGATCAGATGATGAGAGAAAGACAATTGGCAAGGCTTAGATATTACAAGGAAAGGCTTGAAATGACCTATAAGGACATTGCCGACAGGTCAGGCGTACCGGAGAGTACCGTTAAGAAGGTCCTTACCGGAGCTACGAAGAACCCGAGGCCCGGGACTTTCCGTGATATTGAAGAGGCGCTTGGGATAAAGCATGTGGTTGAAGAGATAGCTGAGGAATCGCCCGGGTTAAGGATGCAGTATGGTTATGCTGAAACAGAAGGAACCTCAGCTTTGGATACCATTGATTATGAACGCGCCAACGATGGGAAGCTGACTCTGGATGACTACTATGCGCTTCCCGATGACAGGCGTGTGGAGCTGATAGACGGTGTTTTCTATGATATGGCATCTCCGACCAGTACGCATCAGATGATCATAACCTCGCTCGCACGTCAAATTGGGAACTTTATAGATGCGAATAAAGGGAAAAGTATCCCCTTCGTATCCCCGATGGATGTACAGCTTGACAGGGATAAAAAGACCATGCTGGAACCCGATCTGTTTGTGGTCTGTGACAGAGATAAGATCATGGAGCATTATATTTTCGGAGCCCCGGATTTCATCATAGAGGTCGTATCACCTTTGTCCAAGCTGAACGACTATGTTCTGAAGCTGTGGAAGTATGCGAATTCCGGTGTCAGGGAATACTGGATAATTGATCATAAGAAAAATCTTGTAAGAACTTATTTCTTTGAGGATGATGTAGATCCCGTAGATTACACGCTTAATGATGATATTCCTGTCAGGATATATGATGGGAAGCTTACTCTTAACCTTAACGGGATACTATGAATGAGGAATCGGTATGAGATCCGGCAGATTGGCTTTATCGGGAAATAATGTGGATGGGGCACGGAAATATGAACATACTTATATTTGAATGGGGAAGCTATAATCACAACGATATATTGGAAACCTTTAAGAAAAAGGGTTATGGTTTTAAGGTTGTTAAGCACCGCTTTGAGGATGTCAACCATGATGATGAGTTCGTGAACAGATTCGATAAGCTGCTTGAGGACGGAGCATATGACTTTGTTTACAGTACCAATTTCTTTCCGCTGGTTTCCGAATGCTGCAACAGAAAAGGTGTAAAATACATCTCCTGGTCATATGATGCTCCGCTTGACGTGCCGGATATAGAGAGGACTTTGGGACTTCCGTGTAATTATGCTTTCATGTATGACAGAGAGCAGGTGCAGGGGTACAGGAATAAGGGATTCGACAATGTTTTCCATCTTCCTCTTGCAGTTAATACGAAGCGGCTTGACGGTATACACTTAAGTGCAGCGGAGAGAAAGAAATACGGAGCACAGATAAGCTTCGTCGGTAACCTGTACGATTCACAGATGCTGAATATCAGAAGTATACTGGATGAGTTCCATCAGGGCTATCTTGATGCTGTTATGAAAGCACAGTCTAAGATATACGGATATTATCTTGTTGATGATGTCCTGACGGATGAATTGATGAGTGACATAAACAGGACTGTTTATGATAAGACGGTAGAATACAGGAAGCAGAGCAACAATAAAAGATCAAATGATGAAACTGACGTAAACTTGATAAATACCGCAGTTGAATCAGATGCGTCAGGCGCGAAAAGGAATGACGCGAAAGAGAGTGAAAGTGATAATGTCCTTCATATAAGCCGCGAAGCTCTCTCGTATGCCATGGCTGCACAGATAACACGTGAGGAACGCCTGCTCGCTCTTAAGCTCCTTTCGGGACATTATGATGTAAAGCTGTATTCAAAGGAGAAGAACGATCTGCTTGATAAAGTCACATACATGGGCACGGCAGATTATGATAAAGAGATGCCAATGGTGTTTAAGAGCAGTGATATCAACCTTAATATGACTCTTCGCTGCATACGATCGGGGATACCTTTAAGGGCGCTTGATATTATGGGAGCCGGAGGCTTCCTTCTGTCCAATTATCAGCCTGAGCTTGCGGAATGCTTCGTGGATGGTGAAGAAGCTGTGATGTATGAAAGCATTGAGGATATGTATGCGAAGGCATCATTCTATCTTGCAAACCCGGAGATCCGCATGGAAATAGCCCGCAGAGGGCATGAGAAGGTATCGCGGGAATACAGATATGAGGATAGAATTGATGAAATGTTTAATAAAGCATTATAGTAAATGACAATGGAAATCAGGGGAATATAAATGAGATGGGTAACTTTATTTCTTAAAACAGAGAATGTCCATCTGCTTAAGGATGTGGGGATGATCCCCTATTACCTTATGAAGGAGCATGGTGTGGACAGTACGGTTGCCACATGGAAGAACGGTGAGGATTACTCCTATGCGGATAATGAGGTGAAGGGGCTGAAGCTCGAGTTCGTTCCGTGTTCGGGACATGGCAGAGAGCTTGACGGGATGCTGTATCTGGTTAAGAATGCAAAGAAAATTGATGTTCTTAATATCTATCATCTTAACCTTTCGAGCTATCTGTATGAAATAGTCTACAGGCTGTTTAACAGAAGAGGCTGTATATATCTGAAGCTTGACATGAATCCTGCCGGCTTTGTTACATGCTTTAAGAAGAATCCTGTGGGGATGATCAAGCGCGCCACAATAAGAAGGGCGGATATAGCTTCCGTGGAGACGATGGCAATGAAGAAGAAGCTTAGGAAGTTCTTCGGCGACAAGATCATCTACATTCCCAATGGATGCTACCGGGATACTAACAATACCGATAATGAACCGGAAGATGTATGTAAAACAGCCGAAACAGCCAAAACAACTGTAAAATCAGCTTTGGATCCGGATACAAACGGACAGCCTGCATGTACAACAATAACAGAAGATGCGAACGCTGTAACAGGTGCGGGAAAGAGTTATGATAATAAAGCGTTAGAACAAGTGAAACAGACTGAATTACCGCGTAAAAACATCATCCTTACGGTGGGTAATCTCGGAACCTATGAGAAGGCGACGGATGTTCTGCTTGATGCGTTCGCCATGTATGCCGCGAGATCAAAAAATACAGACTGGAGCTTAAGGCTCATAGGAAGCGTTGATGAGAGCTTCAGGGATCATATAGTTGATTATTATAAGAAGAATCCTGAGCTTGAAAAAAGAGTGATATTTACGGGGCCGGTCACAGACAAGGCAAGGCTTGATAAAGAATACAGGCAGGCTAAGATATTTACGCTTCCGTCACTTTCCGAGAGCTTCGGGATAGTTCTGGTTGAAGCCGCATCAAGAGGCTGCTATCTTATAACCTCCGATATGGTTCCGGCAGGGTATGATATTTCTCATGGTTATGAAAACGGAACGGCAGTTCCCGCGGGAGATGCAGGGACCCTTAGTGAAGCCTTTATAAGGATATGCGACGGAGAAATGGACTGGGATAAAACGGCAGAAAAAACAGCAGCCTATGTTAAGGCTGCTTATGACTGGAGCAGGATAGTCGACAGGCTGTATAATGATATCAGGCTTTCCTTGTAGATATCAGTCCGGTTGTATTTACAGCTTCGCCTTCTCCCACTCGGGTATGGTCAGTCTGGCGTTTTGCTTTCTTACCTTTAACTGGAAGCCGCGGATCATTTTCTTAATAAAGTCGGGGAAATGATCCATCACGAACTGCTTGATCTTCATCTGTCTTATCATGACGGTCAGTTCTGCTGCCGTCGGACCGCTTAACCCGTGTGAATTCTTGATCTTGAGAGTCTCCATATATGTATCATACAGCTTAAGTGATGACACGCCGTCCTTGGAAATTATGCAGGTGATCACACCTGTATCCCTGAAGAAAAATCCCTTCTTATACATGGATAACAGAAAATCATAATCGGCAACTATCCTGTAACCTGTTTTGTACGGATACCTGCTCATGAGCTCGCGGTTTATAAAGGCCGACTGATGTGAGAATGGCATTCTTTCCTCTATCTTATCGAAAGCCTTGCGGAACATGTAATATCGTCCGTATTCGCACTCCACCGCATCACCGTAGAGAATGGCGGCACCGGGATAATTGCTTTTGCTGAATATATCTGTCAGAACCGAAGAGCTGTAGAAGCAGTCCCCGGCATTCATGAAATTCACCCAGTTACCGGTGGCCATGGTCACACCCTTGTTCATGGCATCATAAAGTCCGCCGTCTTTTTCTGAGACGACCTTTAAGTCAACGCCTCTTTCTCTGAACCGTTCCCTGTATACATTTAATCTGTCCAAAGTTCCATCAGACGAACCGCCGTCTTTGATTATATATTCATAATCGGAATAATCCTGAGCCAACACGGATTCCACCGTCTTTATAATGCTTTTCCCGGGATTCAGGCAAACCGTTATAATGGAAATATTTGGTTTTTTTTCTTTTCTGTTCATATCATACAGTATATCACGATTTCTACGTAAAGTCATTAAAACAGGCGGCAAAAAAACAACTCCCTCATATTGAAGGAGCTGTATAGTTATTCATTTGGTTGTGAAGCAGTGTTCGGTTCTTTATAAACTCATTACCTCGGATACATAGCTGAGAAATCAGCTACGGCCTTTGCAAGATTGGCTTCCCACTGCTGCCTGTCTGCAACTGCCTTATTGTATTCAGCCATTGCCTGAGGGATCATTGCTGCATATGTAGGATTTACTGCAGCGAGATTGGTATAGTTGTTAACAACTTCCTGCTTGATCCTCTCTGTTTCCTTAAGGTTTATTATTGCCTTGTTAAGGTAGTTTATGTAGTTGTCGGCTTCGGCACGATTGTAACGGCTAACCTCGTTTAATGCCATTGCTGCCTGCTGAGCAGCTGCACCCTTATCAGCCATTGAATCGGTAATTGCCTTGACCTGTGTTGCAACTACATCCTGATGAGCTGCCAGAGTGGCGATCAGCTGTGCTTCTGTTGTTATTGTTGCGGGATCTGTTATCTCTGCTGCCATTACGGGAGCTGCGGAAATAACTGTAATTGCTGCGCTTATAACGAACAGCTTGGATAATTTCTTCATTATAATTCCTCCTTTACCTGAAAACTGATTGCTGTGACCGGACATGTAAACGTTTTTTCTTTGCCTCAGTCTGTATGATTGTACTCCAAAATCAGTAATATAACAAGATAAATGAAAAAAATTGTGACTTTTACCATATATTGTAGCAAAATCTTCAGCTGTAATGTAAAAACTTATAAAAGTTATACTCGTATATGGTCATTTATGGTATAGTGATAAAAGGAGGCGCAGACTGATATGAAATGTACTTCGGTTATGGTAATACTTAATTACAATGACATGAGGGTTACCGAAAAGCTGGCCGGAAAGGTTAAGGACTATGAATGCCCGGACAGGGTCATAGTTGTTGATAATGCTTCGACCGACGGCTCGTATGAACATCTTAAAGGGGCGTTCAGCAAGACGGAGGTGGATGTTATCGAAACGTCCGTTAACGGAGGCTATGCCAGCGGGAATAACTTCGGGATAAGATATGCGATACAGCATTACAATCCCGAATATATTTTTGTGGCCAATCCCGATGTAGCCGTATCCGAAGATACGTTTAAGAAAATGATAGCCGTAATGCAGAGGCATAGTGAGTACGGAGTGACCGCGCCGGTCGTAAACCAGGGCTATAATGTATGGAACCTGCCGGGGTTTGCCGGGATGATAGAGAGCCTCTTCCTTGTATGGTTCAATCTGGATAAAAAGAGGATAAAGAGCAGGCTTACGGCACTGCAGGCTGAAGTCGTGGATGCCGGTGTCGTGGAGGGGTCTTTCTTCCTTATAAGAAGAAGTGATTATGAGAATATAGACGGTTTTGATGAAAGGACATTCCTGTATGCGGAGGAGATCATCCTTGCAAGGCGTCTTAAGGATAGAGGGAAGAAGGTAGGAGTACTTCCGGGCTTAAGATATGATCATCTGCACTCGCAAAGTATTAAGAAGGAATACAATGCCTCCAAGCGAAGGGCGTTTCCCAATTTCTACAGAAGCTTCCGTATTTATAATAAGTATTATCTTAAGACCAATATCCTGCAGGACGGTATTTTCAGCATATGCTACGGACTTGCGTATTTTGAGAGATTTATTTATGATATTGTAATGAGATTTTCAGGGGAAAAACAGAATGCTAAAACGAAAGCTGAGTGAACTGGGTTCCGTGCTGTACCGCCGGATATGCTATCCATTTATCCGGATGGGTATTGAGAGCAGGACATACAGTATCATGAAACAGGGCTCTTATCTAAACAAGGGATCGGTACTTGAGGGAAGAAATTATATAGGTAAAGAAGTGCTTCTGTCTAATGTCAGAGTGGGATACGGATCCGTTGTCAATAATTATTCGGATATTTCCAATGCTGTAATAGGAAGGTACACGTCCATCGGTGCACGGGTGACAGTTGCGCTTGGATCACACCCGCTCGATGGAAAACATGCAGCTCTGCATACAGCCTTCTATTCAACAAAAAAAATACACGGATATTCCTATGCAAAGAAGGATTCCTACGTATGCGAGAAATATCTTGATGAAAAGAACAGCATTCAGATAAGGGTCGGAAATGATGTGTGGATCGGAAATAATGTTACACTTATAGAAGGAATTACCATAGGCGACGGGGCAGCTGTTGTTGCAGGCGCAGTAGTAACAAAGGATGTTGAACCATATGCAGTCTACGGAGGTGTTCCGGCCAGAAAGATAAAGGACAGATTTCCCGAGGATAAGATTGATAAGCTGCTTAAGCTTAAGTGGTGGGAGATGGATGAAGCGGTTATAAAGGGAAAAGTCGGCAGCGGAGAATTTGATGACGTGGACATACTTCTTGATAAGTCCGGTTCATTATGAATGGTTACTGTAATAAATAATTTTTCGGTTTTTCATAACAAATATTCAGGTAACCATGCACAGTTGCTCTGTAAGAAAAAAGGGGAGATATAATGGATAGAATAGCAATAGTGGTAATAGCATATAACAGAACGGTCCCGCTTCTTCGGCTGTTAGATTCCCTTACCAACGCATATTATCCCGAGGAACTGGATGTACCGCTCATAATCAGCGTCGACAAGAGCTTTAATACAACGGTTGCCGATATTGCGAAGGATTATGTGTGGGAGCACGGTGATAAATATGTACGTCTGCATGAGGAGAATCTCGGCTTAAGACAGCACGTGCTTATGTGCGGGGATATAGCCAATGAATTTGACGGTGTCATACTTCTGGAGGATGATCTGTATGTATCTCCGTCATTTTATATGTACACACTGGCTGCCTTTGCGCGGACAAGAATGGTTCAGAAGATCGGCGGGATCTCACTTTATAATCACCGCCTGAACGTTCATGCAAGAGAGCCCTTCGAGGCGATCGACGACGGATACGATAATTATTATATGCAGCTTGCTTCATCATGGGGACAGGCATTTTCCACGGAGCAGTGGAGAGCCTTCAGAAGCTGGTATGAGGAGCATAAGGATGAACCTGTTGCAGCCGATAATGTTCCCGTCAATGTATCCTCGTGGTCCGAAAAATCATGGTTAAAATACTGTATTAAATATCTGATCGAAACAGGAAAGTATTTTCTGTATCCGAGAGTTTCATATGCGACCAATTTCGGTGATGAGGGTGAGCATATGAGTGCTGACGGAGGCGGCAACGATCTTCAGGTACCGCTTGCCGGGCTGAGAAGATTCGGCCAGATAGATCTCCATTTTTCCGATATAGATGAATCAATGGCCATATATGATGCATATTTCGAGAATATGTGTCTTGAATACAGGCTTCCGACTGTTGTAAGAGGACAGGTAAGCATAGATATTTACGGAATGCGTCAGAGCAGTGGATATAAGCGTTATGTTCTTAGCAGCAGACCGCTGCCATACAGGATGCTTGAAAGCTATGGACGGAGGCTGAGACCTGTTGATGCCAATGTGATCTGCAAGATTGAGGGTATGGACTTCTTCCTGTATGATACGCAGAAGGCCGGCAAGGCTCCGGCAGTTAATGATGTGTCAAAATATCTGTATAATTACAGGGCTCTTAAGGCGAAGGAAATGATGAAGATCCTTATGTACCGGGTAAAGCTTAAGACGCCATTCGGCAAGCCGAGGAAGAAGCCTGCAAGGGGTATACCGACCGGAAGCCGACGTATAAAGACGTTAAACGAGAATTCCGTAAATGAGAATGTGAACGCAGAGAGTATTGAAAATACAGATATAACAGATGAAACGGAATCCGGCATGACTGTTACTGATTCTACGGAACAGACATCTGCAGGGCAGGAATATACCGAACAGATATCTGCGGAGCAGGGATATCCGGGTCAGGAATATGCAGAGCAGGGACTTGCTGAGCAGGGATATCCGGGTCAGGAATATGCAGAGCAGGGACTTGCGGAGCAGGAATATCCGGAACAGGGATCGGCGGAACTTCAATTTGCGGAACAGAATGCTGCCGGAGACCTGTCTTCGGATGCGGGGAACCTTCAGCCGGAAGGTACTGATGTTCCCGACTCCGGTGAAGATGCAGCAGATGTTGCCAGGGCTCCGGCGGGACAGTCCGAAGATTTGGCAGGCAATTCCTCCGGAGACGGGTCCGGCAGTGTATCCTCTGCTTCTGACAGGAGGGAACTGCATATACTGTCCGGAGAATAGGTCTTAGGATAAAGGGATGGACATATGTGCGGAATATTTGGAGTTATAAATAAGAAAACCGACGCAAAGCTTGCGGATAAATGTGTCGACCGCATGGCGCACAGAGGACCCGACGGCCGGGGCGTATGGCAGGAGAAGGGCACGACTCTCGGACACAGGAGACTGGCAATACTGGATCTTTCCGCAGACGGTGCACAGCCCATGCTTTACGGAGAATATGCAGGGACTTCATGTGAAGACAGAAGGACAGGCTGCAGCGGAGACGGCCGGTATGTACTTTGCTTTAACGGTGAGATATATAATTTTGTGGAGATAAGGGAAGAGCTTAAGCAGAAGGGTTACAGCTTTAAGAGTGATTCGGATTCGGAGGTTCTGCTTGTTTCATTCATCGAATGGAAGGAGGACTGTCTTAAGAGATTCAACGGTATGTGGGCCTTCCTTATCTGGGACAGACTGGAAGAGAAGCTGTTCATATCAAGAGACAGATATGGAGTAAAGCCTCTCTTTTATGCTGAACTTCCTGACAATGCCATAGCATTCGGCTCCGAGATGAAGGCAATAACCCCTCTTATGGGAAGGATAAGGCCTGACAGGAAGCTGGTAACGGATCCTGAGCGTATAGTCTTCTATGAAAGTACCGAAGAATGTGTTATAGAAGGGATCAGACGCTTTCCGGCGGGCTGCTATGCATATGCGGATAAAAGCGGGATGAGGATAGAGCGGTATTATAATACTCTGGATAATCTCGTTACCGTATCGTCCTCTTATGAAGAACAGGTCGAAATGTTCAGGGAGCTCTTTCTGGATGCCTGCAGGCTGAGAATGAGAAGTGATGTAACGATAGGGACCGCTCTGTCAGGCGGACTGGATTCCTCCGCAACGATATGCGCGATGGGGCATCTGTCTGAAAGTAATGCAAAGGGTGACCATGGCGTTAACGTAAGCAGCGACAGGATGAACAGGGACTGGCAGCATGCATATGTCGCGACCTTCCCCGGTACTACGATGGATGAGTCGGAATATGCAAGGAAGGTGACCGATTATCTGGGGATAAACAGTACCTTTGTAAAGATAGATCCAAAGAGGGCGATCGGCAGACTGGATGATTTCATATACCTGTTTGAAGACGTGTATCTGACCAGCCCTATACCGATGATGCTTCTGTACGGTGAGTTAAGGAAGGATAATACCATTGTTACCATAGACGGACATGGGGCGGACGAGCTGTTTGGAGGCTATACCTTTGATTTTATCCATGCCCTCAGGGATGCAAGAGGAAGTAAAGAAAAGAATATGGTGCTTGACGCCTACATTGGGAGCTTTCCGAAGGACGGAAGTAATATTGCCCTTAAGAATTCAGGCAGGATGGGCATAAAGCTTAACTATATGAAACGCCGGCTTAAGGACAGGCTTAAGCAGAATACCCGTGATTATAAGAAGGTACGGGCAGCGGGTGACAGGCGTTATGAGAGGATGGATACCCTGAACAAGATTCTGTATGCATCATCACATGAGACGATACTTCCCACCCTGCTGAGGAACTACGACCGTTACAGCATGGCCAACAGCGTGGAGATAAGGATGCCGTTTATGGATCACAGGATAGTTGAAATGGCAATGTCCCTGGGATGGAAGAGTAAGCTTCACGGCGGGTACAGCAAGTCGATAATAAGGGATGCCATGGCGCCTTTTATGCCGCACGACATAGCATACAGGAGGACCAAGATAGGCTTCAATACCCCGATAGTCGAGTGGATGCAGGGACCGCTTAAAGAATACTTTACCGATATTCTCGGTTCGGAATCCTTTAAGAACTGTGATCTTATCGATCCCGTATCCGTTACCGAAAGGGTTAACGGTGTGATCAATAACCGTAATGCTACCTTTGCCATGGGTGAACAGGCATGGAGCGCACTGTATCCGTATCTCTGGCAGGAGAATGTCCTTAAACGTCTGTGATATACAGGGATTTCTCCGGATATCTGTGATATTAAATGGTCTTATAGAACCGGATAAGCAGATCGGCAGTCTGTTTATCCGGTTTTTTGTCGCTGTAGAAGCACTCCTGTGTCTTGAGACAGAGTGCATCAAGACCGATGTTCTCTTTACCGGCGTATTCCATGATACGTTTTCTTATCTTAAGTAAAGATTTTTTATGATCCGACGTGTTCAGCCGGACAGATGCCGTGCTGACCGCGTCTTCGGGATTTCTCAGGATATCATCTATCAGCCCAAATGTATTGGCAACAAGCTCCGGGCGTTCATCCCTTAATAACCTCCGAAGCTTTGCTGAGGCTCTTTCATAGCGGTAAACCACGGAGGGTGCATAATCACCTTTAAGATAACTTCTGCGCTGTCTGTTAAACAGTATGAACATCTTATATGCATGTTTAAAGAGTGGGATGAGCATAAGAATAACGATTATCCAAACAAAGATCATGAATGCGGGAGTCTCCCCCAGGTTAAGCAGGCCTGCGGGATCAATATCGGGAGTCTCGATATCCGTACTCTGCTCCGATGCATCAGGCACTTCATCGGGTCTGAAGAAACGCCCCAGCGCGTTCAGGAAATCACCGTATCCGGCAGAAGCTGCTCCCGTATCCGGCACGGTAAATTCAACGGGAAACCAGCCAAAGCCCTGCACATACACTTCTACCCAGGCATGTGCGTCCCCGTCGGTTACCTCAGTTGTGATGACCGCCGATTCTTTGATCGGATTGGTTCCGGTGAAATAGTATGATTTTTCCTCATCGATCGCCTCACCTGTTTCAGATATGCCGGTGGGCGTAACAACATATCCTTCCACGTATCTTGCCGGAATACCGTATGACCGTAAAAGCATTGCACCTGCGGAAGCAAAATGCGCACAGTATCCACGCTTCTGATCTTTGAGAAAATAGGTAACAAAATCCCTGTTGTAAGGCGTGGCTCCCGGAGCCATGTCGTAAGTATAATTATTCAGGAAATAACGGTAGATCAGGTTGATCTGCCCGCTGACCGAATCATCCGTTCCTATTTCGCTGTGATATGACATGAGCTCATCATATATTGTATCCGGGATCTGGAGATAGTTCTTATAGACTTCGGTTTCATATTCCTTTAATTCGGCCAGTTCGTCTTCCGAGAATGTATCATAAAGGATGTCCGGGTTATTGAAGACGACATTGCCCATTGATGAGAAGTATGGGATGAATTCATATGTAGCTTCCTGATCTATGGCAGAGAAGCCCTTCTGGTATGAATAAAGCTCCACCGTGGCTTTCGGGGAAACGGAGGACAGAAAGTACGGAGTGTAGACATATCCCGTGGAAGCATCGATGTTTTTTACGGTCATTCTGGCGGAGTTCTTATCAAAGACACCGTCATTCATAAGACCGAGAGTGGTTTTGCTTTCAAGCAGAAGGCGGTGCGTAGCAAGGTCCTGACGGGAGAATGACTGTGTGTAACTGTTTGTCTGCATGTTCAGCTCATAACCGGTTTCCTCGGACGGAGCGTTCCACTGATAGCCGGTATACTGCTGCCCTGTGTATCCCTTAAGATACAGAGTCTCGAAGGAATAAGGTACAAATGTTACTTCAAGATCCGTTTCGTAATCAGGAGAAACGCTTCTCACACCACCGAGCCTGCCTCCGCTTATACCTCCCTTGGCCTGATAACGGTTAAACATTCCGGCAAGACCGGTCTGTGTAAGGATCTTAACGCTCTCATCAAGTTTTTTTCTGGAATCGCTTTTGTTCAGTATGGCCTCCGACTCCGAAGTCGTTACCGAGGAAGCTGTAAAAATACTGAATATTAGGGAAATAAAAAGCGCAAAGAGAGAGAGCATGGTCATTGACCGCGCGTTTGATTTGTGAAAGACAATATGACGTCCTGCCTTATCGTCATAGTCGAAGCTGTACTCACGAGGTTTGCCGCGTCTGGCGGGCTGTACAAAGAAGAAGTGCCCGGAATGGCGCAGCAGATATATACCGAAATATGATAAAAACAGCAGCACAAGTGAAAAATACGACGGATATCTTCCTATAAAAATGCCAAGCTGCAGCGGCACGAAGGTCAGGCCGAAAACCGTACCGAAATACATGTTGTTGAATACATCCACGTTAAGCAGAAGGACAAGGAAAATACCGAGGAAGATACTGACGGCGGTTACCGTTAAATATCTGTCGGTTATTATTTCCGTATATTCGCGGACAGATGAGAGAAGATAGTAATCGGAGTATATTTCATTGATGATATTAAGAAGGGCCTGGAAGCCAGAATTGGCATAGCTTCTGAAGGTAACGAGCGCATAGGAGAAGATAAAAAGAAAGACTATGTATCCACAGTTGTACAGCAGCCTTGAAATATGTATCAGTGCCAGAAAGACAGATGATGCCAGCATGATGATAAATAAAGCAGCATAGTTTGCGGATATGTCGAATTCCGACAGTACGCCGGTCATACAGCCGTAGGCGGCCGTAAAGATGAGCACACCGATAAGGACACAATGGATTATGTCATTGTATCTGTCATGACCGGTATTCTCCTTGATATCATATCCGTAATAGAGTCTTTCACTTAACATGTATCAGAGTCCCTTTACTGAGTCCGGCCCGTTCATATATCGTAAGAGCCAGATCGGCAGTATTATAGCTTCCTGCATAAAATGCCCGGGTCATTATGTCGCTTAAGTCATCGGCTGAATGTATCAGCTGTTCGGTAAAATCCTGGCTTCCGGCATTATAGTATATAAAACGGAAGGCTTCACCTGCATTCAGAAGCTCCATGGATACGGACCAGGCTTCTTCTATGGCTCTGTCAAGTACATGGTACAGGGAGTCATCCGTACCGCCGCTTGCAATAAATGCCCGTTCGCAGGTTTCCCTGTCAGGCTGATACAGCTCAAGCAGAACAGTGAATTCATTTGAAGAGGTTGCCTCGTTATCCTTGACTATGAGCTTGTCAAGCTTTTCCGTAAGCTTCCAATGGATCCTTGAAAGGCGGTCTCCGGGCCGGTATTCCCTTATATCGGTTACGTTACTGGATACGCTGCCTCTTCTGTCGTTATCGGTAAATTCATCAAAGCCTTCTTCATATATAAGCTCCATCCTCTTCTCCCTGGGAGGAGTGTCAGGCATTATGGTGACAGATGCTTCGGCGGACAACGGCCTGCCGAAGCTGAACAGGTGAAGATAATCATATACGGTTATATAGGTTATCGATGAAGTGTATATTCCGTATTTGTCATAGCTTACAGGGAAGGACAGCCTGTTGCCTTTCCCCGGCTTTAACTGAAGCGAATGTATTACCGGCTCTCCTCCGCCGTAAAACAGCGATCCGGTATTTAGCGTGATTTCCGCACTTGAAACAGGAAACCAGGTTGGGTTGGAAACGGTGAGAATAAGCTGTGACTGTCCGCCCTTTATGCAGACCGGCGGATCATTTATAAGACCGGGTTCAAGCCGGTTAAATGCATATCTGGTCAGATTGTAGGAAAATACAGGCAGAGATAAAAGCAGTATGGAGATCAGATAGAAAAAGGTCTGGAGATAGAACGCCGACAAGGCAAAAGAGACCAGCACAAGGGACACATATGATATCCAGGCATCTGTGCGGGAGGTGACAAAGCTCATGATGCGGCCGAGCCATTTTCTGCGCCTTAATGCCCTGCGTTCACCAAAGCCCGGTGAAGGCTGTATAACTGCTTGTGAGTTGGAGGTTCTTTTCATATATGTATATCCGGTATGTATCATAAGGGGTACCGCTTGCGGTGGATCCCTTATGATGGTTCACGGTTTTCATATTCTGCTTTACACTACCATCATGGGAGCGGTATCTGACCGTTTGCCATGAGTATAAGTCGGTGTCTGTCGTTTGTCTGTAACGTTTTACACAGGTACGGGAACGGTGTTAAGGGTCATATTGATTATATCCCGGATATTCTTCCCCGTTGCCTTGGCCTTGGTTGAGAGGATTATCCTGTGGTTGCACACAGCATAAAAGACCCTGTGAATATCCTCGGGTGTGACGAAATTGCGCATGTTGTAGCATGCATGTGCACGGGCCATCTTAAGAATGGCAATGGAACCGCGCGGGGATATGCCCTGAAGCAGCAGATCTGTTTTGCGGGTTGCTTCTGCCAGGGATACGATGTAATCACAGACAGCGTCTGAGGCATGGATATTGTCGCATTCTTCCTGAAGCTTAAGGAGATCTTCACCGGTCATGACCGTGTTGACCGAGTCTATTGATTCAAAGGAATGCCCCTTGAGTATTTCTGTTGCTTCATCATGTCCCGGGTAGCCCAGAGTGAGCCTTACGAAGAACCGGTCGAGCTGTGAATCGGGAAGCTTCTGTGTTCCGGAAGCCCCGATCGGATTCTGGGTGGCAATAACAAAGAAGGGAGGCTTGAGACGGTAGGTGGTTGATTCCACGGTAACTCTTCTTTCCTCCATTACCTCAAGCAGAGCGGCCTGTGTCTTGGGAGAGGTCCTGTTTATCTCGTCTGCAAGAAACAGATTCGTGAATACGGCTCCGGGCCGGAAGGTGAAATCGTTTCGCTCCCTGTCGTACATTGAAAATCCGAGAATGTCGCTCGGAAGTACATCCGGGGTAAACTGCATACGCTTGTAGCTGATGCCGAGAGAACGGGACAGAGCTACGGCGAGAGTGGTCTTACCGACTCCGGGTATATCTTCAAGCAGGATATGTCCTCTTGCCAGTATGGCGCACAGCACCATATCTATAACATCATCCTTGCCTCGAAGTACCTTGCATATTTCGTTTTTGACTGAATAAAGGTTATTGCTCATGGGAGCATTATATCATTCTCCCAAAGCATAAATCAATCACTTTCGCAGGCGAATGTGTCGTACCGGAAGAATTAAGGTTGTACGGAAATATGATTTGGAGTATTATGTATTAGAACCGTTTTTGACGGACAGGTACTAAAGCCTGTTCTGAATGGTTACATATTTTAACACATGAGCAGAGGAGACGTGACCTGTTATGAGTAAACTTGAAGAAGCAAGAGAAATCTTTTCGAAGGATCTGTATGCGACAAGGGTTTCGGGCGCAGTTATAGAAGAGGTTGGGGAGAATTACAGTAAATGCAGCATGAGGCTTAAGGATGAGCACAGGAATGCCTATGGCGGTATCATGGGAGGATGTATTTATACGCTGGCGGATTTTGCATTCGCCGTGGCGTCCAATTTTGATAAAGAACGGCTTACGGTAAGCCTGACGGGTCAGGCAAGCTTTCTGTCGATGTCGAAGGGGTCGGTGCTGTATGCAGAGACGAAGCTTATAAAGGAAGGGCGTAATAACTGCTTTTACGAGGTGATGATCACGGACGACCTTGGTAAGGATATAGCTGTGGTGTATTTTACGGGCGCGCATCTTGACAGGCCGATGTAAGCCTGAGGGCTTTGCCTGCAGCCAGAAAAATGTTGCTGACAATAGTGTTTTTTGGTAGAATACCTTTGATGATATACTGAATGAAAGAGGAACAGCCATGGGCGGAATTTTATCGGGCCTTAACAAGATCGGAATAACAGGATTAGACAAGATCGATATTTATGCCGAACCGGAAGAGAAGAAGCCTGTTGCCGAAGGAAATCCGGCTCCGGTGATCCCGAAGATCACTGTTATGACAGAAAGGGATTATCTGTTTCCGAAGAGTCATACCTGCCCGGTCTGTTATAAAGAATTCAAAACACCTACGGTAAGGGTGAACAAGTTAAAGCCACGCGGAGTCGATACGGATCTCAGGCCCAGATTTGAAGGGATAGATCCTCTTAAATATGATATAGTTCTGTGTCATGAATGCGGATATGCTGCTCTCGGAAACTATTTTGACAAGCTTTCGGCCACTCAGATAAAGCTTATAAAACAGGGGATCAGCAAGAATTACAGAAGGATATCCGAGAGCGATACCTATACCTACGACCAGGCTTTTATGAGATTTCAGCTTGCGCTTGGGAATGCGGTGGTTAAAAGGGCCAAAGCCGGCGAGAAGGCTTATCTGTGCCTTAAGATGGCATGGATACTCCGCGGTAAACGTGAAGCCATAGACTCCGGTCTTGAGGTGTGCGATGAAGGCGATTATGCAACGTTAATACAGGAAATAGAGCAGAGCCAGATGGAGCTTCTGGAAAATGCCGTTGAAGGTTTCATGAGTGCTAAATCCAACGAGACCTTTCCCATCTGCGGAATGGATAAGAATACGCTGGAGTATATTATCGCAGTCGAGTCCGTAAAGCTTGAGAAATACGATATTGCTTCCCGGATGCTTGATGGACTGCTTGAGAGGCCTTCGGTAAACAAGGTGATGAAAAAGAAATGCGAAGAAATGAAAGAACAGATCGGTCACCTCGGGTTTTAACGGCAAGGCTGATAATGTCATGAATCATATTAAGGCTGTAAATCCATGCTCCGGCATGGATTTATTGTACTGACAGTAAATTAAAGAGGATTTGTAATGTCTACACAGAACGAATACAGGGAAGAAACAAAGGACCGGATAAGAGAACCGAAAAAATACAGTGTTGTAATGATCAATGATGATTTTACAACGATGGATTTTGTTGTTGATATCCTGATGGATATTTTTAACAAGAACAGAGATGATGCAAATACTCTGATGCTTACCGTTCACAGGAACGGAAGGGCCGTGGTGGGTGTATATCCTTATGATATCGCGCTGACCAAGGTTAATAAGGCCACGGAGAGAGCCAAGAAGGAAGGCTTTCCCTTCAGAATGTCTATAGTAGAGGACTTATGATATGAATCTGAGTAAGGAAGCGGCGGCTATGCTGAGGGATTCGATCATGTATGCCGCGGAACACAGATATGAATATGTTACACCGGAGATACTCATACTGATGCTGTGTGATAATGATGATTTTAAAACGGCATTCACACAGTGCGGAGGCGATATTTACAGTCTCAAAGAGGATCTTAAGAGCTACGGTGAGCAGTATATCGAGCATGGGGACGGATCAGACGGGGATCCGGATGAAGGCATGGGAAGCCTGAGCGAACCCGAGCTTTCGATAGGAGTGGCCTATGTCCTTGCAGGCGCAGGAGAGCAGGCAATAAGCAGCGGAAGAAATGAAATAGATGTAAGGCATATAGTTCATGCCGTCTGGCAGCTGCCTGAGAGCTATGCTGTTTATTATATGGAACGGCAGGGCGTTGACAAGGCGGATATGCTGGGCGTAATGAGTGAGTTAAGCGATGATGACGAGCCGGTGGTCATGGAGAGTGCGTCAAAAGTCAAAGGCAGTGCCGTTAAATCATACGCACCCTGTATCAATGATATGCTCGACGGAGTAAATCCGCTTATCGGAAGAGAGGATGAGTTGGAGCGGACAATACAGATACTGTGCAGGAAGGATAAGAACAATCCGCTTCATATCGGGGATCCGGGCGTCGGTAAGACGGCAATAACCTATGGTCTTGCACAGAGGATAAACAGCGGAGACGTGCCTGATGTTTTAAAGGGAAGCCGGATATTTTCACTGGATCTTGGCGGAATGCTTGCGGGGAGCCAGTACAGGGGTGACTTTGAAAACAGGCTTAAGAAGGTGCTTACCGAAATAGACAAGGAAGAGAAGCCGATCATTTATATAGATGAGATCCATAATATATCAGGTGCGGGAGCCGTGAGCGGGAGCTCGTTCGATGCCGCGAATATGCTTAAGCCGTATCTTGCCGGCGGTCACATCCGGTTTATCGGAGCGACGACGTATGAGGAGTATAAGAAGCATTTTGAAAAGAATAAGAGCCTCGTAAGACGGTTCCAGAATGTGGATATAAAGGAACCTTCGGAGGAGGAAACGGTTAAGATCCTTAAGGGCTTAAAGCAGGGATATGAGGACTTCCACGGTGTGACCTATGCCGAGGGTGTGATCGAATATGCCGTTGCGATGAGTGCAAAATATATCAATGAAAGATTCCTTCCGGATAAGGCGATAGATATAATCGATGAAGCCGGTGCCTACAGGAAGCTGCACCCTGTGGTTTCCGTTAAGGATATTATCGGGCAGGCAGGCGGATATTCATCCGGAAATACCGGTGAACAGACAGGAGATCCGGAAGCTGCATACGGCTTCGGACCGGATGGTGACAGGACATATGGGATTGAGTATGATTCGATAGAAGGGATAGAGGGTCTGACACGTTCGGATGAAGGTGATCCCGACGGCGGACAGGTTGACGTCTCCGGAATAATCAAACAGGGCGACCAGGTGGTGGACAGGGACATAGTGGCTAAGGTGCTTACTAAGATCTGCCGTGTTCCCATAGAGAGCGTTGAGACTGAGGAAAACGAGAACCTTATACATCTTGAGGATAAGCTTAAGGATCAGATATTCGGACAGGATGAAGCCATAGCACAGGCTGTAAATGCAGTAAAATTCTCTTATGCCGGACTGCTGGAGGATAATAAGCCGCTTGCGAGCCTTCTGTTCGTGGGTCCCACAGGTGTGGGAAAGACAGAGGTGGCAAGATGCCTTGCAAAAGAACTGGGCGTTAAGCTTATAAGGTTTGACATGAGTGAATACGGTGAAAAGCATGCGGTTGCGAAGCTCATAGGCTCTCCTGCGGGTTATGTCGGTTATGAGGAAGGCGGTCTGCTTACGGAAGAGATACGGAAGAATCCGTCCTCTGTACTTTTGCTTGATGAGGTCGAAAAGGCTCATCCGGATATTTACAGCGTACTGCTTCAGGTCATGGATTATGCCACCCTTACAGACAACCAGGGCAGGAAGGCTGATTTTTCCAATGTTGTCATCATAATGACTTCCAATGCGGGGGCTAACAGGATAGGTAAGAAGGGAATAGGCTTTCAGAGCGGATATCAGGATGACAGTATCCTTATGGAGGAGGTTAAACGGGTTTTCCAGCCTGAATTCCGTAACCGGCTGAACAAGATCGTTGTTTTTAACGGTATGGATGACGATATGGGCTCGCGCATAGTTAATAAGAAGCTTAAAGAACTTAAGGAGATGCTGCTAAAGAAGAAGGTGGAACTTACCGCAGATGACAGTGCGGTCGGACTGCTTAAGGAAAAGGGCATCAGCAGGGAGTTCGGGGCAAGGGAGGTAGACCGTGTCATAAGGAATGACATAAAGCCTCTGTTTGTTGACGAGATCCTGTTCGGAAGGCTTAAGGACGGCGGAGAGCTTACGCTGACTGCCGGGGGGGATGAATTTAAGATCTGTATTAACGATTCATTGGCATTGCGTTAGTCTGTGCCTTTGTACTTGAGAAACGTAAAATATACGGATGCTGATGCAGCATCCGTATATCTGTTTAGTGTGATATTGTATCCGGTATGGCTTTTACAGCTCGATCGCAAGATCATATACCCGCGGATTCAGCTGCTTTATGCAGTCCATGTGTTCGTTCATCAGTTCAATATTATTATCATAGTCCTTATGGAAATACTTTATGAGGTTATAAAATGCCCAGGCAGAGTTGCTGTCAGGGTATTTTGTTGCTTTAAGGAAGTATTCCCTGGCAAGAGCCCTGTTTATATGGGAATGGCTTATCGCACAGCCGCCGTCTGACGAATGGATCTCTCCGGTCATATATAAAAGACCGAGCCGGTTGGCGGCATAGGGTTCGTATTTATCTGCCGATGCCTTTAACAGTCCGGCATATTCGTTCACCGTATCTTCAAGCACCTCTATGCTGCTCCCTTCTTCAACTGAGGTAACGATAAGATCGGCAAGATAAGCTGCCTTGTTATTGCATGCGTAAACATATCCGCATTCAACGGCTTTATCAAGACACGCTTCGGAAGCCTTCAACCAGGCTTCGGGAGTATCCATTACACCGGTCTGCAGGCCTGCCTTTACAAAATTATGATTTTCCAGACTATCCTTAACCGCCGGAAGGAGTCCGCTGTAGAGAGCGCTGTCGCCGGCGGCTTCCCTCAGTATCCTTCCTATAAGATTCAGGGCTTCGGGTGATCCGGTATGTTCGACACAGGCACACGAAAGCAGAAGAGCGGTGTTAAGGCGCTGCGCGCGGGTCATTGATTCAATGGCTCCTATCCTTCCGCAGTTTCTTAAGGGATCCGTTCTTTTATAATCGATGAGGTATAATCCCAGCATCCTGAAAGCGTGCGGATATGAATGGCCGCTGCATACCCATGATCCGTCGTCGGCTATGGTTATTCCCGAAGCTTTGAGATAGAGGCTGAAGGCCTCGCGGTAAGGATCGGGGCGGTATATTTTCTTATAATAGATCAGGTCCGCATACAGCTTGCGGGCTACAGTATTTCCTGAGTCGGCGGTATACATTATTCCTCTTTCCGCATTGGGGGATGACACTCCCGAGCTTGTGAGTATATTGATGGTGTATTCCTTAAGGTCGGTTTCGTAACTTCCGTCACATGTAAAGATGTTCATTTCTCCTCCTTTGCCGGTTGGGCATACTGTCTTTTGACTAAGGCCATACCTGTTCATTATGGCAGGTATCTGATTTCGTGACCGGTCTGTACCCTGCGCCTGCTCAGATCCATCCTCCGTCGAGGGTGATTATCTGTCCGGTCAGATAATCGTTCCCGGTACACAGCTGCACGGCCAGTCTTGCAACCTCTCCCGGCTGTCCCATCCTGTCCGCGGGGATACCGGAGACTATTTCATTTATTTCTTCTTTATTGAAAATACTGTTCATATCTGTATCGATCATTCCGCATGCTATGGCGTTTACCTGGATGTTACTGGGCGCCAGTTCTTTTGCGAGTGCCTTTGTAAAAGCATTCAGTCCTCCCTTTGCTGCCGAGTAGGCTACCTCCATTGATGCGCCGTGTTCACCCCAGACCGATGATATGTTAAGGATCTTGCCTTTTTTCTCCCTGAGCATAAGCGGTATTGCCAGCCTTGATGTATAGAAGGCACTGCTCAGGTTGGCTGATATGATATGATCCCAGTCCTGCGGACTCATGTCCTGTGTAAGACCGTGATATGATAAACCTGCATTATTTATAAGTACATCCAGTCTGCCGGTCTCCCTGAAGAGTTCATCCGCATTTTCGTGTTCGGCAAGATCTCCCGTGAAGGTCCTGCAACTGACTTTGTACCGGGCCTTGAGTTCGTCGGAAAGCTGCCTCAGCATTTCGGCGTTTTTCAGGCAGGTTATCGTAAGATCGTAGCCGTTTGCAGCGAATTCCCGGGCGAGTGCCCTGCCTATCCCGCGTGAAGCTCCTGTTATTACGGCATGTTTTCTGTCCATGGTTTCACGGCCTTTCGTATATAAGCTGGTCATTTATCTATAGTAAACGAAATAAATAATTTCGTTTACTATACCAAATTGATGCACACGATTGCGATAGGATGGGCATCTTCGATGCCTCGCAATCGGCGCAAAGTGAACGAATTAAATTCGTTCACTATAAATTACACTTGAATTACAGATTTATTGGTTGGATCAGCCGGTCTGTATTTTAGCTTTTTGGGTTGTATTTGTAAACTGTACAATATATAATATACAAAATATTGTATTTCCGGTCAAGGATACTACAAAATGCGCGAATCGGCGCTGCTGTACTGTTACCGCATACCGGATCAGCTTACAGTTGTACAAAATATGATGTAAATCATGTTCAATCACAGGAGGGTTAATATGGCGGAATTATATGATCTTATCATTGCGGGAGCCGGTCCGGCAGGACTTACGGCTGCGATTTATGCGGCAAGGGCCGAGCTTAAGGTTATTCTTATCGAAAAGAACTACATAAACGGGGGACAGATAATAAACACTTACGAGATAGACAATTATCCGGGAATGCCCGGGCTGTCCGGTATGGATCTTGCAACGAAGATGTCGGAACACGTTGATAAATACGGCGTTAAGAGAGAGATCGCCGATATAACCGGTCTGGATCTGGCAGGGGATGTGAAGAAGGTCATCACCGACAAAGGAACATACGAAGCCAGAGCTGTTATGCTTGCGACAGGCAATTCTCCCGGAAAGCTCATGGTAAAGGGTGAAGAGGAGCTTGCAGGTATGGGTGTATCCTATTGTGCCACCTGTGACGGTGCCTTCTTCAGGAAGAAGACGGTTGCGGTCATCGGAGGCGGTGATGTTGCTGTCGAGGATGCCATTTTCCTCGCCAGAGGCTGTGCGAAGGTTTATATCGTACACAGGAGAGATGAGCTCAGAGCGGCCAAGACCCTGCAGACTGCTTTGTTTGCCTGCGATAATGTTGAGCCTGTATGGAATACTGTTCTTAAGGAAATATCCGGAAACGGTATGGTGGAAAAAATAGTTGTTTCCAATGTAAAAGACGGAAGCGAGAAGGAGATAGAGGTCAACGGTGTATTCATTGCCGTCGGAAATACTCCCAACAATTCATATATAAAGGGAGGAACCGACAGGGATTCACTTAAGGACGGAGAGCTTCTTCTTGATGCAAAGGGCTATGTGGTGGCCGGTGAAGACTGCGCAACCAATATCCCCGGTGTATACGCGATAGGCGATATAAGGAGCAAGGCATTAAGACAGGTATCTACAGCGGTTGCCGACGGAGCCAATGCTGTTTATGCTGCCGAGAAATATCTTCTGGGTGCATGATGCCAAAAGCTGTTGATATGTAAATGTGTTAACAAAAAGTTAACAATTTGCCTTTTCAGCCCATGTATTCAAGGTCCTGTGGCCGGATTGCGAACGGGTGTTCGCAAAAACGGGTTAAATTGAGTTGACAAAGATATGACATAGTGTTATATTTGCATGAGCGACGAAATGTAACCTTTTTGTAACATGTGGAGGAATATATGACGAGAAGTGTAATCAGAGTTGCGGCACTGGGTCTTACGGCTGCAATTGTTATTACAGGAAGCTTTTCAACAACAGTAAGCGCTGCAACGGCTGCATCGGTTCTTCCGTCAGGCGGCGGTATCCTGGCAACGGGAAGCGGCGTATCAATAAAGGATATCAAGGCCGAAAGAGCAAGAAGTGCAGCACAGCAGAAGGCTCAGGAGCTTCATAACAGCGTTAACAGCATTAATGAAAAGACAGAGTCGGGTAAAGAAGTCCTTACCGCAAGTACAAGTGATAAGATCGATATATCGATAAAGGCAGAGACGCCTGCATCAAAGGCAGTCAGGAATTCCGAGACTCTTAACGGAACGGCCATAGTCGGAAGTGCCGCGGAAGGTGCTTCGATGACGGTAACCGAAACAGAGGAAGCAAGGGAACTCATAGCGACTCCCACTCCGGAACCCGAGCCTGAGACGGTAAGTGAGGACCAGATCTCCGTAAGCGAGAACCAGGCTACGGTAAGCGGTGATTCGGTATCGGAGAATCAGGTCGAGCCTGAAGAAAAGAAGGAAGAAAAGGTTGAGGAGAAGAAGGACGGCCCCACAATAGAGGTTTATCTGGCATCAGGTAAGTTCGATAACGGGGATGAGGATTTCTCAAACCTGATAATCGCCGATGTTTCCTATTATGTTAATGTAAGAGACATTCCCAGTGAGGACGGCGAGGTTGTAGGTAAGCTGTACAAGAATTCGGCAGGTGAATGGCTGGATAAGGACGGCGACTGGTATAAGATCAAATCCGGAAATGTAACCGGTTATGTTAAGAGCGAGTTTGTTGTGAGCGGTGAGGCTGCAGTCGAGATGGCTAAGAAAGTCGGCGAACGTGTGGCAGTCGTTACAACCACAACTCTTAAGGTAAGAGAAGAGGCAAGCCTTGATTCATCGGTTCTTGGTCTTGTTCCCATGGAGGACAGGCTGACTGTAGTGGAAGAAACCGATGAATGGGTTAAGGTTTCGATAGAGGAAGGTGACGGATGGGTAAGCAAAGAATTCGTTACCGTATCCACAGAGTTCCCGAAGGCAGAGAGCAAGGCTGAAGAGGAAGCACGTCTCCGTAAGGAAGAGGCGGCAAGGCAGGCAGCCATTGCGGCAGCCAACAGGGCAGCTGCAGCAAAGAAGGGTGCCAAAGGCGGCAAGTCCGGCGGCAGGAGTGGCAAGTCCGGCGGAGGAGTTACCTACTCGGCATCGGGTGGCGGTGCAGGCGGTTCGGTTGCCAATTACGCATTACAGTTTGTCGGAAATCCTTATGTATACGGTGGTTCGAGCCTGACAGGCGGAACGGACTGCTCCGGATTCACGATGAGTGTATACAGGAACTTCGGCGTATCACTTCCTCATTCGTCAGGTGCGCAGAGGAGTGTCGGATACAGTGTAGGCGGTCTTGGAAATGCTCAGGCAGGCGATATCGTATGTTACTCGGGTCATGTAGGTATCTACATCGGCGGTGGCCAGATAGTACATGCAAGTACGGCTTCAACCGGTATCAAGGTGTCGAATGCAGGTTACAGAAATGTTTTGGATGTAAGACGAATATTCTGATCGGATATAATAAGAAGGCTGATCCCCCCGGAATCATTATTCCGGGGGATTTTTTTGGACATTAATTATACTTATTCATACCTTTTTGTAACGTAAGTAAGTATATTTCCACAATACAATTGCAACAACCGGCTTTAAATGTTATAATTTTGATATTATCCGGAAGGGGGTGACTGAAATGAAATTTGTAATAGTCGGAAAAAATATTGATCTTACGGAAGGACTCAAGAGTGCCGTAGAAGATAAGATAGGAAAGCTTGAAAGGTATTTTACGCCGGAAACAGAGGTGCATGTTACTCTGAGCGTGGAAAAGGACCGTCAGAAAATCGAAGTAACGATTCCGGTCAAGGGCAGCATAATCAGATCCGAACAGGTCAGCAATGATATGTATGTATCCATAGACCTGGTAGAGGAGATAATCGAGAGACAGCTTAAGAAATACAAAAACAAGATAGCGGACGGCAAGTACGGCTCCGGAAGCCTAAAGGAAGAATTCATGGAGAAGGAGTACGATGATGAGGATGAGATCCAGATAGTCCGCAGTAAGAAGTTTGATATTAAGCCGATGTATCCTGAGGATGCTTGTGTACAGATGGAGCTTCTGGGACATAGTTTTTATGTTTTCTGCAATGCGGAAACAGACCAGGTAAACGTGGTTTACAAGAGAAAAGGCAATACATATGGACTTATAGAGCCTGAGGTATGAACGGCAGGCGTCACAGACCGGTTTAAGAGATATCCGGCAGTTGAACGAGAGGATTATTCTCCTGCCGGACTTACGATGGTTTGAGAGTGTGATGAGGATTAAGGGGAGAATATGTTCCTGATAAAGGAAATATGGCTCCCTTTATACTTTTTTGTTGTAAAAGCCAATGCGCTGTGATATAATCGAACTCAGAGACTGTTAAAAAATTAACAAACATAAATGCAGCAAATAGTTACCAAATAATTAATTCAACGGAGGTATCAGAATGTCAAAAAAAGTCGTAATTGCAAGTGCTTGCCGTACAGCTATCGGTACTATGGGCGGATCATTGTCAACGATTCCCGTAGCAGATCTGGGAGCTATCGTAATCAAGGAAGCTGTTAACAGGGCAGGTATCAAGCCGGAGGATGTTGAGCATGTATACATGGGATGTGTTATACAGGCAGGACAGGGCCAGAACGTTGCCCGTCAGGCATCCATAAAGGCAGGTCTTCCCATTGAAACACCCGCAGTTACAAGCAATGTTGTATGCGGATCGGGTCTTAACTGTGTAAACCAGGCAGCACAGATGATAATGGCAGGAGATGCTGATGTTGTTGTTGCCGGTGGTATGGAGAACATGTCAATGGCTCCTTTCGCAATCCCCAACGGACGTTACGGATACAGGATGATGTGGCCTTCACAGAGCCAGGGCGGTCTTGTTGATACAATGGTTAAGGATGCTCTCTGGGATGCATTCAATGATTACCATATGATCACAACGGCTGATAATATTGCAAAGCAGTGGAATCTTACAAGAGAAGAGCTTGATGAGTTCGCGCTTAAGAGCCAGCTGAAGGCATGCGCAGCTATCGAGAACGGCGCATTCAAGGATGAGATAGTTCCGGTTGAAGTTAAGAAGAAGAAAGAAACAGTTGTTTTTGATACAGATGAAGGCCCGAGACAGGGTTCCACAATTGAAGGACTTGCCAAGCTTCGTCCCATTAATCCGGACGGCTTTGTTACGGCAGGTAATGCTTCCGGTATCAATGACGGTGCTGCAGCTGTTGTTGTAATGAGCGAAGAGAAAGCTAAGGAGCTTGGTGTTAAGCCTATGGCTACATTTGTTGCAGGCGCTCTTGCAGGTGTTGATCCCACGATCATGGGTATCGGACCTGTTGCAGCAACAAGGAAGGCTATGGCAAAGGCAGGCTATAAGATCGAAGACTTCGACATCATCGAGGCTAACGAGGCATTTGCAGCTCAGTCTGTTGCAGTTGGCAAGGATCTCGGAATAGATGTTGACAAGCAGCTTAACCCTAACGGTGGCGCGATCGCACTCGGACATCCCGTAGGAGCATCGGGAGCACGTATCTTTGTTACTCTCCTTCATGAGATGCAGAAGAAGGGCGCAAAGAAGGGTCTTGCAACACTGTGTATCGGCGGCGGCATGGGCTGCGCAACGATAGTTGAGATGGACTAAGTATTTAACAAGGTTAGTTGATACCGCACTATCGGGGATCTATCGGGTTTTTATCAAAAGCCGGCCAAATACCCACTAAATGAAGAAAGAATTGTTTTGGTGGGTAAAAAAAGAGAAAAAAAGCCGGCCAAATACCTACTAAATAGAGAAAGAAATGTTTTGGTAGGTAAAAAAAGAGAAAAAAGCCGGCCAAATACCTACTAAATGAAGAAAGAAATGATTTGGTGGGTAAAATGAGAGAAAAAAAGCCGGTCAAATACCTACTAGATGGAGAAAGAAATGTTTTGGTAGGTAAAAAAAGAGAAAAAAAGCCGGCCAAATACCTACTAAATGAAGAAAGAATTGTTTTGGTGGGTAAAATGAGAGAAAAAAAGCCGGTCAAATACCTACTAAATAAAGAAAGAAATGATTTGGTGGGTAAAATGAGAGAAAAAAAGTCGGCTAAATACCTACTAAATGAAGAAAGAAATGTTTTGGTAGGTAAAATGAGAGAAAAAAAGTCGGCCAAATACCTACTAAATGAGGAAAGAATTGTTTTGGTGGGTAAAATAAGCGAAAAAAGACCGGCCAAATACCTACTAAATGAAGAAAGAAATGATTTGGTGGGTAAAATAAGCGAAAAAAGACCGGCCAAATACCTACTAAATGAAGAAAGAAATGTTTTGGTGGGTAAAATGAGTGCTAGAAACTCAAAAAAATGCCTACTAAATCTGGGAAGAATGATTTTAGTAGGCAAAATGTGAGCTTCATAGTTGTGGCGAAGAAAAGCAGTAGCTGAGAAAAATTTGAAAGAAGGTGTAATTTAGTGGAGTTTGTATTATACGAACAGAAAGATGCCATCGGCATTATAACCATCAATCGCGAGAAGGCTTTAAATGCTCTCAATTCACAGGTGCTTGATGAGCTTAACGAAGCTTTTGATGCAGTTGATCTTAATACCGTAAGATGTCTTATACTTACAGGTGCGGGTGAGAAGTCATTTGTAGCCGGCGCGGATATAGGTGAGATGTCAACACTTACCAAGGCAGAGGGTGAGGCCTTCGGCAAGAAGGGAAATGATGTGTTCAGGAAGATAGAGACCTTCCCGATCCCTGTTATTGCCGCAATAAATGGTTTCGCACTCGGCGGCGGATGTGAGATATCCATGAGCTGCGATATCAGGATATGTTCCGAGAACGCAATGTTCGGACAGCCTGAGGTGGGTCTTGGAATTACTCCGGGGTTTGGCGGAACACAGAGGCTTGCGCGTCTTGTTGGCGCAGGTATGGCTAAACAGATGATCTATACAGCACGTAATATCAAGGCAGATGAGGCATACAGGATAGGTCTGGTTAACGAGGTTGTTAAGGCTACCGTTGACGAGGAAGGCAATGTTACGGTATCTGCAAAGGAGAACCTTATGGCAGCGGCTGAGAAGATGGCAGCTTCCATTGCAAAGAATGCGCCTATCGCCGTACGTAACTGCAAGAAGGCAATAAATGACGGACTTGAGGTGGATATGGACAAGGCTATCGTCATTGAAGAGAAGCTCTTCGGTGACTGCTTCGAGACAGAAGATCAGAAGGCCGGTATGGGTAACTTCCTTAAGAAGAAGGATGATCCTACCAAGGTGAAGGTGGTTGATTTCAAGAACTGCTAGCATTTCGGCCTGAAAAATGAAAGAACTTGGTAACTATTCAGTACAGTACATAAGATTTAAAATATGATCTGTCATGCTCGCATGTAAACAGTATATTTTATGAATTTATGTATTTGAGCAGAACGCTTAGCGAGGGTGCTAAACATCCTGGGGATGTTTGCTCAGCACCGGCCGAAATGAAGTGTAGACATTTTCGAATTTAGTATACATGCCGGATGGATCTCAAACAGCGAAGAATACGAAGTATTTTGAGAATTCATCATGAGGGGTACCACGAAGTGGTGGAGTCCTTATGATACTACTTGTTCTGAATAGTTGCAGAACTTGTTAAACAGAACATATTAAATAACCTTTCTGATAAGCAATATGAAAAGGGAAATTAGTAAAAAGTAATATGTAATTCGTAATACGTAATACGTAAAAAAAGTGGTAATTATAATCAGTAAGCAATAAGTATTAAAAATGGAGGAAACAAAATGAAGGTTGGTGTAATCGGTGCCGGTACAATGGGGCAGGGTATTGCTAAGGCATTTGCCCAGACAGATGGTTATGAAGTAGCACTCTGCGATATCAAGCAGGAGTGGGCAGAAGGCGGTAAGGACAAGATAATCAAGGGTTATGATAAGCTTGTTGCCAAGGGAAAGATGACACAGGAGGATGCAGATAAGATAGTAGCCCGCATCACGCCCGGTCTCAAGGAAGATATCTGTGCAGACTGTGACCTCATCGTAGAGGCTGCATTCGAGGATATGGAGGTTAAGAAGACTACATTCAAGGAGCTTGATGAGATATGCAAGGATTCATGTGTATTCGCATCAAACACATCTTCACTTTCGATCACAGAGATCGGTAATGGCCTTAAGAGGCCCATGGTTGGTATGCATTTCTTCAATCCCGCAGACCGCATGAAGCTTATCGAGGTTATCGCAGGCGTTAATACACCCGATGAAACAGTAGAATGCATTAAGAAGATATCTGAAGAGATAGGTAAGACACCCGTACAGGTTAACGAGGCAGCAGGCTTTGTAGTTAACCGTATCCTTATCCCGATGATCAATGAAGCTGCTTTCATTAAGATGGAAGGCGTTTCGGATGTTGCAGGCATCGACTCGGCAATGAAGCTTGGTGCCAATCATCCCATGGGTCCCCTTGAACTGGGTGATTTCGTAGGACTTGATATCTGCCTTGCAATAATGGACGTTCTTTATAAGGAGACAGGCGATTCCAAGTATCGTGCATGTCCTCTTATCCGTAAGATGGTACGTGGCGGCAACCTTGGTGTTAAGTCAGGCAAGGGCTTCTATATCTACAACGAAGACAGGACCAAGACTCCTGTTGACGCGCAGTAAGATATGTCATTCTTAAACGAATGCGAATGATCCGGTATTATCTTTAATGATACCGGTTAAAGATCCGTGACTATCCGGAAACATAGAAAGATATCTCGCTTTCTGAATAGTTACAAGTAGAATCAATAATATATATGGAGGAATAAATCATGGATTTTTCTTTATCAAAAGAACATGAAATGGCGAGACAGTTATTTAAGGAATTCGCCGAGAATGAAGTAAAGCCTCTTGCTCAGGAGATCGATGAGCAGCACAGGTTCCCCAGGGAGACTGTTGATAAGATGGCTAAGTACGGTTTCTTAGGTATTCCTGTACCCAAGGAGTACGGCGGACAGGGATGTGATATCCTTACATACGCTATGTGTGTTGAGGAACTCTCCAAGGTTTGCGGTACTACAGGCGTTATCGTTTCGGCACATACTTCACTGTGTGTTGATCCTATCATGACCTTCGGTACGGAAGAACAGAAGCAGAAATACGCAGTACCTTTGGCAAAGGGTGAGAAGCTTGGTGCTTTCGGTCTTACCGAGCCCGGAGCAGGAACAGATGCACAGGGTCAGCAGACCAAGGCTGTACTTGATGGTGATGAGTGGGTACTTAACGGTTCCAAGTGCTTCATTACAAACGGTAAGGAAGCAGATGTATACGTAATCTTTGCAGTTACAGGCAAGGTAGAGAAGCGTGGCAAGATGATGAAGGAGATATCCGCATTCATCGTTGAAAAGGGAACCCCCGGCTTTACCTTCGGTACCAAGGAAAACAAGATGGGTATCTGCGGTTCATCAACATATGAGCTTATCTTTACAGACTGCCGTATCCCGAAGGACAACCTTCTTGGAAAGCAGGGCAAGGGCTTCAATATAGCAATGCATACACTTGACGGTGGACGTATCGGTATTGCCGCTCAGGCACTCGGCCTGGCAGCAGGCGCTCTTGAGACTACAATTAATTACGTTAAGGAGAGGAAGCAGTTCGGTCGTGCGATCGGAGCATTCCAGAACACCCAGTTCCAGCTTGCAGACATGGCTACAAAGGTAGAGGCTGCAAGGATGCTTGTTTACAAGGCAGCACGTGCAAAGGATCAGTATCAGAAGGATGGCAAGACATCCTACTCTGTAGAGGCTGCTATGGCTAAGCTGTGTGCCGCTGAGGTGGCAATGGAAGTTACAACCAAGGCTGTACAGCTTCACGGTGGTTACGGATACATCAAGGAGTATGATGTTGAGCGTATGATGCGTGATGCCAAGATCACCGAGATCTACGAAGGAACCAGCGAAGTTCAGCGAATGGTCATCTCCGCGAACATACTTAAGTAAGACTCGTCAGGATTCAGACACGAAAGCGATGACCGCTTGCGGGCATGAGCTTGAGTGGATGAAGACTGGAGCAGTTGCAACGCAACTGCGCGATCGAAAATGCGAAGCATTTGAGATCTCGCGTCTTAAAAGAAGCAAGAGATATCAATAAGCATTTGAGATCTCGCGTCTTAAAAGAAGCAGGAGATATCAATAAGCATTTGAGATCTCGCGTCTTAAAAGAAGCAGGAGATATCAATAAGCATTTGAGATCTCGCGTCTTAAAAGAAGCAGGAGATATCAATAAGCATTTGAGATCTCGTGTCTTTAAAAGCAAGAGATAAATATTATCAAAGAAAGGACAAAAACTATGAAAGTAGTAGTATGTATTAAACAGGTTCCGGATACAAAGGGCGGCGTTAAGTTCAATCCCGACGGAACACTTGATAGAGGTGCCATGCTTGCGATCATGAATCCCGATGATAAGGCAGGTTTGGAAGCAGCGCTCAGATTAAAGGATGAATACGGTGCAGAGGTTACAGTACTTACAATGGGTCTTCCCAAGGCTACGGACGTACTTCGCGAGGCATTGGCAATGGGCGCAGACAAGGGTGTACTCGTAACAGACCGCGTACTTGGCGGTGCTGATACATGGGCTACATCAACCACAATAGCAGGTGCACTCAGGAATCTTGAGTATGATCTTATCATCACAGGACGTCAGGCTATCGATGGTGATACGGCACAGGTTGGTCCTCAGATCGCAGAGCATCTCGGACTTCCCGTAATTTCATATGCACAGGAAATAAAGATCGATGGAGACAAGGTTATCGTTAAGCGTCAGTATGATGACCGTTATCATATGCTTGAAGCTAAGATGCCCTGCCTTATAACCGCTCTTTCAGAACTGAATGAGCCCAGATATATGACACCCGGCGGAATCTTTGATGCAGTTGCTGCAGAGATTACCACATGGGGCCGTGCAGACCTTAAGGATGTTGAGGACGGTAACTTAGGACTTAACGGATCACCTACCAAGATTGCAAAGGCATCCGACAAGGTTCGTAAGGGCGCAGGTGAGAAGGTTACACCCGAATCACCCGAAGAAGCAGTAGCATATATCGTTGGTAAGTTAGACGAGAAGCATATCATATGATTGATATAAGGTCGAAAAGTCGGCATACGTCGTGCCAGCACGTAAGGATGACCGACCTTGAGACCTTAACAAACATGAGCAAGGAGCGCGGCAGTGCGGAATGCGAATGTTTGTAGCATCACGGGAGCAAAGCGAAGTGATGCGTATATCAAGATATAAGGTCGAAAAGTCGGCATACGTCGTGCCTGCGAAGCGAGGCAAGTAAGGATGCCTGACCTTGAGACCTTAACACGAATGAGCAAGTAGTCCGGCAGGACGGATTGCGGATTCGTGTAGCGACGCATCGCCAGTCCTTTAGGACATCGCGAGAGTGAAACGGAGCGATGCGTATATCATAAAAAAGAAAGGATAGGAAAAACATTATGAAAATGACTCCTGAACAGATTGCGCAGTACAAGGGTGTCTTCGTATTTGCGCAGCAGGTTGACAATAAGGTCAGCGGTATCGCATATGAATTACTTGGAAAGGCTAAAGAGCTTGCAGAGTCTCTCGAGACCAAGGAGGTTACAGCCGTTCTTATCGGATCTGATGTAAAATCACTTGCAGACTCTCTTGCAGAATACGGTGCAGACAAGGTTATCGTTGTAGATGATCCCGAGCTTAAGGAATACAGAACAGAGCCTTATGCACATGCTCTTTCATCGGTTATCAACGAGTTCAAGCCTGAGATCGTTCTGGTTGGCGCAACAGCTATCGGACGTGATCTCGGCCCTACAGTATCAGCCCGTGTTGAGACAGGACTTACGGCTGACTGTACAGTACTTGATATTGGTGATTTTCCTCTTCAGCCGGTTCCCGGCAAAGAGGATGAGCAGCTTCACGGACAGCTTCTTATGACACGTCCCGCATTCGGCGGTAATACAATAGCTACTATCGCCTGCCCTGACAACCGTCCTCAGATGGCTACGGTACGTCCCGGCGTTATGCAGAAGATCGAGCCCAAGAAGGGTGCAAAGGCAGAGGTTATAGAGTTCAATCCCGGTTTCACACCTAACAACAGATATGTAACCATTAAGGAAGTTGTTAAGGCTGTATCGGATGTTAAGGATATCATGGATGCCAAGATCCTTGTATCAGGCGGACGTGGTGTAGGATCACCCGAGAACTTCAAGATCCTTGAGGACCTCGCAGAGGCACTTGGCGGACAGGTATCATGCTCGCGTGCGGTTGTAGATGCAGGCTGGAAGCCCAAGGATATGCAGGTAGGACAGACAGGTAAGACAGTACGTCCCAACCTTTATGTGGCAGTAGGTATTTCAGGTGCCATCCAGCACGTTGCAGGTATGGAGGAATCAGACGTCATCGTTGCGATAAACAAGGATGAGGATGCTCCTATCTTTGATGTGGCTGACTACGGTGTTGTAGGAGATCTTAACAAGATCGTTCCGAAGCTTACCGAGGAGATCAAGGCTGCCAAGGCTAAGAAGCAGGATTGATCACAAGCCTGAAACAGAGAAGAATAAGAACAGCATAACGGATTAAATGAGATAAAGCCCCTGTGGATATTGAAGACACAGGGGCTATTTTTTAAGTAAATTTAATTAAGCATATTGACGGTATATTGCGTCGGTGATATTATTGATTTGGGGATTTTGTACAAATCCACGCATATCTAAAAAAATCCTGGGATCTGTCGGAACTGCCAAAGCGTAAAAGCGGAAGTTAATCTAATCTGCGACAGATCCACATTGAGGATGCAGTCAGGGGGGGTAAAAATGAAGACTTATAAGATGAAAAGCATCATCGTAACGATGGTTGCGATCACAACGGCTGTCGGCATAGCAATTCTGTGCATTCTGGCATCTGTCAATTCCAGTTCCATGCTCGATGAAAAGATTAATGAGAATATGTCCACTTATCTTGATGCACAGGTTAATTCCGTGGAGGAATTTGTTAAGAATTCCGAGAATAAGCTTATGCTGTATGCAAGGAATAAGGTTGTATCGGACCTGATAAACGAAGATAAGGCTGATCTGACAGCCAATCCGGACAGAGAGATGCCGATGTTCAACGATGAGAGTTATAATACGGCAGCTTACTATACAGATAATTATCCTTCTTATCCGGAGGCACAGCAGTATACGATGGATTACTACGGACAGCTGGATAACTGGGAGGGACTGTATATAGGAAACGAAGAGACAAGGATACTGTCCTATTCGGTTCCGCCTGTAATAGGCAGGGTATTAAGGGATGATCCGGACAGGCGCAAGCAGCTTATGGATGCCATGAACGCCAATCTTAACGGAGTATATAATGCAGGAATCATTGTATCTCCCGGAACAGGCCAGCTGTGTCTTTCGATGTATGCCCCGGTACTTCAGGACGGTAAGATGATAGGATATGTAGGCGGTGGAGTCTTCCATTCACAGCTTGAGAGCACACTTACCAGCCTGACACTTAACGGAGTCAGCAACAGTAATCTGTACATGATAAATACGCAGACGGGAGTCGTATTTACTGATACCCAGGCTACCGATGCGGAGAAGGAGACGATAATAGCGCAGGAGGCTACACGTCCTGTTCTGCTGGAGGTTATCGGAAGAGCAAGAGACAAGGGTATAGCCGACGGACAGTTTGAGTTCAAGGATGGTGGCAAGACTCTGATGGTTAATTACAAGACCATACCCGGATATGACTGGGCTCTGGTCATAACAGCGGATAAGAGTGAACTCTATGCTGCTTCTACTAACAATCTCCGTCTAATGATAATACTTGGCGTGGTAGCGTTTGCAATTATCGTAATAATCGTATTCATTCTTACTACGACCATTTCCAAACCGCTGGTTGAGGCAGTTGAGGAGATCAATAAGACCGCAAGCGGTGATATATCATCAGAGGTAAGGATAAGAAGCAAGGTCCGTGAGGTGGATCAGATAGGGCGGAGCCTGACGGATCTTAAGAGAAAGCTTCGTGATGTAATAGTAAAGACAAAGGATATGTCCAATGACCTGAGTATTGCAGGAACAGATCTGGCGGGTAGTGCAGACAGGGCGACAGCCACATCTTCACATGTTACCGGAGCGGTAAGTGAGGTATCAAGAGGAGCAACGTCCCAGGCTGAATCCGTGCAGACAGCTGCGGCAAGAACCGATTCCATGGGAACCGATATAGATAATATCTCATCCAATATAGCGTCGCTTGACGAGGCTTCCGAGAATATGAAGAACAGCTGCGACAAGGTTGCAAATGCTCTCAGGGAGATAGTATCACAGAACAGGAATGTATCGGATGCCATATCCGAGATCGGAAATACAATCAGCGCCACAAATGACAGCGCAAACGAGATCGCAAAGTTCTCGGATGCCATCAACAGTATCGCGGCTCAGACCAATCTGCTTTCCCTCAATGCATCCATAGAGGCGGCACGTGCGGGAGAAGCCGGACGAGGTTTTGCCGTTGTTGCTGACGAGATAAGGGCACTGGCTGATCAGTCCAAGAACAGCGCCGATGAAATAAGGACTATAGTCGATAAGCTTCTGTACGATGCGGGACAGTCGGTTAAGACCATGGATTCACTTAATGAGAGCTTCCGCTCACAGGGAGAAGAGATACTGTCGGCACAGCAGGATATGAATGAAATGTCTGATAACGTAATTGTGGTATCGGATAATTCAAGGTCCATAAGAAGTATGGTAAGAAACCTTGAGTCAGCCAAAGAATCACTGGTTGAGATAGTTGAGAGCCTGTCGGCGATTTCCGAAGAGAATGCGGCATCCACTCAGGAAACAAGCGAATCCATGAGTGAGCTCGGAACCACATTCTCGGTGATAAATGAATCCGCATCACAGCTTCAGGTACTTGCTGCAGATCTGACGGATACGATAAGTTACTTCAAGTAAAAGGCACACAGATCTCATGTCATGAAATCTGCAGCCGTCTTATCCATACACAGGCAAGCTCGATCCACAGACCGGCATCTTCTACGGGTGCCGGTTCTGTTTCTGTAACGGTATCATATGTATCCGCACTGAACTCTTCAATTATTTCATTTCTTCGCGCGTCTGAAACATTAATACCTCTGCCTTCCCGTAATGCTTTGATGGCAAGGTATACCTGATCCATGGTATAGACGCCTTTGCTGTCACTTGTATCCTTAACCGTGCCAAGCCCGTGTATACCGGTCGGGAAGACATAGTGGGCGAAGGGTATTCCTTCCTTTCTGAGGGCCATGGCAAAGAGATAGCTGTTTTCAACAGGAACCAGCTCGTCGGTCTGTGTCTGCCACAGGAAACAGGGAGGTGTATCTGCGGAAACATGTTTTTCCAGTGAAAAATAATCAAGCTCCTCAGGCGCTGCATTTTCACCGAGAAGAATATCCAAAGAGGATTGATGGGTAAATTCTCCTGAGGTTATCACCGGATATGAAAGTATTGCGCCGTCAGGTCTGTTGGATATATCCGCGTATTCCGGATTCTCATCATGCACATCATTATAATGGGTGATAAGGCTTGCACACAGATGCCCCGAAGCCGAGAAACCGCAAATGATAAATCTGCCGCCCTTTATATGGTATTCATCCGCATGCTTTCTAATGAATCTTACAGCCCGTGATATGTCTTTAAGCGGCTGGTCTTTCAGGGGAACAGATGATGTTACGTCGGTGGAATACGTAAGAACAAATGCGTTCATCCCCCGCTTGAAAAATTCGTCAGCCACGGGTTCACCCTCATGCGGGGCACATATACGGTACCCGCCGCCGGGAAGGATCAGTATACAGTCTCTGGTCCTGTCATCTTCATCGTGCAGATATGCGTGTATGTCAGGTATAAAACCGTAAGCTGCCGCATAAGTATATTCATTACCGTTCCATATATTTTCTCTTAACTGTTTCATGATCCGTATCCTTTCCGTATGTTTTGGATGCTGACTGCTTCATTTTGAGCCTGCTTTGGATGATTACCCGTTTTCACCGTATGGCGCATGGATTTCCATGACTCAGCCTGTTTGATTATATCACTCTTTAAAGTACAAGGCTACCTTGAAAAGTAATTGATATTAATTGAAAAATCTGTTATATTTAGTATTCGGACAGTTATATACGGATAGCATGTGACCGGTTTATAAAGGACGCGGCCGGATGCGTTACAGGCAGGAGATCGGATTTATATTATGAAGTTAGTAGATAAAATATTCGGAACCCATTCGGAGAGAGAGCTTAAGCTCATCACTCCGCTTGTGGATAAGGTTGAATCCTTAAGGGATTCAATGATGGCATTAAGCGATGAACAGCTTAAGGATAAGACAAGGGAATTTAAGTCAAGACTGAACGACGGAGCGACCCTTGATGACATACTTCCTGAAGCATTTGCGACTGTAAGGGAAGCAGCCAGGCGTGTACTCAACATGGAACATTACAGGGTGCAGATCATCGGCGGTATCATTCTTCATCAGGGACGAATAGCCGAGATGAAGACAGGTGAAGGTAAGACGCTCGTATCCACACTTCCCGCATATCTTAATGCCCTGACAGGACGCGGGGTCCATGTTGTAACGGTAAATGATTACCTGGCAAAGCGTGATGCCGAGTGGATGGGACAGGTTCATGAATTCCTGGGACTGACGGTCGGAGTGGTACTTAATTCAATGACTCCCGAAGAGAGGCGCACTGCATATGCCTGTGATATCACATATGTGACCAATAACGAGCTTGGGTTTGATTACCTCAGGGATAATATGGTCATATATAAGGAACAGCTCGTACTTCGTGACCTCGCATATGCGATCATCGATGAGGTTGACTCGGTGCTCATAGATGAAGCACGTACCCCTCTTATCATTTCGGGACAGAGCGGTAAATCAACCAAGCTATACGAGATATGCGACATGCTTGCCCGCCAGCTTAAGCGTGGTGAGGATATGGAAGACCTCTCGAAGATGGATGCCATAATGGGTATCGAGAGAGAAGAGACGGGTGACTTCATAGTTAATGAGAAGGATAAGTTCGTAACTCTTACTGCCGAGGGTGTTAAGAAGGTTGAGAGATTTTTCCAGATAGATAACCTTGCGGATCCCGAGAATGTTGAGATCCAGAACAATATTATACTTGCGCTTCGTGCCCACAACCTGATGTTCCGCGATCAGGACTATGTCGTAAAGGACGATCAGGTTCTTATCGTTGATGAGTTTACCGGACGTATCATGCCCGGACGCCGGTATTCGGACGGTCTTCATCAGGCAATAGAGGCCAAGGAGCATGTGAAGGTTAAGAGAGAGAGTAAGACACTTGCCACGATCACCTTCCAGAACTTCTTTAACAAGTTCGAGAAGAAGGCTGGAATGACCGGTACGGCGCTTACTGAGGAGAAGGAATTCCGTGATATCTACGGAATGGACGTTATAGAGATACCAACCAACAGACCCATTGCAAGAAAGGATCTTCAGGACGCGGTATATAAGACAAGGAAGGAAAAGCTTAAGGCTATCTGTGATGAAATAGAGAGAGCCCACGCGACCGGACAGCCCATTCTGGTCGGTACGATCACCATAGAGGCTTCCGAAGAGATAAGTGCCATGCTTAAGAGACGCGGCATCCAGCATAATGTGCTGAATGCAAAGTTCCATGAGATGGAAGCGGAGATAGTGGCTGATGCCGGTATCCACGGCGCGGTCACGATCGCCACCAACATGGCAGGCCGTGGTACTGATATCAAGCTGGATGAGGAATCAAGGGCAGCAGGCGGTCTTAAGATAATAGGTACTGAGCGGCATGAGAGCCGTCGTATAGATAATCAGCTCAGAGGACGTTCCGGACGTCAGGGAGATCCGGGTGAATCACGTTTCTTCATATCTCTTGAGGATGACCTGATGAGACTGTTCGGCTCGGAAAGACTCATGCAGATATTTACGACTCTCGGTGTTCCCGAAGGTGAGCAGATAGAGCATAAGATGCTTACAAGCGCGATCGAGAAGGCGCAGATGAAAATAGAGGCAAATAACTTCGGTATCAGAAAGAATCTGCTGGAATACGATCAGGTGAACAATGAACAGCGTGAGATCATCTATGCGGAAAGACGCCGCGTGCTTGACGGTGAGAGCATGAGGGATGTCGTATTCAAGATGGCAACCGATTTTGTCGAGAATACGGTTGATATGTGCGTCGGAGAGAGCAACAGCTGGGAGGATTGGGATCTTCCCGAGCTTAACCAGCATCTGAGAGTCACCATACCTGTCGAAGAGATCAAGACTCCGGATATAAAAGGACTTAAGAAGGAACAGCTTAAGCATAAGCTTAAGGAGGAGACGGTCAAGCTCTATGAGGCGAAGGAGGCTGAGTTCCCGATGCCCGAACAGCTGCGTGAGCTTGAACGGGTGGTTCTTCTTAAGGCCATAGACAGAAAGTGGATGGATCATATTGACGATATGGATCAGCTCCGTCAGGGTATCGGTCTGCAGGCCTACGGTCAGAGAGATCCTTTGGTCGAATATAAGATGTCAGGTTATGATATGTTCAATGCCATGACAGAAAGCATTGCAGAAGAGACAGTAAGAGTACTGTTCCATATCAAGATAGAGCAGAAGGTTGAACGTGAAGAGGTAGCCAAGGTTACGGGAACCAACAAGGATGACAGTGCGGTTAGAGCTCCCAGGAAGAGGGCTGAGAACAAGATCTACCCCAACGATCCCTGCCCCTGCGGAAGCGGCAAGAAATATAAGCAGTGCTGCGGCAGGAAGTAAGTCACAGGGAAGGTTCTTTTGTCCTGAGTCAGTGCTGTAAAGCAGATTATGAAAGTAAAGAGCCGTGATAAAGAATACACACCGTAAGCGGTAACCCTTATGACGGTATAATCGAGGAATAGTTATGGTCGAATTGGATAATATAAAAACAGAATTGCTTACATATGAGGAGCCCCTTAAAGAGATAAGGGCTTCTCTTTCTCTTGAAGATAAAGCAAGGCGTGTGGAGGAGCTGGAACGTGAGATGGAAGCCCCGGGCTTCTGGGATGATGCGGAGAGAGCCCAGAAGTTCACCAAGGAGCTGGGCAATCTTAAGGATACGATAGCTCTTGTTAACGGCCTGGATCAGCAGTATGACGACATTCAGACGCTGCTTGAGATGGGATATGAAGAGAATGATCCCGATATGGTTCCGGAGATACAGGCGGAATTTGATGAATTCAGGGAGAAGCTTGAGAACCTGCGTATAAGTACCCTTCTGTCAGGTGAGTATGACGGAAATAACGCAATACTCCGTCTTAATGCGGGTGCGGGAGGAACTGAGAGCTGCGACTGGGCTTCAATGCTTTACAGGATGTATTCAAGGTGGGCGGAAAAAAGAGGCTTCGGCGTAGAAGTGCTTGATTTCCTGGACGGAGATGAGGCCGGTATCAAATCAGTCACCTTCCAGGTTAACGGACAGAATGCCTATGGATATCTTAAGTCCGAAAAGGGTGTACACAGACTGGTCAGGATATCGCCTTTCAACGCACAGGGGAAAAGACAGACCAGCTTCGTTTCACTGGATGTAATGCCTGAGATCAACGAGGATCTGGATGTTGAGATAAACGATGATGATCTGAGGATAGATACCTATCGAAGCTCAGGTGCCGGCGGTCAGCACATAAACAAGACCAGTTCGGCAATAAGGATAACCCATATTCCCACGGGAATTGTGGTTCAGTGCCAGAATGAGCGTTCACAGTTCCAGAACAAGGACAAGGCAATGCAGATGCTGAAGGCAAAGCTGTATATGCTCAAGCAGGAGGAGAACGCCGAGAAGCTTTCGGATATAAGAGGTGATGTCAAGGAGATAGGCTGGGGCAGCCAGATACGCTCATATGTTATGCAGCCGTATACGCTTGTAAAGGATCACCGGACTAACGAGGAAGTGGCTCAGGTGGACAAGGTTATGGACGGATATATCGACCCGTTCATAAATGCATATCTTAAATGGATAAACACACGGCCGGGAGAAGAATAAAACGGCAGGAGGATGAACCGTCAGGTATGTTACCGGCTTTAAAGGAGATGAAACATGGCAGTCAGGATGGACGGCAGGAAATACATAAGGATAAGGGGTGCTTCCGAGCACAACCTTAAGAATATAGATATCGATATACCGAGGGATCAGCTTGTTGTGCTGACAGGACTGTCGGGCTCGGGAAAATCATCATTGGCTTTTGATACGATATATGCGGAAGGACAGCGGCGCTATATGGAGTCGCTGTCTTCTTATGCAAGACAGTTTCTGGGACAGATGGAAAAGCCGGAGGTTGAAAGCATAGAAGGTCTTCCGCCTGCAATATCCATAGACCAGAAATCTACCAACAGGAATCCCAGATCCACTGTCGGGACCGTAACGGAGATATATGACTATCTGAGACTTTTATATGCAAGGATAGGTATACCGCATTGCCCGAACTGTGGAAGGGAGATAGTAAAGCAGACCGTAGACCAGATGGTTGATACCATCATGGAGCTTTCCGAGGGTACCAGATTCATGCTTCTGGCTCCTGTAGTGCGGGGTCGGAAGGGTGAGCATGCCAAGGTATTCGACAGGGCAAAGAAGAGCGGTTACGCAAGGGTCATGGTGGACGGGAACCAGTATGATCTGTCGGAAGAGATAAAGCTTGACAAAAATATAAAACATAACATAGAGGTAGTGGTTGACCGCCTTATTGTAAGGGAGGGTATTGAGAGAAGGCTTACGGATTCCCTGGAGAATTCGCTTGCACTTACCGAAGGACTTGCGATCGTGGATATAGTCGGTATGCCGGAATCCGATCAGAAAAACAGCACAGACAGTAAGGTAAAAAGCGGTAACAGGATAAACTTCTCGCAGAGCTTTTCATGCCCTGACTGTAATATAAGCATAGATGAGATAGAGCCCAGAAGTTTTTCGTTTAATAATCCCTTCGGAGCCTGCCCGGTATGTGCGGGCCTGGGATATAAGATGGAATTTGATATCGACCTGATGATCCCGGATACATCCCTGTCAATCTCGCAGGGCGCGATAGCCGTTATGGGCTGGCAGAGCTGCACGGACCCAAAGAGCTTCACCTATGCGACTCTCAAGGCATTGAGCGAGGCCTACAAATTCAGCCTTGATACCCCGTTTGAGGATTATCCCGACAGGGTTAAAAATGTTCTTATCTACGGAACGGACGGAAAAGAGATAAAGGTAAGGTATAAGGGACAGCGCGGAGAGGGTGTGTATGACGTTGCCTTTGACGGGCTTATCAGGAATGTTGAAAGAAGGTACCGTGAAACAGGATCCGAGTCCATGAAGGCGGAATATGAATCCTTCATGAGGATCACACCGTGCAATGAGTGCGGTGGAAAGAGGCTTAAGCCCGGAGCCCTGGCAGTTACGATAGGTGATAAGAACATATACGACATTACGACCTATTCTATCAATAAGCTCCTTGATTTCTTTAACGGACTTGAGCTTAATAAACAGCAGCAGATCATTGGGCAGAGGATAATAAAGGAAATAAAGGGAAGGCTCAGCTTCCTCGTTCAGGTCGGACTTGATTATCTGACACTTGCAAGAGCCACGGGCTCCCTGTCCGGAGGCGAAGCACAGCGTATAAGGCTGGCAACCCAGATAGGTTCCGGACTTGTGGGTGTTGCCTATATCCTTGATGAGCCAAGCATCGGACTGCACCAGAGAGATAACGATAAGCTGCTCGGTGCGCTCAAGGATCTGAGGGATCTTGGTAATTCACTTATTGTTGTTGAGCATGATGAGGATACGATGCTCGAGGCGGATTATGTTGTTGACATAGGTCCGGCTGCCGGGGAACACGGCGGAAATGTCATCTGCGCGGGAACCGCCAAAGAGCTTATGGAAAATCCTGATTCGATCACGGGTCAGTATCTTTCGGGACGGTTAAGCATTCCTGTACCGGACAAAAGAAGAAAGCCTAAGGGATGGCTTAAGATAAAGGGTGCCGAGGAGAATAATCTTAAGAAAATAGACGTTGATATACCTCTCGGAGTATTTACATGCATTACCGGTGTTTCGGGCTCCGGAAAGAGTTCTCTCATAAACGAGATATTATATAAAGCACTCGCGAAGAAGCTTAACAGGGCCAAGACCATACCCGGAAAGCATAAAACAATAGAGGGTGTCGATAAGCTCGACAAGGTCATTGACATTGACCAGTCGCCTATCGGAAGGACGCCGCGTTCGAACCCGGCAACGTATACGGGAGTGTTCGATCAGATAAGAGATCTGTTTGCGGGGACCCAGGATGCCAAGGCAAAGGGTTACAGCAAGGGAAGGTTTTCCTTCAATGTCAAAGGGGGAAGGTGCGAAGCCTGCGCCGGAGACGGTATAATCAAGATAGAGATGCATTTCCTTCCTGATGTATATGTGCCCTGTGAGGTCTGTGGAGGAAAGAGGTACAACCGTGAGACCCTTGATGTAAAATATAAGGGTAAGAATATTTATGACGTTCTTGATATGACGGTCGAAGAGGCAATGACATATTTTGAGAATCTTCCGACCATAAAAAGAAAGATAGAAACCCTTAATGATGTGGGACTTTCCTATATTAAGCTCGGCCAGCCTTCTACCACTCTGTCGGGAGGCGAGGCGCAGCGTATCAAACTGGCAACGGAGCTGTCAAAGAAGAGCACAGGCAAGACCATTTATATTCTGGATGAGCCTACGACAGGCCTGCATTTTGCCGATGTCCACAGGCTGGTCGATATCCTTCATAAGCTTGCCGAAAACGGAAATACCGTGGTTGTGATAGAGCATAACCTCGACGTTATTAAAACGGCGGACTACATCATCGACATGGGTCCCGAAGGCGGTGACGGAGGCGGTACGGTAGTTGCTTCGGGAACGCCCGAGGAGGTGGCGGAGAACAGGTCATCATACACCGGTATATATGTAAAACGTGAGCTTAAGAAGGCTGCCGGGAGGGCAAAGTAAAGACCGTTTTTCATAAAGGGTTAAGAAAATCAGAATAAGTCCGATATAATTCATGTAAGGATATAAAAGCATCCGGTCAGGGAACAGGATGCGGTAATGCATGGAAGCATGATGACAGAGCAAAGCTCTCTGCTGTTATGCTTCATTTTTTATACGGATAATTGATTTTCCTCTTTTAAATGACAGCCTTTTAGAGTATAATAAATTGATTTATTATGTAAATTGACTTAACCAGTTTCAGTTTAAAAAGGGGAAATACTATGGTTTATACAGACATTGGAATAGATCTGGGAACTGCCAGCATACTGGTATACATTCACGGAAAAGGAGTAGTGTTAAAGGAGCCGTCGGTTGTAGCCTTTGACAGGGATACAAATAAGATAAAGGCAATAGGTGAGGAAGCAAGGCTGATGCTTGGACGTACTCCCGGAAATATCGTGGCGGTAAGGCCTCTCAGGCAGGGAGTTATCTCGGATTATACGGTTACCGAGAAGATGCTTAAATACTTCATACAGAAGGCCATAGGAAGAAAGACCTTCCGTAAGCCGAGGATCAGCGTATGTGTACCCAGCGGCGTGACCGAGGTTGAGAAGAAGGCGGTTGAAGATGCTACCTACCAGGCAGGGGCAAGGGATGTTGAGATAATCGAGGAGCCGATCGCGGCAGCTATAGGAGCCGGGATAGACATAAGCAAGCCCTGCGGGAACATGATAGTGGATATAGGCGGAGGAACCTCGGATATTGCCGTTATCTCTCTTGGAGGCACTGTAGTAAGCAATTCCGTCAAGATCGCGGGTGATGATTTTGACGAGGCAATCGTAAGATATATGAGAAAGAAGCATAATCTGCTGATCGGTGAGAGAACGGCGGAGGAGCTTAAGATAAAGATCGGTACTGCATTCAAACAGCCTGAGGTTGACTATCTTGAAGTAAGGGGACGTAATCTGGTAACGGGACTTCCCAGAACAGTCAAGGTATCAAGTGAGGAAACCGAAGAAGCGCTGCGTGAGACAACGGCTCAGATAGTAGAGGCGATCCACAGCGTGCTTGAGAGGACTCCGCCGGAGCTGGCTGCCGATATCGCAGACAGAGGGATAGTCCTTACGGGCGGCGGAAGCCTTCTCAGGGGACTTGAAGACCTGATCGCATATAAGACAGGTATAAACACAGTTACCGCCGAAGATCCGATGACGGCGGTGGCAATAGGAACAGGTAAATATGTAGAGCTCAGGTCGGGATATGACGCCGACATAGATGCGTGATCCGGCCGGGCCCGGTAAATGATAAATACAGGTATATGTGCTGTTTCTGATAGTCGGATATGGGGAATCAACAGTAGCGGCAGGGGGTGTAACTTATGTTAAAAGGACTGTATACGGCCAGCACCGGAATGGTAAACGAGCAGCGGAGGGTAGACATACTGTCGAACAATATGGCCAACGCGGCAACCACCGGTTATAAGAAGGAGGGTTCAACCTCACAGGCTTTCAAGGATGTGCTGGCTTATAAGATTAAGGACAGGACAGAGCCCTATATGGCAAGGTATGAGGGCATCATGAACATGGGCGTCAAGATCGGTGAGACCTATACCGATTATTCGCAGGGCTCGTTCCATGAAACGGGAAATACCTTTGACGTGGCACTGGCCGGTAAGGGATTCTTTAATATCGAATATACGAATAAACCCATGAACGGGCAGGAGCAGGAAACCTCGGTAAAATATACAAGAGACGGTACCTTTACCTTAAATCTCAAGGGTGAGCTGGTGACCAAGGACGGAGATTATGTACTGGATACCAATGGCCAGCATATAACCCTTGATCCGCTTCTCAAATATGAAATAGACAGAGCGGGTGTTATAAGGATAGCTTCACCCGGAGCGCAGCAGGGTGTTGAGCAGGCAACGATCGGAGTTACGGATTTCGAAGACTATGACTTTCTTGAAAAGTACGGAGAGAATCTGTACACGCCTGTGGAAGGAGCGAACCAGGTGGCGGCAGAGGCGCAGGTATATTCGGGATATCTGGAGGCGTCCAATGTCCAGGTGGTTCAGGAAATGGTGGATCTTATAGCTTTTACAAGAGCATATGAATCAAACCAGAAGATCATACAGGCCTATGATCAGACACTTGATAAAGCAGTTAACGATCTTGGTAAGATTTAAACACAGATATGGTGCCTGTAATATGAAGGTATAATGAAAAGCCGGCGTCTTTATGACAGATGCCTGCCGGTGAAAAAGAGCAATAAACAGGGTAGTGTAAAGCAGGTCATGGAGGGTTATATATGGTAAGAACATTATGGACAGCTGCTTCGGGAATGATAGGACAGCAGACTAACGTGGATACGATAGCAAATAATCTTGCCAATGTTAATACAGTGGGTTACAAGACAGAGGTAAATGAGTTCAAGTCTCTGCTATATCAGACATTGCAGAGTAAGACGACAACAGCCAACGGTGAGAATAAGCCCATAGGGGCTCAGGTGGGACTGGGTGTGAGAAATGCATCCATAACCTCCCAGTTTACCCAGGGTTCTTTTCTGGAATCGGAGAATCCTACGGCATTTGCCATAGGCGGTGACGGCTTCTTCGCCGTACAGACGGGAACTACTCCTGCCGATATCCGCTATACAAGGAACGGTAATTTCATTTTCGCTTTGGGAGATATACAGGGAAATACTCTTAAGCTTACGGATTCGGACGGACATCCGGTCCTGACGAGTGCGGGGAATCCGCTGGTAATTAACCTTGGTGACATACAGAAGATCAATCCGGATGTGAATAAACTGATGGGCGACAGGATCACGGTGGATGAAATGGGTCAGCTTATGTATCCCGATCAGCAGAATAATCTTCAGTATATAGGTGGAGCCGACAATCCTCTTACGATAGGTCTGTATCAGTTCCAGAATCCTTCGGGACTTAATAAGGCGGGTGATTCGCTGTATTCGGTGACAGCCGCTTCGGGAGCCGCAATAAATGAGGCAAATAATGCAAATGTCGAAAAATCCGTGATCCGTCAGGGATATCTGGAAGGCTCCAACGTACAGGTTGCGGATGAGATGGTAAATCTTATCATTGCCCAGAGAGCATACGAATTTAACAGCAAGGCAATACAGGCAGCCGATACCATGATGCAGGAAGCTAACGAACTGAGAAGGTAGTAGTACAGATCTTTATCGGAGCTGTTATTAACAGGTATGGAATTGTGGCATTATGTGGGCCGGGACCGGTATGGTTATGGAGGCGGGTTTATGGAAATAGGATCTTTGAATTCCGCATATTTCAATAATATGCTTGAAAACACGGGAAGCTCGACAGAGAACATTAAGAATAAGCTGAACAGTGCCAAAGCTGCGGGCAAGGCTCCGTCGGATGACGAGCTTATGGAGGTATGTAAGGAGTTCGAGGCATATTTTATGGAGCAGATATTCAAGAACATGAAAAGCTCCATGGTTCCCAAAAGTGAAGAAACCTCCGGTTCAATGGCTACGCTTAAAGGCTATTATGAAGATGAGATGATGAAGGAGTATGCAAAGAGCGCCGCGGGCCAGTCGACAAACGGGCTTGCGCAGATGCTTTTTGAACAGATGAAACGGAATTACAGTACCACTGATATTCCATCGGGGAAAAACGATCCCGCCGCGGAGACCACGGAAAGTGCAGCCGCAGCAGGGACAATACAGGCTGATGAGGAGCATAAACAGTAAACGGGTAAGTTAAGTGTGTTATAAAGAAAACAGATGGATTCAATAAGGGGATATATAGAGCATATTATTTTCAGGAATGAAGATAACGGTTATACGGTTCTTAACCTTGTTTCGGGAGAGGATGAGATAACCTGCGTCGGATTCTTTGAATATGCTGACGAAGGGGAAAATGTAGAGCTTAAGGGCAGCTATACCGAACATGCGGTATACGGTGACCAGTTTAAGGTGGAGTCCTATGAGATAAGGCCGCCCGAGGATACGCTTTCGATAATAAGATATCTCGGTTCGGGAGCGATCAAAGGTGTCGGCCAGGCACTGGCTGTAAGGATAGTTAAGGAATTCGGGGAGGATACCTTCAGGGTTATCGAAGAAGAGCCCGAACGTCTTGCGGCGGTAAAAGGAATAAGTGACAGAAAGGCACGGGAGATAGCGCTTCAGTTATCGGACAAACAGGAGCTGAGGCGGGTGATGGTCTTTCTTTCGGGGTACGGCATATCAGGCGCATTAGCCAGTAAGATATATAACAGATACGGCAGTGAAACATATCGAATAATCAGCGAAAATCCCTATTTACTTGCAGATGATATAAACGGAGTAGGCTTCAAAACAGCCGATGCCATAGCAAGAAGAGCCGGTATAGAAACAGATTCCGACTTCCGCATAAGAAGTGCGATCACATATATCCTTGGCGTGGCAGCAGGTGAAGGCCACTGCTATCTGCCCGTTGAGGAGCTGATAACGAGATCCGTAAAGCTTCTGGAGGTTTCCGGGGATTCCGTAAGGACTCAGATATCGAACCTGTCCGTTGAGCAGAAGATATTTATAAAAAAGATAAAAGAAGAAACGGCAGTATACGGTAAAGCCTTCTATTATATGGAGCTTAACTGCGCAAGAAGGCTTAAGGATCTTGATATAACGGCCTATGAGGATGAAGCAGATATATATAAGAAGCTTGGCGGAATTGAAAGGTCGGAAAAAAAAGAGCTTGAAGAACTGCAGCGCAAAGCGGTCGTGAAAGCTGTCTGCAACGGACTTACAGTGATAACCGGAGGTCCGGGAACCGGTAAGACAACGATAATAAATATGATAATACGGTTCTTTGAAGCCGAGAGGATGGATTTCGTTCTCGCCGCTCCGACCGGAAGAGCAGCCAAGCGGATGACGGAGACTACGGGATTCGAGGCCTCAACCATCCAGCGGCTGCTTAAGTTAAGACCGGCGGGAAAAGAGGATGAGCGCGGGGGCTTTTATTATGAAATGAATGAGGATAATCCGATAGAAGCCGATGCGGTGATCATAGATGAGATGTCGATGGTGGATCTTCCGCTGTTTAATGCCCTGTTAAGGGCCGTTCCCGTAGGCGCAAGGCTTATACTTGTAGGGGATATCAACCAGCTTCCCAGTGTCGGACCGGGAGCCGTCCTTAAGGATGTGATCCGTTCGGGAAGCTTTAATGTGATCGAGCTTAAGAAGATATTCAGGCAGGCCGAACAGAGCGATATCGTTGTAAACGCCCATATGATAAATGAAGGAAGACATCCCGCGCTTGATAACCGGAGTACAGATTTCTTCTTCATTGAAAGAGATAATGTGGATCTTATTCTAAACAATATCATTCATCTTATCAGGGAGAAGCTGCCCAAATACGTAAATGCCGCTCCGTATGATATACAGGTTCTTACTCCGATGCGAAAGGGAAGCCTGGGGGTTGAATCACTAAATCCGATAATACAGAGGTACCTGAATCCCGCAGATCCGTCAAAAAAGGAATATGAAACGGATGATGCTGTCTTCCGCGAGGGCGACAAGGTCATGCAGATAAAGAACAATTATCAGCTTGAGTGGGAGATAGTCAGCAGATACGGGATCCCGGTCGACAGCGGAACCGGGGTATTTAACGGAGATATGGGGATAATAAAGGAAATAGACAGGCTGAATGAAACGATGGTCGTTGAGTACGACGGTCAGAGGCGGGTAAATTATCCTCTTTCGGGGATCGATGAGCTCGAGCATGCCTTTGCCGTGACCATTCACAAATCCCAGGGAAGTGAGTATCCTGCGGTCGTGATCCCGCTGCTTAACGGCCCGAGGATGCTGTTTAACAGGAATCTTCTGTATACCGGGTTCACGAGGGCCAGGGACTGTGTTGTCATTTTGGGCAGCAGGGAAAAGGTGAACGAGATGATCGATAATACTGATGAGCATTTAAGATATACCGGGCTGGATTATCAGATATCCGGGATGGAATAGAAGCAGTACGGAATTTATGGGCACGATATATGAAAAAATTCAGGAAATGATATATCCCGGACGTTGTCCGGTATGCGATGACGCCGTGGGATACGGCAGAGGCCTTATATGCGGTGAATGCAGTGAAGATCTTAAGCCGATAACGGAACCGTATTGTATGAAATGCGGAAAACCCGTGAGGAATGAAGCATTCAGGATGTGCAGGGAATGCAGTACAAAGGCGGATACGTACGAATATGTACGGGGCCGTGCGCTATATGAATATGACGGGGCGCTTAAGGACAGCCTGTACAGGTTCAAATACGGCGGACGCAGGGAATACGCGCGTTTCTATGCGGAAAGGATGGCGAACGTCATGGGTGAACAGATCATCGGCTGGAAACCCCAGGCGCTTATCCCCATACCTGTCCATAGAAGCAGGCTCAGGCAGCGCGGATATAATCAGGCGGCGGTCCTTGCAAAGGAGCTTTCAAAGATCATCTCCGTACCTGTAAGGGAGGATATTCTGATCAGGAGTGAGAAAACGCGGGTTCAGAAGGAACTGTCGGCTGATGAAAGAAGAAATAATTTGAAAAAGGCTTTAAAAATAGCCCATTTTGATGTAAAATTAAAGAACATCGTGTTAATTGACGATATATATACTACAGGGAGCACAATCAATGCCGCAGCTTCCTGTCTGCGTGATGCGGGGGCAGATAATATCTATTACGCAGTCATAGGTGCGGCGGTTAATGATTGAAAACAAGACAAAAAAACAGGGAGGTATGAATTATGAATCCACGAAATTGTAAGTTATGCGGAAGGTTGTTTAATTATATAGCAGGGCCTCCGTACTGCCCGGCATGTAAGGACGACCTTGAGAAGAAGTTTCAGGAAGCCAAGGAGTTTATAAGGAACACACCGCATGCAACGGTTGCCATGGTAGCCGAGGAGTGTAAGGTTCCCGAGAAACAGGTTAAGGAGTGGATAAGGGAAGAGAGACTTATATTTGCCGATGCTACGGTTGCCGGAATAACCTGCGAAAGCTGTGGCGAGCCGATCCTTACCGGACGTTTCTGCGTTAAGTGTAAGAATCAGGTGATGAATGACTTGAACGGCGCTATCAGGAAGCCCGAGGCTCCCAAGGTTGAGAAGAAGACTAAGGACAGCCCGAGAATGAGGTTCCTTGATAACAGATAGGAAACACAAATGTTAAATGAAGACCGAATAGAACTTATGACCAAAATGGCTGCTTATGAAAACAGGCAGGGGAAGAAGGATATGCCGATCAACTCATATTTCAGGGGTGATTATATCAGCTTCCAGGTTCTCAAATCGGCATTATATGCCACCGTGGGATTCGCTCTTGCGGTGGCAATGTATATATTGTATGATATTGAGGGCTTCCTGACGGATTTCTATAAAATGGATATACCTGAATTCGTCAAGGGACTGGGTGTTAAGTATGCCATAGTATTGGCAGTATATCTGCTGATATCATACTTTGTATATGCCTTCAGGTTCACGAGGGCTAAAAAGCATATCAAAAAATATGTTGCCCAGCTTAAGGAGCTTGAAGAGATGTACGAATGGGAATAGATAAAATAGTACTGAGAGGTTTCTGACATGACGAATCTGCTTGTCATAAAGGAACAGCTGATAGGCTTCTTTTCCAGATTTGAAGCCTATATAAAGGCTGTTATCAAGTTCTTTTTATCCATGGTTGCATTACTGTTGATAAATTCGGATCTTGGCTATATGTCAAAGATCGATAACGGTGCGCTGGTGCTCATCGTGTCTTTATTATGCTCATTTCTGCCAATGAATCTGACAGTGATCATCATGGGTGTATTTATCCTGCTGCATCTGTATGCTCTGTCACTGGAGTGCGCTCTGGTCGTCGGGATAGTATTTGTGATACTGTTTGTGATCTATCTGAGATTTGCTCCGACTGATTCGGCTTCAGTTATACTTATGCCGATATGCTATATGCTCAGGATACCGTATGTGGTTCCGCTTACGCTCGGATATGTGGGAAATCCCATGTCATGTGTGGCTACCGCGTGCGGAACAGTGATCTATTATATGCTTGAATATGTCAAAGCCAATGCCGAGCAGATATCTTCACTCGGATCGGATGCGGAATCGGCGCTCGGAAGCTTCAAATATCTGATAGACGGACTGCTTGGTAATGACGAAATGCTTCTTATGGCCATAACATGTGCCGTAGTGGTCATTGCGGTTTATATGATCAAGAGTCTTCCCATAGATTATTCATGGAAGATAGCTTTGGGCATGGGCGTTGTGGTTAACGTTCTCATAATACTTATCGGCTGTTCCGCGTTGGAAGTGGACATGTCGATAGGAGGAGTATTTATAAGTACAATGATTTCGGCGGTCATTGTTCTGATCATTCAGTTTTTCATATTTAATGTCGATTATTCGAGAACTGAGAACGTACAGTTTGAGGATGACGAGTATTATTACTATGTTAAGGCGATACCGAAGGTTTCGGTGGAAGCACCCGATGTCAACGTGAAGAGGTTCAGCTCATATGACGATGACGACGATTATGAAAACATGAATGATGATTTTTATGCGCAGTAGCTGTAATAAAGGGTGAAAGGGTTGTAATCCCAGATGGAACAGATAGGCGAATCCATTAAAACATTTACGGACCGGTACCTTGGATGGGTATCGATGCCGATGATAAGATGGACTGATATAGTTGAGATCATAATAATTTCATTTCTTGTATACCATCTGCTTAAGTGGATCAAGACCACAAGGGCATGGTCACTTTTGCGGGGTATCATAATCATATTGGTCTTTGTGTTTATAGCAGCACTGTTCGATATGACAACGATACTCTGGATAGCAAAGAATGTAACGGGAATCGCCGTTACCGCTTTGGTTGTCGTATTTCAGCCCGAGCTGCGTAAGGCTTTGGAACAGCTGGGCAAATCCAATGTACTCTCCGGTATTCTTCAGTTTGACCCTACAAGAGTAGCCAGTGAATTATTCTCGGATGCAACAATAGATGAGCTTGTAAGAGCGTCCTATGAAATGGGTAAGGCCAAGACAGGAGCTCTTATTGTAATACAGAACAACGATCTGCTGACCGAGTATGAGCTTACTGGTATAATGATAGATTCGCTCGTGTCAAGCCAGCTCCTTATCAATATTTTTGAGCATAATACACCTTTGCACGACGGAGCGGTGATAATCCGCGGCAACAGGATAAGTGCAGCGACCTGTTATCTTCCGCTGTCTGATAATATGCAGCTGAGCAAGGAGCTCGGTACAAGGCATCGTGCGGGCGTAGGTATATCGGAAGCGACGGATTCCCTTACGATCATAGTGTCGGAGGAAACCGGACGTGTTTCCGTAGCACAGGGAGGCGAACTCTCGAGGAATATTGACGAGAGCTTCCTGAGAAATAAGCTTCAGGTGCTTCAGAGTAAGACATTGGAAGAGAAAAAGTTCATTTTCAGGAAAGGCGGGGCTAAGAATGAAGGAAAAGCTGACAAATAATCTTGGCCTTAAGCTTATTTCGGTAGGCCTGGCCATAATACTCTGGATAATCGTTGTAAGCATAGATGATCCGGTCATCACAAGAACCTTCAGCGGAATAGAAGTGGAGGTGCTTAATGCCGATGCCGTAACATCGCAGGGAAAGACCTACGAGATACTGGACGGCAGTAACAACATAGCGGTATCCGTATCCGCCAAGCGCTCCATCCTGGAGAAGATAAGCAAGGACTATATCAAGGCGACTGCCGATCTTAAGGAAATGACCATACTGAATTCGGCGGCGATAAATGTCAGGACAACGCGTTATTCGGATATGATCACGTCTATCACACCGCTTACAAAGAATCTTAAGCTGGCCGTGGAGGATCTTGATAAGAAACAGCTGTCGATAACGGTTGAAACAATAGGTAATCCGGCCAAAGGATATGTGGTCGGAAATAACAGCCCGAGTGTGAACATAACGACTGTGACGGGAGCCGCATCAAAGGTTTCCAGGATATCCAGGGCAGTGGCGACGGTGGATGTTTCCGGAAGGACATCAAATATAAGAACGGGAGCAGAGGTTGTCCTGTATGACGGTAACGGAGATCCGGTCAACAGTTCTTCGGTTTCTGTCAGCGTCAGGGAGATCGTGGTAGATGTTGATATACTTGAGACGAAGGAGATTTCCGTAAGCGCGGCAGTATCAGGTACCACGGCTGAAGGCTTCGCATATACAGGACTTGTATCGGTAGATCCCGAGACTGTGCTTGTTGCCGGAAGCGGAACCGTATTTAATAATCTTGAAAGCATTGTGATACCGGCAGAGGATATATCCATTGACGGAATAACGGAAGATAAAAGCTTTGTACTGAACATAACCGATTATCTTCCTTCGGGTATAAGACTTGCCGACAGCGGCTATGACGGATCCGTAACGGTTACGGTCTATGTCGGAAAGCTTGAAAACGCACTGATCGATATTCCGACAAGCAATATCTTTATAGATAATATTCCGGAGGGATTTACCGTATCATTTGCCGACGGAAGCGGTACCAAACGTGTGGAGGTACAGGGGCTCAACGAAGTACTCACAAATCTGGATGCATCCACGATAATGGGAAGCATAGATGCATCGGCCATGACTCCGAGGGAGCCGGTTGAAGGAGAGGAAGGTCTCCATGCGGGTTCTTATGATGCATATGTCAAATGGAACATGCCTCCGGGAGTGACTGTAGTCGGGGCGTCGATGATGGAGATCAGCATTTCTCCTGCGGTAGAGAGCGGGATAAGCCTTGTTGATCCGGGCGTTGTGCCTGAAGAGGTTCCGCCTGCCGAGCAGTAGAAATGTACATACAGTTAATGCTTGTTATTGTGTGACTTTCATGATATACTATCATAGACGGGCATTTAACGTTTGTGAAAAAAATGAATTGTCTGCCAATTTTGTACGGTTTACCGATACAGTCTGTGTACGGTGGACCGGAAACAGTAAACGGTCATAAGGAGGCCGCTGTAATGGTTAGCCAGAAGGTGACGATAAAGAATCCTACGGGATTACATTTAAGACCTGCGGGAATCCTTTGTAAGGAAGCCATGCAATTCAAATCGCTTATAACATTTAATTTCCACGAGAACACCGCTAATGCAAAGAGCGTCCTCAGTGTCCTCGGGGCTTGTGTTAAATGTGGAGATGAGATAGAGTTTGTGTGCGAGGGTGAGGACGAGCAGGAAGCACTTAAGTCGCTGGTTGAAGCGATAGAGAACGGCTTGGGTGAATAAATATTGGATTAATGAAGCCGGCCTGTGCCGGCTTTGTTTTATTTTGAGTATCATGGAGGTATTGTCGAAATGAAAAACGTGGAGAGATACAGGAAGAATCCTGTGCTTAAATATCCGGAGAGGGAGTGGCCCGACAGGGAAATAACCAAAGCCCCTATATGGTGCAGTGTTGACCTTCGGGACGGTAATCAGGCGCTTATCGATCCGATGATAGTAGAGGAAAAGATCGAATTCTTCGAAATGCTCGTTAAGCTGGGATTCAAAGAGATAGAAATAGGCTTTCCGGCTGCATCGCAGATAGAATATGATTTTCTCCGCCAGCTTGTGGACAGAAAACTGATTCCCGATGATGTATGGGTGCAGGTACTCTCGCAGTGCAGGGAGGAGCAGATAGAGAAGACGTTTGAGTCAATTCAGGGAATAAAAAATGTAGTTGTTCATATTTATAATTCCACATCAATCCTTCAGAGAGATGTTGTATTCAACATGGAGAAGGATGAGATCACGAATATTGCCGTAAACGGAACAAGGTGGGTTAAGGAAAGGGCAAAAAACTTTGACGGGAATATAAGGCTCGAATATTCACCGGAGAGCTTTACCGGAACAGAGGTTGAATATGCTCTCGAAATATGCACCGCAGTACAGAAAGAATGGGGACCGACAAAGGATAATCCTCTTATAATTAATCTTCCGGCCACGGTGGAACTGAATACGCCGAATGTTTATGCGGACATGGTGGAGTGGATGAACAGGCATTTTGAGGACCGTGACAGCATAATTCTCAGCGTACATCCTCATAATGACAGGGGAACCGGTATTGCGGCAACAGAGCTTGCCATGCTTGCAGGCGCGGACAGGGTTGAGGGAACCCTGTTTGGAAACGGCGAGAGGACAGGTAACATAGATATACTGAACATTGCCTATAATCTATTTATGGATGGGATCGATCCCTGCCTTGATATCGATAATATAAATGAGATAATCGAGGTGTATGAACGACTTGTTAAGATGCCTATAGATGACAGACATCCATATGCCGGCAAGCTGGTATTTACGGCATTTTCAGGATCGCACCAGGATGCGATAAACAAGGGTATCAAGGCCATGAAGGAAAGAAATTCCAAGGTATGGCAGGTTCCCTATCTTACAATAGACCCGGCTGACATTGGACGTGAATATGAACCGATCGTAAGGATCAATTCACAGTCGGGCAAGGGCGGAGTAGCATTTATAATGGATACCTACTTCGGCTTTAAGCTGCCCAAGGGAATGCATAAGGAATTCGCAAAAGTCATACAGGCGATCACGGAGAAGCAGGGAGAGATTTCGCCCGATGAGATCATGGCGCAGTTTAAGGCTAACTATATCGACATGAAGGAGCCGCTTCATTTCAGGAAGCTTAAGGTGGATGATACAGGCTCAGATCCCGCATCGGGTGAGTCCCTGGGTTCCGGCTCATCATGGAAATCGGGAAGGGTATCTTCAGCTTTCGATACTCATGTGATCCTTACCTACACAGAGCATGATAAAGAGAAGTCATTTGAGGCTGTCGGTAACGGCCCGATAGATGCGGTGCTCAGGGGACTTAAGGAGAATCTCGGACTCAATATCAAGGTGCTTGATTACGAAGAACATGCTCTTCAGGGAGGCGCCAATGCCCAGGCTGCCGCATACATTCATCTGCTTGATGCCGATGATGGCAGGGTTACCTACGGTGTAGGCGTAAGCTCGAATATTACAAGGGCATCGGTTCGTGCTATCTTCAGCGCCATCAACCGTCTGGGTCTTGTAAAATAATTACGCGGACCGTGAGACCGGATCTTACATGATCATTCAGTGAGGATGCGGATATTTATTAAGAAAGATTAGATCAGGGAGAAAAGTAAAAACATGCCGAAATATGATTATCTTATAGTAGGAGCAGGCCTCTTCGGAGCCGTATTTGCCCATGAAGCGGTAAAGAACGGCAGGAAGTGCCTTGTAATTGACAGGCGTCCGCACATAGGAGGCAATGTCTACACGGAGGAGATCGAGGGTATTAACGTACACAGATACGGTGCCCATATATTCCATACGAGCAATAAGGAAGTGTGGGATTACGTTAATTCCTTTGTGGAATTCAACAGATATACGAATTCTCCGGTGGCAAGATATAAGGATGAGCTTTATAATCTCCCCTTCAATATGAATACCTTTCATGCTCTGTGGGGTGTCAGGACTCCCGAAGAGGCAAGGGAAAAAATAGAGGAGCAGAAGAGAGAAGCTCTTGAGGAAATGAAAGCTGCAGGCGTCACTGAGCCAAGAAATTTAAGGGAGCAGGCGATCACTCTGGCCGGAAGGGATATTTATGAGAAGCTGGTAGAGGGCTATACGGAGAAGCAGTGGGGCAAGAGAGCATCGGAGCTTCCGGCGTTTATCATAAAACGTCTTCCCGTAAGGTTCACTTATGACAATAATTATTTCAATGATAAATATCAGGGTATACCGGAGGGTGGCTATACATGCATTATTGAGAAGATGCTTGAAGGCAGCGAGGTAAAGCTTTCTGCGGATTTCTTTAATGACAGGGAAACATGGGAAAATATGGCGGATAAGATCGTATTTACCGGTATGCTTGATGAATACTACGGCTACAGATTCGGAGAGCTTGAATACAGGAGCCTCAGGTTTGAGACCGAAGTCCTTGATACGGACAATTATCAGGGTAATGCCGTTGTCAATTATACGGAGTATGAGATACCATACACAAGAATAATAGAGCATAAGCATTTTGAGTTCGGGACACAGGAGAAGACCGTTATCACACGTGAATACCCCGCAAAATGGAAGAAGGGTGATGAACCCTATTATCCTATGAATGATGAAAAGAACAATGCTCTGTTTGCAAAATACAGGGAGCTGGCAGATGCCGAAGAGAAGGTGATATTCGGAGGACGTCTTGCGGAATATAAATATTATGATATGCATCAGGTTGTTGCAAGGGCTCTGGAGGTTGTAAGGAACGAGCTTAAGCACTGATGCCATAAAGGTGAATGTGAAGACCTGCTTCAATATATATGAAGAAGCATGAAACAATCCGTTGATCAAAAAAAGTATAGTATTGACACTTTGACCATGAACATAATAAAGAAAACAACAGAAGGAAAACAGGCGGTTCTGTATACGGCGGTGGCTGAAAACAGGCCGCTTGTTGTTATAAATCATTATTCCTCCGATACGGACAGAGTGATAGAATCGCTTCGCGACATAAACAGCAGAAATGAGACCGAAAATAATCTGCTCTTTGTTTATGATCTTGACTGGGAGCATGACATGACTCCGTGGGAGTGTCCACCGCTGTATCCGTCAGGTAAAGCATGTACCGGAGGTGCGGATGAGTATCTTGAGATCCTGCTTGCAAAAATCATTCCCGATGCGAAGGAATCGTTATTGGGAGTTCCGGAATATACCGCTGTTGCGGGTTATTCTCTGTCCGGACTTTTTGCGATATATTCGCTGTATAACTGTGATGTTTTTGACAGAGCCGCAAGTATATCCGGTTCCATGTGGTTTCCGGGTTTTACGGATTATGTATTCAGTCATAAGATGAAGAAAAAACCGGAAAGGATATACCTGTCACTGGGAGATAAGGAAAGAAAGACAAAGAATCCTCTTCTGAGAAAAGTGCAGGATAACACCGAAGCCATTGCCGGATATTTTGAAGACGAGGGAATTCCTGTTGTATGGGAGCTTAATCCCGGTAATCATTTCGCTGATGCTTCCGCGAGATTTGCAAGAGGTATAGATTTATTAACACGTTGTGAAATGTGCACAAAATGTTGAGCCAAAAATTTACACTCCTGTTCAGGAGGTAAAAAATGTGCTTGATGAAGTAAAAGATTTACATTCGATTAATAAGAAAAATCGTGTATATTTCTATTTGTATAGTGAATAAACTAATAAAGGTAGCGAGACTGATGAAAATGGTAAAGCGTTTTGCATGTATGGTAATGACAGTTTTTTTACTTTCCGTCATGACCGGATGCGGAGCTACTTCGGAGCAATGGGCATATAATCACGAACCTGAAAACAAGATCCTTGAGCTTGTCTCTAACGGGAAGGCAGAATACAAGGGCAATGGTTATACATATACCAAAGACGATTCATTTATTCATTTAAAAGATAAATCAGGAAATACAACAGATATCCGCTATGTTATGGAAGGTGATGAGATGCTTTTCTACGAAGCATCGGCATATCACAGAGAAGGCGGCAGTACTGAAGACGGTGTATACGGACTGTGGAAGCAGAACGAAGGCAAAGAGTTCTTCCAGTTTAACAGGGACGGTAAGTTCAGCGAGGACAACATCTTTTTTGGCAACTATGGACTGGATAAGGATGCGGGAACGATAAAGCTTATGTATTCGGATCCTCTTCAGGATACGATCCTGTATTACACGCTTGACGGTGATACGATCACAATTGAGTATCCCTGGCGGCTGGTCAGGATAAAGACCGGAACAGATAAGTAAGCACCGGCGGAAAACCCGGAGAAATGCTTAAAGACCGGACATGACTGTACAACAGGAAGATGAAATAAACATGGTCGTAGGCGGTAGTCGCTTAACGATAGATAACGCAGCATAAGCTGCAAAACAGATTCAAAAGGAGGGTTTATTATGAAAATGAAACGTGTCGTTTCAACAGTTCTTGCAGGTGTTATGGCATTCTCACTTGCAGCATGTGGTGGTGGAGCAGCAGCTCCCGCTCCCGAGGCAGCTCCTGCTCCCGCAGCAGAGGCTCCCGCTGAAGAGGCAGCTCCCGCTGAAGAGGAGAAGACCGAAGAGGCTGAGGCTCCTGCGGAGGAAGCAGCATCAGGCGATGCTATTACACTTAACATGTGGTGTATAGCTACAGAGAGTGATTCTAACCGTCATTCTTATGAAGCAGCTATCGCTGACATGGAGAAGCTGTATCCAAACATTACACTTAACTGGGAAGCATTCGAGAACGAGTCATACAAGACCAAGATCAAGGCTGCAGTTTCAGCTGATGAATTGCCTGACATCTTCTTCACATGGTCATGTGCATTCCTTGGTGACTTCGTAGACGCAGGAAAGGTATACTGCCTTGATGATGTATACGCAAAGTATAAGAGTGAACTTCCCGAGGTTATGCTTGGTAACTCAACATATGACGGAAAGCACTATGGTGTTCCTCTTACAATGAACATCGTTGGTCTGTTCGCTAATATGGATCTTCTTAAGGAAGCAGGATATGATGAGATTCCCGGAACATATGAGGACTTCATTAAGTGCTGTGATGATCTTAAGGCTAAGGGAATTACTCCTTTCGGATGTGCAGGTAAGGAGACATGGTGTGTAACCGAGTACCTTGAGTCCATCATCGAGAAGAGCATCGGTGCTGCAGAGCTTAACGACATCTTCGTTAACGGTGCTACATGGAACAATCAGGGCGTTGCTGACGCTGTTGATACTTTCCAGGAAATGATCACCAAGGAATACTTCGATCCCGCAGGTATCGGTCTTACAAACGACGAAGTTAAGGCTAACTTCATGGATGGCAAGTATGCATTCTACATGAACGGTACATGGAACTGTGCAGACTTCGCAGCTAACGATGCATTCAAGGATAAAGTAAAAGTTGCTGAGTTCCCTGTTATTGATTCAAGCAAGTCAAAGCTTGGACAGCTTATCGGTGGTCCTTCAGATACACTTGCAGTAGCAGCTTCTTCACCTAACGCAGCAGCAGCAGCTGACTACGCTATGGAGCTTGGTAAGTACATCTGCCATTACGGATATCTTGATGGTTGTGGACTTCCTGCATGGACACCTTACGGTGATACAAGCTCGATCAATCCTCTTACACAGGCTGTATCTGAGATCGTAGCAGGCGCAGATTCAATGGTACTGTTCGGTGATACAGCTATGCCGGCTGACGACGCTAACGTATATCTTGACTATGTTTCACAGGTTTACGGTTCAGAGATCGACGGCGCAGGCTTCATCGAGGGTCTTGCAAGCGATTTAAGATAAGTTAAAGCAGTTGCAAGGTTTATACCGGCTTTGACTGATTAGCGTAAACATTACGACCCCTCCCACGTCTCCTTTAAAGGCAGCGAGGGAGGGGTCGATTTTTCGGAAAGGTATTCAATATGGCTGAAAACAATTCAAACAATAATACCGGGAATACTAGGTCGAATGCAAAGTTCAGAAAAGGATTGGATATTTTTCTGTTCCTGCTGCCTGCCATACTGTTGTTTGTCGGGATACTGATTGCTCCCATAGCAGTGTCTCTGTACAGGAGCTTTCAAAAGTGGAATGGATTTACTCCCGGAACATTCATTGGATTCAAGAATTATACAGATCTGTTTACCTCAGGTTCCCTGCATTTCGTACCGGCTCTTAAGAATGCTCTGATCATTGCGTTCTTCTCTGTATTTGTACAGCTGCCGTTTTCACTGTTCCTGGCACTGCTTCTGGGACGAAAATACAAGGGTGAGAGATTTTTCCTGACGGTATACTTTATGCCGGTTCTTATATCTACGGTTGTTATAGGTCAGTTATGGCTTAAGATTTATAATCCTGACTATGGTATCCTTAACAGAGCTCTTATGGCTGTCGGACTGGAAAGCTGGACTCATGTCTGGGTCGGCGATCCCAAAACGGCGCTGGGCTCGGTAGTTGTACCTACTGTATGGCAGTATATAGGATATCATATGCTTCTTATGTATGCGGGTGTTAAAGGTGTTTCACCTGACCTTCGTGAGGCGGCGATGCTTGACGGAGCTACCAACTGGCAGGTCGACAGATATGTGGTAATCCCGATAATCAAGCCCATAATCAGAACCAGCGTAATATTTGCAGTTACAGGTTCACTGAAGTCGTACGACCTTATACGTATCATAACCAATGCGGGTCCTACTCATAAAACTGAGGTACCCTCCACATTGCTTGAGGATATGCTGTTCTTAAGGAACAGATACGGAATGGGTAGTACGATATCGGTAATGCTTATAATCCTTTGCTTCGCGTTTGCTCTTGCGATCACGGCAGTATTTAAGGATAAAGAGTGACAGGAGGGCACAGAGATGGAAGAAAGATATACATTAAAAAAATCAAATCCGGCCCTTAAAGTATTTATATATATTTTGCTGGTGGTTTGGGCATTTATTAATTTATTTCCCATATACTTCATGTTCACTTTTTCTCTGAAATCAAATGAGGAGATATTCGGTAAGAATGTTGTGGGACTGCCTCATGAGTGGAGATGGTCCAACTACTCATCTGCCATGGGCACGGGAAATATGGGTCTGTATTTCTTTAACAGCGTGCTGGTTACTGTATTCTCAATAGCCATATCCATAATGGCGGCAATGATGGCAACCTATGCACTTACAAGGATTAAGTGGAAATGGGCTGAAATGACCAATGCCTTCTTTATGCTTGGTCTTACGATCCCGCTTCAGGCATCGATAGTTCCTGTATATGTAATACTTTCGAAGCTCCACTGGCTTAATCATTATTCGACACTGATCATTCCGTATTCGGCGTTTACACTGTCGATGTCAATCCTTATCTGTACCGGCTTCATGGTTGATATTCCATATGACCTTGATGAGGCAGCGAGGATAGACGGATGTGGTCTGTGGGGAACCTTCTTCAGGATAATAGCTCCGCTGCTTAAGCCTGCTCTTTCAACGATTGGTATTTATGCGTTCCTTCAGTGCTGGAACGAGTTCATGTTTGCAAACGTATTCATTTCGGATTCAAAGCACAGAACTCTTCCTGTAGGTATCAAGGCACTGTCGGGTGCGTATACGACAGACTGGGGTCCGATAGGAGCTGCGCTTGTTATAGCTACCTTCCCCACACTGATCATATATATTTTCCTGTCAAGGAAGATACAGGACAGCTTTATAGCAGGTGCCGTAAAGGGCTGAGAATCATACTCATATAATAGCTGTAATAATGTTTGTATAAAACAGATCCGGTCATGTCCGGGTCTGTTTTTGCGTTTATCGAAAAAAAATGTTATAGTAACAGAATGAATATGAAGGAAAAGAACGGTCTGAATTCGAATAAAGAACCGGGAAGCAGAAAGGGTTCGCTCTCATTTGCAATAAGGGGTGTTTTTTTTGGTATCACCCTTATTATAGTCAGCTCATTCTTTGTTTCCATGCTTCTTATAACACGGGAAGAGAGGAAGGACTATGCGATAAGAGAGGCAACAGGTGTACTTACCACATTTGGAAATGCAGTAAGCTCGGAAATCAACAATTACAGCGAACTGTCGCGCCTGATAATAACAGAGGACCGGCTGACGCAGTTCCTAAGGGCGGATTCGGATGCGGTCAGTCTTGGACTGATCAATGATGCAAGATACGGAATTATGGATATCCTTAATGTCAAGGAAGGAGTAGACTGTGTATTTATACTCAGGGAGGATATGATAATTGCCGCAACAGACAGGGTGACATACAAATATGATATGGAACTTATCGAGTCGGAATCATGGAAGCAGGATATCTATGAGGCCAAAGGAAGGGCGGTGGTACTGCTTAACAGTAACGGGATCGCTTACAAAACAGACGGATCGCCTGTGGTCACGATAGGAAGATCGATATATGATATTTATTCACAAAAACGGACCGGAATAATGCTGATGAACCTTTCTTCTTCGGTTTTTGAAAGGATACTCAGACAGCATGGCTATAATAATGTATGTCTTGTTGGGACAGACGGTGAATTTATCGCCGGTAACAGAAAGTATTCTGAACTGTATGATCCCTCTTTTGATACAGGGGGAATCGTATTCAGGGATATAAAAACAGATTCGGGAACCGAACTTTTGTCGGGCGGAAGAATAGGTGATTTTCCGCTTATAATGCTCAGCGTGTCACCTTATGGAACAAAGGGTATACCATATGGTATAATATATGTGTTGGGTGTACTGTTGCTTGTTTTTATTTTCGGTACCGTATATCTTGGCGCGTTTATTGCACGCAGAATCACGGGTCCTGTACATCAGCTGTCTCATTCGATGGAGAAGAACAAAAAATCGGGTGAGCTTAAGAAGCTGGAGGTACAGATGCCCTACAGAGAGCTTGAGACTCTTGCCGGTGACTATAATAATATGATAGACCATGTCAATGAGCTTATAGATACGCTGGTCGATAAGGAGAAAACCTTAAGAAGGGCAGAACTCAGAGTCCTTCAGGAACAGATCAAGCCGCATTTCCTTTATAACTCACTTGAAACCATTGGCTTTCTTGCATTGGATGCGGGAGCTGACAGGGTACATGATGCACTGGAAACACTGGGCAGCTTTTACAGAAACTTTCTCAGTAAGGGTGACAGGGAGATATCCCTTTTGCGTGAGGTTCAGATTGTCAGGGATTATCTGTCTTTACAGAAGTTAAGATATGGGGATATAATCGAGGATGCATATGACATAGCGCCGGAGACTGAGAAATTCGTGGTGCCCAAGCTCATACTTCAGCCCCTGGTTGAAAACAGCATTTATCATGGAATACGGCTTAAGGGAGAAAAGGGGCTTATAAGCATAACAAGCCGTATGGACAATGGTTCGCTTATTGTTACGGTCAGGGATACCGGAGTCGGTATGAGTGATGAACAGATACAGAAGGCTCTGAAGAAGGAAAGAGATGAAAGTGATGCTTCCGATGCTTCCAGCTTTGGACTGTGGGGAACCATAGAGAGGATAAGGATGTACTGCAATGATGATGATGTGGTAAGTATCAGCAGTGAACAGGGTGAATATACGGAGATCAGCCTGAAGATCCGGGATATGTGGCACTCCGCGGAAGTATAATAAAGTTATTGTAACTATTCAGAACCCCATTCGCAAAGTCGCGCTCTGCACTTTGTTTGCTCATGTGGTTACTTCGCCATATACATAAAATCCGGCTTTCATGTGAACATGAGCCGTATTTTATGTGCTTGGCTCTGAATAGTTACAGATTGGAAAATAAAGATGAAGAGATTATACCGCGTTATGATAATAGATGATGAGGAATCCGCCCGTAAGCTTATGAGAGCATCAATAAAGTGGGAGGACCTTGACATGGAGGTTGTCGGAGAAGCGACAAGCGGGATAGAAGCGATAAACATTATAGATGACTTAAGGCCGGATATTGTGTTTGTTGATATTTCCATGCCGTTTATGGATGGGATCGAATTTACCGAAATAGCTACCGACAGATATCCGGATCTTATCATAATAATAATGACAGCAATAGATCAGTTTGAATATGCAAGGAAATGTGTAAGCCTTCCTGTATTTGAATATATGCTCAAGCCGATGGTAAGGGCAGAGATAACCAAAGTCCTTGAGAGAGCAAAGGACAGGCTGGATGGTATGAGCATAAACAGCCGGAATACCGGGGGTGCCGATGATTATGCTTCGGTCTGGAACGATTCCGGGAAGGACGGTGAAAACAGCGGTGCCGAGGAGCTCGGAGTATCAGGTGAGAACGAGAATAATCCGGTTGAGCTTATAAAGAAATACCTTGAGGAGAATTATACGGATCCAAAGCTTAATCTGGCGTTTGCCGCACAGCATTTTGGATTCAGTGCAAGCTATCTGTCGCGTAAGTTTAAACAGGAGACCGGTAAGAATTTTATCGAATACCTGACAGAAATAAGAATGGAGAATGCAAAAAAATCTGCAAGATCCGGAGTCAAAATGTTCATTACCGCGGCAGATGTGGGTATACCGGATCCTAACTATTTCGGGAGATGCTTTAAGAAATATACGGGCATGAGCTATTCTGATTATATGTCGGAAGGTGAGAACGGCCCGCATTGAAAACCGTGTCTGTCAGATCATTGGATGGGCAGACAGAGTAACGTACAGACGGAAGGATCCGCATAAAGCGGAAAGAATGGATAAAACAGTGAAAAGCAGGATAAAAAATATAATTATTATGACAGCATCCTTAATTGCTGCCGGATTAATGCTATGTTCATGCTATGTTTCAGACAGTTCAGCCGGTCAGGAGAACAAACCGGGAGGAACAATTCCGGGTAATACACTGAGCGGTAATCCTGTGGGAAATAACAAAGCAGGCGATGCCCTGCATAATGAAGATGATGAATCGTTAAAAGCAGATAAAGAAATTGAAGCTGACCTTGAACCGGAGGAATCTACGGAAACGTATACCGTTGAGGAAGAGCCTGCAGAACCTGATAATCCATATATGAATAAGCATATTAAGCTTGTTCTGGATAATGAGGGACATGATGTTTTTGCTCCGTCGACAGCCTGTCTTCCCGACTACAGATATGGACCGTCTTTTATTTATAATGATGACGGGAGTATTGATGCATGGTTTTCGGCTCCGGGTGACGGATCCAGGGAATATGACTGGATAACATACAGGCATTCGGATGACAGCGGCGAAACATGGTCCGATGAACGTGTTGCCATAAGCCCGTCACCGGATTCACCGGATGCTCTTTCAACCTGTGACCCGGATGTCTTCTACTATGACGGATATTATTATCTCGGATATACATCTACAATAAACAAAAGAGCCAAAGGATTGTGCAACAGTGTATACCTGGCACGGTCCGAGAAGCCTGACGGTCCGTATGAGAAATGGAACGGTACCGGATGGGGCGGTGATCCTGCTCCGATAATATACTATGATGGTATTGACATAGGCTGGGGAAGCGGCGAACCAAGCTTTGTTGTATTGGATGATACAATTTATATCTATAATACGAAGGACAGTTATTCCGGTGTTCCGGACAGGGTTAAGGTTACCGAGGTAAGGACGGCTGATATTACAAAAGATGACTGGCCAAGAAGGCTTGAGTTCAGAGGATATGCGATAATAAGGAATGACAAGAACAACTCCGATGTAAACGGTTATGCATACAGAGATTCCGATTCATGGGATGTTGCCTATATTGAAGAAAGCGGTAAATTCATAGCCGTATCCACTAACAGAAGATTTAAGACTGACAGCTGTATCCTGTACTTTGAATCCAATGACGGAATCCATTTTGAACGGGTATCCGAGCTTAAAACAAATGTTGTGGCAAGATGCCATAACTGCGGTATCATGGCTGACGGCCGGGGACATATTAAAAAGGACGATCCGACAATGCTCGGTTATGCCTATGCAGGCTCGACAGGATCGAGATGGGGTGTATGGTCAACGAGGATAGCACCGTTTACGCTTTCCTACACGGACGAGCCGGACACAGAGGATGAGGGCAATAATAATTTAAAGCTTCCGATCAGCTACAGAAATTCTGCATCGGATGCCGCTCCGATGATGCTTACCACAGACAGTCTGGTGTATACCAAGACAGCGGGAAGGGGAGCGTTTAATATAACATATTACTGCCAGGACAATTATAAGAGAAAGCGTATTATTGACAGATCGGAAATAACCATACTTGAATACGATCCCAATATACTCTCGGTGGATGAAGACAACTGGATATCTCCCAGGCTGCCGGGTGTGTCGAGAGTGAAGGTAAGCTATAACGGCCTTTGGAGAGAAATCTGCCTGTGTGTACTTCCCGTAGAGGGATATACATCCAACGAGATAAAGGAATTCTATCCAATGACTGCAAGGTATGATATGTCAATCATACAGCCTTTTGTTATAAAGATACGTCCGATGGCTGTCTTTGATAATCTCAGGCTTCACGAGCTGACAGGACGTGAACTTATAACCTATGGTGTGACTTTCTCGTCGGAAGATGAAAATATATGTATCGTAAGAGAGGATGGCACGCTGGTACCTGTATCCGTCGGTGATACGGTAGTTAATGTCATGACAAAAGCCGGTCTGTCCTACAGCGTGGATGTTCATATAACCGATGTATGGTGAGAGGATACAAACAATGGAAAGGGGCTGTCGCTGCGACAGCCCCTTTTGAGATATCGGGGAAAGCATCATAACTGCTTTCACTTTTATAAGCCGGTATTACGTCAGATAATTACCTACATTTGATTTATCCACTACATCGATCTTTGTCCACATGTTCTTTTCAGGGGGAAGTTCACCGGTCATGGCGTTATTATACAGGTAAATGATCGGATCATGTCCCTGACGGAACGGATCCTGTCCGATGGCTGCCGTAACCGATCCCTTTGATATAGCCTCAAGGATATCCTTCATGAAGTCATATAAAACAACCTTTACCTTTCCGCTGAGATTACATTCGGAAAGGGCATTGATCGCGCCGATCTGACCCCCCGCTACGATATATACGCCGTCTATATCCTTGTTTTTGGACAAAAAATCTTTAACCTTCCTGTAGGCTTCATCATTACTATCGTGACATTCAATGAGTCCGATGAGATTGATATCTTTATAATTGGAGATCGTTTCGTTGAAGCCGCTTCTTCTCAGCTCGTGATTGGTAATGCTCTTATCTGAGGTCACGACCAGTACATTTCCCTTCTCACCGATCTTCTTTGCCATTGTGTTTGCGGAGATCACTCCGGAATCATAGGCGTTCTGTCCCACAAAAGTAAGCCGTTTGCTGGGAGTCTCAAATTCACTGTTAAAGGTTATGCAGGGTATTCCCCTTGATGCGGCCTTGTCAACCAGCGGAGCAAGTTCTTCATAATATCCTACCATTGCAATACCGGCATATTTTTCATCTATGCATTTGTTTACCGCATCCATGTATTTCTGAAGCGTTATGTCTTCGATGGGCATAAAGTCAACAATACAGTTCTTTTTGGCAAGTTCCTTCTTGGCATAAAGAACACCTTCGCGTACCTGCATCCAGAATTCATGTCCGAAGGGCATTACAACACCGATCTTTATTTCAGTGGGAGAGGTTTTGGAGACAGGACGTATATCCTTGTTATATTTATTTACGAGTCCCTCAAGCCTTCCCAGCATAAACTGAAGACCGTCGACAGTATCATTTATCTTGGTGAAGGATTCCTGCTCTTCATCTACTATCTGAGTTACTTCATCGGTCATTTCACTGATGGACTGAGCGGAATCGGAAAGCTGCTGGCCCATTTCGCTGGTGGTCTGTGCCACCCGGCTTATGCTTTCAATATCCCGGCCCATGCTCTGTATCTTATTTATGACAGCTTCGTTTTTTTCCGTTATATCCTTAAAGGAGCTGACAGTTTCTTCGAAGATTTCATTGCTCTCTTCCAGATCGGTAATACTTTGGTGAATGCTGTCTTCAACATTTTCGCTGCTTTCCATGATCTTTTTGAGAATCTCATTTATGTTGCCAATACGTGTCTTGGTATCGTTGGATAGAACGGTTATCTGCTGCGCAACGACCGAAAAGCCACGTCCGGCCTCACCTGCACGTGCTGCCTCAATTGAGGAATTAAGAGAAAGCATATTAAGCTGATCGCTGATCCTGACAATAAGCTTGATGGTCTCGGCTATCTCTGCTATATTTTCACGCAGTATTCCTATGAAATTGGCGGTATTCTGCATGCTTTCGGTAACTTCGACTATATGTGATTTATAGGTATCAAGATTATCGCGGCCGTTTGCTACGGCTTCATTACTGCCTATTGCAAGCTCCTGCATATTTCCGATGCTTTCGGTTATCGTCTCGACAGTGGAATTAAGCTGGTTTACCTTGGCTGTTGTATTCTGAACCAGCCTCAGCTGATCGTTTGTGCTCCTTGAGACATCATTTACGACACTTGTGATGTGTGAGTTATCCCTGATGGCATCGTTGACACCGGCTGTAACATTGTCAATGGACTCGCCAAGCGTTATCACATTGGTTTTGGCAAGGTCAATAAATTCCTGAAGCTGATCTGTAGTGTCGCTGATTAATTTTTTCTTCTTTTTGTCATGTAACCCCATGCAGTGCTCCTCCTTGTGATCGCCTAAGATATATTTCCTGAGACGGTTATTAATTTTGCTGTTTGTGTTGTAAAAACGGTCAGAACCGGCAAAAATTGCTCAATGTATTACCATTATACTATGTTTTATCTGAAATTTAAACGAATCATACAGAAAATGTATAAAAATTGTAACGATTTAAAATATGAATTATTATATTGGGTATTGAAAAACATATAAGGATGAGTTATTATAAACATATGAACAATCAAGCAAGTGTTCATGTCAGATTAACTTTAGAAGCATGAAAGAGAGGAAATACAATGAAGAAAAAGTTTAAACTTGAAGAACTCGACTGTGCAAACTGTGCGGCAAAGATGGAGGAAGCGATCAGGCAGATCCCGGGCGTGACCGGTGCATCGGTTAATTTCCTTGCCCAGAAGCTGACGCTTGAAGCTGTGGATGATGAATTTGATGAGATAGTAAAGAAGGCGGCCGAGTGCATATCCCGGGTAGAACCGGACTGTAAGCTCATTTTGCAGTAATGGGAAATCAGTTATCATATTCTGCTTTGCGCTGCCTGATTTTCGCATGTATGAGAAAGGCACTGAAAGGATTTAAAAATGTCGGGAAAACAGAAAAAAATACTTTTCAGGATAATAGTTTCTGCTGTAATGTTCGTTCCGCTGTTTGTGGCAGAGCATTCAGGAGCATTGGACAGATTGCCGGCTCCTGCTGTTTTTGCCATATTCCTGGTTCCTTATGCAGTCGCAGGGTATGATGTGGTTAAGAAGGCATTCACCAATATTTCCCATGGTAAGCTTTTCGATGAGAATTTTCTTATGACTATAGCGACCTTTGGGGCATTCGGTGTCGGTGAGTATCCGGAGGCCGTAGCGGTCATGCTTCTCTACCAGACCGGTGAGCTGTTCCAGAGCTACGCGGTCGGGAAGAGCAGGCAGTCAATAGCGGAATTGATGGATATGGCTCCGGAATATGCCAACCTTGAAGAAAACGGAAGCGTAAGAAGAGTGGATCCCGATGATGTGGAGATCGGAAGCATTGTAGTGATCAAGCCGGGAGAGAAGATCCCGCTTGACGGGATCGTGACCGAAGGCGAGACAATGATCGATACGTCGGCGCTTACAGGAGAACCGGTACCAAGAAGGGCAGCCGTGGGCGATGAACTGTACAGCGGATGCATCAATGGAGCCGGAACCGTAAAAATACGTACAACAAAGGAATATGATGACAGTACTGTGGCAAAGATACTGGAACTGGTAGAGAATGCAGGTGAGAAGAAGGCCAGGGTTGAAAGCTTTATCACAAGATTTGCGAAATACTATACACCTGCGGTAACCTTCAGCGCAATGGCACTTGCAGCAGCCGGTCCCATAATAAGCGGAGGGGGTCTTGCATCAGTATCGGACTGGATAATGAGGGCATGTACATTTCTCGTGGTTTCCTGCCCGTGTGCACTGGTAATATCGGTGCCTCTCGGCTTTTTTGGTGGTATCGGTGCTGCATCAAAGCAGGGTATACTGATCAAGGGCTCCAATTATCTTGAGCTGGTTTCAAGGACAGATACAGTGGTTTTTGACAAGACAGGTACGCTTACAAAGGGCGAATTCAGGGTGAACCGCATAATAGCCGAAGATGAGGACAGGCTCCTTTGTTTTGCTGCGCACGGAGAATCATGCTCAACTCATCCGATAGCTTTGTCTGTAATGGAAGAGTATATAAGGAGAGGCGGAAAGCCGGATACAGGAAGGGTTTCCGATGTTAAGGAAACTGCCGGACATGGAATATGTGCGATGGTTGACGGACATTCCGTACTTTTGGGAAACGGAAAGCTTATGGATGAGTACGGAGTGGCGTATGAGAAATATGAGGAACCCGGAACACTGGTTTATGTGGCTGTCGACGGATGCTTCGAGGGAGCGCTTGTGATTTCCGACGGTATTAAGGAAGGAGCGGGAGAAGCCATACGGGAGCTTAAGAAGCTTGGTGTCAACAGGAGCGTCATGCTCACAGGAGACAGGGAAGAGACTGCAAAGGCAGTATCGGAGGCGTTGAAGACGGATATCTATTATGCGGAACTGCTTCCGGGCGATAAGGTTATGAAGGTGGAAGGGCTTCTTAGGGGGGAAAAAAAGGGAGGCTGTCTTGTCTTTGTGGGGGACGGTATTAATGATGCACCCGTGCTCGCCAGGGCGGATGTCGGAATAGCAATGGGAGCCATGGGATCGGATGCAGCCATTGAAGCGGCGGATATTGTGCTTATGGATGATGATATAAGAAAGATAGGAACTGCTATCGGCATATCCAGAAGCACAATGAATATCGTAAGACAGAATATCGTATTTGCTTTGGGAGTAAAGCTTCTGGTTCTTATTCTGAGTGCCTTCGGTGTGGCAAATATGTGGGCCGCCGTATTTGCGGATGTAGGAGTATGCGTGCTTGCGATACTTAATTCTATGAGAACCCTGAACAGCTTCAGATGATGATTTCCGCCTGCCTGTCATCAGAAAGCATACATGATCTGTTCCACGGTGTTTGAGAATCGTTATACTGGTATTTAGTGCCCTTATGTGTTAAAATATACTACATGTAGTTTGACCGTTAAGAACTATGGGAGATACCATGAAACACTATAGGGATTATATATCGTTAAAGATCATAAATGCGGCATCCGAACTGGTTTTGATCATAATTTCATATCTTGTTGCCGCAATGGTAAGGTACTATCTGGGAGAGGAACTGATACAGATATTCCATCGCGGTGATATTGCGAAGTTTATCCCGTTTGCCTTGGCATGCGGTCTGCTCAGCATTATTCTCTATGCGGTATTCGGTGACTATTCGACAATAAGAGTCAAGAATATCCGTAAGGAGTTAACAAGGGTATTTTTTGTTCAGGCTATTTCGGGTATATCCACCGCAGGCCTGCTTTTCCTTACCAACGGGAGTCAGTTTTCAAGAGCATGGCTGGTCCTTTTTATCATCGTATCCATAATACTTCTTCTAATAAAAAGGGTATTGTTTTCGGCCTTCAGCCTGTACTGGTGCCGCAGGAATCAGGGACTTGCAAACATACTTATAATAGGGACAGGTAATAATGCAAGACGATATTTCAGAGGCATGGAGAAGGTTCTTCATAAGGAATGTGAGTATGCGGGCCATATAGCACCGGAGGCAGATCCTCAGATCGGCTCGTATCTCGGAACCTATGATATGCTCAACGAAATAATCGACAGAACAGGTGCTGATGAAGCGGTTGTATGCTCCGAGATAGACGAACAGGTGCTTAACAGAATGCTTATAGCCTGTGCGATAAAGAATGTAATGGTATATATAGTTCCGTCCTATAATGATTACCTGAGCGGCGGAAGGATACTGAGTACCTACGGTGATCTCAATATGGTTGAGGTTTCGGCACTGAAGGTTGACAACATACTGGGAGTCAATATAGCCGTAACCAGCATGGAAGGGACGATAAGCAGGATAACGGATAATCTTAAGGACTGGAAAGGGCAGTATATCTGTGTATCCAACGTTCATACAACTGTTATGGCTCACGAGAACCCCGAGTATATGAAGATCCAGAATGAGGCTGTAATGGCACTGCCGGACGGAAGTCCGCTGTCATCATACAGCAGGGATAACGGTAAGACTACAGCAAAACGTGTAACCGGACCGGATCTTATGAGAGAACTGCTGTTAAGAAGCGGAGAGAACGGTTTTTCACACTTTTTTTACGGCTCAACAGAAGATACACTGAAGAAGTTAAAAGAAAAGATAGAGGAACGTTATCCCGGAGCCAGGATCGCAGGCATGATCTCACCGCCCTTCAGGGAGCTTACACCGGAGGAGGATGCTGCCTATATTAAACAGATAAATGATGCTGCTCCCGATTTCCTCTGGGTTGGCCTTGGCGCACCCAAGCAGGAAATATGGATGGCTGCTCACAGGGGCAGGATAAATGCGCTTATGCTTGGCGTGGGAGCTGCATTTGACTTTGAGAGCGGAAACGTAAAAAGGGCACCGAAATGGATGCAGAATATGAAGCTTGAGTGGCTTTTCAGGATGTTTCAGGATCCCAAGAGGCTGGTTAAGAGATACTTTGTTACAAACATCAAGTATCTGTGGCTTACCAGGAAGTAGAAAGTACAATAATTGTATCGGATGAGGTATTGGAAATGACGATATTATCCTCTGTGTTATTGACACAGACATACAGGAACAGCTATCTGATAGCCTCGGCAGTTGCGATAGTGACCGGTTATATGCTCGGAAGCATCAATCTGTCATATCTTATTGCAAGGACAAAAGGCTTCGATATCAGAGAACACGGGTCGGGAAATGCGGGGGCATCCAATGTCATTATAACCGTTGGAAAGAAGGCGGGAGCATTTGTTGCGCTTTTTGATATATTTAAAGCCTATTTTGCGGTAAGGCTGATGCGCATCTTTTTTCCTTCTCTTTTTCTTGTGGGTGCGATAACAGCTGTGGCGGCAATTCTGGGACATATCTTTCCGTTTTATATGGGGTTTAAAGGCGGTAAAGGCTTCGCTTCCCTCGGAGGCTCAATACTGGCCCTTGACTACAGAATTTTCCTGGTACTTCTTATAATGACAATATTCGTTGTTTTTATAACTAATTACGTATGTATAGGACCTGTATCGGTTTCAATCCTGTTCCCGTTTGTTTACGGATATACATACAGAGCCGGTGGGGGTATATATGCGACGCTTATCCTGCTTGTTGCAACGGTGGCGATTGTTTACAGACATCTTGAGAATTTCAGAAGGATCAGGGAAGGCAATGAACTTAAGTTTTCATTCCTTTGGAACCGTAAGGCGGAGGCAGACAGATTCGGGGTTGAGAATGATGACGGAACAACATATCCTTTTGAAATGGAATCGGACGATGGATTTATAAAGCACAGGGATCGGTAAGGTTAGTAAAAAGAGACAGATAAGAGAGGGATAAAGGAACATAGGGACAAAGGACTAAGTACTAAAGAGAAGAGTAAAAAAGAAAGAGAGGTGTTCTTGGAATGAACAGGAGCACCGCTCTTTCTTTTATGTTTATTTATAATAAGAATCAATCCGTATATACAGCATTATCTTTAATAATATCAAAGGCCTTCTGCTTATAGAGTGACTGGATAAGGTAAGGATCACCGAACCGTTCCTTCTGCTGGTCATATGACTCGTCACTTCCTTCTGTTTCAACAAGATTAGCCTTGTAGTCCTCAGCAGTTAACTTTATGCCTTCTTTTTCCATTATCGCCTGGTAGGTAAGTATCTTCTTCTCCGATTCCTGGCAGGTGACGATCAGATCCTTGTCATAATGCTCTTCATCTGATCCCTGGTATTCATAGAAATCACTATATCCGCTTCCATACATCTGGACATATATCTGATTCATATATTCGTATTCTTCCATTGAAGTATACTTTTGTATTGATTTAAGCTGCCTTAAATATCTGCCGGGGTATTTGATGACTGTGGTGTTGTTTTCAAGATAATTGGATATCCAGTTATCCAGATTGCTGTCATAAGACGTATCCTTAAAGTACTTAATATATTCGTCTACCGTACTTGCATTATCTGACAGATACTCGGCAACAAATTCATCGGTAAACTCGGGATAGATTCCGTTTATAGTACAGTCAAAGACCGCATCCTTGCCCCTGAGATCCTCTTTTGAATAATCATCGGGGAAGGTTACTTCAACCTTTACGTTGTCCCCGACACCTGCGCCTATGAGCTGCTGCTCGAAATCATCAATAAAGGTTCCGGAACCGATAGTAAGATCCGATCCGTTACCGTTTGTGTTTCCGCCGTCGAATTCAACTCCGTCGATCGTTCCCACATAATCAAGATTTATGATATCTCCGTCCTCGACCTTCTTGTCGGTTTCGGTATCAAGATGCTGTTTACGCTTGGCTTCAATCTCATTCTGAATATCTGTTTCGGTTGCCTCAATCTCTTTCTTCGGTATTGATATACCTTTGTATTCCGGAAGTGTTACGCAGGAAGTGGCCGTTACTCCTTTCACATAACCGTTCTCATCAAGACAGGCACTGTAATCGTCACTTGGCTTGACCTTGTAGGAAGCCTTTACTGCCGCCGCAGCTATCAGATAGATCACACCTGCCGCTATGAGCGCGAGTATAAGCATGCTTACGATCCTTCCCGTTATGGCCGACCGTTTCGCCTTCTTCTGCTGATCCCGGCGTTCAATACGTTTTTTCATGCTGTTACTCATGTTATCAGCATTTTTTTCGTCTTTATTATTTCCCATCTGTTGTCATCCTCCTTAAAACATTTTCTTATTTTACATCATATCGGCATGAAATTAAATAGGGAAAATGTGAAAGTTTTGAAAACTGTCCAGGTTGATCACCTACTGTTCTGACCCAGATTGAGATTGCTCCCTGATCGAATATACGCACAACGCCATGACGCAAAAGATCATGGGTGTACACAGTATCTGCTGGTAACAGAACATGTTATGAAGGAAATAACCCGTAACAGCAGCTGTGCCGGCTGTCATGACTGCGTTGTCGGCCCGTTTGGCAAAGCTTATAAAAGCGCTTATAAAAATACCGGTATATGTTATAAATCCAAGGATTCCTTCATTGAAAAGCATGTTCAGCCATTCATTATGGGCACAGATCACAACCTCTCCGTTCCAGAAGGAATACAGTGAAGCCGCTCTTACTTCGGATGCATAGATAACGGTCGGATAACAGTCGGGCCCGGGTCCTGTGAGAGCCATGCTCCTCCATAACGGCTCCTTCATGACTTCAACTGTGTTTCTCCATGTGAAGCCGCGGTTGTTTCCCCACCTGTCGTTGAAGGTAAGGTATTCCACGCCCTTCAGAGCATCTCCGGGGAGAAGACCCTTTGTATTCAGGAGGCCGATGATTATCCCGAGAGGTATGCAGGCGATCGTGCATGCAAGGATGATATTCCTGATCCTTCTGTAATCCGTTATATTAAATGCCCCTGCCCTGATCTTTTTGCGCAGGAAAACATAAAATCCGATAATCAGGATTAGCAGTATAAGCGTGACCGGAGACTGGGATACAAACAGTGACATGGAATCAAGCTCTGTGAGCCGCCAGGGAAAGATAATCTGAAACAGACCGATCACCTTCATGGCTCCGAGCATGATGATCATCATTTCCAGAAACTTTAAAAACCGGTCGTTGCTTATGAAGGAGACTGCAAACATAACAATGATGATACCTGCAAAAGCAGGATAGGCGCTGTCACTGTTCTGAGTAACAAAGGTAGCTCCGCCGGCAGCTACAAAGCATGCAAGGAGTATATTCGCAACAGAGGTCTTATTATCGTTAAAGAGAAAGAAGGCCATACCTACCGGGAGAAGCACAACCATAAAGCTTGAATACCAGGTACCCTGCCCCAGAGTGGAAAGGAACTGGCTTATATATACCTCGCTGAGATCCTTATATATATTCAGGGGATCCACATGAAAGCGGTTGAGTACTCCGAGGGAAAAAACAAGAAAAGCGGATATAAGCATAAACCTCAGAAGATCATTCTTCCAACTCTTCATGAAATATCTGGAAACAAGGAAAAATATTGCTACAAACATAAGCTGGGACCTGAGTCCCATATTCCATCCGTTGTAGCCTTCCCACGGCAGATTTACCACCTGCGTATCTTCGCCGCCTTTCAGCAGGAAAAAAGCCGGATATTCGGAGGTCCTTTCGGGTGAAAGCAGAAAAGAAACTATCGATGCTATGCCAAAGGCAAGTACCATCATATCAAGAACCGTCATGGAAGCAAAAGCTTCTTTGACGGAAGAAACGGTTAACCTTTTCTCTTTTATCAGACATGCCATATACAGAGCAAACACGATGAAGGCAAAAAGAAGAAATGATACCGTTAAATACATGAACATCTTATATTTGAAATCACCTATATCATAGTAATTATTGTGATAAAACAGGGGCATTGCGGTAAAGAAAACACAACAGTATGCGGAAACAAGGATTTTTAAGATAAACTGCATGGCACCGGAGGCAGTCAGCTCCACACTCTTTTTCTTTTTTTTGCTCATGGTAATTCTCCGTAAGATCCCGGATGGGTGTTTTATTTGGTATTCGAAGCGGTCTGATGATCTTATGACCGCACTGTATAGTATACATCTAATACCTTTGTATGTCACATATTAAATAAAGAAATCGTTCGTTTTTATTATAGAATGTGGTATGATATGAAAATAAACGGTCATGATAAGGAAGACAAAATGGATAACTATATAAGACTTAAGGAACTTGCCGGGCATCTCCATATTAAAAAAGGAGATAATATTTATGTGACGTCGGATGTTAAACAGCTTCTGTATGACTGCATGCAGCATGAGGATGACACCGATCTGAATATCCTGATCGACGGTATCATTGATATCATCGGTGAAGAGGCAACGCTTGTTTTTCCGACTTTTAACTGGGCCTTCTGTAAAGGAGAGCCTTACGATCATTATAGTACACCCTGTAAGACCGGTTCGTTGGGTAAGCTTGCACTTAAGAGAAATGACTTCTTGAGGACAAGGCATCCTATATATTCGTTTGCAGTGTGGGGTAAGGACAGGGAAATTCTATGTTCACTTGACAACAAAAGCTCATTTGGTCAGGACTCTCCGTTTGCTTTTATGGTCGAACATGGATACAGAAATCTTTTTATTGACAAGGATACACAGCATTCATTTGTTTTTGTTCATTACGCTGAAGAATCAAGCGGAGCTGTTCCGTACAGATATTTAAAAGATTTTACGGCCGACTATACTGACTCATCAGGTCAAACAAAAAAGGCAACATACTCAATGAATGTCCGTAATCTGGGAATGGATGTTGAGAACACAATACTCCCTTTGGAAGATGAATTCATCGCGAAAGGGATAGAGGAACGCTTCTGTATTAACGGCATAGAGTATAAGATAATAGAGCTTAAGGAAAGCCACCCCATAATAAAAGATGATGTTGTGAACAACAGGAGCAGGCGTGTCTGCTCTTATATCGGTCAGGATGATGATCCCGTAATACTTGGACGCAGCATGTATAAGCTTGCCGAACGGCTTTTCCCGATCTGCCGGAGCATAACCGGTGCGGGTGTCAGGGAGACATTTGATATCCTTAAAGAATACATACCGGATCTTAAACTGTATGAGGTACCGACGGGGACGAAGGTTATGGACTGGACGGTGCCTAAGGAGTGGAGGATTGAGGAAGCGTATATTGAAGATGAAAGCGGAAAACGTATAGTGGATTACAGGGTTAATAACCTGCATGTGCTCGGATATTCCGTACCGGTGGACGAATGGCTGACCTTTGAGGAACTGGAACCTCACATATATACGCTTAAGGATCAGCCTGAGCTCATACCATATGTTACTTCCTATTATAAGGGGAGATGGGGGTTTGCGATGACCCGGCATATGAAGGATGAGCTTGCGGAGGCATCTGCTGTATCAGGCAAAGAGGTGAAATATCATGCTGTTATCAAGTCAGAGCTTTTTGACGGCAGTCTGACATACGGCGAGCTGATAATACCGGCAGCTGAGAACGGGACAGATGATGGCGGGACTGTTTCCCGCGAGTCAATATCCGAATCTGCGGATGATAATAAGGAACGGACACCGGAAATATTTCTTTCTACATATATATGTCATCCATCCATGGCTAACAATGAGTGCTCCGGACCGTCGGTTATGACGCATCTGATAAGCTACATTAAGAGCCTCAGGAACAGAAGGTATACCTACAGGATAGTCTTCGTTCCGGAAACGATCGGAGCGATAACATATCTGTCGCGGAATCTTGAAACCATGAGGAAAAACGTTGTTGCCGGTTTTAATCTTACCTGTGTAGGAGATAACAGGGATTATTCGATAGTGCATTCAAGATATTCGGATACACTTGCGGATAAGATACTGATGGATACGCTTAAGGAGCATTGCGGTTCTTTTTCGGAGTATTCCTATCTTAAAAGGGGATCGGATGAACGCCAGTATCAGGCACCAGGAGTAGACATTCCGCTTGTGTGCTTCTGCAGATCCAAGTATCATGTATATCCGGAATATCACACTTCCGGTGATAATATGTCGATTGTAAGCCCGGAAGGTTTTTACGGAGCATTTACGGTTATGAGGAAATGCATTGACAAGCTTGAGGCAATACCCTGTGGCAAAGCCCTGTCCTGTCTGCATAATAAGAAGAAACAGATAAAACCTTCAGAGGCTTCAAATAACGGTGAAGACGGTAAAATCTACAGAGTAACCTGTTTATGTGAGCCCCAGCTTGGCAAACGCGGACTGGTTCCGACTATGAGCTCCAAGGAAACTTATCAGGAGACCCTTGCCATGAAGGATGTATTGGCATATGCGGACGGAACCCATGATATATCTGAACTGGCAGAGATCATAGAACAGCCGGTGGAGGTTGTGCGCAAGGTGACAGGTCAGCTGCTTTCGGCGGAATTACTGACTGAGGTTAACTGAGTTCACGGTGTAATGTTCTTCATGGTACCGATTGTACAATTGCGTATAGAAAGCTTTAAGGAGAAGTAGGATGAGCAGAGAAGAAATAATGGAGAAGGTCAATGAGATATTCAGGGATGTATTCGATGACGACACCCTTGTGATTACCGACGAGACCAATTCGGACGATATAGAGGACTGGGATTCCCTTGAGCATATTTCGCTTATAATATCCATGGAGAAAGAATTCGGTCTCAAGTTTGACATAAAGGATGTTAACAAGCTTGAAAATGTAGGTCAGATGGTGGATATGATCAGGAGTAAACTATAGAATCCTGAATTTCATCGAATAAGTCCGGATATTTCGCAAACGTTATACCGTATGAAAAAGATATCAATGTTATATAACTACGATACACAACACTGATATGTAACGGTGTTAGGAAACAATGATATATAACGATGTATATAACAATGATAGGAAACGGTGTTATATAACTATGATACATAACAATAATATGGATGGAGATCATGAACAGATTTACGTATGATGAGATTGAGGTAGGGCATAAGGAATCTTTCAGTGTAAGGGTTGCGCAGGAGGATATGGACAGGTTTCGCGCGATAACGGGTGATGTCAACCCGCTTCATGCAGATCCTGATTACGCAAAGGAACACGGACATAAGGACTGTGTCGTTTTCGGAATGCTGACTGCTTCATACCTTTCCACACTGGCCGGGGTATATCTTCCGGGAGAGCATTCACTTATCCACAGCGTAAAGACCAAATTCTCAGGGGCAGTATATGTGGGTGATGAGCTGACGGTCGAAGGCACGGTTACCGAGAAGAATGATACATTTGAGCTTATTATCGTTAAAGCCGTCATTCGCAACCGGAACGGAGAAAAGGTTTGCAAGGCAGAGCTTCAGGTTGGATTGATATGATCACCGGTATGACAGGCCGGTTTATGCATTTTATACCAAAGCAAAGGAGGGTTACCATGAACGAAATCGAAAAGTTACAGCAATGGATCAATGAAAGCAGTTATATCGTCTTCTTTGGAGGCGCCGGAGTATCAACGGAAAGCGGGATTCCGGATTTCAGGAGTGTGGACGGTCTGTACAATCAGAAATATGACTATCCCCCGGAAACAATGCTGAGCCATACCTTTTACAGGGCGAAGACAGCGGAGTTTTACCGTTTTTACCGGGATAAGCTCATTTGCACCACCGCGAAGCCTAACAAGGCGCATCTTAAGCTTGCAGAACTAGAGGAGAAGGGTAAGCTTAAGGCGGTCGTAACCCAGAATATCGATGGTCTGCACCAGGCGGCAGGCTCCAAAGAGGTACTTGAACTGCACGGTAGTACACTACGTAATTACTGTGAACACTGTCATAAGTTTTTCGATATCAATTATATAATAGAAACGGAAGGCGTTCCGAAATGTGATGCATGCGGAGGACCCGTAAAGCCGGATGTGGTATTATACGAGGAGGGGCTTGATGACACCATTATGAGCAGGTCGATAGACCACATCTGCAGAGCAGACATGCTTATAATAGGAGGAACTTCGCTTGCCGTTTATCCGGCGGCAGGCCTTATCAACTACTACAGGGGAAATAAGCTTGTGCTTATCAACAAGTCGTCTACTCCTATGGATAAGAAGGCGGACCTTGTGATCAACGGCAGTATAGGTGAGGTACTTGACCAGATCAAATGTTAAGTTTTTGGAATCTGTGCTTGAAATCCTTAGGAATCTGTGCTATCATTTTGAACCGTGATACAAATGTTGAAGGGTTTTTATGCCCTGAGACCTGATTTTTCCTTGCTTCATACGTGTATATGAGGCCAGAGACCAAAAGGAGGTACTAGCATGAACAAATATGAATTATGCGTTGTTCTTAGTGCTAAGATCGAAGATGACGAGAGAGCGGCCGCACTCGAGAAGGTACAGAATTACATTACCAGATTCGGCGGTACGGTAACGGACATCGACGAGTGGGGAAAGAAGAAGTTAGCTTATGAGATCCAGAAGATGAAAGAAGCTTACTACTACTTCATCCACTTTGATGCAGAGCCTACTGCTCCCATCGAAATCGAGCATCGTGTGCGCATTATGGAAAACGTTATCAGATACTTATGCGTCAGAGCAGAAGCGTAATTAGAAAGAGAGCGTATTAATGAATAAAGTAATTTTGATGGGCAGACTGACGAGAGATCCTGAGGTAAGGTATTCTTCGGGTGACAGTTCGATGGCTATAGCAAGGTTCAGCATTGCCGTTGACCGCAGGTTCAGGAGAAACGGCGACGAGCAGACGACAGATTTTTTCAACTGTACGGCTTTCGGAAAGCTGGGAGAATTTGTAGAGAAATATCTGCGTAAGGGAACGAAAGTGGTTCTTGACGGAGAATTGCGTAATGACAATTACACAAACAAGAACGGCGAGAAGGTTTACAGCATGAACATCGTAGCGAATAATATTGAGTTCGCAGAGAGTAAGAATGCCGCAGGCAGTGACGGCCCGGGTCAGAGCTTCATGCCGAATACGGCACCTTCACATAATGAAGCTCCCGATGACGGATTTATGAACATGCCGGAAGATATGGATGATACACTGCCCTTCAGCTGAGACCTGAAACAGGTCAAATAAGGAGGAATTGAAATGGCTTACAATAGACCGCAAGGTGATAATGACAGACCTGATTCTCCGATGAGGAGAAGAGGAGGAATCCGCAGAAGAAAGAAAGTATGTGCTTTCTGCGGAAAAGATAAGAACATTGATTATAAGGATGCAGCTACACTTAGGAAATTTGTTTCGGAGAGGGGCAAGATCCTTCCCCGCAGGATCACCGGAACCTGCGCTAAGCATCAGAGGGCTCTTACGGTAGCGGTTAAGAGAGCACGTCACGTAGCTATAATGCCTTACGTTCAGGACTAAAAACTATCGGTAGTTTTAGGTACAGAAGGTCGACTGTCAAAGAGGACGGTTGACCTTCTTTATTGAGTGAAGGCTGCAAAGGAATACTTGATATAAAAAAAAGAACGTGATAAGCTATTTTGTATGTACTGTTCAAAACAACAGGATATTAAGCACTCTTTATCTGTTATGAACAGTAAGTCTGTAAAAAAGAATTAAGGAGAAGGAAAATGCCGATTACCGAATTGTTGGAAAGAAATGCGGAGCTTTACGGAGATGATGTTTGTCTTGTGGAGCTTAATCCCGAGATCAAGGAAGACAGGCGTAAGACATGGAAGGATTTCGATCTTATTGAGTCAAATCCCAAGGAGCCATACAAGAGAAAGATCACATGGAGCGTATTTGACGAGAAGGCTAACCGCTTTGCAAATATGCTGATAAGAAGAGGAATAAAGAAGGGAGACAAAGTAGGTATCCTTCTTATGAACTGTCTTGAATGGCTTCCTATATATTTCGGAGTTCTTAAGACGGGTGCGATCGCTGTTCCTTTTAATTTCAGATATGCTTCTGATGAAATACTTTACTGTGCAAAGCTTGCTGAGATAGACGTACTTGTTTTCGGTCCTGAGTTCGTTGGCCGAATAGAAGATATAGCAGATGAACTTATGCAGAAGAGGCTGCTTATATATGTAGGAGACAATTGTCCGGCATTTGCGGATGATTACCAGACAATGGCTAACAACTGCAGTTCGAGAAAGCCCAATATAACGATAACCGATGACGATCTGGGAGCGATCTACTTTTCATCAGGTACTACGGGTTTTCCCAAGGCAATACTGCATAAGCACAGGTCACTGATGCATTCCTGCAGGGTTGAACAGAACCACCACGGACAAACAAGGGATGATGTTTTCCTGTGCATACCTCCGCTTTATCATACGGGAGCCAAAATGCACTGGTTCGGATCGCTGCTGTCGGGAAGCAAGGCTGTGCTTCTTAAAGGAACAAAGCCGGAAGCAATACTGGAAGCGGTATCCAATGAGAAATGTACAATAGTATGGCTTTTGGTTCCGTGGGCTCAGGATATTCTGGAAGCCATAGACAGCGGAAGAGTCAACTTAAGCGATTATGAGCTGAGCCAGTGGAGACTCATGCATATAGGTGCACAGCCTGTGCCCAAGTCTCTGATAAAGAGATGGAAGGAAATATTCCCGAATCACCAGTATGATACCAATTATGGCCTGTCCGAGTCGATAGGACCCGGCTGTGTACATCTGGGAGTTGAAAACATACATAAGGTAGGCTGCATAGGAAAGGCAGGCTTCGGCTGGGAGACCAAGATAATAGATGAAGCAGGTAATCCCGTAAAACAGGGCACTGTGGGTGAGCTGGCAGTTAAGGGCCCCGGAGTTATGGTTGAGTACTATAACGATCCCAAGGCCACAGCTGAGGTGCTCAAGGACGGCTGGCTCTATACAGGTGATATGGCTATGGAGGATGAGGACGGATTCATCCTTCTTGTAGACCGTAAGAAGGATGTTATCATAAGCGGAGGCGAGAATCTGTATCCCGTTCAGATAGAGGATTTCATACGCACCAACACAAAAGTACATGACGTGGCTGTGATCGGTATTCCGGATAAAAGGCTCGGTGAAGTAAGCTGCGCTATTATAGAACTTAAGGAAGGCGAAGAGATGACGGAAGACGAAATGAATGAATTCTGTCTTAAGCTTCCCAGGTACAAGAGACCTCATAAGATCATATTTGCGGATATTCCGAGGAATCCGACCGGAAAGATCGAGAAGCCAAAGCTTCGTGAAATGTATGGCGGCAAGGGACTTGTTGCAAGTCAAAATGAATCATAAAATATATATTACACAGGGAGACTGACAGATGGATACTATAGTAAGAATCAATGATGCCATTAACAGCTTTGCGTGGGGATGGTTTGGACTGATACTGTTACTTGGAACAGGTCTTATATGCACGGTAATAACGAAGTTCTTCCAGATAACTCATTTTAAATACTGGTGGGGTAAGACCATAGGAATGGTCTTTCACAAGGATTCCCATGTAAAGAACGAAGCAGGCTCGGTATCCCAGTTTCAGGCTCTTTGTACAGCGCTCGCTGCAACTATCGGAACGGGTAATATTGCCGGAGTAGCTGCTGCAATATGTGTTGGCGGTCCCGGAGCGGTATTCTGGATGTGGATAGCAGCCATTCTGGGTATGATGACCAATTATTCCGAGAATATTCTGGGAATTTATTTCAGAAGAAGAAATGACGAAGGTGAATGGTCGGGCGGCGCAATGTATTATTTAAGTGACGGACTTGGCTCATATAAAGGCTGTAAGGGAATAGGCAAGGCTCTGGCGGTTATTTTTGCATGCTTTGCAGTACTTGCATCCTTCGGTATCGGTAATATGGGTCAGATAAACAAGATCACGCTTAATCTTGAGTCGGCATTTTTCACGGGTTTAAGCGCTTCGGGAAGCGGAGGAGTATCAAGTGTAAACTGGGTAATAGGCTGTGCCCTTATGTTGGTCGGCGGAGTTATAATCCTGGGAGGACTTAAGAGAGTTGCTGCTTTTGCCGAGAGAGTTGTTCCTTTTATGGCAGTTATATATATTATAGGTGCCATTGTTATAATAATAATGAATATAGGTAGTCTGGGAGCTGTATTTGTTTCAATATTCCGTTTCGCATTCGGTCCGAAAGCCGTAGCCGGAGGAGCAGCCGGAACTGCTGTACAGATAGCGATGAATACAATAAAGAGCGGTTGTAAGAGAGGAGTATTCTCCAATGAGGCCGGTCTTGGTTCCTCTGTTATGGTCCATTCGAATTCCAACGTGAAGGAACCCATTAAACAGGGATTATGGGGTATATTCGAGGTGTTTGCCGATACTATAATCGTATGTACGATGACTGCGATAGTTGTACTTTCCTCGGGAGCGATCGATTTGGATACCGGAATGGTGGCGGAGGGTACCAATGATGCGACCCTTGTTGCGAAGGCGTTCGGGAATGCTTTCGGCAGGCCCGGTGAATGGTTTGTAGCCATTGCGGTGCTGCTGTTTGCTTTTACAACTGTTATGGGCTGGTCTCATTACGGGGCAAAGGCTACAGAATACCTTTTCGGCGTCAAGGGTGCCAAAATATACAGATGGATCTTTGTTATCATGATAATACCCGGTGCCGTTATGACATCATCTCTGGCATGGGATATCTCGGATACATTTAACGGACTTATGATGATTCCCAACCTTATAGGTGTGCTGTCACTGACACCCCTGGTTGTTAAGCTTACAAACAATTATAAGGAAAGAAGGTTTAACGGTAAGGATATAGAGCCTATGCTGTCATTTGATCCCGATATTCAGAAGGAAATGGCGGAAGCAGTCAGGAACGGGGCAGAGTAGGAAAAGGGTTGACAGAACCTAGGATAGATTGTAAACTAACATACGGTTTACAATTATAAAAACAATGTTTACATGTTTTCGTAAAGAAAATCTGTGAAAGAGAGGTACTGTCATGGAATCTGGATCCAAAGTAAAGAAAATGTGCTATGTGGCACTTGCAACCGCAATCATATGTGTATTGGGACCGCTGTCGGTCAATATTCCGGTAAGTCCGGTGCCGATATCACTGGCTATATTGGGTATTTATATAGCCGCATACGCATTATCGGCCAAATGGGGGACCGTGGCCTGTATTATATATATACTGATCGGCCTGGCAGGCGTTCCGGTTCTTGCAGGCTATACGGGAGGACCACAGAAGCTCTTCGGACCGACCGGCGGATATATGATAGGATATATAGCGGTAGCTTTCTTTACGGGATTTTTTATAGAGAAGTTTGAGAATAAGTTTTATATGCATGCTGTGGGCATGGTGATCGGCCTGGCCATCTGTTATACTCTTGGTACTGTTTGGCTTGCCAGGGTTGCGGGCATGAGCTTTGGAGCAGCTCTTGCCGCAGGGGTAATTCCTTTCATACCAATGGATATAGTTAAGATGGTTATTGCTGTTGCGGTGGGTGTGCCGCTCAGGAAGGCTCTGAAAAGGGTAATATACAGTGAAAAAGGATATCAAGGTCTGTCTGGTTAGTTCATCAGGAGGCCATCTTACACATTTATATATGCTTAAATCATTCTGGCAGGACAAGGACAGATTCTGGGTAACCTTTGACAAGGAGGATGCGCGGAGTCTGCTTAAGGACGAGAAGATGTATCCGTGCTATTATCCGAGCAACCGGAGTATCAAGGCTCTGATAATAAATGCTTACAGGGCATTTAAGATACTTGGGAAGGAACGTCCTGACCTGATAATATCATGCGGGGCAGCGGTGGCGGTCCCGTTTTTCTATGTTGGAAAGCTGTTTGGCGCAAAACTTATTTACATAGAGGTATATGACAGGATAGATTCAAGCTCGCTGACGGGTAAACTGGTATATCCCGTCGCAGACAGATTTATTGTTCAGTGGGAAGAACTGAAGAAGGTATATAAAAAGGCCGTGTATCTTGGAAGCATATTCTGACGATATACATTGGGAAAGTCAGGAATGGCTTTTGAAATGAGGATATAGAACAGGCAGAAGAGGTGTATTTAATGATCTTCGTTACAGTGGGAACGCATGAACAGCAGTTTAACCGGCTTATAAAATGCGTGGATGAACTCAAAGGAAACGGAATAATAAATGAAGATGTTGTAATACAAAGCGGTTATTCGGATTATACTATAAATAATTGTGAATATAAAATGCTGTTCAGCTTCGAAGAGGTTGCGGATTACTTTAAAAAGGCAAGGATAATCATAACACACGGTGGTCCAAGCTCTATAATACAGGCACTTCAGGAAGGAAAGATCCCGATCGTGGTTCCGCGGCTTAAGAAATACGGAGAACATATAAACAATCATCAGCTAAGCTTCTGCAGGGCGGTGAACGAGAGATACAATAACATCGTTCTCGTGGAGGAAACAGAGGAACTTAAGGATGCCATTCTGAATTATGATGAATTGAGCAAAAGCAGAAAAGCAGCCGGTTTCAGAAATAATGAGGCATTTGTTGCGGGACTCGGGAAGATAGTAGAGGAACTGTAAGTAACGTACGTATTATGATACCCAAGAAGATACATTATTGCTGGTTTGGCGGTAATAAACCTGATGAGCTGGTCCTAAAGTGTATAGAAAGCTGGAAAAAGTACTGCCCGGATTACGAGATAATCAAATGGAGCGAGGACAATTACGATGTGTTCAAACATCCGTATATGAAAGAGGCCTATGAGGCACAGAAATGGGCCTTTGTTGCGGATTATGCGAGATTTGATATACTGTATGAAAATGGCGGGATATATTTTGATACGGATGTTGAAGTTATACGGAACCTGGACGATCTTCTGGTTCATACGGCATTTGCGGGAATGGAGGACGGATGCGAGGTTGCGACCGGACTGGGCATCGGGGCTGAACCGGGAACCGGGATAATCCGCGAGCTTCGTGATGTATACTCAGAACTGCATTTCAAAACAGATCACGGATATGATACAACACCGTGTGTGGAATATACAACGGGTTATCTCAGACAAAGAGGACTGAAAAAAGAAGATACGATCCAGACGATCGAGGGACTTACGATATATCCAAAGGAGTATTTCTGCCCGGTAAACGCCGGTTCGAGGAGGGCAAGGATAACGGAAAATACGTATTCGATCCACCATTTTGCTGCCAGCTGGTATCAGGGCAGAAGAATTGCCAAAGAAGTGAAGTACAGGCTGATTCCTGTTAAAAAGAGAATGAAACGTGTGGTAGACGGAGTATTTGGTGCGGGGACGTGGAGAAAAATAAAGGTTTGGATGGGAAAATAGCCAAATATGCCATTGATCTTTCTTCTTTTGGCAAGGAACATGCAGGCGGTAAGGATGAGGTGGCATTTAATCTCATAAGAGGACTGTGTGAAAACGGTCATGCGGAAGAAATCATATGTCTGTGCAGGCCGGAACTGAACGGGACGATCCGCGCCATATATAAAGAGATCTGTATCATTAATACGGATAATGCGCTGTTTTATATAAGAGATATTAAAAATATAATCCGCGAAAACAATATAAAGGTTATACTGTTCACAAACAAATCAACACCATGGACAAGGCTTCCTGTTCCGACAGCAGTCATACCGCATGATATCCAACCATTTCTGTCGGGTACTGTAAAAGGTATACATTACAGATTTTTCGGGATAAGAAGCAAGGTTAAGATTCTGCTGGATTTCTGCCTGAGGGACAGGATTGTTGCGATATCTGATTACGATCTTGAAACCATGATGCGGTTTCTCCCGTGTTTTAAGAAAAAATATACAAGGATCTATGATCCTGTAAAATTTACGGATATTGATAAGGAAGCGGGTTCATATATAACTGCGTTAAATATACAGTGGAGACATAAAAATGTCGAAACCCTTATAGAAGCGTTTGCGCGTGTCTGTGATGATATACCCTATGATCTCCTGCTTATAGGGAAAAAGCCGGATAATTATGATCACCTTATCCGGATAGCAGAAGAAGCCGGAATAAAGGAAAGGGTCAGGTTTACCGGCTTTATAACGGAGAAGGAGCTTAAAGGATTTGTTTCCAAGACCGCAATATATGTTAATCCGTCATGCTTTGAAGGATTTGGCATGACTGCGGTAGAGATGATGGGTAACCGCATTCCGACAGTTATTTCCGATGCAACTGCCGGCCCGGAGGTTACTATGGGGTTATGCAGGTACTATGGTCCTCCTGACGACCCGGCCGGGCTTGCGAGACAGTTATTGGAGGAATATCGAAGCCCTGCATCTGAAGAACGGCTTGAGAGTATTGCGAATGAAGTTAAAGAACGCTATTCGTATATAAAGATAAGTGAATTGTACTGGGATTTATTTAAATCCATGGCAGCGAAATGAGGATGATGCTGTGTCAGATGACCGCGGTAAAACAAAATATCACTGATCACCGTCTGCCTGAATTCGGAAAAGACTATAGGCCGTACGATAGACAGTGTGTTTGCACAGAATTACAGGAATATCGAATATATAATAGTGGATGGATGCTCCACTGATTCTACTCTTAAGATCGTCAGGGATAAGCTTGCGGATGCACCCTTTGAAACGGTAATCGTATCTGAACCCGATGAGGGGATATATGATGCAATGAACAAGGGGATAAAGCTTGCGTCCGGGGATCTTATCTGCATGCTTAACAGTGATGACCGGCTTACGGATAATGCACTTAATACAGTTGCCGGATATTACGATAATACGGACAATCAGGAATATCTGGTTATTTACGGGATGGAAAGACGTATAAAGGACGGAAAAGAAAAGGAATGTTTTTTATACGGACATGAATTCATTCCCGAAAGGAATCTTGCGCATCAGGCGTGTTACATTTCAAAAAAGACATATGATACATTCGGTCTGTATGATACATCATACAGATCGGCGGCAGATCATGATTTTATCCTGAGACTATATATGAGCGGACAGGTTACGTTTATCCCGGTATATGAGGTGTTGATCGATTTTTATGAAGGCGGGATCAGCTCAGGCTGTCTTGGAAATATAGAGGGAGCAAGGGTAAGAAGGAAATATGGTACTGTCAGTACAGGTCAGTACACTTACATCATTTTCAGATCGATTTTTTTAAAGCTCATAGGAAAGATCCGGTAGAATTATGAGGGTATTATGGATTACTAATATGGAGCTTCCCTTAATTGCCGCCGAACATGGGCGTATCAGCTTCAGAGAGGGATGGCTGGACCAGACATCTTCATTACTTGCTGACAAGACTGATGTCGAACTGCACGTGTTAAGCGGTTGTGAAGAAGAGTATTATGAATTAAATACAGGAAATATATGGTTTAGTTCATATACGGAGGGAAATATAAGGGAACAGCTTATCCGTCTGATAAATAAATTGAATCCGGATATATATCATATTTGGGGAACGGAGTTTAAACACTGCTATGATGCTGTTGAGCTTCTTGGAACACAGGGACTTACAGACCGTATTGTAATATCGGTCCAGGGCCTGGTTTCCGAATGTGTTTCCGGCTTCGTTGAAGGCTTACCGGACTGGCTGTTAAAGAAAAGGACAGCATATGAATTCATAAAAAGAAACGGAATGGCAGATGGCGCTGAAACCTTTAAAAAGAGGGGAGAGTATGAAAAGGCTGCAATCCGTTCGGTAAAGCATGTGATAGGACGTACGGAATGGGATAAACAAAAGGTCCGTGAAATAAATCCGGGTGTGGTGTATCATAAATGCAATGAGATATTACGCAGGCCATTCTACGACAGAGAGTGGAGTGCCGGAGGATGCCGAAAATACAGGATCATGTTCAGCCAGGCGCATTATCCGCTTAAGGGCTTTCATTACATGATACCCGCGCTTGATATGATAAAAAAAAGATTTCCGGAAGCCGGGATTACGGTTGCGGGTGAATCACCTTATGAGAGCAGGGGGCTGACAGGCCGGATAAAGGAAAGCAGCTATCAAAAATATATAAAGGACCTGACAGATAAGTACGGTCTTAAAGAAAACATCATGTGGACAGGCTGTCTTAATGCGGAACAGATGGCGGAGATGTATCTGACATCAAATGTATTTGTCTGTGCCTCCAATATTGAGAATTCATCCAATTCAGTATGTGAGGCAATGCTCCTCGGCGTACCTGTTGTGGCTTCTGATGTGGGTGGAATGAAAAGCCTGCTTAAAGACGGAAGGGAAGGTTATCTGTTCAAAAAGGGTGATATCGGTTCACTGGCCGGAAAAATAGAGGATTTGTTTGAAAATCCCGGGAAGGCAGAAAAACTTGGGGCAAATGCGAGGATCAGGGCTTTAAAAACTCACGACAGGAACGTAAATACGGAAAACCTTATAAATATATACAGACAGATCATTTCCTATAGTAAATGAAATAAATAATTTCGTTTACTATACCAAATTGATGCACACGATTGCGATAGGATGGGCATCTTCGATGCCTCGCAATCGGCGCAAAGTGAACGAATTAAATTCATTCACTATAGGTTACTGAAACAGTACTGGTATACTGTCTTATAGGTGAAGGATTTGGTGTTTTCAATTTTATCGGAAAGAGAATACAGGAGCTGGCCCTCATGGCAGGTGATATATGAATGGGAGGATGTTTTTGCGGATGTATGGTCATGCCCTGTTATACGGATTAAGAGAGGCGCAGGGACCGACATATTTGACAGGTTTACAGAGCGGCTTGGAATATCAGGGCTCATATCCCGCAGAGGATATGGAACGGCAGGTGAAAGCTTAAGCCTCCTCTTTGTTATGGAGGCTGACAAATACTACAGACTGCCGGTAAGGGATGTCATCCCGGTTTTTCTGGATTTTCCGCTGAATATGGCAGATACAATATCAAGGGTGACAAGGAATATCCCGGTTTTTTTTGTTACCTGTATGGATATATACAGGGTCTTGCTGAACAAAGGCGTAAATAATGTAAAATATATCCCACTGTCGGTTTCGGATATTTATTACAGTGAAAAGGTGCCCGAAAAAACAGTTGATGTAGTTCAGGTTGGGCGAAAAGATCCTCTGCTGCACGGATACATGCTTGATTACTGCAGTGTACATACTGAAGTCGAGTATATATACCAGACAGATAACGGTACATTGGAATACAATTCAACTACAAGGGGTAATCTGGGCAGATTTGAAAAAAGAAGTGATTATATGGAGCTTTTAAAAGCATCACGGATAAGCCTGGTTTCATCACCGGGATGTGACAGAGATAAGGTAAAGTGGTTCGGAAATATAGATTTCATAACTCCCAGGTTTTATGAAAGTGCCGTGATGTATTGCCATATGCTTGGAAGATACTCGAAAAATGCCGAAGCCGAAGAAACCGGCCTTAACAGAGTATGTGTGAATGTATCGGATAAAGATGAGTTTAACGGGTATATTGACCGGTATTTAAATAACGAAGCCCGGGATTGGGGGCCTCAGAGGGAATTTATTAAGAATAATCTGACCGGAGTAAGAGCAGGGAAGATGAAAAAATACTCGAAGATTTATCTGCTTATAACAGACAGTGAGACAGGACTTATGGATTTGTACCGGGAAGCCGGTAGTCTCAGCACATGAGAACAGAGGATGACTGATGGAGTATACAACGCATATAAAAGCAAAAAGCGGTTGGTTTGATATAGATTTAAAGGAATTGTTCCGTTACAGGGATCTGGTTTTTCTCTTTGTCAAAAGAACCTATACAACAATGTACAAGCAGACTATACTTGGTCCTATGTGGCTTATACTGAATCCGTTGATCACAGTCATGCTATATGCCTTTGTCTTTGGCAGGGTTGCCGGCTTATCTACGGACGGAGCTCCGTATTTTGCGTTCTATTTATGCAGCAATGCGATCTGGTCGTTCTTTGCGACATGTATAACAGAGACTTCATCAACATTTACCGCAAATGCCGCAATACTGGGCAAGGTTTATTTTCCCAGACTTGTGATGCCGATTTCATCCGTAGTTACGGCTATGCTGAATATGATGATACAATTGGGTATTTTGGTATTTGTATTGGTTTATTACGGATTATCGGGCGTGGAGCTTCATATTTCGAGAGCTGTACTTCTGGTTCCGGTACTTATTATCCAGACCGGACTGCTTGGACTTGGATGTGGGATAATAGTTGCGGCATTGACAACGAAATACAGGGATCTGGTGATACTTGTGTCATTTGGTGTCCAGCTTTGGATGTATGCAAGCCCTGTAGTATATACTTTTTCGCAGATACCTGAGAAATATTTAAGCTTTTATCTGCTTAATCCGATGGCTCCGATCATAACCGTATGGAGGCATGCGATCCTGGGGACCAAAGGGATACAGGGAATTTACTGGGGCATAAGCTGGCTGATAACGGTAGCTGTTCTGTTTACCGGAATAATACTGTTCAGCAGGATAGAAAGAACCTTCATGGATACGGTTTGAGATGATGGCAGGACACATGATCTGTGAGAGAATATGCAGGTGTAAGAGTGAGCGCAGGAAGAAACAGGAATGTCTGAGACGGTAATAAAGATTGAAAATCTGAAAAAACAATACAGGCTTGGGACGATCGGCGGCAGAACCCTGAATGCAGAGCTTCAGTCGTGGTGGGCAAGAAAAAGGAGAAAGGAAGATCCGAATTTAAGGATTGGTGAAGAAAGATCCGATTACGGCAAACCTTTTTGGGCATTGAAGGGGATAGACCTGGAAGTGAAAAAGGGAGAGGCTCTGGGAATAATAGGAGCGAACGGAGCAGGTAAATCAACTTTCCTAAAGATATTGTCAAGAGTGACCGCACCGACAGAAGGAGATATCTGGCTTAATGGAAGGGTTGCTTCCATGCTTGAAGTAGGAACGGGCTTTCATGGCGAACTTACGGGCCGCGAGAATATCTATATGAACGGAGCAATCCTCGGCATGACTAAGAAAGAAGTGGATCGGAAGATTGAGTCGATAATTGATTTTTCCGAATGCCGTGAGTTCATTGATACACCTGTGAAGAGGTATTCATCCGGTATGTACGTAAAGCTTGCATTTGCTGTAGCCTCCCATCTTGACGCCGAGATCATGGTAATGGATGAGGTACTTGCAGTCGGGGATATGAAATTCCAGAAGAAATGCCTTGGCAGAATGGGAGACGAGGCAAGGAGCGGCAGAACAGTGCTGTATGTATCCCACAATATGGCAACCATAAGAAATCTTTGTACGAGATGTATAGTGCTGGATAAAGGAGCGCTTATATTTGACGGAAATGTGGAAGAAGCTATAGGTGTTTACAGAGCGGAACTGGTTAAAGATGATCTGTTGCTTAGGATTGAATGCAAGGATATGCTGCGAAGAAATAGGCTGGGAATGAAAAGTCATATTTCCACGTTTGAATTCTGCGATGTGGATATTCCGGAATATCTTGCAGGAGATACAATGCTGTTTTCGGTATACTGGTATAATCCGGAGCAAATCAGGGATGCCATAGCAAGAATAACCATAAAAACTGCGGAAGACGAACTGATTGCCACTTCTGAATCTCAGATTATGCATAATGTGGGGAGTGGAGATCATATAACGCGTTTTAGGTTTAATACCAAAAATCTTGTGGATGGAATGTACAAGCTGGTTTTTTCCATTTCTGAAATCAATGAATTTGCCCAAACAGAGCTTTTGGATGAGATACCACAGGTAATATCCTTCAGGATAATTGAAAAAGATCTGTATAAAAACCAAAAGGCGAGGTGGATAAAGTCATATTGGGGAAATATAAGACTGGATCCTATGACAGCAGAGGATATAACTGTATGAAAAGGTTGTATATATGGGGATGGTGGCAGGGAAACAATCTGGGTGACAATTGGATAAAAAAAGTATTGTCAGATATATTTCCCGAAGCAGAATTTTTAGATACAAGCGTGCAGCGATTTGCAAAGAACAGCTTTGTGATCTGTGGCGGCGGCGGTTTGTTTATATATGATGTTATAAGTCCGTGGGATAATGTGCAATCGAATATTGAATATGGGATTCTCGGATTGGGCGCTGAATTTCCACATGAAAGTATGAATGCGGTGAACTTATACAAAGGCTCCAGATTTTTCTACGTTCGTGATCAATACTCTTTGGATTGTATGCATATTGAAAAAGCAGACAGATCTTACGATCTGACATTTGCAATGCCGCTGCGTTTCGGCAATACCGATGAGGTAAGTGACCGTAAAGTTTTTTTTGTCTGGCGTGACGGACAGGAATTATTGGATAATGATAAATTCCGTGATTATATTAAAGCATATGATAACTCCGCATATCAAATATGGAAATCAAAGCTAAATCTGTTTTTTGACGAAATAAAGGAGGATGATTTTCAGACAGATGAGAATAACATTGAAGAACGTATATCCGACTGTGGATTTGTTGTATCGGGAAGATATCATGGCATAGTGGCCGCAATCCAAAAAGGAATACCGTTCATTGCGATAGATATATGCCCCAAGATAAGGGCATTGCTTGAAGAATGCGGTTTGGATGAGTACTGTATAAAGATTTCGGAGACAGACAAAATAGAATCCCTTATTCTAAAAGCGCGTAAGGATACAGGGAAGATAAGGGATATGGAACACAGATATGCAGAGACCGCTCATGCTGCTTTGTCAAAGCATATATTAAATGCCAAACTGGAGATACTCAAGGTTTTACGTCCGCTTAGGATAATTCATTACGGATCTTACTGGATGAAGGAAAATGATGTGGTAAATACAATGTCAGACGATCTGCAGGAGCTTTGCAGGCTTAAAAAGATTGATCTGAGATCATACGGGAAACATCCAAGCAGAAGAATAGCATCAAGTATCGACACCCCAAACGGTAAACAGTGCAGACTGAGCACAAGGATGATATTAAAGGACGTGAAAAGAAACAGGGCTGATGCTGTAATACTGAATTCAGGAGGTCTTCACCTTGAGGATGTGGCATATTCCCGTTTGAAAAAAAATAATGTGATAACAGTTGGGATATCATTGTCGGATCCGGACGTTTTTCCGTATAACGGAAAGCTTTATGCGGATAAATTTGCCCTTTTTTATACAAATTCAAGATATTCGCTTTTAAATGAGTATCCGGCCACCGGGGCAAATATCAGGATCATGCCATTTGCAGCGTCTGTAAAGCATCACTATTATATGCCTGAAGTTGAACGCAGGTATGATATTGTTGTGGTTGCACATGCGAGGAAAGAAAGATTGGAGGTTATCAGGAGGCTGGAGACTCTGTGTAATGTAGGGACCTATGGTAGCGGATGGCCTCATTCCCTTGGGACAGTGAATGGCCGTGAGCACGTAAGAGCAATAAATAGTGGAAAAATGTATGTTTCATTTTCAAGGACCGTAGCAGGATTTGATAATGTCAAGGTTGGACTTTTTGAAGCTATGGCATGTAATCAGGTAGTGATAACATCCTATATGGATGAACTGCAGGATTATTTCGAGGTGGGCAAGGAAATCCTATGCTACAGAAGTGAGGATGAGTTATATGATATAGTTAAGTATTATCTGGAACATGTTGATGAGAGGGAAGCTGTAAGAGAAAAAGGATATAAGCGCTTCCTTAACGATCACACCTATGAAAAAAGATGGAATAACGTCCTTATGGATACATATAAGATTAAAGGATTATTATAAAAGCAGAATAATGTATATCGGAGTATGTAACAGTGATTAAAGCTTTGATCGTTTTCGGTACGCGGCCGGAAGCAATAAAAATGTGCCCGCTGGTACTTGAATTAAAAAAACATAAAGAGATTAAGTGCGTTGTATGCCTGACCGGACAGCACAGGGAAATGCTTTCCCAGGTCATGAATGCGTTTGATATAACGGCGGATCACAATCTGTGCATAATGGAGACAAATCAGACCATTACAGATATAACTACGTCTGTTCTTAAGGGACTGGAGCCGGTACTTAAAATCGAAAAACCGGATATTGTCCTGGTACACGGAGATACGACTACATCCTATGCTGCGGCGATGGCAGCGTTTTACCGGCAGATACCTGTCGGTCATGTTGAAGCCGGACTCAGGACGGGAAATATATATCTTCCGTTTCCAGAGGAAATGAACAGGATGCTTACAGACAGGATAGCGACATATCATTTTGCACCTACAGAACAGAACAGGGCTAATCTGGAGAGTGAAGGAATAACCGGTAATGTTTTTGTAACCGGAAACACCGTGATGGATGCATTCGCGTATACGGTCAGAGATGATTACAGATTTCATGAAGAGAAGCTGAACAGGATTGACTGTGAACAGAACAGGGTGGTCCTTGTTACGGCTCACAGAAGGGAGAATCTGGGACAGCCGCTCTGCGATATATGTGATGCCGTGAAGAAACTTGCAGAGAACAATAATGATATAAAGTATGTCTATCCGGTTCATCTTAATCCTGCGGTAAGAAATACAGTTTACGGAATGCTGTCTGACACGGACAATATTATTCTTACGGATCCTGTTGACGTATGGGATATGCATAATCTGCTGGCAAGATGCTATATGGTTTTGACCGATTCGGGAGGACTTCAGGAGGAAGCGCCGCATTTTGGCAAGCCGGTTCTCGTATTGAGAACTGAGACCGAACGGCCTGAGGCAGTGAAGGCCGGAACGGTAAGGGTCATAGGAGTAGATAAACACATTATTATAGAAGAAACAGAAAGACTGCTGTCGGATGACGCGGCATACGGGCTTATGTCAAAGGCCGTTAACCCTTATGGGGATGGTCATGCATGCGAAAGGATAGCAGATATACTCAGGTCGCTTGTCTGAAGGATTCTTTCAGACGGGCTTTGATCCTGCTTAATGTATACTCCAGTCGGAAAGACGGATCGATGGAATAAAAACGCTTTAACAGCGCATCGTTTTCGGAGCTGTTATGATAATAGAGCATGGAGAAGAAAAGACGGTGCCTGTCATGCCGGGTAAGGCATTTGGAATACAGGAAGTCAAAGTGCTTATCAAGAACTCTGTATGTCTGCTTAAGAATGTCGTTTAATCGCGTTGCCGTCAGACTTTCGTCATGAATTCGGTAGTCATAGAGGCTTTCGCTTATGTGGTACAGAGTGCCGGATTTATAGCATCTTAGGAAGAATTCGTAATCCTCCGCAAGAAACAGGTCGGGATCATATTCTCCAACTGTTTGGGCGAAGCCTCTCCTGTAGAGGAAGCAGGCGCCGATCACATTGCGGAACCGCAGTTCGTCCGGTTCATCCTTCGGAGATTCTTTGATCCGGGTTCCGTCGGGACCGATAACCGTATTATCTGCGTAGACGAGATCGATTCCCTTATTTTCATCCAATATCCGTGCCATTTTCCCGAGTGCATCTGAGTGGTACAGGTTATCGTCGGATGTCCATGTCAGGTATTCGCCCGTTGCGGAAGCGAATCCTATATTAAGCGAGACAGGGAGTTTACGGTTTTCTTCATTATTTATTATCTTTATGCGTTCATCGCTGTCCGCATATTGTTTAATGGTTTCAAGAGTATTGTCGGTTGAATGATCGTTCACGATTATCAGTTCCCAGTTGCTGTACGTCTGGCCGATTATGCTGTCTATCGATCTGCCGATCCTCTTTTCACCGTTATATACAGGCAGAACGATACTTATCAGGTTGTTCATTATGATGTTACTCTCCCGTATCGTTATCATGACTGTATTATATTATACATGGGACCATAACGCTACTATCCTTTTTCCCGCTTATGGCTCCGGGATTTCCCGGCTCATTATGAACCGTCACGGGAATTACTGTTATATATAGTGAACGAATTTAATTCGTTCACTATAGTTTGCCTAAATCTTCTATATATAATGGATGCTGCAAAGAACAGATAATAAATAACTAAGTTTTTTAAAAAATCCCTTGCAATGGGGGATTTTTTCGTGTATACTAGCGTTTGCTGTGACATTGATAGCTATGAAGCGTGAGGTTACACTGCCCACGAGCTTGTCTCGGGGGAGCCCGCCGGCTTTGAGGCATCAGAAGAATCCGTTAGGATTCTTCCCTTGTATAGTGGAGGGTATGTGATAGTTCCGTGGAGCGAATGTCAAGTTAGGAAACTGGCGACAAGTCACTGTACGAGATCAATAGTCTGCGAGAGCAGAAACGACGTGTGGAAGTCGATAAAGGCTGTGAGTCTTTAGGACACACACGGGAGAGTGTACAGTCACCGCTTGTCGTACTTATCAATAAAAGTGCGAAAAGGAGGCGACTTTTTTTATGGCAACTCAGGTAATGAGAATCACACTTAAGGCTTATGATCATCAGCTGGTGGATGCA
>JAFSYI010000035.1 GCA_017450065.1 Lachnospiraceae bacterium
ACCACTCTCACACCTTTACGATTCGGCAGGAATGCTTCTTTTCTCCGGATCCGGCATCTTTATCATAACTGATCCCAACAAGAACAATCTCTCTTCCATAACCCTTTAGACAATCCGGATACTTCTTCTTCAGGATCTGGTCTATGGCTCCCTTCGCAGAATGGTTCCACTTCAGCTCTACGACCAGCACCGGCCAGTCTGAATCACCTTTTGGAAGATACACCACATCAGCATACCCTTCTCCCGCAGGCAGCTCTTCCCACTGCAGGTAATGATCTCTGTAGGTATAATATGCCAGCTTAATGACGCTGCGCAAACTGTCTTCTCTATTGTAATGAAGAGGCGATGTTTCCTCTCTGTGTATCTTTTCAATCTTAGCAGCTACCGCTGCTTCGTTCCCCTGAATTGTATCCAGGAACAACCGGTCACTCTCCGACAGTCTCCTTAATGTTTCCCGGTGGTTCACTTCCCGGATGGATTTCTGGAATTCAAGCCTGATCTCCTCATTCGGAATACGTACCGTCTTATTCTCTGAATCATACGCCAGATATCCCAGGTGGATCATCAATGTCAGTACATCATCCCTGCCCTTGAATGTGACAAGGTCGTTGGCAAACCCGTTTGTGTTCACCTTTACATCCACACCGCCGATCAGCTCGGCAATTGTCCTTGTCATCCCGTTATAGTCCTTGCTGATATACTCCATTAGGCCTTCCGCTGCTGAAGTTTCTGTCCAATAAGAGTCGAAATCATCATTATCTACCGCCTGTATGACGGAATTGGGATTATAGACGGAGCCAACATTCTTAAATTCATAACCGTCATACCACTGCTTCATCATATTAAAATCAATGCCATGTTCTTCACAAAGTCTCTTCACTTCGTCCTCTGTAAATCCAACATAGTCCCCGAAGTCCCTGGGCTTGATCATGGTGTATTCTTTGAAGTCAGATATAGCGGACTGTGAACCATCCTTTTTTATTGGAAGGATACCTGTCATGTAGGCTGCTGCGAATATCCTGGAGGTTGTTCCACTGCTCTTAAACAGCATTCTCAAAAACTTAAGGTATTCGGTTTCAATTTCAGGAGTCTCTCTGATCGGTGCGTCCCATTCATCTATGATCGCAATGAATTTATTATTCGTATATTCGGTTGTGGATATCAGGATCTCATCCAATGAGCCTTCATTACTTATTTCAGGATATGTTTTATGGATTTCTTCCACTATTTTATTCTCAATATAAGCAACCAGGCCTTCTGCCTTTACCTTTCCCAATAGGTTCGTCATATCCAGATATATGACATCATATTTATTCAAGTGATTCTCATAAGAAGGGTCTTCTGCTATCTTATATTTCTTAAATAATTCATGTGAATCACAGGTCTTATCATAATATGCGCATAGCATCTGAGCGGCATAGGACTTTCCAAATCTGCGAGGTCTGCTTATACATGTCAGCTTCTTTTTTGTTTCAATTGTACTGTTTATTAAACTGATCAAGCCGGTTTTATCGACATAATCCGTCTTAAGCATCTCTGCAAAACCACTATTGCCCGGATTTAAATATGTTCCCATTTTTACAGACCTCCTTTCGCAAATCTTTATCCTGACGTGAGTATCGACGTTTTTGATCTCTTACTCAGTTTCAACCTTATCACCATCTAAGTTATACATCGTCTTTGTGGCTTTACCGTCAGAACCGTATTCCGTGAGTCTTAGTGAAAAACCATC
>JAFSYI010000036.1 GCA_017450065.1 Lachnospiraceae bacterium
CTGTGAGCAGATAAAGGCATCGGTATTTCTTGGCAGATACGGAGGGGATGAGTTTACTATCGTTATCAAGAATCCGGAAGAAGATATAATGCCCGAGCAGCTGGTTTTTCTGATCAGAAGTATTCTTACTCAAAAGAAAACGGAAAATCAATTGCCATATGATCTGAATGTAAGTATAGGTTATGACTTGATAAGGGGTAGTGATGATGATGCAAACGAGTGTCTGAAGCGTGCGGACAAGAACTTGTACATAGACAAGCAAAGAAAAGGAGAATAATATGGAGCCCCTCTTTACACATGACATTCACGTGCTATATGAACACAGTTCAATTCCGCTTGGAATATTTTATGATGATGGCGGAAGATTCCATGCTTACCTTGTTTCGGAGGGAGCATGTAAAATGTATGAAGCCACTGCCGAAGAAATGATGACGAGACTCAACAGCGACGATCCTTTTGTTAATATAGTCGAGAGAGAGGAAATGCTAAAGGCTGTGCGTGATTTCTCGCGAAATGACGCACATTACAATGTTGTATTTCATGAATATGTCGGGAAAAACAGAAAGCTTATAACCATACATGGGATAGGCGAGCATGAGTACACAAAAGACGGCAGAAGATACAGCATAATCCGCTATGATGAGATATCGGACAGATCAAGGCGTTATCTGTTCAGAGACGAGGAGAAGGAGATTGAAGAGCGCGACAGGCTAAACGCGGAGATTGATGATGCGATAGCCAGAAGCTATACTTCCGTACTGTATGTAAACACGGATGATCTTACGGTTGAATCCGTCAGGCTTAACAAGCACGGCAAACCCCTTGAGGAAGAATGCCGGAGGGATCCCCATCTTCGCCACGTTATAGATGTCTATGTAAATGCGCTTGTATACCGGGATGATATGGAAGGGGTACTTAAGTTCGGTGATTTTGATTATGTAATAAAGGCGCTTGAGGAGAATAACCCTCTTTATCATACGTACCGTACAGTAAGGGAGGGGAAAATAGTATATTACAGGCTCAAGATAATACCCTTTGATAACGGAAGAAAGCTTGTATACGGTTTTGAACATTTTGATGACCAGATACGCGAGAAACTTGCCCGCAAAAACCAGTATGAGACTCAGATGACATTGCTTGCCGGTTTATCATGTGAATATGAATCTGTCTGGCTGGTGGATGCTGCCCTGCATCACGGAAAACTGATTCGGAGTAATATGAAGTCTGACATTTCAAGTATTATGAACAGGGATTATGAGGGCGCATACGAAACCATCCTCGGTAACTATATAGAAAAATATGTTGTACCCGAAGACCGTGAAAGGGTATATTCCATGGCCGATATCAGCAACCTTATGAGAAATACCAAAGAGGATGAGATATACCATATTAATTATTACAGGGTCAACCCAAACGGGGAGAGAAATTACATTCAGCTCTGCATTGCAAGAGTCACGGATGAAAACGGTGTAGTTAGATTCGTATGCGGATTCCGAAATATTGATTCGATAATCGAGGAGGAGAAGACCAAGAACCTTCTGTTCTCCATGGCACACATAGATAATATGACTAACGTCAATAACAGAAGAACATTTGATGAATACATGGATTCAAATGAAGACAAAGAGGTACCTGATGATCTGGTGTTCTTCTCGTTTGATCTTAATAATCTCAAGGAAACCAACGACAGCTTAGGTCATGAGGCAGGAGATGAACTAATAGTGGGAGCAGCAAAATGCATGAAAGATGTTCTGGGTTCCTACGGGAGCATATACAGAACAGGCGGAGATGAGTTTGCCGCTATTATAACTGTGCCCGGGAGTGAAAGGGCGGCTCTTATAGGAAAGCTGCGGTTTAAGTTTGAGGAGTGGAAAGGGAATGCATCGGCCGCTCTGTCTATTTCCATGGGATACATGACAGCCGGTGAAAAACCCGGAGCGACACTTCATGATATGAGACGGGAAGCCGAAAAGAGGATGTACGCCCAGAAGAGTGATTATTATATGAAGGAAGGAAATGACAGGCGTAGAGGCCGGGCAGGACATATATAGAGGACAAGGAAAAAGCAATGTCGAAAGACGTTGCTTTTTCAATACTCGATCGTGGATATCCCTTGAAAAACCTACAAAAATCGACTATACTTTAGACAAAGTGGGAAATTGTATGTATCAGTAAGAGAACTATGAAGATTAAGGAAACAGCAACTGTTATTTCGCAGGAGTGCCTATGTAAGGGCATATACTCGATGTGGATCGAAACAAATGCCGCAGAATATGCATCTGCCGGGCAGTTCATATCGTTATATTCAAACAGTGATGCAAGGCTGCTTCCGAGGCCGATCAGTATATGCGAGATTGACAATACAATAAATCCGGGAAGGTTACGTTTGGTATACAGAGTTGCCGGAGCGGGAACAGATGAATTCTCACACATGACAGCAGGTGACAGGCTTGATATATTGGGGCCGCTAGGAAACGGATTTTTGGCTCCGGTTACGGAAAGAATAACGCCGGAAACGGTCGCGCTTCTTGTCGGAGGAGGTATAGGAATTCCTCCGATGCTTGAGTTGGCAAAGAGCCTGCAGTGTAATGTTACGGCAGTTGCCGGATACAGAAGCGATAAGGAAATGTTTCTCACAAAAGAGCTGGAGGATGCCGGCAGACTAA
>JAFSYI010000037.1 GCA_017450065.1 Lachnospiraceae bacterium
ATAGCCGGAGAAATAGAGATCATTATGAAAGATATAAACAGTGAGGGTGTCGTAAATGAGTGATCAGCGTAACCAAGTGGAAATGGAAATAATAGACGATGACAGCTTTAGCTTCGACGGCTTTCAGGTCGTCCGCGGGGAGTTCTTTGCACACACATATGAGCCGTCTCTTACTTTTGCCGACTGTAAGGTCTATGTGAATACCGCCTGCATCCGTAAACTCCCTGAATTCGACTATGTACAAATGCTTGTAAATCCGGACCAGAAAAAACTCGCAGTACGCCCCTGCTCCGAAACGGAAAAAGATTCCTTCAGATGGTGCTCTGCAACTGATAAACGCTCACCCAAACAGATTACCTGTAAAATCTTCTTTGCAAAGGTCTTCTCCTTAATGGGATGGGATCCGAAAGACCGGTATAAGCTCCTGGGCAAGCTTATTCGTGCAAACAAACAGATACTCTTCGTCTTCGACCTGACATCTCCGGAGGTATATAAGCGAAATGTAAGCGAAGATGGAAAGGTAAAAACTTCGCGCACTCCCAATTATCCATCCAACTGGCAGAACCAGTTCGGAGTTCCCGTTACTGAGCACCAGGGAGGCCTCATAGTCAATATATTCAATGAGTCCGCGGTGTTCGGACTTGAAAAAGATCCCAAAGGTACCAGCAAAGAGGAAGTGTTATCATCCATAAAGCCTGAAAGCGAGGTGGAGCAATATGAGCAATTATCAATCTCCGAGACTATGGCATCTCCCGATACTGACGATCGACCTAAAGAAGAACCGTCTCCGCCTGTACAAGCGGATTCTAAGTCTCCTGAAGGATCCTGACTATGTTCAGTTCCTTGTAAACCCGGAGCAACATGTTATGCTTGTCCGCCGCGGGGATGAAAAAGATATCAATGCTCAGAAGGTATACCTCACTCTGTTATCGAATAACCGGCAATGCTGGGAGTTCTATAGTAAGGATCTGGTAGAAGCACTTCGCGCGCTGTTATATGACCAAGCCGACGACCAAACCTATCGGATTGTAGGAAGGTACAGTGAACGAAGGCATTTTGTCCAATTTGATTTTAAGGAAGCCGAACCTATATCAAGCGAACCGGAGGCTATTGATTCTTCATGCGATGCAGAACAGATAATAACAGTATAGTATTTGAACTCAATACCGATCCTGACTTCGCAAGGCTTCATGTTCCTATGTCTGATGAAAAGCTAAAACGTATGGAAGATAACATTGTAAAATGCCGACAGATACGTCCGATTATCATATGGAACGGATTTATCGTGGATGGTCATAAGCGATATGAGATCTGTAAGCGTCATACAATTCCTTTCTCCGTAAGAACTCTTAACCAGGCCAGTCGGTTTGAAGTGATGGAATACTTGTGTGAGCGCAACCTGATGCGTCAGGATCTGACCGAAGGATATAAGAAGTACTTCATTGGCAAGCGCTTTCTCTTACGGATATGCGCCGCCGGATCGGGGGATGATCTGTCCAAACCTTTGCATAACAAGTATCTCATCGCAGGACAGCTTGCCGATATGTATAGGATCTCCCAGAGCACCGTATTGAAATACAGCCAGTATGCGGAAGCTCTCGATATCATATACCGTCTGGAATCGGAAATCACCGATAAGCTGCTGACGGATCAGCTTAAGATATCAATAGAGAACGTGATCGAGATCTCGCGACTCTCAGCTGACGATCTCCACATCCTAAGGGACTGTTTTAACAACAAAAACCGGGACAGATTTCTGATATCAGAGATATGGCACGAACTGCAGTGGAATCGTGTCCATACGCCGGTGCCGTCAAGGAAGAAAGCTGACCAGAAAAAGCCTGAGATCAAGAATATGCCCAAATATGACCCCGACTCAGAACTGTTAAGCCTTACTCTCACGATACCCATGTGGAAAAGCAGCATGGAAAGGGTTCGCACTACGGCCGATTTCGGTCAGGCGTCCAGTAAAGCAAAGAAGGATCTTCTTAGGCAGCTTGGAAATCTGTCGTTTACTATACAGCAACTATCATATTTCATTGAGGAGGCAGATCATGGAGAACGAAGCACAGCAGAATCAGAAGCAGTATGTGCCACAGGTTCATTACGAGCTGATCCCGATAAAGAACCTGGTCTCGAATCAGGAATACCAACGTAACCTTTCGCAGAAACATGTTCAGAAAGCGGCAGCGAACTTTGATATATATCAGATAAATCCTGTAAAGGTGAGTCGCCGGGATGGCATAAATTATGTGTTCAACGGTCAGCATACCATTGAGATCATTGCTCTTGTGTCCGGATCCCGTGATACTCCCGTATGGTGCATGATATA
>JAFSYI010000038.1 GCA_017450065.1 Lachnospiraceae bacterium
CACATATCAGAACGGACAGTATGTAAGAACAAGGGACTTAAACAATGTTCGTCCTGCCTTTGAGGACCTTCTTAAGAGACTGCGGACGGATTATATTGATCTGGGAATGATCCATTACATCGATTCCATGGAAGACTGGAACAATGCGATGAATGGGGAGTATATAGACTATGTTCACAGGCTTCATGAAGAAGGGACGATAAGGCATATAGGTCTTAGCACTCACAATCCCGTTATCGGGAAGCTGGCGGTTGAAGCCGGCTTTATCGAGATGATCCTGTTCAGTATAAATCCTGCATTTGACATGAGACCGGCGACCGAGGAGCTGGAATCAATGTTCGGAGGCTATGATGAAGATAAGCTGTCCGGAATAGATCCCGAGAGGGCACGGTTCTATCAGATGTGTGAAGAGGAAAATATCGGTCTTACCGTTATGAAGGGATTTTTCGGAGGAGCTCTTCTTGATAAGGACAGATCGCCCTTCGGAGTGGCCTTTACGCCGGCCCAGCTGATCCATTACGCACTGACCCGACCCGGAGTATCCTCGATCCTGTGCGGATATGATACGAAAGAACAGGTTGATGCGGCTGTTTCGTATGAAGATGCTTCCGATGATGAGAAGGATTATGCATCGGTAATAGCAAATGCACCGCTGCATTCCTACATGGGACAATGTACCTACTGCGGTCACTGCAAGCCTTGTCCCAGGGATATCGATATCGCGATGGTGAATAAATTCTATGATCTGGCTACGGTACAGGATAAGGTTCCGCAGAGTGTTACAGAGCACTATAAGGCACTTGAGCACACGGCAGCTGAATGCATAGGATGTAAGAGCTGTGAGAGCAGATGTCCCTTCGGGGTGAAGATAGCAGACAGGATGGTAAAGGCATCGGCCCTGTTTGAAGGTTAATAATATCAGTCATATGTACTTGAAAAAATATTTTCAATGTTTTATAATGTGCTTCGGTTAGCAAAGCCTAACCAAAAACCGGGAAATATAAGTGAGGCGTTTTATGGAAAATATTATCATAGTCACAGTCCTTATACTTATTCTGGCAGCAGCCGTATACGGTACGGTAAGAAGGATCCGTTTTGGATCATCGTGCTGCGGTAGCAAGACACCGCCCGAGAAGAAGGTAAAGGTCAGGGATAAGAACATTGCCAATTATCCGTATAAATATATCCTGCATGTGGACGGGATGCATTGCAGTAACTGTGCGCGCAGGGTAGAGAATGCCTTGAATAAGACGGAAGGAAGATGGGCGACGGCAGATATTGCCAATAAAGAGGTAAGGCTATATTCCAAGCATGAGGAAACAGACAGAGACCTTGCAGGTGTGATCGCAGCGTCAGGTTATACATTGCTTTCATCTGAAGAAGGCGGATCACAATGATATTTTTTTGGGAACCAGGGGACGGTTCTGTGGTTCCTTCAGCAACTCCCGGAATGCAGGGATCCGGGGAACCGGGATCTGAAAGGAAAATGATATGACAGACAGGGAATATAAGGAATTATCGATTAAGGAATTCGCCAGGGCCGCCAGGGTTTATGAGACGGATAAGGGCGGAGTATATAAGATGTGCAAGAAGGATTATCCCGATGTTTTAAAGGAACTTGAGAAAGAGCCCTTTACGGATCTCCTTGATTGTGGATGCGGACCGGCTCCTATGCTTACCCTGCTGCACGAGAAATATCCGGATAAGCATTACACGGGTATTGATCTGACTCCGGAGATGATAGAAGTGGCAAGGGCCAAGAACATGAAGGATGTCACGCTGGTCGTGGGTGACTGCGAAAACCTGCCGTTTGAAGATGAGACCTACGATGCAGTCATATGCTGCCAGAGCTTCCACCATTATCCCAATGTACAGAATTTCTTCAACAGCGTATACCGGGTTCTCAGTCCGGGCGGAAGGCTGATATTGCGTGATATGACGGCAAAAACAGCCCCGGTCAGATGGTTCTTCAATCATATAGAAATGCCTGTGATCAACCTGTTTGGTCACGGGGATGTGCATGTATACGGCGTTGATGAAGTGAGCAGGCTGTGTGACCGTGCCGGCCTTAAGCTGGAGACCGGCGAAAAGAGGGGATTCTTCAGACTGCATTGTGTAGCAAGAAAGTCATCCTGACAGGGAGGAAGTAAGATATGGGATTGTATAAGGATTTTGTCAGCCAGACGAGAAAACCGGAGGGCTTCCTCGGAAAGATGATGGTTAACGGAATGAACGGCGGTCACGCCAAAATGGCTGATTGGGGCATGTCGCACCTTCAGAGGGTCGTGCCGGAGGAGATCGTTGAGATGGGATGCGGAGGAGGAAGAAATGCCGGGGAGCTTCTTAAGAAATATTCCTCAGCCCATGTGACCGCTATTGATTATTCCGACGTGTCTGTGGGTATAGCAACCGAATATAACTCAGAGGCAATAAAGAGCGGCAGATGTACGGTACAGCAGGGGGATGTATCTGCATTGGACCTCCCTGAAGGAAAATTCGACCTGGCCACCGCTTTTGAAACCATATATTTCTGGCCGGGACTTGAAAAATGCTTTGGTCAGGTAGCTAAAGTACTTAAACCGGGCGGGGTATTCATGATCGTTAACGAATCGGACGGTATGGACAATGCGAGCCTTAAGTTCGAGAAGATCATCGAAGGTATGAAATGCCACACGATCAAAGAGATCGAAACGGCATTAAAAAATGCAGGATTTACAAAAGTCAGTTCACATCATCATGAAAGTAAGCCATGGATTACGGTTCTGGCGAGGAAATAAGATGATTTACGGAGGAGAGTTATCTG
>JAFSYI010000004.1 GCA_017450065.1 Lachnospiraceae bacterium
CCTGCAATATTGATGATGCGGAACCAGTCCAGTTTCTCTGAATCTGTGCCATCACAAACATATACGAACAGCGGATAATCCAGTATCTTCTTTTTCTGATCAGTCGGAAGATTGTAAAAATACTTGTCATCCACGGAGAAGGATCCATCCACATACTCGCAGAGTGAGATGGTGCGCTGCTGTCCGTCCAACACCTCAAAGCCGTCGGTGCCATCATCTTTTTTGACCTTACACCAATAAATGACATTCAACGGCAGTCCTTTCATGACCGTGCGGATGACCTCATCGCGCTGGGTATCTTTATACACAAACTCGCGTTGATACTTCGGGCGTATATCCAGTTTCTCATCATAACCAACCACACCCTCTTCAGCGTCGTTGAAATATCCCTCGCACACCTCACCTACAGTAACCTTAAACTCATCAATCTGCATATTCTATGCCTCCTTCGGGGATTCGGGATGTCTGTTCCGTATGAGAATCCGCGTATATTTTTCTACACCGTTTATGACTGGTTTTGCCAAGTCATATTCATTATCACATCCGTGATTCAGTTCTCCGATAATTTCAAATTGTTCTGGGTTATATTTTGTCATGAAGGTAATAGGAACGCCCATAACGCCTGAATAATCACATGGAATATCTACAGCCTTCCCCACCTCAATGGCATCAAATGTGTCATACTTGGGATATTCATCCGGTTTATACCTTTTGACAAGAACCACTTCCTCATGCCGTTTCTTTATATCAAGGTTTGTGAACCACATTACCCCCGATACGCGTATCATACCTTCTTTATGATCCAAATCAGAAGCTGTATCTTTATACGGACTCACAAAATGTGCACAATTGCGATTAAAACCATATCCAAGCCACATCTTGTTTTGCAACATAAGCGGAAATATCTCTTTATATTTGATTGCATTCTGATTTCCAATTATAATGAATTTCTTATTATGCTCCATCAGGGTTGCAACGTATTCACGGAAAAGCGAAAAGGGCGGATTGGTCACAACAATATCGGCTTCATCCATTAATGTAAGACATTCTTCAGAGCGAAAATCACCATCCCCGCTCAACTCAGTAAGCTCATTTTCTCCTGACTTGAATAATTCCGCCACATCAATCATATCCACACCGCCATCACCAGTTTTATCGTAAACCGTCGTTACTATCGCTTTATATGGCTTGTCGTATGTTTCCTGGACTTCTCCCATAATATCAAAAATCGACAACTGACGATTGGCTATCGGTGACCCGGTGTAACAGGTTGCAATTAACTTCTTCAGCCCTAAACGATTGAAATTCAACACAAAATACTTGAAGAAGTTGCTTTCATACGGATCGTCACAATTACAGAAGATAGTTTTACCACGAAAATGATTCCGATAATGACGGAGCTCCTTTTCTATGTCTGTGAGCTGTGTATAGAACTCGTCCTTCTTGGCCTTACCGGCCGCGTTAAGTGATGTATTATTGTTTCCCATTTATTTCTCCGCCTCCTTCTTCTCCAGTTCCAGTTTCTCCTGAAGCCACTTTCTAAGCAGTGCGGAAACAGATATATCCTCTTCCAATGCCATCAGCTTAAGAGCCTTACGCTCCTCCTTTGTCATCGTTATCGTAATGTTTACCAAATTTCTTTCTGCCATTTTATTAACCTCACAATTTCATAAATCTACATCGTGTCCATGTGTAATAGTGTATCACAAACAATGTGTCTTTTCAATTATGAAAGAAAAAAATAAGACCGATTTCGGTCTCTCCATCAAAAATCCATGTAATTTTGCCCCTTAGCACGATTTCTTAGTTGTAACCAATGTTTCAACTCTGCTCGTTGCAAACACTTCTACATTATTTACCCCTTTTTTGAAGTTATCTTGCTTTATTAGTACCTTTTTTGAAAAAACGAAAATGATAAAATCATCTTTGCGCCGTAGCGTGTTGTGATTTAGGTAGCGGATTCGGTTTTCTTAGGGACGGATGTGTCCCAGCCCTCCAAAGGCGCGGTCTTAGCATTCGTACCTAGGGCATACTGCATTTCACCGTCATCAGATCCACCGGCGGTCACAAGCTCCTGTTGCTGACCGTTGTAGGTCAGGTTCTTTCCTATAGGAGCGGTAACTGCCGGGGCAATCTTGTTCACCGTCAACGTTGCAGTCTTTGCTGCACCTGCTGCATAGGTATCCGTCTCGGCAGTGCTCACAGAGATGTTAAATGTCCCGCACTTCGTTACAGTCAGCTTACCCGTTTCTACATCAAAGGTTCCCTCGCCCGTACCTTTTGTTACAATATACATTGCCTTTCCGGCGCCCGGCGTAATGGTGAACATTCCCTCAACAGGAATGGATATACCGTCAGTAGAATAGTTAACCTCTTTATCTGTTGCAGTGATCGTTACCGGATTCAAAGCTGTCTTTGCGAATTCATAGGAGATTGACAGTGAGCCGTCCTGATTCTTCGTGACTGTTGCTTCATTCCCGTTAACTTTTGCCGTCAGTGCATCAGCAAAAATATAGTTTGCATCCGCGGTTGCAAGAACAGTGGCCTTGTATTTCGTCGCATAGGCAGCCGGCGATGTTGCAGGTGCCCACGTAACTTTGCCCAGGGTGACATTGGCCGTTGAAGGGATTGCCGTCGTATCGAGCGCCATATTTGCCGTCGGCGCATCAATGCCGGTCACCTCCACACTGTCTATGACAGCTGGCGCAATAGAGTATCCTACGGAAGCAATATAGATTGTTCCTACTCCGCCTTTTGAAAAAGCAACGCTTATCTCTGCCAAATAGTCACCAACGTTGGTAGGGGCAGAGCTTAAAGCATCACCATACTTTTTGTAGGTATCTCCACTCTTCTCAGCCTTATAATACTTGATATCTGTGTCTTCAATGCTCTTTTCGGTAGCATTGTTAAAGTCATTCAATCCATTCAGCGATGCTTTTTCGCTGCCTGTGCCATCGTAGGTGGTACGGGTCGGTTTTACGAGCGTCAGAACCACCTTGCTGTCTTTCAGAGTGCAGCCCTGATTCTTGCAGGTTGCAGTGATGGTTGCACCTGAAGCAGAGTATGCGAAATCATGGGTGTGAGGAGACTTGATCTTTAGCTCATTTCCATCCGTGATGACCTGGCAGGTTTGGTCGTCACTATTAAAACAAGCCCAATAAGTGCTTGCCTTAAGCTCGTCAGTACTGCCGGTGGTGAACACACCGGGTTTTTCCATAGTAATGCCAATTGTGGCATTATTCCAACCCGAACCTTGATCGTCATCATTCTTTAGTTTTCCAATAACTCTAACTGTCGGAGTTGTAAACTTCTCCAGATAAACGTTGCTTCGTGAAGCATCGATTCCGTTCCCAGCAGTGTTAGATTCGATTCTCGGATTTCCGGAAAGATTCAGCTTGGCACTGCCGCTTACATATACACCTCCATGACCGTTTTCAGATGAGGAATTGCTTACTATACTGCCTCCATACATGTTGAATGTACTGTTTTCATCTAAGAACACGGCTCCATAATTCTCTGTTTCGTTCATCATGATTGATCCACCATACATGTTGAACGTAGAATTCTCTATACGTACAATACAGTTCTTGGCTTTGTTCCCTCCAAACTGGCTTTCATCATACATGCCAAGCATACTTTTACCTTTTACGTATATAACACCATTTTCAGGAAGCTCCCAATTATTATGGATATTTCCATATTTGAAATTTTCTTTGTCATCATCACCAAACAAATTCAGTGTCCTACCATTATCTACCAATATGGCCTGATCTTTGTCATAAACATTTATTTCGTTGCCATTCAGGCACAGATTTGTTGTACCTTCTGGCACTTCCCATGTACTATTCAAATACACATTTGTAGTCAGGTAGTAGTTACCTGCTTTATCCGGAAGACTGTCATATTTATCCCAAGCCGTGAAAACTATGGTTTGTGCACTTTCTCCCTCTCCTATAGTATGGGTGTGCGCCACCGTAACAGCACAGTTCGCACTCTTACTGCTGTCCGCATTGCAGGTTACGGTAATAGTGGAAGAACCTAATGAAATACCCTTCGCATAAACGGTTAGGATTTCGGTAGCATCCGTACCAACTTCAGTGGTGCATGCTTCATCGGAATACAGCTTCACAGAGTTCGCATCTGTTCCGCTGACGCTCCATTTAACCTTCTTATCCGTGGCGTCTTCTGGCTCAATGGTAGCCGTAAATGAGACCTTCCCATCCACGTTGATCGTCTGCGCAGAAGTCTTGTCAAGAGTCACACCGTTGGCAGGAACATATACCGGGAAATGAATCTTCCTATAACTTTTTAGCACCTCCCCTGTGGAACTGACCGCAATACTGTCCGGCACGGTAGTACCCGCTGTATCCGTCCAGCCGGTTCCGGCGATGGCATTTATGGTTGGGAAATCCGTCGCACATTCACCTGCCGTGATCAGTACGGAATCAACTTTATCTTCGATTGTCAGTTTATACTGATTTTCATCTCCTGTAATTCCGTAACCGTCATTGGCAAGGGCATTTGCCTCGACCTTACCACCGGAAATATTTACACCTTTGTTTCCACGTATAGCCTGTTTATCAGCATTAGCCGTTACCGTACCGCCGCCTATGGTCAATGTTCCGCCCGTCCTGATTCCATAAGTAGGCCCCGACATTGTAAGGCTTCCTGACCCGTTTATCATGCAGTTTCCTATTATATATATACCGGCACCTTTACTATTAGTGCTTGTAACCGTATTATCTCCTTCTATACTTATTGTCAAATTATCACCGGTAAAATAGATAGCGCCATTATTGTTATTCGTAACATATCCATCTCCGTTGTAACTGTATCCATTCAATGTCAATGTCCCGATTTCAGGATTGTAACTCGCTTTTCCGTTGCCATCTATATTGTCAGCATTCGTATTTGTCACCTTTACGCCACCGACCCAGAGACCGTAAGTCACCTCACTCACTGTCACAACACAGCTTGCACTCTTGGTGCTATCCGAATTACTGGTACATGTGACGGTAGCAGTTCCTTCCGAAATACCCTTGGCATAGACTGTCAGGGTATTGGTGGCATCCTTACTAACCTCAGTGGTACACGCCTCATTGGAATATAGCTTCACAGCGCCGGCATCCGTTCCTCCAACGCTCCATTTTACAGTTTTGTCTGTAGCATTCGTCGGTTTCACCGTAGCAGTTAGTGTCATCGTTTTACCCGCATCAAGTTTGGCAGTATTCACATTGAGCGATACTTCCGATACCGGTTCGTATGTATAATAAACCTTGATTCTATTTATCCATACAGTTGCAGTTGCATTTAAAACAACGCTCGTTTTGTTATTTATAGTGAAGGTTGCGCTACTATTACCGGTTACATTTTTAGTTGCTCCAGTTATATTAGCATTCTGGATATCATAGCCAGATGGATATGAGTTATAAATCTCTACTTTATTAATTTTTTCCCCATGTAAAGACGAGATTGTAACATTATTATCTTTGCTTATGCACACATCAGGTGCGCTTATCAAAGTACATTGCAACTTAATACAATTATTTGTATAACTCTTTGTATCATTTTTAAATACTTTGTTAAAGTCACTATTACCTTCTGCCGCCAGCACCTTCACGCTCATTACCGGCATCATCCCCAACACCAGTGCCAGGCTGAGCAGGATACCAAATAACCTTCTCCTCATAGTTCTCATATTCTTGTTTCTCCTTTCGCGCATTTGCGGCTGTTATGGTCACCGCGTAATTGTGTTATACAAGTATAAACGTTCAATATCAAAATATAGCAATACATTTAAATAAAATTACCCAAATTATGCATATTCGTGACCATTATACACCACCATGCGTTCATAAACGTAACTCAATCATGCATTTGTGACATATTGTTGCAAAAAAATCGGACAATCTTTTTATTTCCTGCTTTACTTCATTAATTTCGCATTGGTTAACTCAGCCCAGCTGTAATCCTTCATATATTCACCATGGTAGGAATTCAGCGCATCCATATCACCTTCAAGCATCCGGTAGTAATCGCAGTCCGTCATCTCCGTACGTATTGCGAGATGCCTGTGCTCACGTATTATAAGATCCTCCATTCCTATGTCACGGAGCGTTTTCCGAAGGTCACTTATCAGATTGCGGATACGCTGCTGGACAGCTCCCTTACCGCCGTCCTCCTCCCACAGTGCCAGAGATATCTGCCCCGTCGTGCATGCGGCACCTCTCCTGTCAACAAGATAGGCCAACAGCTCCCTGGTCTGATTTCTTTCAAATATCACCGGCTTTCCATGGCAGTACACCTCGAAGTGTCCAAAGCAGTGAATTTGAAGCCTGTTGTCGTCATCCCCGGCAGGCTTAAGCCCCTGTTCCTCCATACAGTATTTCAGTTCATCCTGTACATCTTCGGTCCTTAGAGGCTTCAGCAGGTAGCCATGCGCCTTTATCTTAAATGCCCTTATGGCATACTGTTCATACGCGGTAACGAAGATAATATGCGTGTCCGGAGAAAGAGCCTTAAGCTTTACAGCGAATTCAAGCCCCGATATTCCGGGCATCTCTATGTCCGTAAATACAGCGTCCGGTCTGCATCCGCGTTCCACCTCATTAAGAGCATCACTGCAGCGCGTAAAGGATACGATCCCTGCATCGCAGGCGGCCTTCTCTACCGTTCTTACCATTTCCCGAAGCACAGCTTCTTCATCATCAATTACAAATATCTTCAATTGTCACACTCCCTGCTTTCACCCGGAAGCACGATAGTAACCGTCGTGCTCTCTCCCGGCTTCGAATCTACGATCAGTTTCCCTCCCGATACCTCGGAAATACGGTCCCTGACATTCCCAATACCTATATGAGTCTGTTTATCATCCGGCCGACTGTCTGCGTAAATAAATCCGTTACCGTCATCCGTAACCTTTATCTCTATATTGTCACCGCTTTGTCTTGTGCTTATTATCACTGTACCCTCTCCGTTTCCGGATCTGCGGATTCCGTAAGTTATTGCATTTTCGACGATAGGCTGAAGAGTGAGGGTCGGCATATTGAAGCCTGTACACTCAAGGTCATACTCAACATTCAGCTCATCCCCGAAGCGAAGCTTCTGTAACTCCACATATTCCTTAACATGCTTTAGTTCGTCATCAAAGGGTATCAGACCGTCTTTTGTCAGTGAATCCATGTTGTAACGAAGATATGTCATGAAATCCTCAAGCGCTTTCTCTGCCTTTGGAGGATCCTCATGACACAGATATTTGATCGTTGTAAGTGAATTATACAGGAAATGCGGCTGTATCTGGGCTAACAGAATATCTATTTTAAGACGTGCGTTTTCTTCCAGCTGTCTGCCATACCTGTCCATCTGGTCATTTACGATGTAGAAGTACATGAACATTGCTGAGACGACAGTACTTATAACTATTATATGAATCCCGAAAAACAGTCCCTGCAGGATCATTGCCACTGCCGGAACAGATACGAAGATCATGAATGCGTTCATTTGCGCGCGGGTATACTTTTTTCTTCTGAACCACAGAATCTGTGCATTGATCAGCATTATCATAACCGGAGGGATCATGAGTATGGGGAAGTAGTCGCCCCTTATATACCTGTTGTTATCATCTATCCGATATATCGTTCCCGAAAACTGTGTATATATAAGCATTCCGGCATATACTGTCCATAATGCAGCAGCAGCCACGAAAGCTTTCTCTTTCCACCATATCTCCCTCCCGCTCTTATATATCAGGAACCCCGTAAGCGATACAACCAGTATTGATGAAAGCACAGCCTGGGCAAACATAAGTATCCTTGATAATACTGCCCAATTCTCTCCTTCAATAGAGCCGGTCATTGACCTAAGCATTATACACACTACATAAAAAATGATAATACCGAAGAACAGTATAAAGAAGTCTCTCGTTCTTTTATCTATATATCGGTTTATGAGTGCCTGCAGCAGTCCGAGTACGGCAAGAATGCACCCGGCTGATGAAATTATAAGATTCCAGTAGCGGACAGCTTCCATCGTATCCTCCCATAGATAATATGATTAAAGGCTCAAAAGCCTGTCAACACCACAAGCTTGCTTGATGGTGGGGACAAGGATTTATGACCCGCCCCAACATGAGCAAGAAGTGGGGCTTAGCACCACGGAATTGTGACGCGAAGCTAATCCTTTAGGGCGAATGGTGGTTAGGATTGCGGGTATTCGTCATAAGGGGTACCGCGAAGCGGTGGATTCCTTATGACATAAGTGCGAAGCACGGAACAATCCGTTAATCATAAGAAAGTATAGTTTTGACCCCTAAATCATAATATAAGAACAGTGTAACATAAAAATGAATAAAAAAGGAGACATGCGAAAGCGGATGCCGACTCAATATCGTCTGCATCCGCTCTCAAACCTGTTCTTCAGTTCCCAATGGACTATACCTCTCATTTCCGTTCCGCGATTTCCGGGGTAGTCGTAATTTATGTTAATTTTATAGTGCCCTTTGCACTCAATCAATTATCTGACTCCCTATTCAATTGTATCGACATCGGTTCGGTACCCGGACTCTACTGCACATACCCTTCTCAATGTACCTGTGCTTTGCATCGCCTGTCCTGTTCTAATACCGTGTCTTATGACCCTAACCTCAGTCACGACACCCTTCCACTTTGGAACTTATGATTTAATGCTAAAGTGAATTATAAAGCTAAACTTAAGTTTCCGGTGGTCTGTACCTCCTTACATTTATTTTCAGAAGTTTCCTTGACTTCCTTCTTTCTTAACCTCTCGCTTCATGATTAGATTATATATCCCTCTTAATTAATTGTCAATACTTTTTATGATAAAAATATTATTTTTTATTCTTTTTATTTTCATTTTCCGTATTATCTGTTTATTGATTTTATATTCTTTATTTTGTTTATACTTTTCTGCCGTTTGGGACAATTTTAACAAAAACTCAAAAGGTGTATTTATCCTGTAAATATATTCATATAATATATGTGCTGTTCTGAATAGTTACATTTTGTGTACATAAACAAATACATTAATGACATTTGGATATAGATATCAGGGCCTCCGGCAAAAGATCCATTGAATCTTTAGACGGAGGCCCGTTTCTATATCTTACTGACCGTAATATTATCTACTGACCGTAATATGCGTTGGCACCATGCTTTCTGTAGAAATGTTTTTCTTTGATATTATCAGGTGCCGGTTTAACGTCGGGATTGATAAGCTCGGTATTCCTTGCCATCTTGGCCACTTCTTCAAGCACTACCGCATTATGAACAGCCTCTGCTGCGTCCTTACCCCAGGTGAAGGGACCGTGATTCTTGCATAATACGGCAGGTGTATACTCAGGATCCAGCCCTCGTTCCTCGAAGGTCTCAATGATCACCTTACCCGTATTCTTCTCGTAAGCCTCGTCTATCTCTTCCGTGGTCAGATTCCTTGCACAGGGAATCGAACCCAGGAAATAATCCGCATGAGTAGTACCGTATAACGGAATATCTCTTCCGGCCTGTGCCCATGCAACGGCTTCGGGTGAATGGGTATGTACCACTCCGCCTATCTTCGGATATTTCTTATACAGCTCAAGATGTGTGGCAGTATCGCTTGAAGGCTTATACTTACCCTCTACTCTGTTTCCCTCAAGGTCCATGACCACCATGTCATCGGGAGTAAGCTCATCATAATCCACACCGCTTGGCTTGATCACGAAATATCCGCTCTCCCTGTCTATACCCGAAACATTACCCCAGGTATAGGTAACAAGGCCTCTCTTCGGAAGCTCCATGTTCGCTTCATATACTTCTTTCTTTAATTGTTCAAGCATATTTCTCTTCCTCTCTTTTTCTATGCCTAATTTGTAACTATGATCGCTTCGCCCCTCAGATCGTGAAGTTCTCGGCAGCGGCAGCCTCGGCCGGAAGTGTCTTCTTATAAGCTTCCACATACTCATCGAAGCCCTTAACATCAGCCTGGTCGGGCTCCATAACGTCTCCGCTGTCTCCACCGAATACCTTATCGCTAAGATATACCGGCAGAGTCGTTCCCTTACCGTTAAGCATATATGCCGCAAGCAGTGCCATTCCCCATGGACCGCCCTCGCCTGCTGTCTTCATAACGGCTACCGGAGCATTCATGGCTGCAGCAAGCATGCTCTGGCCTACACCTTTGGTCTTAAAGAAACCTCCATGTCCGAACAGCTTATCCACCTTGACATTCTCTTCCTTAAACAGGATGTCACAGCCTATCTTAAGGGTTGCAAGCGATGCATACAGATGCGATCTCATGAAGTTCGCAAGTGTGAACCTTGCATCCGGTGTTCTTACGAACAGTGGCCTTCCTGCGTTAAGTCCCGTAACCGCCTCACCTGCATTATAATTATATGCAAGCAGACCGCCGCAGTTCTTATCGCCTTCAAGAGCCTTGTTGTACAGAAGCCCGTACAACTCTCCCATATCGGGCTTATTTCCCTTAGCCTCTTCATATTCCTTAAACAGGTTAACCCATCCGTTAAGATCGGTGGTACCGTTATTGCAGTGTACCATGGCAACAGGAGCGCCGTCAGGCGTCGTTACCATATCTATCTCTTCATGAACCTTGGACATTGATTTTTCCAGAACAACCATTGCAAAGAATGATGTTCCTGCTGATACGTTTCCTGTCCTTACGGCTATTGAATTGGTTGCGGCCATACCGGTTCCCGCATCTCCCTCGGGAGGACATAATGGCGTACCCGCTTCGAGCTCACCTGTGGGATCTAAGAATTTAGCTCCTTCTTCGGTTAACACACCGGCATTCTCTCCCGCATTAAGCACCTTCGGGAGTATGTCGGCAAGCTTCCATGCGAAGCCTCTGTCCGCGATCAGTGCATCGAACTTATCCATCATCGCACTGTCATAATCACGGGTCTTGTCATTTATCGGGAACATACCCGATGCTTCACCAACACCCATAACCTTCTCGCCTGTAAGCATCCAGTGAATATATCCTGCAAGCGTGGTAAGGAAGGCGATATCCTTCACATGATCTTCCTTATTGAGAATAGCCTGATACAGATGGGAAATGCTCCAGCGCTGGGGTACATTGAAATCAAATTCCTTCGTAAGAGCCGAAGCTGCCTCACCCGTGATGGTATTTCTCCATGTCCTGAAGGGAGCAAGAAGCTTACCGTCCTTATCGAAAGGAAGATAACCGTGCATCATTCCCGAGATGCCGATTGCAGCCAGCTTATTAAGCTTAACACCGTACCTGTCCTTAACGTCCTCCTTCAGCTTCCTGAAGCAGTCCTGTAATCCTTCATGGATATCATCAAGGCTGTAGGTCCATACACCGTTCTCGAATCTGTTCTCCCATTCGTGATCTCCGCCGGCAACAGGTATGTGATCCTCATCAATAAGTACTGCCTTGATCCTTGTTGATCCGAATTCAAGACCCATGACAGCCCTGCCGCTCTCAATAAGTTCCTTTGTGTTTCCCATAAGTGACCTCCTGTGAATTTAATTGATTAAATCATACTGTAAATATATCCGTAATTATCCGTATATACCCGTTCCCTTCAGCTGCCTGTGCCGGGATCATTTCATATGCGAGGTTATGATCTCCCTTGCCTTGTCAGGCTCATCGCTTACCGACAGTACCGCACAGCTTCCCTTTCTGTACACAACGGCTGCATTAAGCTTCTCAAGCTCTGCCGGAACGTAGTCCTTGTAGGATTCTATCTGTTCGGATACACGGTTTCTTAACACATCTTCCGCCTTCCCCGCATCTGCCTCACTGCCGCATTTGATAACCGCTATTTCCTCTGCAGTGGCTCCGCTGCTCTCATAGAATACCGCCTCGGTTATGTCGGTATCTCCGAAGCTGTAGAACATTGCCGCCGTATCAAGATCTATGGGCGACAGATCATCCTTATAGGCGATCCCCGTTTTAAGCGCATCCGCAAGCTCCTGTGCATTGACATTCGCTCCTGACCCTCCGCAGCCTGCCATTGATGCCATCATAACAGCAATACCTGCTGCCGCGGCGATCCTTCTTATCACTCTTCCTGCTGATCCTTTCATATTCTCCTCCTCATTATTTAATATGTATTGCCCCTCCTTTCAGCCATAAGAACTCTACCGCTCTGCAGTTCCCCTCACGGCAAAAGCCGGCGGCCAATCATCGGAACATACAATAAAATATTATCATAATCCGCTCTTTCTATAAAGAACTTTTACTTTAAAAATCCCCCGTAAAACTTGCAATATTATTCGCAGGTCTGATTCCAAAGAGCTGTCATTTCAGCATACTGTACGGGAGCAAAAAGGATCCTGCTCCAAACAGGATCCTTATCTTCATCGTTATTGCGATCTCACATTTCCATTTCATTATCATGAACTATGCCGGCACCCGTTATATTACTGTACCACTATCGCATGCTCCAGCAGGTACTGCTTCCATTTATCCATGTATTGGGCCTTAAGGTGGATTCCGTCCGCAGCCATCTCCGGCGGCAGGAAGCCGTCAGCCCCCATAAACACCGAACCCACATCCAGATAATATGCTCTTTCCTGAAGCGCGATCTGCTTAAGTGTTTCATTCCTGGCCGTTACATTTGCATTGCTGTGGGTCTTGTCGGACTGTGACTTCGCGGCGGTTACGGGAAGTATGCCGTGTACATATATGATCGCTCTTGGCTCGGCGTCTCTTATCATCTGTATCAGTTCGGCATATTTATTCCTGAATACGTTCTCGTTACCACCCATCTCATTAAGTCCCACCTTGATATAGACCTTCGAAAACGTATCATATGGCATGGCATTGACTATGGGAACCTTACCGGCATCGGTATTTACTACCTTCATGGTGTCATATTTATAGAGCTGGAATCCTGTTGCGGCATAAAACGTTCCCGGAAGTCCGGAATACATTCCAAAGCCCTGAAGCCTTGAATCACCGATGAACAGCGCATCATTGAAATAGCTCTCATCAACTGTCGTAAAAGGAAGCGGATAGTTAACATCCGGATCCACATATTCATTCACTCCCTCTGCTTCCATAAGAGTGGCGTTGGTAGCATCTGTGTCCACATTCTCCACAGTGCCTTCAGTATCATCCTGTTCTGCGAAGGCAGGATCATCCTGAGCCTGATCTGTACCCCCATTATCCTCTGCACCGCCGGCATTATCCCCTGCTGCCGTTGCCGTGTCCCGGCCGGGCGTCTCTTCTTTATCTGCAGTCACCTCATTTACAACAGACAGCGAAGCGTCTTTATCGGAAGGACGAGCCGCTTCATCCCCTGCTGCCGCCTCTGCTTCATCCTTAAGTCTTGCAAGCTCTTCCTGCGTTTTTGCATAAACATAGGTCCCGTTCATGACCTCGATAAGCTCCTTCGCCGTCTTTCCCGAATCCCACAGAGCTATCATTGTCCCTGCCGCAACGGCAAGGAAGAGAGTACATAATACCACAAGCACAACCGAAGCTATCCTTATCGCTTTCCTTCTTTCATGCAGCTTCCTCTCCGCTTCAGTAAGGTCATTCATTTCAGAGGATGTTCCCAAAAAATCAAATAAATATCTTTTATCCAATTCCGTTTTCCTTTACATAAGCTTTATCAAAGCAACCGGACCATTGCGGCTGTTCAGATTATAGCATATATCGTCATTCCATAACAGTTCAATCTGCACGGTTTGTTACCAGCCTGTAGAAATGATTATCTTCATTATAATGCATGAAGTTATACAGAAGAAGTATATCCGCATCCTCATGCTCACCAAGCAGTTCATCCACGGGTCTGTTGTAATATCTTAAGTCGACCACCGTTATCGTATCATAATTATATGTAAGGAAAGGTGTAAGGCAGTTGGAATATGAGTCTTTGAACAGTATAAGCTCACTTCTCTTATCCTCTCCTTCATCCGGCATGCTCCTTACCGTGGCAAGCCCCTCGTTTCCATACATAAACATTGCATACTTGTCATAGACCTTAAGCTTCCCCGTATCATACATTCCGTCATGGCTTTCGCCTCCGGCTTCATAGTACGATACCGGAATGTCATAATATGTCAGGATATCAGGTCCTACTCCGTATCCCTTATATTTGGAATAGTATGTACCATAGAAGTCCTGCACATCCCTTCTCTTTCCGGACAGCCTGTCCATGCTCACAGGCTTAAGACCCATCTCATCGCACAGTCTTACATATCCGTAGTAGGCTCCCTGTGTTGTCCAGTGATGATCTGTCCTGTAATAAATATATTCATCCCTGTGCTCACTGAGTGTGTCCGATACATCTATTGTATTAACATTGTCATAGGTTAAGAGAGACGCATACAGATCCCCTATCTCACTCTTCTGCGAAACACCCGGGAATCCCGCAGGAAGCTTATCCTCCAATATCTCACAGGAATTCGGGACTATACATATATTAATGTCTCTTCCGCACTTCCCGGCGAAATTAACCAGGGCAGCCTTATTCTTATTAAGCTGTTCATCAGTCTTAACAAGCTTTTCGAACAGGAAGCCGTCCTTCCCTCTTGCAATACCGTTGTTCTCATTCTTAAGCTGTATCTGCTCCGTAACTGCTTTAAGCCGTATCATCATATCTCTCAGAGGAAGCCTCTCCTCTGTATATAGCTCGAACTGCTCCATGAAGCTGCCATCCGCAAGTCCCGCCGGCGTAAGCTTCGGGCGTGCGGCAAGATAACGGTTCTCACTTTCCGAGAACACAGCATCACGGTTTGCAAGGTATCCCGCAAAACACATAAGGATCATTACCGATATTATAATTGTTAGAGTATTGTTTCTTATTCTTTCAAACATGACCTGACTTTTTGTTTTATTAATCCCCAAGTGCCAAAATACGAAGTATTATCAGCCTGTTCCAAACAGCTGTGTTTATACTGTACTCCCCGTGCATGCTGTGGAAGATCATCCTTATTCAACGGCTGATCATCTCAGCTTACACTCAGAAGCGGAAATACAGAAACGGATTATACGAAGCATCCGCAAGATAAGCTGTGCACAATACAAAGATTCCCGTAAGGACCGGTATCACGATAAGCCTTCTGTCCTTTATCTTCTCATACAGCCTGTTTCCGAGCCCGGAAGAAAGCAGACAGCCGGCAAGCAGGATCACTCCGTAATTCCTCACATAATACAGTATCTCGTTTGATACACCACCCACAAACAGTCTCGACAGATATACCCCCAGCTGCCTTAAGTCTGATATTGCGAACAGCATCCATCCGAAGCCTATGGCAAGCAGTGAATATATCCGCGCTATCACCCTGTTTCCTTCAAGGAATCGTCCGAGGCCTGCTCTTTCTGCCATAAGGAGCACAAAGAAATACAGACCCCATAATATAAAGTTCCAGTCTGCTCCGTGCCAGAAGCCCGTAATGAACCATACGATAAACAGATTAAATACCTTCCTCACTGGGCCTCTTCTGTTTCCGCCAAGCGGTATGTACAGATATTCCTTAAACCATCCGCTCAGCGTCATATGCCATCTTCGCCAGTATTCGGTTATTGACAGCGAGGTATACGGCAGGTTGAAGTTCTTCGGGAATTCGAACCCAAGCATCCTGCCAAGACCTATAGCCATCATCGAATAGCCGTTAAAATCAAAATATATCTGCAGCGTATAAGCGAGCATTCCAAGCCAGGCCATGGGAGAAGACAATGCAGAATACCCAATGGTCTCAAGCTCCTTCCACAACGCTCCTGCGCTGTTTGCTATAAGGACCTTCGAACCAAGTCCCAGTATAAAGAGCTTAAGCCCTTCTTCCACACCGGCGGGTGAGATGATCCTGCTCTTAAGAGCCTCCGATACATCACTGTATACCACTATAGGGCCGGCTATAAGCTGCGGAAACATACACAGATAGGTCCCGAGATCTATAAGAGAAGTCTCTACCCTGACCTTCCCACGATACAGATCGATCACATATGACATTATCTGGAAGGTATAGAAGCTTATTCCAAGCGGAAGCGTTATATTGACCCTGCTTAATCCCGCCCCCGTAACCGCATTTATGTTATCGATAAAGAAATTGATATATTTAAAGAAGAAAAGCATTCCGATGTCAAAGGCAAGCGCGCCGATAAGTACCGGCTTCCCCAAGCCTTCTCCCCCGGCCTTCTCTTCGGCATTTTCGGTACTGTTTACTGTACTGTTTCTTCTCTTCGCCCTGTCTATCAGTCTTCCGGCAAAATAGTTAACCAGAATGGAAATGCCCAGTAATATAAGATACTTAGGCTCTCCCCAGCCGTAGAAGATCAGGCTACCGATAAAGAGTACAATGTTCTTAAGCTTCATCGGAACAAGATAATACACTATGAAAAATACCGGCATGAACCAGAATATAAACAATAAAGAACTGAATATCATCTATGTTACCACTGTATATTTATAGTAATACTTACAGCCACCATATCTTTCCGATATAGTGGCTGTTTTTGATCATGGCAAACACCTTCAGGCAGTCATCAGATAAGCGGATACTTCTTTGTAAGCTCATCAACTATGGCACGTGCCTTCTCTACGCCTGCTTCGCCTTCCTTAACAACTAAGGATATTGCTTCCGCGATCCTGTCCATATCTTCGGTATTCATACCTCTTGAAGTAACAGCCGGTGTTCCGAGCCTTATTCCGCTCGTAACGAAAGGCTTCTGAGGATCGTTGGGAACTGTATTCTTATTGGCTGTAATATGAGCCGCATCAAGTAACTTCTCTATTTCTTTTCCCGTAAGCTCCTGAGGTCTCAGATCAAGAAGCATAAGATGGTTATCCGTACCGCCCGATACTATGCTTAAGCCTCTGTCCATAAGGCCTTTCGCAAGAGCCTGCGCATTATCGATTATGTTCTTTCCGTATTCCCTGAATTCCGGTGAAAGAGCCTCCTTGAAGCAGACAGCCTTGGCTGCGATCACATGCATGAGCGGGCCGCCCTGGATTCCCGGGAATATAGCCTTGTTAAAGTTGAACTTATCGGCTGCTTCCTGATTGCAGAGGATAAGACCTCCTCTGGGGCCGCGGAGAGTCTTGTGAGTGGTTGTTGTAACAACATCGGCATAAGGTATCGGACTTTCATGATAGCCTGTAGCCACAAGACCGGCAATATGTGCCATGTCAACCATGAGGTAAGCTCCCACCTCATCACAGATCTCCCTGAACTTCTTAAAATCTATCTTCCTTGCATAAGCGCTGGCACCTGCCAGGATCATCTTGGGATTGCACTCAAGCGCTATCCTTCTAACCTCGTCATAATCGATGAAGCCTTCATCATTGACTCCGTAATGTACGCAGTTGAAATATTTACCTGACATATTTACCGGTGAACCGTGTGAAAGATGTCCGCCGTGGTCAAGGTTCATACCCATAAAAGTATCACCGGGTTCAAGCATTGCAAAGAAAACAGCCATATTGGCCTGCGCACCCGAATGGGGCTGAACATTGGCATAATCACAGCCGAACAGCTTCTTTGCTCTCTCTCTTGCCAGGTCCTCAACTATATCAACACAGTCGCATCCACCGTAATATCTCTTTCCGGGATAACCTTCCGCATATTTATTCGTAAGCGGGCTTCCCATTGCAGCCATAACTGCCTTGCTTACCCAGTTCTCAGATGCGATAAGCTCAATATGGCTGTTCTGCCTCTCCTGCTCCTTTACAATGGCTTCAGCGATCTCGGGATCGACTGCTCTTACTTCATCCAGTGAAAACATGTATTTACCTCCGTTTCATAACTGTATACTCATTATCCCGTCCGTCCTGCATTCCTGTAAAGACGAACCGAATACCATTATATATAATGTTTGGCAAAAAGACAACATAACTTTTACGCCGCGCATCGTTCAATACAGCTCCTTATGCCTGTCTTTATCTCAGTCTCGTACTCTCATACCTTGCCTTCATCTTAAGGCAGTTTAATATCTCCTTGTATTTTTCCTCAAGCGTGCCGCCTCTTAACTCCAGATCCATAACAAGAGCGACATTATCTATATTGTCCTCATTTAGGCTCTTCCACATTCCCGTGAAAACATCCAGCTTCTTTTCATATGTGTCGGCATCAAGAAACTCATCAAGAAATGCGGTATCTTTTGATCCGTCATCACCGGGAGCCTCGTCCTTTGGAGCATCTTCTTTTGATTCATCACCGGCAGAATCCACATCCTCTGCAACATCGTCTTTAGGTTCACCGTCTTTGGAAGCATCATCCTGTATATCATGTTTCTCCACGGCTGCAGCGGCATTCTTCCCCGTCCCCGTGACCAGCGCGAATCTCCATTTCTGGTTTACATCGGGATACTTTTCATGATCCACTTCGCTCATAAACATTTCAAGCGGACGCGCGCATACCCTGTCCCCGGAAAACAGATTTCTGTAGATCACCAGCTTCTCTTCCGTTTCCGAATGTGTCGCAACCGCGATCACCTGATAGTAATCTCCCTTAAAATGCCTGTATACCTGATATTCCTTTGGTTCTTCTCTCATATTCACACCTCTTGTTTTGTTGTTCATGTATTTTCATGCTGCTCCCCGGCACTCAGGATGCATATTTCACAATGAGCATCTCGACGGCTATAACATCATTTATCCTTCCCTGCTTGAACAGGGTTTCGGTATCAATGCATTCGGTAACGGCTTCCTTAAGATACTCATATGTAAAACGTGACGATATATTCACGTATTTTTTCACAAAGTATTTATTGATCCCTGCCACCTTCTCTATGCTTTCGTAATTCTTTCCGGCATCCCTCAGCATCTTCACCTTCAGAAGTATATTAAATTCACGGGTGATAAGAGAAAGGATTCCCATCGGGCGCTCACGAAGCTCAAGCAGATCATAATACAGCTTCAGGGCTTTCTGCCTGTTCCTGGTTGCAATGGCCCTTACCATTTCAAACACGTCATTTCCGATATTCCTTGAGCACACTTCCCTTACATCATCGCCGTCTATACTGCTGTGTCCCAGCCTGTAACAGATAAGCTTCTCCGACTCATTGTACAGAAGGCTCATATCCTCCCCCGCATATTCATACAGAAGCTCCATGGCCCCGCGGGTTATGTTAAGACCGGCATCCTTAAATCTCTTGAGAAGCCATTTATTGAGTATGTCCCTGCCCATCCTTTTGAACTCGACCGTTCTTCCAAGCTTCTGTACCGTCTTATACAGCTTATATCTCTTGTCTACGATCGTCTGTTCATACTTCTTCTCGGCGCCCCTGTCATGTCCTCCTTTGTATGACTCCACGAATATGATATGGGACGTCTCCGGAAGTGAAGGCAGATAGTCCGCAAGCTCACTGTCACTTACCTTAAATATCCCGGTATCCTCCACGACTGCAACCCGGCGTGGAGCAAAGAACGGAACGGTATCCAGGAATCCGATAAGTTCATTTATATCGGGCATCTCTCCCGAATATCTCTTCACGTTGATCCCGTCATCTTCACCTGCGAGGGCATTTACCAGCTTATCCCTGTACTGACATATGAGATACCGCTCTACCCCCATCAGGAAATATATATTCTTAAACCTTCCTTCTTTAATATCCGAATCTATGCTTTTCATGCTTCTGTCTTTTTATCTGGATATGATATGCTCCCTGCTTTTGACCCTTGAATCATAATATCATATCGGCAGCCTTAAGTATAATATAATTTTGCTTAATTTTCATTTAAATTTCCTTATTTCTGTCCTGCCGCCCGATACTACCGTGTCCACCTCACCCGCTTCACTTGTAACGCAGGTAACCGTATCTCCCGCTTCCCTCAGAAGCTTAAGGGTTTCTTCATGAGGATGTCCGTATTTATTATCAATGCCTGCGGATATCACCGCAACCCTCGGTCTCACCGTTTGAATGAATCTTTCATTCGCCGCAGATCTTGATCCGTGATGGGCCACCTGCAGCCAGTCATATTCGTCTAATCCACCACTGATAAGCTCATCCTCGACCGCCGAACTTATATCCCCTGTCATCAACGCCCTGAAGCTGTTGCCGTTATCATGACTGTTATACTGAACGCCCAGCACAAGCGAGCCTTCATTCAGGTCTTCATATTTCTCCCTGCCGTTATCCGGGGCAAGGCATGAGATCCTGAGCCTTCTGTAGCATATTTCATCACCCCTTGTCATCGTATACACCGGAATCCCCCTTGTCCGTGCGGCCTCCGTTAACGCTGTATGATTCTCACTTCTCTCCTGAATATCACCGTCAGGAATAACGATCCTTCCGATCGTTATTCCCGGTGCCTCCATATTAAGTATTTCCACAAGTCCGCTCACATGGTCCGTATCAAGGTGTGAAACGAATACCGTATCTATCCTTCCCTCTCCGCAATATTTAAGGAAGGGAACTACCGTATATTTCCCGACCTCCCTGACATCGGTACTCCCGCAGTCAAACATTACGGTCGGAACGTTATCACCATGAATTATCATGCACTGTCCCTGGCCTGCATACAGTGACGATATCTCATATCCGGGCCTTATCCTTACAGACAGGACTGCAGTGCCTGCACACAGCACACAGATAAGCCCGGCGGAACGTATCCTGAGATATCTCACGATCCGGTTTCTTACAGAAGATATACCTTCGGGACTGCTGTATTTTTGATGATCCCATTGTCTGACCGCGGCTCTTCTTAACCTCCGCTCCTGCCGCATCAGATAGTATCCCGTTAAAACAACAAACGCAACAGCCAGATAATATACCGTCATCTGCCACAGCATCGGTCTCCCCGTGACGATAATTCCTCCCGGAAGCTTATTGGCTCCATCCGTGACCAGGTCGTACATCTTAAGTATTCCGGACGTTACAAGAGCGGATAACCTGCTCAGTCTGTCAGCCACAGTGTATACGGGCGTTGCCCGGCCCGCAGCAGCCGCGAAAAGAGCAATATTTCCCACTATTCCCGTAATAAAGCTTCCCGCGAGCAGTATACCCGCAAGCGGGATCACAAGCATATTTACCATTATCCCATATGCAGGAAGCTGATAGTAATACCACATTGTAAGAGGAACTGTTGTTATCTGCAGCGACAGGGAGAAAAGCAGTGTCCTGAGTAATGACATCATCGCCCTTACCGCCCTCTTATCGCTTCTGTGAAGCCTTCGTACCCTGTCCCTGTCGAACAGATACTGTACAATGGCGCGTACAGACGGATATACAAGACCTATGCCGATGACCGCCGCAAAGGAAAGCTGAAAACCGGCTTCATAAAGATATGACGGGTTGATCATAAGCATGGCAAGCGCGGCTATCGCCGATGATGTCCTAAGATCGTTGGTACGTCCGAGCAGCACTGCTCCCATCGAAACGAAGAACATTATCATCGCACGTACTGCCGAGGCAGGCATACCTGTCATGATACAGTATGATACTGTACACCCGGTTGCGATCAGAGACGCCGCAGTATCAGGCACACCCATCCTCCTTATCCCGCCGAACAGGATAAAACCCATAGTAACGATATGAAGCCCGGACAGTGCCAGGATATGTGATATTCCTGCATTTTTATACTGTTCCCGGACATCCTCCTCAAGATCATGGCGCTGTGCCAGCACAAGAGCCTTGATTATCCCGCTGTAGCGTTCACTGTAGTAATGTTCGAAGACAGACTCCGTACGCAGCCTTATCCGGTACAGGGCATCCTTAAAGGGATCGTATGATCCTTTCTTATACTCCACATGGCCGTCATAGCACACATAGCTGTAATGCTTATCGAGGTAATACTCCCGCATGTCAAACTGCCCCCTGTTATATGCAGGTTTAAACAGATTCATGCGTCCCCGTATGCCTACTGTCTGCCCTATATGTACCTGTGCCTTATTCAGTTCTTCATTTGAAAGATATATCAGGATATTTTCCGAAAGTTCCTTATCAGCCTTTGAAATGACCTTTAGATGTATTACAGATTTGTCTTTTTTGTTTTCAATCTTTTTTACAGTGCCTTCCGCAACAAGCTCTCTGCCGTCATATTTTCCGGATGGCTGCCGGCTGTCAATTCCGTCATACAGCAGCATCAGGACCGAAAGTATCATAACGAACAGAAGCGCGAAGACACATACCGGTCTCCTTATATCAAATCCACCTCCTGTCTGTAATCGCCTTTTTCCATACCGGTTTCTCATACCGTTCCGGTTTCCCATGCCCGGTTTACTTTTATCTTCTGATATATTTATTTCGTTTACTATAAGTTTATTTCGTACCGCTGCTCCCGTCTCCGTCCACGATCTCAAGATTCCTCTCGAAGGCCTCGTTAAGATAGCTGTGATCTCCGAAGGATATCTCCGTCTCCGAATCAACCATGAACTGAACCTTGTTGATATTCGGCAGCTCGGTCAGAGAATTGATGAATGAATACAGGACCACCTCATCGCTCAGCTTTCCCTGCTTTTGAAGGAATTCCTTGCTCAGGTTCACATAGCATACCCCGTCCTTCGTGGTCACGGAAAGGATCTTTACCTCAGGCGCGGTTACAGGATATACACCGTAAGAAAGCGGACCCGATATAAGATGCTCCGTCACGAGCTTCTCCATCGATATATTCGAGTTATATGCAACGTTCTCAGAGGTTTTTATAAGCCCCGTTCCCTCCTCGTCGGCGTAATAGAGTATAAGCCCTGTCCTTTCATATGCATTTATCTCATCACCGGCATTATCAATGAACATATCTGCCGTCATAAGACCCACGGGAGCACCCTTTGAATCATTGAGCACGGCTCCGTCTACCGTGAACGAGATCTCATCCACTCCATCGATCTGGTTAAGCGTCCGGACTATGGCAGCACGTCTCAGTATCTCATCCCTGCCTGCGTTTCTAAGATATTCCGTATCAAAATCAAGGAGCAGCACCCCATCCGTCAGTACGACGGAATTCACATGAACTCCTTCCGGTATGGCAGCTCTAAGCTCATAATCCGAAGGCTGGAGCGACAGCCGGTTAATGGCTTCGCTTATCATTCCCTCCGTGTCCTGCGGCACGATATCATACCCTCTTGCCACAACCTTCACATTTTCCTTATCAGGGTAATAAACCATGAAGTTACCCTCGGTTCCGGCATTCCTGTTCAGAATGCATCCGGAAAGCATGACCGAAAGACTTATTATCAGGGCTGCAAATATGCTGTTATATGGTTTTTTCGTCCTTCCTGCTCTCTTCATCTGTTTCCTTATCGGCTGTTGTATGTGTCTTTGGTATCTTTATCGTAAATGTGGTGCCTATTCCCTCGCTGCTCTCCACCTTAATTGCGCCGTCATGCATCAGCACCGTATTTCTGGTTATCGCAAGTCCCAGACCCGATCCGCCTATTTCCTTTGAATGCGACTTATCCACTCTGTAAAAACGCTCAAAGATATGTGCCTGCGCCTCTTCCGGGATACCCATCCCCGAATCGGATACCGTCACGGTAAAGAACTGATGGTCTGCATCCACGCTTACCTTTACCCAGCCGTTCTCCTTGTTATATTTCACGGCATTCTCTATGACGTTCATTATCGCAAGCGACAGCTTGATCTCATCTATTTCCGCGCTCACAGGACGGATGCTCTCAAGGATCAGCTCCACCTTGGCCCTGTCCGCTATCGGTCTGACTCTCTTAAGAATATCCTCCAGCATCGCATTTATATCGACGACGCTTATGTTCATAAGTCCGCCTGCCGTCTTATCAAGCTTGACAAGGGACAGAAGATCGTTGATTATCTTATCTTCCCTGTCTATTTCCTTGGTAATATCCTCCATGAATTCCCTGTATATCTCTACGGGAACATCATCCTGCGTAAGCAGCGAATCCGCCAGGACCTTCACAGATGTTATTGGCGTCTTAAGCTCATGCGAGACATTCGAAACGAATTCCTGTCTTGACGCCTCAAGCGTATTCATTTTATCCATAAGCTTGTTGAATGAAGCTGAAATGACTTCTGTTTCAATATAATCGGGAACCGAAATCTTCTCTTCGGTAAAGCCCTCTTCGACCTGGATTATCGCTGTATTTATCGCACGGAAAGGTCTGATCAGATTCATGGACACGAACACTGAAAAGCAGACGGCCAAAACGGCAACAATAACCTCAAACAGGGTTGCCTTTCTTCCCATAATGCTTATCGTTTCGGCTATATTATCTGTAGATACGCTTGTTAAAATGACCCCGATCACAGCACCTGTAGTCCTGTCTGTTATCGGCGTGGTAAATTCGATATATCTGTTTATCTTATCATGCTTGGCTATTGATGATTTGTCAAAGCATCTTAAGATCTCCTCGGAGATCATTATCTTTCCCTGACTTATGGAATAGGTATCCTTGATTATCTTAAGGTCATTGTCAATTATCATTATACGGCCGTCATACAATGATGAGAACTGCTCAAGCTCTGCATTAATGACCTCCGACGACGGATCTGCCAGATAACCGTAGGTCACAAGATGATCGGCCAGAATGGTACACTGATTCTGTATTTCGGATTTCCTTACGGATATCGCCCTTGTTTCATAGCTGCTAAGCAGAATATACCTGAGGATAACCCCCGGTACTATACCCATTATGCATACAGCGATGAAAATACGCACTCCGAGACTTCTGAACGGAGCAAACCTTCTGAGACGTTCCCTAACCATGGAAATAATAGCCTACACCCCATTTCGTCTGAACATACTTGGGATCGCCGGGTTCCGGCTCTATCTTCTCGCGCAGCCTTCTGACATGCACATCAACGGTTCTGGAACCGCCTGGGTAATCAAGGCCCCAGATAAGCTCAAGCAGCTTCTCCCTGCTGTATACCTTCCCCGGATTTCCTGCCAGAAGCTCCAGCACCTCGAACTCCTTGACAGTAACGTTAACCTCCCTGCCCGCAATGTAGAGCCTCTTGTTGTTAAGCTCAAGACGCATGTCGCTTATTTCAAGTACCTGATCCTTCTGCTCACTCTTTCTGCTCCTGCCCGGTTCGGTCCTTCTTAAGATAGCTTCCATCCTTGCCTTTATCTCATTTATATTAAACGGCTTGGTAACATAATCATCAGCACCGTAATTAAGACCCGCTATCTTGTCATTATCATCATTTTTCGCAGTAAGCATTATGATGGGAACCTGGGAGAATTCCCTTACTTTTCTGCATACCTCGAAGCCGTCGAGCTTCGGAAGCATAACATCCAGCAGGATAATGTCATAATCGTTCTCCCTGATCATCGCAAGCGCTTCTTCTCCGTCATAAGCGGCATCTACCTGTGTATCATCATTGCTGATACCAAACACCACGCCCTTAACTATGATCTTCTCATCATCCACAACCAGAACCTTCATATTCCACCCCTTGTTATCGCAAAAATATTAACCCCGCTCCTATATGCATATCCTGTCCTTTATTTTATTAAACATACCTTCCTTGATGCCGTTTATCTTCATGATATCTTCTATTGAAGAAAAGCCTCCGTTACTGTCCCTGTATTCGATGATCAGCCCGGCCTTTGCCTCTCCTATGCCCGGCAGGGTCATAAGCTCCTGTTTACTCCCGGTATTAATGTTGACCCTGTCCGCCAAAGCTTCATTAACTTTTTCTTTCGGATGTGTTCCCTGCGGATCCGGTCCGCTGTCCTCATAAGAAGGATTGGGGATCTCTCCCTTCCTGGGTATGTATATCTTCTGGCAGTCGGCAAGCAGCATCGCCTGATTAATATAATCCCTGTCCGCTTCCTCACTCATCCCTCCGGCGAGCTCCAGCGCATCCGCTATTCGCCTGCCTTCATCCAGTGTATAAACGCCGGGATCCTCTACTGCCCCGCATACATAAACAGTTACGGCTGCCGGTTCATCAAAAGCTTCTTCTGCCGTTCCCTTTACCGGCTCCTCTGCAGCGCCATGCTCCGTTAATGTCCCCGGATTCCCGGACATCACAATTTCTTCATCCACAGCATGAAGATACTCTGCTTCTTCTGTATCGTTGGTATTGCCTGACTGTTCCCCGGATAAGACTGCTTCACGCTCCGGAAGAATGACTGCTTCGTCTTTACCGCATCCCGCCGCAAACATCAAAGCAGAAGAAAGGATAGTGATCATCAAAATGTCCAATATGTATTTTTTCAAAACAAGCCTCCTGTGCAGGCTCTTATGCATTGAACATTTTATCACAGTTCAGGACCGGTTTAAAGAAATATTTACTCCGCAAAGTAATAAATTTTCTTATCGGTCACGATGAACACATAGTCCTCTATCCTTACCGAATCCGTAGGATTCAGCCTGACCGGACGGTCTGCCTGTTTACCGTTAACATAGAGACCGTTGGTACTCTTCAGATCCTGGATATACAGGCTTCCGTTCTTGACAACAAACCTTGCATGTTTCTTGCTCACCCTGTTGTTCGTCAGTATAATATCCCCCTCTTCTCTTCCGATATAGACATCAAGTCCATCCTCTATATCTATCTCATACTGCTTCATCTTATACTTAGAGGGTCTTAACACGAACATGTATACAGCATTCTTATGCTCCTTCTTTAATTCCGGAGTATCGATCTTAAGGATATCCCCGAACTTAAGCTCTTTGGGTTCTGTCCTGCCACGTCTCTGCGCTCCGTACAATACACCGTTTATAAAGGTTCCGTTGGTACTCAGCATGTCGGAATACTCAAATCCCCCGTCGGTCTTTTCGAATTTGCCGTGTGTACGGGACGCTATCGGAGAATCTATCTTTATATCCTTCCCTTCACTGCTGAACATCCTTCCGACAGACACCGTATCGCTCACCACATGGTCTTCAAAGCCCCGGAAATTCGTAAATACCAGAAGCCTGAATTCATCCATGACCTCCAGCCCCAGCGTAACTGTCGGCTCAAAATATACCACTTCTTCGTCAAAGGCCCTCCCGGCCGCCGCGATCGTGGGCCGTTCCGCAGGATCCTTTATTATAAGATTTTCAACATAGTCCCGTACCTTCTTTTCATTTTTCCCGTAAACATATTTCACCAGCTTTCCCAGGGAATATATGTCGGCAGCGCACGGCTCTTCAGGTGTGATGTCAGGTGAATTCCTTATTTCCGGAGCTATGAATTTCTTAAGATCCACTGCGTTAAAATGATCCTCTATCATATCCCTTCCGGGGTATTCGTTCCTGACATTGAGCATTCGTGCCATATCAAAATCAACTATGTATGTAAGTATTACATCAACCTTCACACATACATATATATACTCCGGGTTCAGCGACATATGCGCTATGGGAGGATTCCCTTCGTGCATGCAGCGAAGCATCCGCACGATACTCCTGATAAGCTCCTCCTTCATTCCGGACTTGTCTATGTTGTCGATCACGTTCTGGGTCAGGGCATGGGGTCTTCCTTCGAATTCCAGCACAAGCCTTCTGTAATCCTGCGTTCCTATTTCCTCCACCCTGCACGGTCCGTATCCTGCCATAGTGGAAAGCCTCTCCCACAGCATCCCGATTCTTTCAAGCTCTTCAGAACGCTGCCTGTGTACGTCGGGATTGAGACTGTTAAGATACTCTGCATCCTTTCTCTTAAGCATATAATATGTCTTCCCGTCACCGGATACATACATTCCGAAATTGCTGCCCTTGACGAACTCAAGCTCTTCATAATACTCAGACGGGATGGGATAATAATCCTCGAACGGTACAAGTTCATATTCAAATGGTTCCTGCACGTAATTAAGAAGGCACATCAGTCTGTGGAACATACGTATAAGCGCCGCGCAATCCTCCCCGGTACCGCATCCCTTTTCTTTTAACGGCCTTGAGCATCTTACATACATATCCTGTGCGATATTCTTCATGCTCTTGTTTGCCCGCCGGTCATCCAGATACTCATAAGGATACACTTCCGCATAATCCCGTATGAAATCCATGATCTGTTCCTTTGTGTAATCCTCATGATCCTTCTTGGCGAAATCCACCACATGTCTCATGAAGAAATTCTTTCTGGATATACGTCTTCTTTCCTTCAGCCCGTTCCTGTTGCTCTTAATACGCTTCAGGTCTATGAAAATACTTCTTAAAGCCTCCTGTGAGGTGATATTGTAAAGCTCCTCACGCCCCTGTCTCTCAAGCTCTATTCCTAGCATCTCCATAGCTCTTCTTATCCCTATAAGACATGCATCATAATCGGTCATCATATGCTTTTCGGCTTCGAGGCATCCAAGGTAGAGCTGCTCATTGTGCGTAGCCTCAAGAACAAAATCAAAATTTCCCTTCGGAATGATTATATGCGGCGTTATTCTTATCTGATTTACTTCCACTTTATAACTCCTTACTGATGTTCTCTCTTTTTTAATTCATGGCAGAAGTTCATGCCATATTAAGGATTTTACCACTTATCTCCGCTTCATGATACCCCCTTAATCAATAAAAGGCGCCCTCACGGACGCCTTTTTTTACACAATATTTCATATTATCTGTTGATCCGATCAATATCCGAATATTGAGAACGGGTCAATGTAATAGTTTCCGAAGCCTTCACCGGGGAACTCATTCTGCTCGCTGTCATCCTGAGGCTCCTCTTTCTGCTCTTCCTCATCCTTCAGGTCGGATTCCGCCCTCTTGCCGAGCGTAACCTCTACGGTAACATCCTCATACTCTGTTCCGTTGGATCTCTTAAGAAGAACCTTGACCTTCTCGCCTGCCTTGTAATACTGCAGCTGTTCCTTTATGTCATTTATCGAGGATACCGTAACTCCGTCAAACTTACGTATAACATCACCCTTGGTAATACCTGCCTTATCGGCGGGACCATCCTTTACTGCTTCCGAAATGTATACTCCCTCGGGAATGTTGTAGGTTTTTGAAACCTCCTGGGTTACCGATACGCCGGTTATACCGAGATAGCTTGCATCCTTCTCGTCAACAGCCTCTCTTGTCTGTCTGTTCATAAGCTCTTCGATTATCGGAGTAGCCGTGGAGATCGGGATGGCATATCCCATTCCTTCTATCTGGGATGAAGCAAGCTTGGCCGAATTGATACCTATAACCTCACCTCTCATATTGAGCAGAGCGCCGCCGCTGTTACCGGGATTGATGGCTGCATCTGTCTGAATAAGGTTACTGGCGATCTTATCGAGCTCAACATCACGGTTAAGTGCGCTTATGATACCTGTTGTTACCGACTGGCCGTATCCAAGTGCATTTCCTATGGCAACAACCTGCTGCCCGATAACCAGCTCATCCGAATCTCCCATGGTCGCTATGGCTATCTCATCCATTGTACTGTCCTTTATATCCGACAGCTTAACCGCTATAACCGCAAGGTCGTTATCGGGATCCGTACCCTTTATTGCCGCGCTGTATATCTCTTCATCTATAAATGCCACCGACAGTTCCTTGGCTCCTTCAACCACATGGTTGTTAGTTACTATAAGCAGTTCATCATCATTCTCACCGACGATGATACCGGAACCTGCGCTCATGCTTTCGTACTGCTGTATTCCTCTTCCGAACAGTGATCTTATCTCCTGAACGCTCTTATTGGTGATCGATACGATCGAAGGCATTACATTTTCCGCTACCGTTGACACATCCAGTGTTCCCGTTGCGGCCAGCTGGGCCACTTCGGATTTATTTACAGATGCTTTCTTCGTTTCGTTTTTTTCTTCCTCCTTCTCTTCGGCTGCTGCGTCATCCGCTTTACTGTCTGCCTGCTTAAGGGAAGCCTTGCCGTTTCCGGATGTATCGCTCTGCTCCTCTTTGGCGCTTCTTCCGATCCCTGCTTTTTCCTTTATCAGATCGCCCGCAAAGTTTACAGCCTGAAAGGTTCCTCCGGCAATGAGCCCAAATGAAAGTGCATAAGCAACGCACATGAACCACTTCTTTCTCTTTTCCTTCTTCTGTTCCTTAAGTTCCCTTGCAGCCTTCTGCTTCATCTGTGCCTGAAGCATTTCATTCTCACCGGAAGCTGCCGTCCTGTTATCATGGTCATAATATTCGTACATAGTTCATCCTCCCTTTCTCTGAATACTGTCGGATTAATTAAAATACGCTTTGGAATGTGATCTCATCCGTTTATGATATGCATCTGTTTTCCTGATACAATTACATCATATCTTTCATTTGTGTTCATTCTATAATCCGCCGGTGAGAAAAAAGTGATAAAAATATGTTCAAATTGTGAACTTGCTAATATCCGACCTTTATCGACTCCTGCGTCAGAACGTGCTGTTCCAGCTCATCAATCTGTTCACCTATCGTATCGTTAAGCTCCTTTAGCGTTTCATCCGGGTCTGCGCCGTTCCATACCTTGGTAAATGCTATCTCAAGCTGTACCCAGTAATTGCCTGCTTCTATCATTTTCGGAAGCGGAACCGATTTCTCGTATTCCTGCATTACGTTCCTTATTTCTTTATCCTCATAATCGACATTCTTAAGACATGATATCCTGCCGGCCTTCTTATATATGTCTGCCGCTCTTGTATACGACATATATTCGGCAAAATCATTTGCTGTCTCTTTATTAAATGAATACCCGTTCACAACCACCGTTGATGTTTCGGAAAGCCCTCTTGCCTTAAGCGTGGTGCTTATATCCGGAAGTACGGCAACACCATAGTCATAGTTGAATTCACCGTTCTCCCTGGCCTCTTTGATCTTGGCAATGGCATCAGTGGTAGCAACGGTAAATACTGTTTTTCCCTCTATAAACTCTTCAAGAATATTATCATAAGTAACTGCCTTTGAATCGATTGAGAAGAACTGGTTGATATTCTGGTATACCTTAAGGCAGTCTACCGCCTGCTGATTGTATATATTGAAATAGGAGTTGTCATCTCCGTCCTCACCGCCCACATTCATATAATTCCCGACAAAGAAATAATTATAGAATATATCGGAAACATCCCATTTAAAGATAGCTTCAACCTCTTCCGGAGCATCATAATTATTGGCGAACGTAAGGATGTCGTCTATAGTGGCGGGGATCATGTTGGCCAGCTTTTCAAGCACCTGCGGATCTGCCGTGACATCCTCTTCTCCCATGGGATCCTCTTCATCGGTTCCGTCAGCCGGCGTCTCTTCATCCGCACCCGCCGCGGTCTGTTCCGACGCATCTTCCCGGTCTGCCGCATCGGCACTTACGGCAGCCCGTCCCACTGTATTTACTACCTTGATCCCGTTACCCGAGGTATCTGCCGTTCTGTCTGTTTCATTGCCGCTTACGCCGCTCAGGCTTTCTCCGCTCGTTTCATTTGCCGTACCTGCCGCAGCCCCGGCGTCCTGTTCCTCATATTCTTCGAAAAAAGCTTCGCCGTTTTCATCACCGCCCAGATTCTGTTTTGCGATATTGGCCATATAGGTCTTATTATAAAGGAGAAAATTGGTTTCATAATACAGCGGGTATCCCACGTACTTACCCGCGCAGCGTATTGCATGAAGTGATGTCTGCGGATAATTGATGGCGTTAATGACCTTCTGCGGATCGGTTATCTCCGACGCCAGTCCCGCATAATATGCTTTCATCAGATTATCATGGGTTGTTACATAAAGATCGGGTGCAATGACGGTCTCACCGTTCTCAACCGATCCCTCGTATATGGATGCGTGATTGATCTGTTCAAGCAGTTCTACCCCGCTTACAAGCTCGGGCTTAACCTTTACTCCTGTCTCGGTCCTGTATGCAAGCGCAATGTCCGTTATATATTCTGTAAGCGAATCATCGGCATACCACAGGATGATCGTACCGTCCTCGTGAAGAGCCGCCGCCTTATCCGCAGCAGCCGACACTCCCGCAGACTTTTGCAAACCGCCTTCTCCTGCCTTGTCATTTGTATACATCGGATCTTTTACTTTTACTGCCAACAGAATCATTGCAGCCACAAGGATGACTGCAATGACAACACTTAATATTCTCTTCATATCTGCCCTTACTACGATAACGCCTTTCTGAGAAGAACCGTCATTTCATCAACATCCTCTTTTGTGATAACAAGAGGCGGAATGAACCTTATTATGTTCGCTCCTGCCGTTATTATGATAAGCCCGTTCTCCACTGCCTTTTTGCACACATCCCCGGCCTTCTTCTTATCGGGATCAAGCTCTATTCCCTGAATAAGACCGACTCCGCGATGAGCCGTTATGAAGTCATACTCCTTCATGACCTCCTCCAGCTTATCATACATATAGGCACCGACCGTCCTTACATTATCCGTGATATTTCTCTCTTCGAACTGCCTTAACACCTCGCATACAGCTGCCGTAACCAGGGGATTCCCGCCATACGTCGTTCCGTGATCGCCCGGTGCCAGAGTCTTGTCCGCAAGTCTTTCCGTCAGCATGAAGGCTCCGACCGGAACACCGCAGCCTACAGCCTTGGCAACTGTCAGTATATCAGGCTTTATCCCGTAAGCTTCAAATGCGAACATATTCCCGCTTCTGCCCATACCGCACTGTATCTCATCGAGTATAAGCAGAATATCCTTCTCATCACACAGCTTTCTGATCTTCTTAAGAAACTCCGGATCCGCGAGATAGATACCTCCCTCACCCTGTATGGTTTCCATTATTATGGCGCAGGTCTTGTCACTGATCTGAGCCAGAACACTCTCATAATCATTAAAATCAGCATACTTTATATGCCCGATCATCGGATAGAACGGCTCACGGTACGCCTTCTTGCCTGTAACCGACAGTGCACCCATTGTACGCCCGTGGAAGGAATTGTTCATTGCAATGATCTCATGATCCGTCTGACCGTCCTTGTTATAGGCGTATTTCCTTGCGCTTTTTATTGCACCCTCTATTGCCTCTGCGCCACTGTTTGTAAAGAACACCCTGTCCATTCCCGCTGCCTTTGTCAGCGCCTTTGCCGCTTTTTCAAGCGGCTCCGAATAGAACAGGTTGGACGTATGTATAAGCTTGTCTATCTGTGCCTTTAACGCATCATTATATTCCCTGTTGCCGTACCCAAGCGCGAATACGGCTATGCCCGCGCAGAAATCAAGATACTCCCTGCCGTCAGTATCATATAGCCTGACCCCGTTTCCATGATCGAAAACCACGGGGAAACGGTTATATGTATGAAGCAGTACCTGCTCCGCTCCGTTAATTATCTCATTCATATTACCCATACCGCACCTCTTATATATGTCTGATACATGCTAACCGTTCTTTCCTGTTCAGCTTAAGGAAGCGATTCTTCTTCGGCATCCGGGAAGAACATCGTACCGATACCTTTATTTGTAAATATCTCAAGCAGAAGTGTATGAGGCTTCCTTCCGTCAAGGATATGCACTCTGTTTACTCCGTGTTCTATCGCATCCGTGCAGTTGTTCAGCTTCGGAAGCATCCCTCCGCCGACAGTTCCCGTTCCGATCAGGGCATTCGCCTGTGATACGGTAAGTCTTGATATAAAGGATGATCTGTCATTGGGATCCTTGTATACGCCCTCAACGTCGGTAAGGAAAGCAAGCTTGTCAGCGTGCATTGCCTTGGCTATGGCGCATGCCGCATCATCCGCGTTTATGTTGTATGTTTTGAACTCTGCATCAAGACCTATCGGTGATACAATGGGAAGAAAGTCGTTTTCAAGCAAATCCTCAAGAATCTTGGTATTTACCTCTGTGATATTTCCCACGTATCCGATATCCTGTCCGTCCGAATACTTCTTCTCAACAGTAAGAAGACCCCCGTCCTTTCCCGATATACCGACAGCCTTAACGCCCAGCTCCTGCACCATTGCGACCAGGCCCTTGTTCACTCTTCCGAGTACCATCTCGGCTATTTCCATTGTCTCCTCATCCGTCACACGCAGTCCGTTGATGAACTTAGCCTCTTTGCCTGACTTCTCCACCCATCTGCTTATGTCCTTACCGCCTCCGTGAACTACGATCGGCTTGAATCCGACGAGCTTAAGCAGCGTCACATCCTTTATGACGTTTCTCTTGAGCTCTTCATCACTCATTGCGCTTCCGCCGTATTTCACAACAATGACCTTTCGGTTGAACTTGCGGATATAGGGAAGCGCCTCGATCAGGACCTCAGCCTTCTTGTAATATTTCTGCATATATTCTTCGTTTGTAACTGACATTATTCCGCTCCTTGCATTTTAATCAGATCCTTTAGAATTACACATAACCGTAACTACTATAATTTAACACAATCCTTGCCGGACGTAAACCGGATTAATGTGTTAAACGGCTGCAGCCTCTGTAATCTATGTTCAGCTAATATGAGCTTTGATCAGCTTTTGTAATCTATGTCCAGCTAATATGAGCTTTGATCAGCTTCTGTAATCCGCATTGATCTTAACATAATCATAGGTGAGATCGCAGCCCCACGCCGTGGCTTCACCGCTGCCCTCATGCATATCTATAAATATCGTTACCTCATCCTCCTTAAGGATCTTAAGCGCCTCCTCCTCATCGAAGTCAAGCGGGATACCGTAATTAAACACCTGCAGTCTTCCCGCCGCACTCTCAAAGAACAGTTCAACATCCTCCTGGTTAAAATCAACACCCGAATATCCCATCGCGCAGAGGAATCTTCCGAAGTTGGCATCGCATCCGAACACGGCCGCTTTGCTGAGATTGGAGCTTATAACCGACCGGGCCAGTATCCTTGCGTCTTCCTTGGTTTTTGCATTAACCACGTGAGCCGTGAACAGCTTTGATGCTCCTTCACCATCCTTTGCCATCTTCATGGCAAGAGTCCTGCATACCTCAAAAAGTGCTTCCCTGAACGTATTGTAGTCTTCATTCTCTTCTTTGATCGTTTCATTTCCGGCAAGTCCGTTAGCCATAAGCAGAAGAGTATCGTTTGTCGATGTATCACCGTCTACCGATATCATGTTGAATGTATCCGTTACAACCTCGGAAAGAGCCTTCTGCATAAGCTGCTTGTCTATGCTCAGATCCGTTGTGAGAAAGCCAAGCATTGTACACATATTGGGATGGATCATGCCCGAGCCTTTACTCATTCCCCCAAGTATGACCTTCTTACCGCCGATCTTAAAGCTTACGGCGATCTCCTTGTTCACCGTATCCGTGGTCATTATGGCTTTGCTGGCGTCAGTGCCGGCTTCATATCCTCCGTCAAGCTTACCGGCCATTGTCTTAACGCCTGCAGTCAGCTTATCAACAGGCAGCTGCATGCCTATGACTCCGGTTGATGCGACCGCAACCGTGTCATACGGAACAAGCAGTGCTCTTTCCACCGCGTTAGCCGTGGCAATACATGCATCCATGCCTTCCTGCCCCGTACATGCATTGGCTATGCCTGAATTGATCACAACCGCATGAAGCGGCTTCCCCGAATCCACGATTTTCTTATCCCACTGTACGCAGGCCGCCTTGACAACATTGCTTGTAAACGTACCGGCTGTTACACATGGCGTCTTGCTGAACACCATTGCCATATCTGTCCTTCCTTCATATTTGATCCCTGCCGCACAGCTTGCAGCCGTAAATCCTTCCGCCGCGGTAACTCCGCCTTTTATTATTTCCATACTTTTACTGCCCCTTTCTCTGATATTTCACGAATTAAATCTTACTATATTATCCTCATTCAGAGTAAAATCATAATAATTCAGGTCTTCTCTTTTTGTCCATCCTATAGTCTTCCAGAACGCGTTTCCTATATCATTCTTGGTAAATGCTATAAGGCTCACCTTATTTATCCTTTCCTCCTTAAGTGCCTTCATCGCGTAAACCACCATCTGCTTTCCTATGCCTTTTCGGCGGTGATCGGGATGCACACAGACATGATAAAAGCATCCTCTTCTTCCGTCATGGCCGCACAGGATACTTCCTATTATCATGCCGTCTTCGACAGCCACCACCGAAGTGGACGGATTTCTTAAGAGGAAACGCTCCACTCCCTCCCGGGAATCATCAATGCTTCTGATGGCAAACCCCTTGATACACATCCAAAGTTCCTTTACCTTATCATAATCGGCTATTTCCATAGTTCTTATTTCAACATCCATACCGTACCTTCCGAATTCACGCTGCATTTCCCTGATCAGTTCTGCCTTTTCATGTTCCACAGGTTTTTACCTCTAAACATAATAAACGCATTGGCAGACCCTGTCAAATATGATTGCATGCATGATTATACATGTTTTATGCATATTATGCAACGATTATTTCGTATCAAAATAGTAAAATTGGTTTTTTATGCAATATTATGCTTGCATTTCACATGCAATTGTTGTATTCTTTATTACGCTTGATGAAAACATACAAATAAGGTAACCATCAATAATAAATTCAGGAGGAAATATATAATGAAGGAAAAGGTTATACTCGCCTACTCCGGCGGACTTGACACAAGCGCGCTTATCCCGTGGCTTAAGGAGAATTTCGACTACGACGTTATCTGCGTCTGCGGTAACTGCGGACAGGCAGAGGAGCTTGAAGGGCTTGAGGAAAGGGCTCTCTCATCGGGAGCATCCAAGCTCTACATCGAAGATCTTACGGATGAATTTGCGGAAGACTTTATCATGCCCTGCGTTAAAGCTCATGCGGTGTATGAGAACAAATATCTTCTCGGAACCTCAATGGCACGTCCGGTGATCGCCAAGAAGCTCGTTGAAATAGCCCGCAAGGAAGGCGCAACCGCCATATGTCACGGTGCAACCGGCAAAGGTAATGACCAGATCAGGTTCGAGCTCGGTATCAAGGCTCTGGCTCCGGATCTTAAGATAATCGCAGCATGGAGAAACGATAAGTGGACGATGAGTTCACGTGAGGAAGAGATCGAATACTGCCGCGCTCACGGCATTAACCTTCCCTTCTCTGCCGACTCAAGCTATTCACGTGACCGTAACCTCTGGCATATAAGCCATGAAGGACTCGAGCTTGAGGATCCTGCCAACGAGCCCAACTATGAGCATCTTCTTGTTCTCGGAACCACACCCGAGAAGGCACCCGACGAAGGCGAATATGTGACCATGGAGTTCGAAGCCGGAACACCCGTTTCGATAAACGGTAAAAAGATGAAGGTTGCAGAGATCATTACAGAGTTAAACCGTCTGGGCGGCAAGCACGGCATCGGTATCATAGACATAGTGGAGAACCGCGTTGTGGGAATGAAGAGCCGCGGCGTATATGAAACACCCGGCGGAACCATCCTGTATGAAGCTCATCAGCAGCTCGAGGAGCTTATACTCGACCGCGACACCTACGCATTAAAGACTGATCTTGGTAATAAATTCGCCCAGATAGTTTATGAAGGCAAATGGTTCACACCTCTTCGCGAAGCTATCCAGGCATTTATTGAATCAACTCAGAAATATGTAACGGGTGAGGTTAAGTTCAAGCTTTACAAAGGAAACATTATCAAGGCAGGCACAACATCACCTTACTCTCTCTATAACGAAAGCATTGCAAGCTTTACAACAGGCGATCTTTATGACCATCATGATGCCGAAGGCTTTATAAACCTCTTCGGTCTTTCATGCAAGGTCCGTGCACTTAAAATGCAGGAGGCCTGCAAGAACGAATGATCAGCATAGATCTTTCTAATGTAAGAACACTTATCAGCCTTTATCTCATATTTGTCAATCTGCTTGGATTCGTTTATTTCTTTATCGATAAGCAGAAAGCCAAAAGGCAGGCATGGCGCACCCCCGAAGCAACGCTGTTTACGATAGCTCTTTTCGGGGGCAGCGCAGGCTGTCTTCTCGGTATGTATCTGTTCCGTCACAAAACGCAGAAGCCGCGGTTTTATATCGGAATGCCGGTGATCCTCGGTGTGCAGATACTGCTCGTGCTTCTGGCTCTTTATGTAATACCCATTGATTTCAAAATTCTCTGAGGACCGACATGCAGCTATATACGATCAAGAACACAGCCCGGTTCATGACAGGTCTCCTGTCCGAAAAAGAAACCGCCTTCGATCAGTTCCTTCTGGGTGAAGCCGTCATCATGACCGGGAACACCTATACTATCGACGGACATATAAACAGGAGCTTCTATACCGAAGAAGAACTGAGTGATCTGAAACAGACCGCCCTTAATGAAGGACGTATCTTTTCGGAAGATATGATACGCTGGAAGTCTGCCAAGAGCTACTGTTACGAATGTATCAAAGGTAAAAAGCTTCCTCTGTCATTTAAAATCAGTCTCTGCCTTGCTCCCGAAAACGTGGAAAGATTCCTCGCAGGACTTGATACATCCTTTACTTCCGGTCAGATAAGCTCACTTAACGTAAATATAAAATATGACGGCAGTACACTTACATGCACCACCGCCGTATCGCTTACAATATTCACAATGGATAAATCCATAGAACATTCATGGGATCAAATGTTTTCACGTTTTCTCTCATATCACGGATATGATTATGACTGATCATCCGGGCATGGTTCCTGCTATTTCTCCACACAGCCTGTTTTCACATGCATTATAAAGATTGCCGACAGTATCCAGCGCATCCGCATAACTTCCTATCTGCTCCGCCAGCTTTATAAGCCTGTTCTCCTGCTTTCTAAGCTTAGCCTCTACCGCAAGCCTTGAGGCTGCCTTATAATTCAGCCTCTTTCTTATATCCGCAACCTGCTTTGCCGTTTCATCCACGCCGCTTAAGACTTCTCTTAACAGAAGCACGCAGTATTTCAGTTTTACCGTATCCACGTACAGGCTGTCTGTAACAACGGACACACCGTTATCCGGCGGGCCCATCCAAAGGGTGGAGAGTGCCCCAAAATAGCGCTTTACTCCTTCAGCCGCTTCGGATATCCTTTTCTTTTCATCCTCTTCTCCTACGTTGTCAGACATTCCGGCAGCAATAACGGCACCAATAAGCTCCGTACATCTTCTGTTTCCTTTGCCGGGAAGCATATCAAGCGCATTTACAAATCTGCGCAGAGAATCGGACAGTCCCGATATAAGCAGGTTCTGCTTTGTATAATTGGTGATATTTCCGACTTCATCGAATTCACAGCTCTTATACAGCAGATATGAGCTGTGAAACGCAACAGCCATATCGGCCGCTTTCATCCCTTCCGCATCTATGTTCACAAATCTTCTGTCAGATGCAACGGGATTAAGCAGAATATTAACATAATCCTTATCACCGGCTATCGATCTTATCCTTGGCGATGCATCTTTTGTCTCATATCTGTATGACTCAACAGCATTATTGCCCAGTCCCTGTCCATCAAAGGAAACACAGGAATTTACCCTGTCCCTGTTTCTTACGGTAACATACTGAGCCATGTTTCCGCCCTTTGAATGCCCCGTAACGCGCAGATCGTCATATACTCCGCAGTCATATCTGACAAAATCATCCGCGAGCTTCTGCATTTCGGTTTCGGTCATGTATTCGCCTCTGAAATTGTCCGCCCATGCATCATACTCACCGCCTGTCCCGCGGAAAACCACTGTTGCCTTACTGCTGTCGACGGGATCTTCAAAGCATACCGCACGTATTCCTCCCGCATCAATGGCTCTTACCGCCCTGAGATTCCTGAAATTCTCCGGGCAGCTGTCCATTTCCCGCATTATGTCTGCGCAGTCCTCCGCTGACATACAGCCGCCGATACTGAAGCCGCTCAGCATTTCCGCGGATATCTCACCATCCCCGTTTCTGCATGAATCAAGCATTTCACCTATGGTTCCGTATTCTGTGCTCCTGTCAACATAAAGCCAGTTTGACAGAAGCAGCAATTCCTTATCACTCAGCTCACTCATATCCTCACCTGCAGTGCCGACTGGCCCAATTGAACAATGTCTCCGTTCTTTAGAAGCAGTTCCTGAAAGACCTTCTGTGCATTTACTCTGGTTCCGTTCGACGACCTTAAATCCCTTATATACCAGTTGTCACCTCTCAACTCAAGCTCGCAGTGTCTTCCGGATACCGAATCGTCATTACTGATTACAATATCACACAGATTCTCGGATCTTCCTATTATCAGGCTGTCATCGCAGACTGCCCTGTACAGTCTTGTGGGATCAGAGCAGTCCTCAAGAACAATATTTCTACCCTTTTCCTCCTGATCAAGAAGCCTTGTTGCGTTACAGTCTTCATCCAGCTTATACGTCAGGCAGTCATAGTCCTCTGCCGCTTCTGCTATTCCCGCTTCCAGTTTTAAGCTGTCATCATGCCTGGTAAATAAGCCATCCGCCTTTTTTCCCGAGGCCCTGCTCCTCTTTATCAGTCTGAAAACCATGAATGCAAACAGAAATGCCGCAAACAGACCCGCTGCCGGAACAAGAACGTTAAGACTTATCCTTCCGTTCTCTGTGTCAGAGTTTTTTCTTATAATGGGCGTGCTTTCCTGACTTCCGTTATTTTCGAACTCTATAGTACCGCTGTTTAACAGGACCGCCGAAGGCTCCGCTCTGTTTTCAATATACATCACGTCCGACACTGTCGTTTCGGGTTCTTTCTCCGGCCCGGACGCCGCATTTTCCGCATCCCCCGTAAGCTCAGCGTTCTCACTCATCCCACCTCTTTCCTGACCTGTTTCGCTTTCCCCGGCCGATGTCCGCACTTCCTCAATAGCTTTAAGTATCCTGTCACCCATTATTGTTTCACTTCCGCCTTCCGATCCCTCGAATTCCGTCAGAAGCAGCTCTCCGCCGCTTATCGTCGCAACCGCAGAAAGGTTTTTTGATGCGGATATGCTCTTATTCTCCACGCTCTGAACTATGTAAACAGGATAATCCGCTTCCTTCAGAAGATAATAGAGCTCTTCATTTGCATGTCTTACCGGTTCTTTCTCCTCACCATCCGTAAACAGTATTATGTTACGGCAGGCTACATCCTGCCTGTTCCAGTCCATTATAATGTCTGCAAGGTTGTCGGTTATATATGTATCTCTCTCGATAAGGACCAGTTTGTCTATTCTTTCTTTAAGAAGGGCTGTGTCCCCGGTATAATCGGTCAGATATTCAATACCTTCGCCAAAAGTAGCTATCCTCGCGGAATCCTCCTCACTCAGATGCTCTGCAATATACTTAGCCGTTTCCCTGCATAATGTGAAATTAGCCTCTCCCACCGATCTGGAATTATCGATCAGTATAAGGGTTTTATATCCTATCGCCATCTTTACCGTCCCTTATGAGACAACCGCTGTAGCCAGTCCGGCGCTTTGCTCCATATTAGCATCCTCGGCTGCCTGATATTCTCTGGCCATTTCATTAAGGTCTGTCACATGCTCCTGTATCATACGGTTTATCTTCTCGATATCATCCGACAGCTCGGCAAATTTGGCACTGTATCCCGATGCCGCCTCGCCCATCCACACAGACTTGAGACTGGTTACTATTTCATTCATTTCCTGAGTTAATGCTCTGATAGTTTTTCCTGTAGAACTGAATTCGGTGGAAGCCTCGATCAGCTTCTCCGGTGTTACTTTCAAAATACCTGTTGCCATTTTGCGTCTCCTTCTTTCATTATCTTACTAATAGTTTCTTGTTGAAGCAGTGACTATATTCTTATTCTCTGCCTCTTCATACTTCGCCGCGATTATGAGCAGGGCTTCTATATAGAGTTCTATCACCTGATGGAACCTGTCCATTTGCCCCTTATCCTTTGTGAAGGCAGAATGAAAGCTGTCATTTGCTTCACCTTCCCACATTGCCTTAAGACTCTGTTCTGCCGTCTCAAGTGTATCAACTCCCGATCTGAAACGTGAATTCAACCCCTTAAGCTGCTCAGCCTTCTTTCTCAGCTCAGCTGCCGTAACCTGAAAAAATGCCATTTTGTTCCTCCTTTTTTATTTTTTTCAACTAACGGTTACCACCTTGTATTGCAAATGCTCACTGCAGCCATCTCGGCCGTATATATCACACTCGCTGTCCTGCGGATCATTTCCGCCGTATCCTTTAATATCTCGGCGGAATCAAAAAGTCTGTCCTTAAGAGCGCCCGTATTTTTCATGTAATCCATTGCATTCTGCCCCTTCCATGACCTTGTCAGCAGAGTAAGCGCCCTTTCAAGCTTTATATTGCTTATGTTGCAAAGCTTGCATGAAAGCTCTTCAAGTTCATCCGCCTGTTCCATCGCCTTTTTAAATTCAATATCTATCTCTGTCTTCCCACTGATCATCTCATTCCTCCAATCGTCTCCATAACCTGCATTTCTGTCTGCAGATAGTCCGTAAGCGCATTATAAAGAAGTCTGTACATAACCTGTATACCGGCTGCCGTCATCTGCATGATAAGAAAATCCCCCATCAGGACTCTGCTGTATTCGTCATATGCGGCACCTTCCCATGATATGCCGAGATTTTTCAGTTTGTCCTGAAGCTCTGCCATTTCTTTATTTATTTTCCCGGATACCTCTCCAAGTTCCGACAAAAGAGTATCCATACTCGTATAGAGCGCTCCTACCGGCTGCATCCTTTCACCTCCTTTACTTTTCTGTATCCCGGTTGAACAATATATATTCAGGCTAAATGTGAGCCTGCGTTCACGAAATATACAGGAGCATATCCCCTGATCTGATGCCATACCCGGAAAGCCTTGCGTTTTCCGGTATCGATCCCTGTCCTCTGCAGCTTATAAGAAAGCCGTTGCCTTCTTTTTCACCCATGATCTTTGCTATGCATCTGCACAGTTCCGAGGCCTTTATTTCTCTGTCAGTCTTTAACTCAATATGCTTCTCCCACTGCACAGCATATATTTCTATTATTACCAAGTATATGCTCCCTTCTGCCCCGTTTTATATCCAATCGTGTCCCGTATCGGCAAGCGGAATGATGATATCCCCTGCATGGCCGCTGCTCCTGCTCCTCATGACCGTTCCGTTTCCCACAGGTTTTAACATGCACTGTTCCGAGTAATTCATATATGAGAAATCGAAAACACTCTGTTTATCAAGTCCTCCCGCCAGATATATGCCGAGACATGACTGCCGTATCTGTTCATATATCCTACGTCCTGCCAGAGCCTGATGCCTGCTGCTGTCCATAGTAAAGAACAGCCTTGGTCCTTCCGTATTCCTTATCGCTTCCGCAATATCCTGCTCTGTGCTTCTGCTGTATCCATCCCTGTAGAAGTCCTCCAGTATATCCGGAAGATCATCGCATATGATCAGCTCATCCTTCCCACCCGGTACGGCTTTTTTCTTAAGATGTTTGCAGATACCGTCCATGTCCGCGGCATCAGTTACATTAATCCCATACATCTGTGCATAATGCTTTACCACCATACAGGCATTCGTTTTCCCGCTCTGAGTTCTTCCTGCTACCAGTACGGTCCTTATCTTTTTGTAAGGAATAAACCATGGCCTTCCGCTCAGAAGATCATAGCCGAGAGCAATATCTCCATCCTTTTCCTGCGGCTTAATACATCTGTCAAGATCCTCAAGGCACGGATCTTCCGGTATATACGGGACCTTTTCGGCCGCACTGTCCTTATGGCAGACGTTTATCTCCCTCATCCGTGATCTTATCCACCTGCTTCTTTCCGCATCATTACCCTTGCAGCATAAGCCTGTCTGGAATTCGAGTATCTTACCGTCAATCCTTGCCAGTCCTCTTCCCGCGATGCCTTCATCGGGGAGGATAGGCAGCCTTATCTCTCTTAAGCATTCGGAATACTGGTATTTATCGTTTAATCTCAGACATATTCCTGTCCGGCAGTTCTCAAAAAGTCTGGCCGGAATATCCGCACTTCCTATTGATGCGCCGCTGAGAACAGCATATATACCGTAACTTTCACCGGATTTTATTATTTCCTGCATTTCCTTATCATATTTAAGCTCGGTCTTTTCCCTGAAGGCCCCGTAATTGTCTATGACAAGCATCACGGCAGGTTCATGTGCCTCACCAAGCTTAAGACGCTGTGCAAATCCCACTCCCTCAAAACAGGACCTCCGTATTTTGATAATCCGGGACAGCATGCAGAAAAGGTTCTTAAGCATGTCATCATTTTCCCCTGTTATATAACCACCGACAAAGCAGCTGTCCTTAAAGCATGACAGGATACCGTTGCTGTAGTCGACTATATAGATATTCAGCTCATCCGGTGTCTTACCTGCCATATGTTCATAAATAAATGTCTGCAGAAAAGTACTTTTCCCGCTGAGCGCGCTTCCGCATATTACCATGTGGCCCGTTTCCGTAAGATCCAGTGTCAGATCATCCTGCTTCTGCTCATAAGGCGCATCATATCTCCCGACGGTTATCTTAAATTCCCTTACGTCCTCATCATTTCTGTTCACCCTCCTTTCCCTGTCCGGAAGTACAATAACAGCATCCAGCGGCGGCAGCCACAGCTTCGGTATCTTAGGAAGTTCAGACACTTCATTACATTCGTTTAGCATCTGCATTATCCTTGTAAAATGGGTGGTTCTTTCCAGACTGCCCTTATTTATTCCGTTTCCACCGCTTCCCGGTAATACTTCATGCTTTCTCCGGTATTTATCCAGCAGATATACCGGCGGATCCTTATCCCGCTTTTCTTCATATGGCTCCATCGTGTAACCTGCCTGGAAGCTGTCGAACAGTTCATCATTTCCCACCTGAAGATATGCTCTGCCCGGATTGGAGATAAATGCCGCTTCCGGCCTGTGAAGCATATCCATACTGTCCTGTTTGTCCTGAACTCTTAAGCATATCCTGAATCTTGAATTCGAAAAAATATTATCATCCACAGTGCCCGAAGGCTTCTGGGTGGCCAGGATAAGATGTACTCCCAGGCTTCGCCCGACCTGCGCCACACTTATCAATTCCTTCATAAAATCCGGTTCATTGCGCTTCAACTCCGCGAATTCATCTATGATTATCAGTATATGCGGAAGAGGCTCATCTACCCTGCCGCTGCTGTACAGCCTGCCATAATCTCCTATTGAATTTACCCCGTTGCGCAAAAAAAGCCTTTGTCTTCTCTCATTTTCGCTTCTGATCGATACCATTGCCCTGTGAATAACATTTCCGGACAGATTCGAAATACTTCCCATAAGATGAGGCAGACCTTCAAACAGGTTGGCCATACCTCCGCCCTTGTAATCTATAAGGAAGAAACCGATCTGTGTCGGCGGATATCGTATTGCAAGAGACAGAATAAGTGTCTGCAGCATTTCGCTCTTACCGCTGCCTGTCATTCCCGCTATCAGCCCGTGCGGGCCATGAGCCTTTTCATGGATATCCAGAAAAACCGCCCTTCCGTCTCCGGCCATACCCACGGGAGCCCGCAGGCTGTTCCTGGTATCATTCCGTTTCCAGTAACGGCCGATCATTCCCACGGTAAAAAAATCTGTTTTAAACAGCTCTGGGAGAGTAACCTTCAGGGGTATCGGACTGTGTCTTGCATCTCTTGCGTATCTTAGACCTGCAAGTATACGAACGTATTTGTCAAGCTCTTCTGTCTGAACACAGTCGAACCTTACTTCCTTTCTGTTCCGTTCCTCATCCATGCTGAGAAGTCCTCTGAATGAGGCATTATTCTGAACAACTGCGGAACACCCGACCGGAAGATCGCTGAAATTCCCCGAGAATATACATATGCTTACATTATCCTTAGCCGTAAGAGTGGCCGGCAGCCTGCGGTAATCATCCGTGAGTATCACAAATCTTAATACTTCTTTTTCCTCATACTTCATTATTCTGTCAATACTGCACAATATTTCTTCTATTCTTTCAGCATCCGTGCCTACATAGTGCTCATCATCCCCCTGTGTCTGAGGAAGCCAGTGCATACTTTCCACTGCCTGCTCTTTTATTACATTTTCCGAAAACAGAAAGATCATTTTCAAAAGATACGGTTCGGTTATGCCTGCGATCTGTAATGATATGTTTATAAAGAGCTGCGTCAGGTCTTCAGCTTCATCTGCTATAAAGCCCACAAGCCTGTTTTTCTCAAGGTCCACACAAACCGGGACATCATAAAGGTTCAGGTACCTCTTTCTTAAGATTTCGGGAAGGCCAGTCAGTTCATCCGGTACCGTCATGAACTTTTCCTTCGGAACTTTTATCTTTACATTAAACGGCTGCTGACCCTTTCCGATCCTGTAAGTAAATGCATCCGTGTCACTTCCCGCTCTGTTCCATATTCTCGGCTGTTCGGGAACCGCAAACATTTCCTTTACGGCCGGCGCGTTTCTTAACAGAGCATTTGTATTGTACCTGAATTTATCAAGGATCATCCTGTTGCATCTGTCAATATAATCCCTGTATGAACGTATGCGTAAAGCTTCTTCCCGGACCTCTGTCCTTTTATTGTTTCTTATATTGATCACAGCCCACATACAACCGATAAGTGCTGATGCTATTGCCGTGACAAGTCCCGTATACATATAAGCCGAGGGACCCTGATGTCCGTTTCCGGACGCGGTGATAATATACATTCCGCAGCCTAAGCACATAGGGACTGCCATTGTCAGTGCAGGTCCTATTGTAAGCAGCGCAGGCTGTTTTCTCATTTCCTTTCTGGGAGGTGGGGGATCAAGCTCTATATCGCCGTCATCCGTACAGACGATATTTCTTGGCAGAGGATGGAACTCCTCCCCGGTATCTTCATCGGGTTCAGCTTCCCCCGGTCTGTCTGTCTTTTCAAGCCTTACAAGACATAGATTTTTTGCTGAAGGCTTATCTGTGCTGCTGTTAAGCCTTTCGATACCGACATGATCGTTTAACCACATAAGCCTGAGCGCTCCGGCGGTTATTATGTCCCCATAATCAACAGAAGCTGCTTCCATACGGCCTATAAACCTGTTATTCAGATAGCATCCTTCTTTCCCTTTCACATTAAGCCTGCATCCATCATCGCTCTGTTTTATCAGCAGATGCTTCTCACAGATACCTTCTGCTTCGGGACAGCTTATTGTATTATTCAGACCTCTTCCAAGGGATATTACCTGGCTTCCGTTTACTCTGTAAAAGCACATCGGTTCCTGACCAAAGAAAATATACATTTTCAGTTCTTCCTTGTCGCGTGTGATCAGTCTTAATTCCGCATCTTCTGAAATCATGCTGTTACAGGTACCCAATCTGTTTAAATATATGATGTATACATTGGAGAGTTCTTCATTCAGGTATAACCCTGTGTTTGATATGGATAAAGAAATGTCCTGATCCGAGAGCAGATGGAAGCTCTCTCCTGGAAGCCGTATATCCCTTGAATAATTCTGATCTTCTACATCCGGTATTGCATAAACAAACTTCTCCAACGCATATGAATTGCAGATATGTACAATTATACGCATATTTACTTCCTTAAGCTTTAGCTTTATTTGGTTTTAAAATAACATCCTTTAGTGTTTGAATGTGTAACGGTGAATTCCGTTATGAACTGCTCTGATTACGATTTAGATCCGTACTTCTCAGAAATCAATTTGCGATTGAAAATATATCATACAAATTATCACAGTGCAATACCAAATTGTAACCTTGTAACATATTTGTAATAATTATACAAATAACCAAATTTCAATTTGTGCAATATACACTTAAAATATCCAAAAGGATAGCATATCAATTCTTACAAAAAAACCCTTAAAAACATATTGTCTTCAAGGGTTTATGTTTAGTGCTGCTAAGCAGAATCGAACTGCTGACCTCATCCTTACCAAGGATGCGCTCTACCGACTGAGCCATAGCAGCAAAATTGACACTTAAACAGTATATCTTTATTTCACGATATAGTCAACAATTATTTTTCAGAATTATTCTCTTTATCTTTATCTTAAGCCTCTGGATAGCATTATCTGTTGATTTTTCGTCCTTTCCAAGTACTCTTGCTATCTGCACATAAGACATACCCGTTATATACAGATCAAGAACCTGCTTTTCAAACTGACTCAGGCTTTCCTCTATCTGCTGCTCCAGTATATCTACATTTTCCCTGTCGATTATCATTTCTTCAGGACTCATGCCGCCCTCGGCGCTCAGTGAATCGATCAGATACTTTTCATCCTCGTCTGCATTGTCGGATGTGTTTTTATAAAGAGAAATATAGTTATTTAAGGGTATGTGCTTCTGTCTTCTTGAAGCCTGAACAGCCGTAAATATCTGTCTGGATATACACAGCTCTGCAAAGGTATAAAAGCTTGCATCACGTCCTGTATCATAATCCCTTATAGCCTTAAACAGGCCTATCATCCCCTCCTGGATAAGATCATCGTTATCGGCACCGAGTATATACATGGATCTTGCCTTGTTCTTAACAAGATCTTTGTATTTTTCCATTATATAATCCGTTATATCGGTCTGTCCTTCCCTGAGCCTTACTATAAGCTCCACATCAGACAGCTCACTGTATTTGTCAGCTCCCATACTATCCCATTCTCTGTCTCACGATCTCATATGCCAGTACTCCGGCTGCTACCGACGCATTAAGCGAATCTATATCCCCTTTCATCGGGATTGATGCAATATAATCGCATTTCTCTCTGACCAGTCTTGACACTCCTTCACCCTCAGCTCCTATAACCATTCCAATAGGTCCTCTCAGGTTATGCCTGTACATCAACTCGCCGTCCATATCCGCACATACGAACCAGAGACCTTCCTTCTTCAGTTCCTCGATCGTCTTCGCAATATTGGTTACCTTTGCCACAGGAGTATAGTTAAGCGCTCCTGCAGATGTCCTTGCCACGGTCGCAGTAAGCCCCGCCGCCCTGTTCTTGGGGATTATCACTCCATGCGCCCCGCACAGATTGGCGGTTCTTATGATGGCTCCGAGATTATGCGGATCCACTATGTTGTCCAGAAGGAAAATAAACGGATCCTCTCCTTTCTTCCTTGCATTGTTCATTATCTGCTCAACATCCGCATACTCGTATGCGGCAGACCGGGCTATAACGCCCTGATGGTGGCCCGTAGTGCTAAGCTGGTCAAGCCGCTCCTTATTGACATACTTTATCTGTATATCTTTCTTTCTCGCTTCACGTTTGATCGTGGATACAGGCCCGTCCTGGCATCCGTCAAGTATATACAGCTTATCTATAGGCTTGCCTGCCCTCAATGCCTCTGTTACGGCATTTCTTCCTTCTATAAAAGTTTCCTCGTAAGACATATCATTCCCTTCATTCTGCCTGCATGGTATTTCCGCGTTCAAAACCGTGTATGCGTATTTCGGCTTTGTTTTTTGTTATTCTTTGTTCATTTGGACACAGCTTCCATACCGGTCTTTATGAGCTCAACCAGTCTGTCAGTCCTGTTGTTCAGATACAGGTACCCGACCAGCGTTTCTATACCTGTTGCTCTTCTGTAATCTCCGACGGATGCATTCTTCGCTGTGGTAGGAGATTTGGCATTTCTTCCTCTCCGGTAGATTTTCTGCTCTTCTTCCGTGAGGATATCATTATCCATAAACCATGCTGCCATTTTAGACTGCGAGCCGGCCTTTACTATTTCACTGGTTCTGCGGTGCAGCCTGGAGGCAGGACAGTTGGCAGTCTCAACAACTACCGTTTTTACAACCACATCAAATACGCTGTCTCCTATAAACGCAAGCGCAAGCGGAGAATAACTGTCTACATTGATATCTTTCAGTTCAAACCGTTCCTTTATGTTATCCAAAATACTGCTTGGGGATGCATTTATTCCCTGCTCCATACAACGCCCTCTCTGGTGTCCTTAATGACAATGCCCCTTCCGGCCAGCTCGGCTCTTATTGCATCCGCTTTCGCAAAGTCCTTTGCCTTCTTTGCTTCTGCTCTCTCCGCTATCTTCATCTCCACAAAGCTCTTAAGCTCGTCATCCACTGCTTCCTCTTCAACAGGCTTAAGAAGATCCAGGGAAAGTACGGTGTCGTAGTCTTCTATTATGCTTCTTTTTGTCGCCCCGCTAAGCTCCGACTTTATCACATCATACAGAAGTGTTAATCCCATGGCTGTGTTACAGTCATTTCCGACAGCCTGTGCGAACTTTTCGTGCCACTCTTTTAACGCATTCTCATCAACAGACCCGTCATTTTCTATAGCTGCGATCCGGTTTCTCAGTTTCTTATATGTTGCGGCCGTCTGTTCGAGCGTCTCCCAAGAGAATGTAAGAGGCTTCCTGTAATGTGACTGAAGAACGAACATCCTGTAAGCCAAAGGATCATAACCCTTTTTCTCAAGGAGTGAAACAGTAAGGAACTCACCCTTGCTCTTACTCATCTTACCGGTCTCATCATTGAGATGATGCACATGGAACCAGTAATTACACCACTTATGTCCCAGATATGATTCACTCTGTGCAATCTCGTTAGTATGATGCGGAAACATATTATCAACACCGCCACAGTGAAGGTCAATCTTCTCACCCAAATGCTTCATACTTATGCATGAGCACTCTATATGCCAGCCGGGATAACCCACTCCCCACGGGCTCTCCCATTTAAGAGCCTGATCCTCGAATTTACTCTTGGTAAACCAAAGGACGAAATCATTCTTATTACGCTTATTCACATCCTCGGTAACATCATCCCTGACGCCCACCATAAGCTCATCTTCATTCTGATTTCCGAACACATAGTAATTCTTAAGTTTTGAAGTATCGAAATAGACGTTCTCTCCCGCCTTATATGCGTATCCCTTTTCCAGAAGGCCTTCTATCATGTTGATAAACTCAGGAATACAGTTAGTGGCAGGCTCAACAACATCAGGGGTCTTTATATTCAGGCTGGCACAGTCTTTAAAAAATGCCTCGGTGTAAAATGCGGCTATTTCCATTACGGATTTATGTTCACGCTTTGCTCCCTTAAGCATCTTATCTTCACCCGTATCCGCATCAGAAGCCAGATGTCCTACATCGGTTATGTTCATGACACGCTTAACATCATATCCCGAAAACCTTAATATCTTCTCCAGGACATCTTCACATATATAGCTCCTTAAGTTTCCTATATGGGCAAAATGATATACTGTAGGCCCACACGTATACATCGAAACCTTACCCGGTTCATTGGTCACAAATTCCTCTACATTCTTTGTAAGTGAATTGTAAAGCTTCATAATATTTTTCTCCTCATTTTTTTATATTTTAAACAGCCATTTATATGCATTTCAGTTCAAATGCTTTTATAAATTCTTGTAACTATTCAGAACAGGCTCAAAATACTTCGTATTTTTCGCTGTTTTGGATTCATCCAATACATAAATTTGTAAAATATGCTGTTTACATGCAAGCATGACACATCATATTTAAAATTTATGTGCTGTTCTGAATAGTTACAAATTCTTTTCATTCTTCAGCATCCTGAGTTCGCGTTCAAGATCAAGCAGTCTGTTCGTCAGCTCTGAATCAGCATGCTGAAGATTCATTATATCTTCCTTTATGGGATCAGGCAGATGAACCTGATCCATGCTCTCACGGGGTATAACTTCATTATCGCGTTTTACGATACGTCCCGGAACTCCGACAACAGTGCAGTTGGGCGGGACCTCCTCAAGAACCACCGATCCGGCTCCTATCTTAGAGTTCCTTCCGATCGTAAATGACCCAAGTATCTTTGCTCCGGCGGATATCATAACATTATCCTCTATTGTGGGATGCCTTTTCCCTGTTTCTTTACCGGTACCGCCAAGCGTAACTCCCTGATAAAGAGTTACATTATTGCCGATAATGGTTGTCTCACCGATAATAACACCGCTTCCGTGATCAATAAAAAATCCTGTTCCTATTACGGCACCCGGATGTATCTCTATTCCTGTTTTTCGTACTGCACGCTGTGAAATATATCTGGCAAGAAAATAATGCTTCTTTAAATAAAGCCTGTGTGCTACCCTGTAATGAAGCATTACACGAAAACTGGGATAAAGAAATACCTCCAATGACGAATGGATGGCAGGATCCCTCTCTCTTATTATTCTTATTTCTTCTTTAATACTCTTAATAATTCCCATATTGTGTTCAGCCGCTCTCTCCGGATCACGCATTATGCCATGCAATAAACAGGTTTTATCCTTCTCTGTCTGTTTTTCCGCAACCCGGACAGCCTTCACAACCCAACGTATCCCTTAACGGCATATATGAAGCCAGCTCCTTCACAGAGCTTAACATGCATATTGCCTGGGAAGATATTCCCTCAAGATTTCCGGTAAATCCAAGACCTTCCTCAGTTGTTGCTTTTATATTTACCTGCGAGATCTCGATTCCAAGCGCATTTGCCACATTCGCACGCATATCATCAATATAAGGCCTCATTTTCGGCTTCTGTGCTATTATTGTAGCATCTATGTTTTCTATTATGTAATGATTCTCTTCCAGCAGTCCGCCCACGTGTTCAAGAAGGATCATACTGTCCGCTCCCCTGTATTTCTCATCCGTATCCGGGAAGTGAAGTCCGATATCCCCAAGCGCTGCCGCTCCCAAAAGAGCGTCCATTATGGCATGCAATAGGACATCCGCATCCGAATGTCCTAAAAGCCCCTTTTCATAAGGGATCTTAACTCCACCTATTATAAGATCTCTGTCCTCCGCCAGGCGATGGACATCATATCCCATACCAACACGCATACTTAAAGTCTCCGTAATCTCTGTTATTCCTCTTCGGCCTTTGGTTCATCATCTGCAAGGAATAATGACATTTCCTCTACTTCACCGGTCTTTCCGATCGTAAAGAGCATATTGTATTTTCCTTTCTCATACATCAGCTGCTTTTTACCGCGAAGATAACCTGCCGTAACACCATCTCCGTAAGCTTTCTTAAGATCGTCTATTGTAGCGCCGAGTCCTATCCCTTCCGCAGTCTTATAATTTCCTGATGTTATATCGATCTGTGAAACAACAAATTCCCCGACTTCATTGGGATCCAGGTTACTGTAGTACACCGAATAATCCTCGAACTCCTGAACGTATGTCCTGGCTTCGTCCTTTGCATCGGAAATAAGCTTTGCTGCCTTCAGCGCATCTTCTCCGCTCAGCCCCATTTCAGATGCTTTATCAACAACCGTACCAAGCGAAATATCTCCGTCAAATCCCGGTATGCCGGGAATGCTTATGATATTCTTAAGGTCACTTTCCTGCATAAGATCATAAAGATCATAGATGAACGACCCATCCCAGTCAACCTCAGCCATATCATCACTCCAGTAATTCATATGAATCCTTATTGTTCCGTCATCAAGCCTGGTCAGCGCCGTCAGCGAGAACGGTGCATCTTTCCCGGCTTCCTGCATCATAACCACATACAGGTTGTTATAAAAGAATCCGCCGTTGCAAACAACCTCTTTGCATTCCAGCTGTTCATCCAGATAAAGATATTCTTCTCCCGAACTTTTTGACAGCTTTGCAGGATTCTTAAGTTCCGAATTCTTAAGTCCGAGGTGATCATAAAGAACCGCATCTATATCTTCGGCTGAAATACGTCCGACGATATCGGATGCTCCCTTTTTATCTCTCTCTTCTACTCCGAGGCGGCCGATTATGTCGGAATCCCGCTTAAGAACCTCATAAACATCGCAGGCCTCCGGTTTCTCATAAGTACTCAAAAGGAAGCCGTTGGAATCGGGCGAATTGAAGAGATCGTTAAAATATTCCATATCGTCCGCGCCAAGTACATCATAGGTTGCATTCTCACCGATGTAGGAATTAATCTCCTTCTGACCTGCTTCTATAATATTTTCAACCTGATCCTCGGTTATAGGTGTACTTATCCACGGATTGTCTGCCCACGCCTCTGTCTTATACCATTCCATGGCTGCGTTGGTATTATCGATACCCTCCTGAACTGCCGACTGTATATCTCCGATATAAGACTGCATATCGTTAACCGTAGATGAAACGTCCTCGATCGTCCTGGACATATTTTCAATAGTGCTTGTGTCAAATTCCGCTCCGGAACACGCTGATAATCCAAGACACATGATACCAGTTGATAATAAAATAATTAGCTTTTTCATTCCGGTTCCTCCATTTTCGTCATAAGGCTGTAATGCTTACATAGGTTTTCTTATGACCTTTTATATTTTATAATCCTCTTTACATCATGAGAAATTAATATGTTATCATTATATAACGTAAACTAAATAATTAAAAGTTATAATTTAAATATTTTCCTTGACAATATACATATAAGGTTAGTATAATAGCAAAGCGGGCTGCAAAAGGCTCCTTAATAAATGGCGAGATGGCTCAACTGGCTAGAGCGTCCGGTTCATACCCGGGAGGTTGAGAGTTCAAGTCTCTCTCTCGCTACTAAATAAATCCCCTGAAATTTCAGGGGATTTATTTTTGTTATTTAGCATAATCAGTAACACGGCTTTCTCTGATCACATTGACCTTGATCTGTCCAGGATATTCCATTTCTTCCTCAATCTTCTTGGATATATCCCTTGCGAGCAATACCATGTCTGCATCGTTAACCTGCTCAGGAACTACCATTATCCGGACTTCACGTCCCGCCTGAATAGCAAAAGATTTATCGACACCCTTAAACGAATTAGTGATGTCTTCAAGCTGTTTTAATCTGTTGGTATATGTTTCCAATGTTTCTCTTCTTGCACCGGGTCTTGCAGCTGAAATAGTATCTGCCGCCTGAACCAGTACTGCAACAAGAGACTGCGGCTCAACATCCCCGTGATGGGCCTCTACCGCATTGATGATCGTTGCTGATTCCTTGTATTTTCTACACAGGTCAACACCAAGCTGAATATGTGAGCCTTCCATTTCATGATCCACAGCTTTGCCGATATCATGCAGGAGACCCGCTCTTTTAGCAAGACGTACATCTACACCGATCTCTGATGCAAGCAGCCCGCTAAGAAGCGAAACCTCTATGGAATGCTTCAGCACATTCTGTCCATAGCTCGTTCTGAACTTAAGACGTCCGAGAAGTTTAATAAGCTCAGGATGAATGCCATGAACACCTACCTCTAATGTGGCAGCCTCGCCCTCTTCTCTTATCATTGTCTCAACTTCCTTTTGAGCCTTTTCAACCATCTCCTCTATTCTTGCGGGATGGATACGTCCATCGACGATCAGCTTCTCAAGTGCGATCCTTGCAACTTCACGTCTTATCGGATCAAAGCCGGACAGAACCACAGCTTCCGGTGTATCATCTATGATAAGATCAACACCGGTCATCGTTTCAAGGGTTCTTATGTTACGACCCTCTCGTCCGATGATCCTTCCTTTCATTTCATCATTGGGCAACTGAACAACAGAGATCGTGGTCTCTGCCACATGATCGGCGGCACATCTCTGTATAGCTCCGACCACGTACTCCTTTGCCTTCTTGTCAGCCTCTTCCTTCGCTCTGTTCTCAAGCTCCTTGACAAGGACGGCTGTTTCATGCTTTACATCATCTTCAACAGTTTTTAACAGATACTCTTTTGCTTGTTCAGAGGTTAATCCGGAAATCCTTTCCAGTTCCTGTACACGTTGTTCATTAAGCTTGGAAACTTGTTCCTTCTGCTTTGCAAGCGCTTCTTCCTTCTGTGCGAAGCTGATCTCGCGTTTCTCGATTGCATCAGTTTTCTTGTCAAGATTCTCTTCTTTCTGTTGCACCCGACGCTCCAACCGCTGTAGCTCTGCCCGTCTTTCCTTGGTCTCTTTCTCAATTTCGTTCTTAGCTCTGATTGATTCCTCTTTTACCTCGAGCAGGCCCTCACGTTTCTTGGCTTCTGCTGTTTTCAAAGCTTCATCGATTATCTCTCTGGCTTTCTGTTCGGCATTACCAATCTTTTCTTCATCAGCTTTTCTTTTGTTTTCATATCCGGTTCTGTAGGATACAAAACATCCGATTGCAAGAAGAATTACCGCAATTGCAATTATGATCGCATATTGCACAGGGCACCTCCTTATTTAGTTTTCATTGTACATTATATAGAATACATATAGCTATGAAACATCAGATTTTACCTGATATTCCAATCATATTCTAATCTAAAAAAATACAACATATAAATTTTATACTTTTTATGATGTTATGTCAAGCAATACTTCATCAAGCAAACGTTCTGTCTTATCAGTTGAAAATCCCTTTGTATACATATATGCCAATATCTTTTTTCTACCCGCAGGATCAGATGCATCGGTATTTCTGCACTTTTTCATAAGAAGTCTTTTTATAAGTTCTTCCTCACCTTCATCCGCATCCATACCGTATTCTTCCTCAAAGGCATAATCTATCGTTTCCGGACTTATACCTTTTCCAAGCAGCTTCATATGTATTTCTTTTCTGCTTCTTTGCTTTATATTACTTCTTATATAATTCTGTGCATACCTGCAGTCATCAATATAGCCGTAGCTTTTCACATAACTCACTGCTTTTTCTATGATCTCGTCTGTATACAGTCCGTCTTTAAGCTTTCTGCGAAGCGCCTTCTCGGTATAATCCCTGCTCTTGAGCAGATTCATGGCACGTAATTTGGCCCGCTTACATACTATGCTCTCATTTATCTCTTCTATTTTGCTCTCGTCCAGTTCTGCGGACAGAGCTATTCCCGTTTTATGCAATTCGCCTTTGTACAAAACAAAGGCGAATTCATCATTTAAGAATATCTTATATCTTCCCTTGGTATATTCCTCTACAGCAGTCACTGTCATTTATATTACTCCAATCAAAAACTTCAGCAACAACCAAAGCTTACGTTCACTGCTCTTTATCAGTATCTGTTTCTTTCTCTTCCGCACTTCCGTTTAATCCGTAATGTTCCCTCACTTTCTGCTCAACCTCGGCAAGCACCTCAGGATTCTTCTCAAAGTACAGCTTGGTATTCTCGCGTCCCTGTCCGATCTTCTGTCCCTCGTATGAATACCATGCGCCCGACTTGTTAATGATATCGATCCCTGCCGCAAGATCAACAATATCTCCTATCATTGATATACCCTTGCCGAACATTATATCAAACTCTGCCTCTTTAAACGGCGGAGCGATCTTGTTCTTCACAACCTTAACCCTTGTGCGGTTACCGATAACCTCTCCTCCCTGCTTAAGTGACTCTATTCTTCTCACATCAAGACGTACCGATGAATAGAACTTAAGCGCACGTCCTCCTGTTGTCGTCTCGGGGTTACCAAACATAACGCCCACTTTTTCTCTTAACTGATTTATGAATATAACCGTACAGTTGGACTTTGATATTACAGCCGTGAGCTTACGCAGAGCCTGTGACATGAGCCGTGCCTGAAGACCTACATGTGAATCACCCATATCACCGTCTATTTCTGCTTTCGGAACAAGAGCGGCAACAGAATCCACTACAATAATGTCAACTGCCCCGGAGCGGACCATTGTTTCCGTGATCTCCAGTGCCTGTTCGCCGTTATCAGGCTGGGATATATACAGATTATCGATATCAACACCTATATTCCTGGCATATACCGGATCGAGAGCATGTTCCGCATCTATAAAGCCTGCAATACCGCCTCTTTTCTGCACCTCGGCGATCATATGAAGCGTTACCGTTGTCTTACCTGAGGATTCCGGGCCGTATATCTCTATTATCCTTCCCTTCGGGATTCCTCCCAGTCCAAGAGCTATATCAAGGCTCAGCGAACCTGTAGGTATGGTTTCAACATTCATATGGCTGGCGGTATCTCCAAGCTTCATTACGGAGCCTTTTCCATACTCCTTCTCTATCTTTGACAATGCCGCTTCCAATGCTTTAAGCTTTTCTTCTTTTTCCATTTTTCTCTCCTTATCCCCTTGTCATTACCTATTATATTCTATACACTTCATCCACTGCTGCCTGATAAAAAAAACAGACAGTTTCCGAAAACCCGTAAGAGCTCAAATCCCTTGGCCGGCCCCGGCCGGACGATTAATGAACATCTGTTCGCTGCATAAGTAATATAAAACATCCGTTCGATAATGTCAAGCGTTTTTTGTTTTTGTTTTTGAATTTTGTTTTGATTCTTGATTTCCAAACCAGATCCATTAAGCACACTTCGCTTAACGACAATAAATGTAACACAGAAAAATATGTAAAATGAGATATAACACGGACATTAAGCCCGTGTATTGCAATTATTTCACGAAAAATTCTTCTCACTGTAATACTCAAGAATACACATCCTGAGCATTGAAAGAGCTGCAGATGTGGCTTTACGCCTTATCTCCATTCTGTCGCCCTCGAAATTATATTTGTTTACCTTGGTCTTTCCGCACACATTGCATCCAATGTACACAAGACCAACGGGCTTTTCCTCGGTACCACCGTCCGGTCCTGCTATACCTGTAGTCGAAAGATTTACATTTGCTTTGGAAGCCGAGGCGCATCCCTTGACCATTTCCTTGGCTGTCTGCTCGCTGACCGCTCCGTACTTGACCAGCGTACTCTTTTTCACACCGAGTCTTGTACGCTTTGCCTTGTTCGAATATGTAACAAAGCCTTCTTTAAAGACCTCCGACGCTCCCGGAACATCTATTATCTTGGAAGCAACCATACCACCCGTACAGGATTCACAGGTGGCAAGCACAAGTGCATTGGTACTTAAAAGCTCAACAACAGACTGTTCAAGCGTAGTATCCTTATCCGTAGCATATATATTAAGCCCAAACCTGTTCTTTATCTCTTTAACAACAGGTTTGCACAGCTTCTTTGCACTGTTATCTCCGTCATCAACCGCTTCAAGGATAATATGCACGTCACCCGGGAAAGCCTCGATACTAATCTTCGGATTTGAGGATCCCGCCAGATCCCTGACGGCGTTGCGGACTTCCTTTTCCTTCATTCCGCATATTTTAAAATACTTTACAAATCTTCCGTTCTGTTCGGATTCCGAAGCTTCCTCATCTGTCATATCCGTCTTTGCCTCGGTGCTGACCGGATCTGTGTCCGGAACATTTTTCCCTTTAATCTTATCCTTTGACATCGTTAAGTCCTCTTCGTACATCAATGCCTGTCTGTTTTAAGCACGGCTCTGTTTTTATAGATATAATCTATCAGTGAAACTATTGTAAGTATCAGTGCGATCCATGTAAGGATGACTGTGGTTATCCTGAAAAAAGGAAGATCCACATCACCTATCATAAACCCTATCATTATCATCTGAAATACTGTCTTGAACTTTCCCCAGTAACTTGCTGCTATCACAACCCCGTTATCGGACGCAACAAGCCTTAACCCGCTGATGATGAACTCCCTGCTTATTATAACTATTGCCATCCACTCTTTAAGTGCTCCGTTTGCAACCAGGCAAATAAGAGCAGAACATACCAGCAGCTTGTCGGCCAATGGATCCATAAACTTTCCGAAGTTTGTTACAAGACCGTATTTCCTCGCAATCTTTCCGTCAAAAAGATCGGTAAAGCTTGCGATAATAAATATTGCAAGAGCTATCCACTTATGAAATCCCTGCGGTATATCGGCAAGCATAAAGAAAACAAAGAAAGGGATCATAATAACTCTTAGAATTGTTAACCTGTTAGGCAGATTCATCACATAATTCTCCGATCAGGTCGTATTCGTTTGCACCTGTTACTTCAACTCGTACAATGTCTCCGCTCATGATTTCGCGGTCAGAATCCACAAAGATCATCCCGTCAACTTCCGGAGCATCCATATAGGTGCGGCCTACATATATATCCTCATCAGCAAGACGTCCTTCGATCATCACATCAAGCTTTCTTCCCGTCATCCCTTCGGCATGTCTGAAAGCAATCTCCTGCTGAAGCTCCATTATTTCGTTTCGTCTTAAAGCCTTTACTTCTTCATCTATCTGCCCCGGCATAAGAGCCGCGGCCGTATCTTCCTCTTCTGAATACGCAAAAACCCCGAGCCGTTCAAACTTCATGTCCCTGACAAAGCTTTTCAGTATTTCATGGTCTTCCTGTGTTTCACCCGGAAAACCTGTTATGAGTGTCGTCCTTATTGCAATATCCGGGATCTCTTCCCTAAGCTTTCCTATTATACCTCGAAGCTCATTGCAGTCCGTTCTCCTGCCCATTCTTTTCAGTATTGCATCGGATGCATGCTGGACAGGCATATCTATATACTTGCAGATCTTCGGTTCCTCTTTTATTACCCTTATCAGCTCATCCGTTATCTCTTCAGGATAACAGTACTGAAGCCTTATCCATTCAATACCGTCAATAAGACAAAGCTTTTTCAGAAGTTCGGGCAGCATATTCCGGCCGTAAATATCCGTTCCGTAAAGGGTTGTCTCCTGGGCTACAAGTATAAGCTCTTTTACCCCCTTTGATGAAAGTCCCCGGGCCTCTTTAACAAGTCGTTCCACAGGGAAGGAACGGTAATGCCCCCTTATCTTTGGAATAATGCAGTAAGTGCAGCATTTATCGCATCCCTCGGCGATCTTAAGATAAGAATAAAATCCGCCTGTTGACATCACTCTTTCTGCTTCCGGTATCAGCAGCCTGTCAACCGGTTCAAGCTTCTGAACACTTCCGCCTGCAAGCACCTCATCTATTACCCGGCCAATCCCGTCGTAAGCTGTGGTACCGACAATGGCATCAACCTCGGGAATTTCTTTATGTATTTCCCCGGCATAACGCTGCGCCAGGCATCCGGTCACAATAAGAGCCCTGCATCTTGCACTGTCATCTGTACGAAGTCTTCCGTAATCCAGAATGGTATTTATGCTTTCCTCTTTTGCATCCTGAATGAAGCAGCATGAATTTACGATAATAATATCCGCTTCATTCTCATCATCCGTAAACTCATAGCCGGCATCTCTCAGTATACCGAGCATATACTCGGAGTCAACGAGATTCTTATCGCACCCAAGGGAAACAAACAATACCTTCATATCCGGATCATTCTCCGACAACCTTGACTACGCCCGAATTAAGCTCCTCAATAGCTACCGAAAGAGGTTTCTTTTCGGACGAATTGACCACCGGTGTGGGTGCTCCGTCTATAAGCTGCCTTGCACGCTTGCTTGTGGCCATAACTATTGAATAGCGGCTGTTAACTACCGGCTGCTCGCCTTCCTCAACCTCACTGTTCACTACCTTCATAAGATCACTGTATGACGGATGTAACATTTCTTAACCTCCTAAGATACATATTTGTTTTAATGTTTATTAAAGAACTCTCCGAATCCTTTTACAACATCATCTATAAGATCCATATTTCTGAATGTCGCATATTTGGCAGACTGGATGGTATTGTGAACCCTTTTTACACATTCATCAAGATCATCGTTTATTATCAGAAAATCATATTCCCCGATAACCTCAGCTTCCTTTGCGCCCTGCCTCATACGCTTCAATATTGTTTCTTCATTCTCCGTGCCACGTCCCTTCAGCCTGTTGTAAACCTCATCCACACTGGGCGGCATAACAAACAGAAGCAATGCGTCCGGCCGCTTCTCCTTTATCTGAAGCGCTCCCTGCTGTTCTATTTCCAATATGACATCCTTGCCGTCCTTAAGCATCTTCTCCACGTATTCCGCGGGAGTACCGTAATAATTATCAACATAACGCGCATACTCAAGCAGTTCTTCTGCTTTGATCATGTCTTCAAATTCTTCCACGGTCTTAAAAAAATACTCACGGCCGTCCTTTTCTCCGGGTCTTGGCGATCTGGTAGTGGCAGAAACAGACAAAGCATAGTTATCATACTTATCCAGAAGCTCTTTGACTATCGTACCCTTACCCGAACCTGCAAAACCCGATAATATGAGCAGTATACCTTTTTTCATGAATACCTCCCCGGATAAATGTTTTTAATCCGTATGATCACTCTATGTTCTGTATCTGTTCACGTACCTTTTCTATATCGGTCTTAAGATCGATCGCAACATTGGATGTCAGCAGATCATTGGACTTGCTCAGGATCGTATTTGCCTCCCTGTTCATCTCCTGCGCGATAAAATCAAGCTTTCTCCCCACAGAACCACCGGTCTTCAAAGTAACCTCTGTGCTCTTTATATGGCTTCTGAGCCTTACAAGCTCCTCATCAACGCATACCCTGTCAGCAAAAAGAGCCACCTCTGTCAATATCCTGCTCTCGTCGATCTTAACATCGGCCAGCATGTCCCTGACCCTCTCGGTGATCTTCTGCCTGTATTCGTCAATAATGGCGGGAGCCCGTTTCTCGATCTCATCCACATAACCGAGCATTTCCTCAAGTTTGCCGATCAGATCCTGCTTAAGATTACTGCCTTCCGTCAAACGTGAATTTACAAATGCTTCGCTTGCACCGCGTATTGCATTTTCCAGGTCGCTCCATAGTTCTTCCTCATCGATCTCCTGTTCTTCCAATGTGAATACCTCCGGATATCTTGACAGAACCGATACCCTTATATCATTATCGAGTCCGAACTCATTTCCCATCTCATTAAGATATTTAAGATATGCCTTTGCCATATCCTTATTATATTTCAGGCTGAAATTATCCTCTGTATAGTCCTCATAAGTGATATATACGTCAACCTTTCCTCTCTGTATATATTCCTTAAGAAGATTACGGACAGACGACTCAAAGAAGCTGAGCTTCTTTGGCATTTTTATATTAACATCCAGGTATCTGTGATTAACGGATTTGATCTCCACGGTGATCTTACGCTTCTCATCACAGTATTCGGCGCGTCCGAACCCCGTCATGCTTTTTATCATTACCCTTCTCCTTACCCGAGCGTTTCACTGATCCATATACTGACTTCACCAGGCTTAAGCAGACTTTGCCCGTCTGTTTGCGATAAATATTATATGCCAGCCCCCGGACTCCGTCAAGGAATTATTACCTCTCGCACCTGTATTTAAGGTCTTCCCAGCGCCTGTCAACCTCGTTCTGGAACTGAACGATCAGATCCTCGTTTCCTTTTTTGAACAGATGCTTAAATCTTCCCTGTTCTCTCAGGAAATCCTCGATCGGAAGCTTCTTCTTCGGCTCGTAATTAAGTATCCATTTGCCGTGATCCACTTCAAAAAGCGGCCAGTAACAGGTCTCCACGCCCAGCCTGCAGATCTTCATTATTTCCGAAGTCTCATACCGCCAGCCCCTCGGACACGGCGCCATAATGTTAAGGAAAGCAGCTCCTTCCGTATAGATCGCCTTCTCCGACTTTTCATACATATCCTTGAAATTCTGTGTCAGGGTTGTCTGCGCAACATAGGGAACGTCATGCTCTGCGATTATTGCAGCGAGGTCCTTCCTGTTCTGCATCTTTCCGTTCGACTGTGTCCCGACCGGCGTTGTAGTGGTATCGGCAAACATCGGAGTAGCCGATGAGCGCTGGATACCGGTATTCATGTATGCTCCGTTGTCGTAGCATACATAGACCATGTCATGTCCCCTCTCCATTGCTCCGGAAAGTGACTGGAATCCGATATCATAGGTTCCTCCGTCTCCACCGAACGTAATAAACTTGAAATTATCGTCTTCGCTTATCTTTCCGCGTTTCTTCAGGGCCCTGTATGCCGTTTCCACTCCCGAGAGCGTGGCTCCGGCATTTTCAAAAGCATTATGTATATATGAATCCTCCCATGCTGTGTAAGGATACATAAATGTAGACACCTCAAGACAGCCTGTGGCATTACCTATGACCGCACGGTCTCCTTCATGCAGTGCCCTTAACACACCACGTACAGCTATTGTCGCTCCACAGCCTGCGCACATCCTGTGTCCCGCAGCAAGACGCTCGGGCTTGTTCATAACCTCTTTAAGATTGTAACTCATACCTTGCGCCTCCCTATTCCCTTAAGCCTATATATTTATACTGTTCAGGCTCTTTCCCGCCTTTTATCACAGCATCCATTTCATTAAAGATATCATATACATGATCCACAGTGAAATCACGGCCGGCAAGACCGTATATATAGCTTATTGCCTCTGTTGATACCTTATGTTTAAACAGTGCGGCACATACCTCCATGCTGAGGGGGCCTCCGTTGCCGTTATAGCTTTCACATCTGTCCATGATCGCAACACATTTACAGTTCCTCAGGGCATCTGCTATCTCCTTTGCCGGGAAAGGCCTGAATACTCTGAGCTTGAGGATTCCGGCTTTCATTCCGTTTTCCCTGAGATCGTCGCATGCCTGCTTGGCTGTTCCTGCCGCAGAGCCCATGATCAGCATGATATAGTCTGCATCCTCTGTCCTGTATTCCTCAAAAAGTCCGTATTTTCTTCCCGATATATGTTCGAACCTCCGGGCAACCTCAAGAATTACTTCCTTGCTGTTCTCCATTGCAATTTCCTGATTCTTCTTGGCCTCCATGGCATAACCGGAGATTGAATAGGGGCCTACCGAAACAGGCTTGCCGGGGTTGAGCAGATATTCCTCAGGCTCATATGTACCCACAAAATCCCTTACCGTATCATCATCCAGAAGCTCAATGTTCTGTACCGCATGGGATGTGATAAATCCGTCCTGGCATATCATTATCGGAAGATGTACTTTCTTATTCTCTGCTATCGGATACGCCTGTATGAAATTATCATATGCTTCCTGATTGGTCTCCGCATATATCTGTATCCAGCCCGCGTCCCTTGCTCCCATGCTGTCCGAATGGTCGCAGTTAATATTGATAGGTCCCGACAGCGTACGGTTTACAAGCGCAAGTGCGCATGGCATACGGTTGGAGGCAGCAAGCAGCAGTTCCTCCCACATAAGTGCGAGTCCTGCCGATGATGTTGCCGTAAGACTCCTTGCCCCGGCTGCTTCGGCACCTATGGTCGCACTCATGGACGAATGCTCGGATTCAACAGGTATGAATTCCGTATCCATCTGTCCGTTTGCAATGTACGTGGAAACCATCTGAGGGATCTCCGTTGACGGCGTTATGGGAAATGCCGGCATAACATCCGGATTGACCTGACGTATTGCATAAGCAACTGCCTCGTTTCCCGACATTCTGTCCTTCTTTGGCATCTACATTCCCTCCCTCATTGTGATCGCACCAAAGGGACAGGCTTTCTCGCATATACCGCATCCCTTGCAGTGATCGTAATCAAAATCAAGTCTCTTGCTGTCCTTAACGGGTATGCTTCCGTCAGGACATACCGGTGCACATAAAAGACACTGTTTACATTTCTCCACTGACAGTACAGGTGTCCGGGTCCTCCACTCACCCGTATTGAATTCCTTTGACGTGCCTCCCGCAAACATCATTAATCCCTCGGTAAGAGACTGATGGGGAGTCTGTTCATTGATCTTATTTACATCCGTTCTCATATCGTTCCTTTCTCTGCTTCCCCTGTTTACTTAAGATCCCCGGCCAAAGCTTCAAACGTCATGGTAAGAGCTCTCATATTTCCTTCAATAACTTCCGGTTTCCTGGCAAACTTATGCTCATAAGATGTACGCATTTCGCGTATGAACGACTCTTTGTCCATTACTCCGCTGACAGCCACCGCTGCAGCAAGCATTGGTGAATTGGGAAAGTTCTTTCCAAGAGTCTCAACCGATATTGCTCTGGCATCAACTGTATATACACGCCCTTTGTATCCCCTGAGCAGTCCTGTTATCTCTTCCTTTTTCTTAGGTGTATTGATTATTATGGCACCGTCATCCTTAAGCCCGGCTGTTACATCAACCGAGTGGAGCAGTGTTTCGTCAACCACTACCACAAGATCCGGTGTATATATATTGGAATGAACTCTTATCTCATCCCTGCTTATCCTGTTATAGGCTGTTATCGGTGCACCCATCCTCTCAGGTCCGTATTCCGGAAATCCCTGAACATAAGCACCTGTCTTAAATGCCACATCAGCCAACAGCAAAGCCGCTGTTTTAGCGCCCTGGCCACCTCTTCCGTGCCATCTTATCTCAAGTCCCTGACCCATTTCCGTCTCCTTGTATCTTTTTTCATAGAGGGTACCGCTGTTGTCCGGTACCGTTTGCTATGCTTACCGCAACATTACCATTATATACAGCTTTATACCCTGATGTAAAGCAAAAGCTTCATGTCATGGAAAAAATATCGGACAGAGACAGCTGGTTGGATTCCGGAAGATTTCCAAGGATCCCAAGCGAAGCCAGCTTGTCGATCACGGTATTTGACACCTTGGTCCTTTCCCTGAAATCATCCTTTGAGATAAACGGTCCGTCCTTGCAGGCATCCACTATGGCATCCGCAGCCTTGTCTCCCAGGCCTTCTATACTGCCAAGATGCGGCATTATCTTTCCGTCTATGATCTGGCATTTATGCGCCTTTACCGTAAAAAGATCTATCGGTGTAAACTCATAGCCTCTTGCATACATTTCCTGGACAAGACGCATATCTTTAAGTTCATCCTGTTCCTTCTTGGAAAGACTGTCCTCCCTCTTCCTGTAATCCGCCAGATAACGTTCAAGCTCTGCCCTTCCGAGGCACATCTTTTCATAAGAAAAACCCGAAGCCCTGATGCTGTAAAAGGCCGCATAATAAGCCAGGGGATAATTAACCTTGTAGTATGCTATCCTCCACGCCATCATGACATACGCTGCCGCATGTGCTTTGGGGAACATATACTTGATCTTTTCACAGGACCTTATATACCAGTCGGGAACGTCATGATCGGCCATATCCTTCTTCCACTCATCCCATTTGGTGCTTTTATGACCGGCAACCTTTCCCTTTCTTACATCCTCCATTATCTTAAATGATTCCTCGGAATCAAGCCCCATATTGATAAGGTATGTCATTATATCATCTCTGGTGCAGATACATGTCGATATGGTTGCTGTTCCGTCAGCTATCAGATCCTGGGCATTGTTAAGCCATACATCCGTTCCGTGCGACAGGCCTGATATTCTTACAAGATCCGAGAATGCCTGTGGTTTGGCATCAATGACCATCTGCATGGCAAAATCAGTTCCAAACTCCGGAATCCCGAGTGTCCCGAGCTTTGTTCCCCCTATATCCGAAGGCTCGATCTTAAGTGCCTGTGTATTCTGGAAAAGAGACATTACATCTTTATCATCAAGCGGCACCTGCTGCGGATCGGTATCCGTCAGATCCTTTAACATCTTTATCATTGTGGGATCATCATGTCCGAGTATATCCAGCTTGAGCAGGTTGTGGTCTATGGAGTGATAATCAAAATGTGTCGTTTTGATATCTGTCTCCATATCATTGGCCGGGTGCTGTATGGGAGTGAACGAATAGATCTCATCTCCCACAGGCAGTACGATTATACCGCCCGGATGCTGGCCTGTTGTCCTGTGGATCCCGGTACATCCCATGGTTATACGGTTAATCTCACATGAACGTTTCTTGATGCCTCTTTCTTCAAAATAATTCTTGACGTATCCGTACGCCGTTTTATCTGCAAGAGTACCTATTGTACCGGCCCGGAAGGTCTGTCCGTCACCGAAAATAACCTCTGTATATTTATGGGCTTTCGACTGATATTCTCCCGAAAAATTAAGATCTATGTCGGGTTCCTTGTCTCCCTTGAATCCGAGGAAGGTTTCAAAGGGTATATCAAAACCCTCTTTGTTAAGCGGATGTCCGCATTCGGGGCATATCTTATCCGGCATGTCGCAGCCTGCACGTCCGGCATATGCCCTGACCTCATCCGATTCAAAATCAACATAATGACATTCCGGGCACAGATAGTGCGGCGCCAGCGGGTTTACCTCTGTTATGCCCGCCATTGTGGCTACGAACGAAGAACCGACAGAGCCTCTGGACCCTACAAGATATCCGTCTTCCATGGACTTCCACACAAGCTTCTGGGCAATTATGTACATAACGGCAAAGCCGTTGCTGATGATCGAGTTAAGCTCTCGCTCAAGTCTTGACGAAACCTGGACCGGGAGATCGTCACCGTACATTTCGTGAGCCCTGTTATAGCAGATATCCCTTAATATTCTGTCCGAATCCTCGATGACCGGAGGGCACTTATCCGGTCGTACAGGCTCGATCCTGTCCACCATGTCAGCTATAAGTCTGGTATTTGTGACCACCACCTCATAAGCCTTGTCATATGGAAGATAATCGAATTCCTTCATCATCTCTTCCGTAGTCCTTAAATAAAGCGGTGCCTGGTCATCCGCATCCTTAAAGCCCTTACCGGCCATTATAATACGCCTGTATATCTCATCCTCCGGATCAAGGAAATGCACATCACAGGTGGCAACAACCGGTTTGCCCAGCTGTTCACCCAGAGCTATTATTTTCCTGTTTATATTAATAAGATCCTCTTTTGAATTTATATTCTCATGTTTCTCATCGGCAAGCATATACTCGTTGTTTCCAAGCGGCTGAATCTCCAGATAATCGTAAAACCCGGCTATTCTGATAATATCCTCTTCACTCCGCTCTTCAACTATCGCTCTGTAGAGTTCACCTGCCTCGCAGGCAGAACCGATTATAAGTCCTTCGCGGTATTTCTGCAGCACGCTCTTGGGTATTCTCTGGTTTCTGTGGAAATATTTAAGGTGTGACAGTGATACAAGCTTATAAAGGTTTACCCTTCCCACTTCATTCTTTGCAAGAATGATCACGTGGTATGACATGGACTTCTTAATTATGTCAACCGATTCTTTTCCATACCTCTCGAGCGCTTCAAGATCTTCAATTCCCTTATCCTCAAGCATCTTAATAAGCTTCATGAATATCTCGGCTGTGCATTCCGCGTCATCCACTGCTCTGTGATGATGTTCCAGTGATACCTTGAGAGCCTTTGCCACATTGTCAAGCCTGAACTTACCCAGTTCGGGCAGCAGAGCCTGTGCCATGTACATCGTATCCAGATATGTGAAATCAGTCTCTATACCGAGATCCTTTGCCTTCTGTCTGATAAATCCCGTATCAAATTTGGCATTGTGTGCCACAAGCGCACAGCCTTCACAGAACTTAAGGAACTCAGGTAATACCTCTGTTATATACGGAGCATCCTCAACCATTTTATCAGTGATCGTTGTCAGCTGGGTGATCCTGAACGGGATAGGCTCCTTGGGGTTTACATAAGTCGAAAATCTGTCTGTTATGCTTCCGTTTTCCACCTTGACCGCGCCTATTTCTATTATATTGTTCTTCTGCGGATTAAATCCGGTTGTTTCGATATCGAATACAACATATGTATCTCTGAGGCTCTGACCTCTGCCGTTAACAACAACGCCCATGGAATCATCCACAAGATAGCCTTCAACACCGTATATCAGCTTAAAATCCGGATATTCCTTATTTATTCCGGGCAAAGCATGAAAAGCGTCCGTAAATGCCTGTACCACACCGTGATCCGTTATCGCAAGTGCTTTATGTCCCCACATTGCAGCGCGTTTCATAAGTGCGGCAACATCGCTGACGCCATCCATATCGCTCATTTTGGTATGGCAGTGAAGCTCAACCCTTGTCTCCGGCTCATTGTCCATCCTTACCGACTTTTTATTCTCCTGAGCCTTCCTGATACCCTGAACATAACCAAGTGACAGCTCGCCGTCATACTTGTCAATATCGGCTACCGCCTTTATCAGAATAGATGCTCCCTCTTTAAGATATCCGAAAAGCTTCTCCTGCTGCTCTATTCTCGGAAACATTTTAACCGTTATCGTGTCGGTCTGGTCGGTTATATCAAATATGACCATAAGCTTGCCGCTCTTTGTTTCCTTCTTTTCAAGCCGTAAGACCTTTCCTCCCACCGTGACCTGGCCTGTCATGCCCTCTATATCGGCTATGGACATGGGCTCATCATCAAAGCCTCTTCCGAAAACAACATCCGGATCGTCCGATTCTTTAAATCCTTTTCTTCGCTGGAAGCCTTTATTAATCTCTTTCTTACCTGTGCCCTGCTTAGCTTTCGGGTCATTCCCCACGTTTTCACCGCTGTCCGGGGAATTACCGCCCGGTGCATATCCTTTGCCGTCCTGTGCATTTCCCGAAGCTTTGCCTGAAACCAAAACGGAAGCTCCTGACTCACTGAAATCATCCGCACCTGTGGATGCAGACGGTGCATCCATAACGGTTACATCACCCTCCGGCATCACTTCACCCGGGATGCTTCCCGCTACCCTGAGTATTTCCTCTTTCATCCTGTGCTCCGAATGGGCTCTGGCTTTACTTTTCTCATGTATCTTGAACTTCACGGATACGGTCGCTGCAAGTCCGCAGCGTTCATTAAGGATCTTTTCGAGGATCCTTATGATATCATCCTTATGTTCCCTTGCCACAATAGTATCATCCAGTACCAGCCTCAACATATCATCCCCGGGATACTCATAATCCGCATGATAGAGAGTCAGATAATCGAACTGGTCATAATGCTTGAACTCTTCAAGTATACTGTCACGGTATTCCTCCATAAGAGCCTTCACATTATATTTCCCGGACAGTTCAAATCTTTCATGGATGGTAATACGAATGGCTTCTCCGGCAAAAAGCTGCCTTGCTATTTCTCTTTCAATGGCATAGACATCCTGCTTTTCAATGATATGAGGTGTTTTTAAATATATCCTCAGTCTGTCCATGGATGACGTATTGGATATTTTGATCACCTCTGCATCCGCGCATGCGGTTTTCAGTCCGTTATTCAATTCAAGCGTGGGAAATACTTCCGCAAACAGTTTACTCATAGCTCTCCCCAATGATCCAGTTCATATTTAAGTGTCGAAAGGAGTTCACTCTCCGGAACCTTCTTAACTATCTCGCCCTTCTTTATAAGCAGGCCTTCGCCTTTTCCGCCCGCGATTCCGATATCGGCCTCCCTTGCTTCACCGGGACCGTTGACAACACATCCCATACAGGCAACTTTTATATTCAGGTCATAACCCGCCGTCAGCCTTTCGACCTCCTCCGCAAGCGAGATAAGATCTATATTGGTCCTTCCGCATGTAGGGCATGATACCACTTCTATTCCGCCCTGTCTCAATCCCAGGGTTTTTAATATTCTCTTTGCCGATACGATCTCTTCCACGGGATCGCCGGTCAGCGAAACCCTTATCGTATCCCCTATTCCCATATAAAGTATGATCCCAAGACCCACTGCCGATTTGATATTGCCCGAGCGTACCGTTCCGGATTCGGTTATCCCGACGTGCAGCGGATATCTGCACTTCGGAGCCAGGAGCTCGTGTGCCCTGACACACATTAAAACATCTGATGATTTTATGGATACGACAATATTGTCATAATCACACTCCTCTATCATCCTCACCTTGTCAAGCGCGCTCTCCACGATCCCTTCTGCGGTAACGCTTCCGTATTTTTCCAAAATCGGCTTCTCAAGAGACCCGGAATTGACCCCTACCCTGATCGGAACAGATCTTTCCTTTGCCTCCTTTACAACAGCCTCCACATTCTCTCTTCCGCCTATGTTTCCGGGATTTATCCTTATTTTGTCAGCGCCGTTTTTAATGGCGGCAACAGCAAGGCGGTAATCGAAATGAATATCAGCCACAATGGGGATATGTATCTGTTTCTTTATCCTTCCCAATGCTTCTGCCGCTTCAAAAGTAGGCACGGTGGATCTTATGATCTCGCAGCCCGCTTCCTCGAGCCTGAGTATCTGTTCCACCGTAGCCTGTACATCCTCAGTTTTCGTGTTGGTCATCGACTGGATCCTCACGGGATTCCCGCCTCCGATCTTTACTCCGCCTATATTCACAATCTTTGTATTATCTCTGTAGCTCATGGCACTCCTCTTTCTGAAATTTCTCCATCTATAGTACCATCTTTTTGCTTTAATACAATACCTTGTGCCTATATTGATACATTGATTTACGAATCCCTGTCATTTCCGCAGGTTTTAATATTATAGTACGTAAATACCACTATGGAGCCTCCCAGGACTGCCACAGTCATGATTATCAGAAATATTCTCAGCCCTTTATTGCTGCCCTTTTCCGTCTGCTTGAGCGTACGTACCGTTGTCACGCCTTTTTCAACCGGTGATGCGTTGGCGCACCTGGCCTCTATGGTCTGTGTCAGTATATTATCCGCCATGTCAACAGCTTCCACGTCTATTCTGTAATCTCCGTACCCGGGAATATTGATCTCAACCGTCTCCTGACCTTCACCTGATACCATCTCCTCTCCGTTAAGCCTGACAGACTTAAAATAATCTCCCTCATCATACAGACTTAATACAATGGTCCCGTCCTTGTTTACGCTGCCGTCATCGGACATACCGTCAATGATGACCCTCGGCAGGGTTCCGTCAACAATAAACTCTACAGTCTTTTCCGTCTGATTGCCGGCATCATCCACCGCCGAAACCTTAAGCACATATTTACCGTCTTCCTCAATCTGTTCAGCCTCATCATAATTCCTGCTGTTTATATATGTCTGATAGCTTACCTCTCCCTGATCCTTTATATATTCGTTAAAGTTATCGGGAAGCTTAAATTTCTTAATGTATTTTTTGTTAAGATTCTCAACATAGTCTATCTGTGGGCTTGTCATATCCAGCGTAAACCTTACGGTCTTGCATGATGAATTTCCCGCACCGTCAACCGCATTTACTACAAGCTCGTAACTGCCTTCCTCTTCTACCTGTACCGAGAACTCATCCGAGGGGCTGCTCATGAACCACTCGGAGGCCTTGCAGTCCTTCTTCTTTTCATCTCCCGATGCCGTTCTGAGCTCATACGATACAAGTGTGGACTTATAATTGCTTTCTTTAACCCCGAATCTTATAACAGGCGGTTCATTGGTCACCAGCTCTTCGCTTGTACTGATATTGTCCGACAGCCTTATCTCCGGAGCTGTCCTGTCAATCGAAAAGCTTATCCCTTCGCTTGAGGTATTTCCGGCTGCATCCTTTACTTCAACACTGATTTCATAATCTCCGTCAGCCTTAAAAAAATATGTATTCGAACTGATCAGCCCTTCCGTTTTATAATCAGCAAGCTTAAGATCCCTGCGTGTATCCGCGGACTTTACCGTACCTTTAAGGCTTACACTGTATCCGTCCTCATAATTATCGCATGCTGTAATCTTAAGAGCCGCGTCACCCCTTAAACAGGTCCCCTCATTTATCCCTTCAAGCTTTAATCCCGGGGGAGTACTGTCTACACGGAAGCCCCGTTTTATAACACGGGATTCGTTTCCGGCCCTGTCCGATGCATGGCATTCAACCAGATAATCTCCGTCCGTATCTGTCGTAAACAGCGTCCCTTCGTTGCATTCCGAAAGTGTTTTGGCAGAACGCACTACCGTTTCCTCAGTCCCGCATATGATACGTTTTACCGTATATCCCACACATACGGAATCCGGGAACATATCCTCACCGGTTACGGATACGGAAACCGGCTTACCGTATATCTTTCCTTCCTCCGCTCCCCTTAACGATATTTCCGGCGCGGTCCGGTCTATCCCTATCCTACGGCTGATCCTCGTCCTGTTTCCCGCCCGGTCGGCCGCTTCAACAACCAGTTCGCCGCCTTTTTCCGATGCTGATTCTGCGTTTATGACAAATTCTTTTTGTGTCCCGCTAAGACCCGTATCATAGCTGAAGCTTTCTTCCGCTATACTGTTGTCATCATATGTGATCCTTAACCATGCCGGCAATGAATCCGTATCATTTATCCGGACTATACACTTTACGCCCTTATTTTTCCATTCACCCTCTTCTGCTTCCGAATCGATCATAAGGACCGGTGCGGCAGTATCCATATTCACAAAATATAAGCCCGATCCGATCACATGAACGCCTTCACCGGCTGCTATTTCTTCCGCACGGTGTATTTTATCTTCCGCAGTCGGAGAGCTTACATCTTCCGTCTCCCGATGATCCGGCTCCTCCTTCACATCCTTTATATCTCCCCCGGCCGGTTCTGCTTCCTTTACCCCAGTCTTATCATCTCCTGTCTTTGTATCCTCTGCCTTTCCTTCTCCCGGCTTTGCATTCTCTGTCTCTGTGTCTTCCCCCTTCTCCTCCACAGGCTTTACATCCTCTGCCTTTGTATCCTCTGCCTTCCCTTCTCCCGGCTTTGCATCCTCTGTTTCTGTGTCTTCCCCCTTCTCCTCCACAGGCTTTACATCCTCTGCCTTTGTATCCTCCGCCTTCTCATCCCGCGGCTTTGCATCCTCTGTCTTATTCTCTTCCGTCTTCTCATCCGCGGATTTTTCATCCTCTGTATTTGTCTCTCCGGGCTCAGTATCCTCAGCAGCCGGATCCTCTGACCTTTTTTCCTCTTTATATTCTTCTTCCGGTTCTTTATTCTTTTTATTGTCAGCTGCTACCTTTTCGGCTATCCTCATGGTCTCGGCTCTGTTTTCATTAATAACATATTCCTGCAGCTTTCTGAATCTGATACAGTATTCCCCATCCCTGTAAGTCACCGGGGAAATATATACTTTTCCATGATCCGAACTCATCCAGTCTCCGAAAGTCGCGCCTTTATCATAACTGACAGAGTACTGCAGCTCTGTCTTTTCGCTCAACAGTCCCTCCACATCATCGTATTCCATACCGGTTTCCTTCTTATAAAAGAACAGATCCTCCCGGACTCCCATATCGGCCGAAAACAGAACCGTGGAATTTATATTTATAACCTCCTTATCCCTTGGAATTATCTCAATACCGTCATCCCTTATTATTTTTACGGGCAGTATTCCTTCTTCAGGTATTTCATTCTTTACTGGTCCCGTTGTACCCGTATTGTCTTCATCTTCACAGACGGTCATGTTTTCTTCTGCTTTTGTCCGTGGTCTCCGCCATTTGTCATCCTGTCTCTCAAATGCGTAAACAGCCTCTGTTAATACCGGTAATCCCCCCATGATCATACTGAATAATACAACTATCCCCCTTTGTATCATCTTTCTCATATTTCATTCACTCCTTATATTCCTTTTTTCTTTTTGTCATTTATCACAGACAGCTTTCTTTGACAGACCTTGACCGTATTTTCTCTCCGGATCACCTGTCAAGCTCTTTAAGACGGTTTCTAATGTCTTCCGATGCCCTTATGTCTCTGTCTGCCAGAAGTTCAAGTGCCTCTTCTCCGTATTTTACGGCCTTTTGCTTATCCTCTCTTGCTGCAGACAGTATGCAGAGGCGTCTGCAGTATTCTGCCTCGTAAACGTTGTTCTCATCGATGAACAGGCCGGTCATCACGGCGTATCTTAAATCCTTGAGGCCTTCCTCAAGGCACTCGGTCTCCGCATCCGCATAATCATCCTTTAAGCACTGCATACCTTCATAAAGGTTGGCAAGCATGATCGTATTTTCAAACCTTACGGCCTCATAACCCAGTCCCCTGTTATAATCCTCGAAATCCTTTATACAGCCTGCATACTTTTCACAGTCTTCCTCAAAAGAAAGCTGCAGGCCGCAGAGCTGTTTATAATAAACAACGTCAGGATAGGTCTCTTCATCCACAGGATTAAAATATCTCAAAGCTTCCCTGTAATTACGTTTAACGCTAAAATAATGCCTTGCCACTTCATAAGAGAATCTGTTGGTTGCCTCGGCATCAAGGCATCCGGCTTCCAGATAACCGCAGATGATCCTGATGCCTTCATCAGTGTACTCTCCGCCTTTAATATGTCCTTTAAGCTCTCCCGCCATCTCCGCCGCCGGTGTTACTGCCGATTCGGCAAGCACATGTCTGACTGCAAAAAAGCCTGACATTATAAGGCTTAATACCGCAGCACATGCACATGCTGCCACCCGGAATCTTACATACCTTTTTGTTCTGAGGGTATTAAGAGCCCGGAGCAGTTCATCCATGCTTCTGTACCGCCCGTCCTTCTCTTCACAGATACAGTTAAGAATTATACTTTTAAGCTTACCCGGTACTTTACGGTCTTTGCGTATCATCCGTTCCTGATCCTTAAGCTCCTTTACCGGACGTTTTCTGCTTATCATTGCATACATCAGCATTCCGAAGGCAAAAACATCGGTTCTTTCATCCAACAGCTCACCACGGTTAAAATACTGTTCCGGAGCCGCATATCCTACCGTCCCGTACAGCGAGCCCCTGTCTGCAATACGGCCGGCTATTCCAAAATCAATAAGCTTCAGGCTGCCGTCATTTTTGAGCATTATGTTTTCAAGCTTCAGATCAAGATATAATATCGAAGGCTTTAACATATGAAGATATCTTATGGCCTCTGCAATGCTTACCCACCAGTCCACCATCATTTTTCTGGATACAGGGCTTTTCTTAAGAACCTTGTCAAGCGTAATACCTTCTATATAATCACTCACGATCACATAGCCTTCCGCCTCCTGCCAGGCATCGACTATCCTCGGAAACATCTCATAGTCAAGCCTGATCATCATATTAATTTCATTTTGCGCAAGCCATCCCGTATCATCATCACGGGACGCAATGAACTTAACAGCCCATTTCTTCCCTATGGACACATCCTCAGCCAGGTAGACAGATGAACTTCCACCTAGTCCGATGCATCTGACAATACGATACCTGTCGCGCAGAATCATACCATTAGACAACATTTGATCACCCCGGTCTTTCTGTGCGAAACCTTTATTTCATTTACATATAACTGGAATATTGACGGATCCCGTCCGATATGTTGATTTAAACGTGATTACATAGTAACCGATAAGAATATACAATGTCAATACTTTTTTGTTTTTTATATGTTTTATATGTTTCCACGAACGGCTTTTATCAGAGAGCTCTTCCGATCTTTTCTCCCATTTTAACGGAGATTTCGCGAGATGTACCTGCAGATACCCTGACATCGGGACGCAATGCCATCTTACCGTCAGGTATTAACAGTATGACAGTAGAACCACCGTATTCAAAGTGTCCCTTTTCGTCCCCGCGGACAATATGACCCGCTGCCGTCTTCTCGTTAACTATCCTGCCTACCAGCATTGCTCCGACTTCCATCTGGACACATCTTCCGAAGCTTTCCGTATCGATCACGGCATACTCTCTTGTATTCTCGGCAAAAACAGGGAATTCCTCAAGCGCGACCGGCCTGACAGTATGATAGAAACCCGGGATATGCCTGTTCTTATATTTGAAACCCGAATCAAAGTATATATATCTGTGATAATGATATACGCATAATCTGAACACAAGCGCATATCCGTTCTTATACGTATCGGCCAGCTTTGCATCCCTCAGCATGCTCTTTAGCGTAAACCTGCTCTGTTTTATGTCAAGAACAGTATCTCCGCCTATCCTGTAAACACTGAGCAGTCCGTCACACGGAGCTATAAGGGCATTACTGTCATGGTTTACGCTCCTTCTTCCATTCTTTATCCTGCGGCAGAAAAAATCATTAAAGCTGTGTATGCCGTCAGACCTGTAGTCGGAAAGATCTATGCCGTAGATCTTTATGAATGGGGCTATAAAGGCCTTGGACGCCCTGCTGTCAAGTATCCTTCCGCTCAGAGCTGAAACCGGACGGCTCACAAGAGCCTTAAGTATCAGCCTTCCCGGCCTTGTTTTATATAATAATTCAGTAGTATTCATATATTAAACGATAAATGCAATGATTATGGAGATAAATTCGATCAGACCTATTACTATCATTACAGCCAGACCTATTTTCCCGGGTTTTCTTACTCTCACATTCATTACAAATGCCATGGCGAGTACGAGCATAACCAGGAAATATATTATGGTAAGATCCCATTTGCAGGCAAGGTGAACGATCATCACCAAAGGAAATACCAATGCCGCCGAAGTAACCGGAAGGCCTATATAATAAGTATGTCCGGTTCTTTCCTCTTCCTCTCTCCGCATATCACTGGTTGCGTTAAAATACGCAAGCCTTATAAGAGCCGCCAGAACATAGAAAAGAGCGATCACAAGCAGGATCACAAGCATTGCAAATGAACCCTCATAATCCCTTTTTCTGACTATTTCGGTGAATATTCCGCTTTTTCTGAGCTGTGCAAGCCCGATAGAAACAGGAAGAATACCAAAACATACCAGATCGGCCAGCGAATCTATCTGGATACCAAAGTTCTTCTCCACCTCGGTACGGTTCTTCTTTGTTCTTGCGATCCGCCCGTCCAAAGTATCCAGGATCCCCGATGCCATCAGAAAAAACACTCCAATATCCGGATGTCCCACGCCCGTTACCGTGATTATAAATCCAAGAACGCCTGAAATGAGCGATAAATATGTTACAATAACCGTATAATCGTAAACACCGATCATTTAGATTCCTCCTTTTGAACACCTCCGGATACTCTGCTTTTCCATAAATGCCATGCCAAAGTGATCAGGCCGCTGACCGCTACACATATATAAAACGTAATACCCCTGCTTATAAGTTCAACGGTAAATGCCATACTTTCTCCCATAACATCGGTAAATCCGTCGATCATAAGATAATCGGATATTCCCATTCCACCCGGTACAGGAACATAATTATATCCTATTGTTATAAGACACTGCTTTGCAAATACCGACAGCATATGTGATCTTTCTCCGCCAAGCGACCTGTAAACCAGCACCGGAACAATTATCTGTGAAGCCCTCTGGACCAGGTTGAGCAGAAAAGAATATAACAGAATACTTCTGCTGTTCGATATGATATCCGAGCATCTTCTGTAGTCATTTCTCATCTTTTCAAGCTTGGATATCCTGCCTTCCTTATTTCTTATTATATTTATTTTATGAAGCCTGTTTACCAGGCCCTTGAGCGGTTCAAATATCAGACTGTCGTTCCTCAGAACCACGGATATAAGAACAGAAAGCAGTGAAAGCGCCGTGAATCCTATAATGATCAAAACCCTTGAAAACGTACTGAAGGCCTGAAATGCATTCGGCTCAATAACAATTGACACAAATCCCAGAGTTATTATGGAAAGCGTATACATGAAAAGATTCAGTATAAGCGTTGCCGTAGCTATACCCCCCGGTATGCCGTCACGCATCATAAAGAAAATACTTGCCGGCTGCCCTCCTGTTGAAGACGGGGTTATGGCCGAAAAATATACATCCGAAGTACTGTATATCAGGCCCTTAAGAGGAACCTTCCCGTAACCCGATCTCTTTATGATACAGCTGATGGCAAAAGCCTCAAATATCACATACATGGCCGAAAAAAAAACCGCCGCCAGCATATACCGTTTATTCGAGTTACCTATTATATCCATAAGCTCGGCAAATGACATCTCACTGTTCTGTTTCAATACGATCCTTACAGTAAGAACAGCCAGCATTATGGAAATAAAGGTCCATATTATGTTTTTATTGATTTTCTTTTTTTGATGTGACATATTTTAAATCTATCCGGATAATATCATCCGGTACCGGCCGCTCTGTTTATCATCATACATTCACCGGATACCGTAACATTTATTGATTATATACCATAAACCGGGTAAAAATCAATCAAGAATAAGTCCCGTAAACCACAGGCTTACGGGACTTTATCATTTTTATAAAATATAACTCCTATCTTTTATGACAACATCACTAAAAGATCAGCAAACACCCTGAGCTATCATGGCCTCAACAACCTTCTTGAAGCCGGCGATGTTGGCTCCTGCAACATAATTGCCTTCCATCCCGTACTCTTTTGCTGCGTCATCAATATTATGATAAATACCTACCATGATGTTCTTAAGCTTGCTGTCAACCTCTTCAAAGCTCCATGAAAGCCTCTCACTGTTCTGGCTCATCTCAAGAGCTGAAGTGGCAACACCGCCTGCATTTGCAGCCTTACCTCCGACAAAAGGAACATTGTTCTTCTGGAAGTACTGTGTTGCTTCGATCGTTGTAGGCATATTTGCGCCTTCTGCCACATACTGAACACCGTTTGCCACAAGCATCTTGGCATCCTCAAGATCAAGCTCGTTCTGGGTTGCGCAGGGAAGAGCTATGTCTACCTTATACTGCCATACACCATGCTCGCCGTTCTTCTTCTCATGATATTCTGCCGATTTACGGGCGCTTGCGTATTCTGTAAGGCGGGCACGCTTAACTTCCTTAACCTCCTTAAGAAGAGCCACATCAATTCCCTCGGGATCATAGATCCAGCCGGTTGAATCAGATACCGTAACAACCTTTGCGCCAAGCTGCTGTGCCTTCTGGCATGCATATATTGCAACATTTCCCGAACCGGAAATGGCAACTGTCTTTCCTTCCATCTTGTCGCCGTGGCACTTTACCATCTCCTCTGTAAGGTAGAGAAGACCGTAGCCTGTAGCCTCGGTACGTGCAAGTGAACCGCCGTAGGTAAGTCCCTTACCTGTAAGGACTCCCTCATACAGTCCTTTTATTCTCTTATACTGTCCGAACATAAAGCCTATCTCACGTGCTCCCGTTCCGATATCACCTGCGGGAACATCCTCGTCTGCACCTATATACTTGGAAAGCTCTGTCATAAAGCTCTGGCAGAACTTCATGATCTCATTGTCCGATTTTCCCTTGGGGTCGAAATCAGAACCGCCCTTGCCTCCTCCTATGGGAAGAGTGGTAAGTGAATTCTTAAATATCTGCTCAAAACCAAGGAACTTAATGATACCAAGGTTTACCGAAGGATGAAGTCTTAAGCCTCCCTTGTAAGGACCGATCGCATTATTGAACTGAACACGGAAGCCACGGTTAACCTGAACCTTACCGTTATCATCAACCCACGGAACCCTGAACATTATCTGACGGTCAGGCTCCGTGATCCTCTCCAATATAGCAAGATCACGATACTTCTGCTCATCCTTTTCGATCACGGGGCGAAGGGAATCAAGCACCTCGGTTACGGCCTGAATAAACTCCGGCTGGTCCGCATCTCTTTTTTTGATCTTCTCAAGCACTTCATCAACGTATGACATTTTAATCTCCTCCTTTAAAAATGTGTTTAACTATAAAATAAAACGTCAAAGAAGCATGAGCCCATGCTTCTCTGACGCCTTTGTCCGAAAAACATTATATATCGGCTTTTTTCACAATGCAAGAACTTTATTCAACAAAATCAGCTTTTACATAAGCTTCTTTTCCGTTATATTTGATCTTGCACCAGCCGTTTGACTTCTCTATAAGCTCAAATTTATCGCCTCTGTAGGCAACTCCAAGCTTATTTGCGGTTTCCGAAGCACCCTCTCTTACGTTAACATTCTCCTTAACGGTTATGGTTCCTCCGGCAGCTGTTTCGGAACCTTCCTCAGAATCACCGCCCGATGATCCCGTATCCACAACCTCAAGGTAATCTGACTTTATATAAGCCTCGGTTCCGTTAAAATCAATCTTGCTCCAGCCGTTCTCCATCTCCTCGTAACGCTTATATGTATCGCCTATCTGAGCCTTACCCAGTGATTCCGAATCCGTACTTGCCGAAGCTCTTATATTTACAACGTCCGTGGCTTTAACCGTAACCGCATTTGCATCCTGTTCCGCTTTCTGTGCCTGTGCCTGGGCATCGGCTTCTTCCTGCTGTTTTGCCTGCTGCTGCTCTGTCAGCTTGGCCTTTACTGCGGAATTAACCTGTGATTCGATCTGTTTAAGCATTGAAGCCAGCTGTTCGTCGCTTTCTATTGCTTCATTATATTCAGCGCTGATCTTGCTTGTCAGCTCCTCTATATCGGACTGAGAGGACATTTCAAGGAAATATGCCTGTTCATCATCAGAGAGCTCTGACTTGTTAATGTACAGAGAACCCGAGTCATTAGTACATACATAACTTGATTCAAGTGAAGGAGCGGGTGTTGCAACCCCGGTAAAGGTTATGTCAAAGGTTACTATCACCACATATGAATCAGGCTGGTAACCCTTCTTGGTATAAACATTGAAATCGGAAAACGACTGATAATACTGTGCCATCTCCTCGATCCTGTATCTTTCCTGATCCGGAAGGGTATCACATAAAGATGCAGCCGTATCCGCATCACCGTTCATCACTGCCGAATAATAGCTCTCCATGAGATTGGTTACGTTCGGATAGGCATTTACTTCATATTTGTCCTTGGGGACCTCAACACTGCTCGTCGGGAATGTGGATGTATCCACGGCATCATCACCACCGCCCTTATGGGTAGCCAGGAAAATGATAAGTGCTATCACAAGCACCAGAAAAACCCCGCCGATTATTACATATACCAAATATTCTCTGACAAATTCCTTGATCTTATTCATGTTCATCTGATCCCTTAACTCCTCTCAATTATCCCCTTTATCCCAACCCAATAAAATATACGGAATCCACCCTTACTTCGATGGAGTATTTTCTCATGCCGTCATAAGGAATCCACCGCTGCGCGGCGGTACCCCTTATGACAATAAAAATGCACCCGAGAGGATTCGAACCCCCGACACACGGTACCGGAAACCGTTGCTCTATCCCCTGAGCTACGAGTGCTGAGCATAAAACCTCATACTCGATAATAATAACACAGGGGACATAAAATATCAACATAATTCCTATAGTGTTTCCCTGTATCCTCCGTTACCCGAGAAGATATACGCATGGTCCGAAAGGACTTCCACCTCCTGCACTTCGGTATGGTTTATCTCCCTGATCATATCGTTTATCATGGACAGAGGCATAACATCACTAACCGGAACAAGGATAACTTCATTGATACTGCTCGGGATAACATAGATATCACTGCCAATTTTTTCGCAGAATTCTTCAAGGTCTTCTTCATACATCATTGAGACTGCTCCGTTTATACCCGGAGTGGACATAATATACATGGGACAGCTGTCGGCTTCAGTTCCGATCATACCCGCATATGAGGGATTAAGCTCCCTGAGCACCTCAGCTATTCCCCTTATCGAAGGTTTCTCCGACTCCATGGTATTTCCAACGGCATCATCCAATACCCGTTCAGCATCAACCTCCCACATTTTAAGATGAGACTCTCTTACAACAAAAGTCGCCTCTCCTCTTATAAGATTATCAAGCCCGCTGTTCCTGAAACTGTAGTAAGGTACTATCGCAAGATCCATAAATCTTCTGTAAGGCACATCCTCAAGCATACCTGTATTTGCCTCGTAATTGATAAGCTTACAGCGAAGGCCGCCTCTTATTTCTTCGTACTTTTTCAAATAGTCAAGGGACAGAGGCTCTCCAAGTCTCCTGCTTTCATATACCCTGCACATCTTTTCCACTGCAGCCTCGGACACTTCTCCGTCATATTCCTCAAAGAACGGTTCAAGATACATAGTCGGATATATATTCTCATCATCACCCGTAACCGAAATACCGGTATATATTACGCCGTTGTTCTTTGTAACCCGCCTTAGATCCACCCTGCGTCCCGGGTATCTTATCTCCATTGCTTTCTGTACTTCATCCGTAAATCTGTCAAAATCAATCCTGTCAGTCATATTTTTTCTCCTTATATTGTATTCATGTTTATGATAAGCCGGCAGGACAGCCCGGCAAAATGACTCACATCATTTGAAACGGACAGCGTAACAGGCAGACTGACCGGAGCAAAAATACATTCTCATACCGGTCTTATGCCGAAAAAAAGAGCCTCTCCCCTAAGGAAGAAGCTCATTTGTTCTAAGTAAGTACTGTTTACACTCTGGATAAATATTCACCCGAACGGGTATCGATCTTTATCTTATCACCAAGTTCAACAAACAGAGGTACATAAACCGTAGCTCCGGTCTCTACTACTGCCGGTTTGGTTGCACCCGTTGCCGTATCGCCCTTGAAGCCGGGCTCAGTCTCGGTGATCTCCAGTTCAACAAATAAGGGCGGCTCAACCGCAAATACGTTGCCGTTATGGGAACAGATCTTAACCATCTCATTCTCTTTAACGAACTTAAGCGCATCACCTATCGTTTCACTGTTCAAAGCAATCTGCTCATATGATTCCACATCCATGAAGTTGTATAAATCCCCGTCGGAATAAAGATACTGCATATCCTTTCTGTCGATACGCGCCTGCGGGAATTTCTCGGTGGGACGGAAAGATTTCTCCACAACGCCGCCACTGATTATATTCTTTAACTTAGTCCTGACAAATGCTGCTCCCTTACCGGGTTTAACATGCTGGAATTCTATTATCTGAAAAATTCCGTTGTCCATCTCAACAGTTAAGCCATTTCTGAAATCGCCTGCTGATATCATAAATTACCTCCTTACAAAGCACAAACATTCCTCAAACAGTTTATACTATCATACGATATAATTCAAGCACTTTTTTCATTTGTTTTTATCATGCCTGTTTCACTGTGCTGTTTTAAAAATCTCTTCCACGGCCGATACGGTCTGTTCCACGGAAAGACCGTCCGTATCAATGATATGATCGGATGCGGCTTCATACAACGGAGCGCGTATTTTAAGCATCCCGGCAATTCTCCCGCGCACATCCGCGGTGTTTAGCAGAGGTCTTCCGGTATCATTTCTGACCCGTTCATAAAGTGTGTCTGCTTCAGCCCTCAGATAGATCACCGTACCGATACTTTTAAGTTCGGTTCTGTTCTCCTCTGCCAGTATGATACCTCCGCCGGTAGATAAAAGAGTATTTTCAAGCCCGTCACGTGCCAACTCCTTCAGAAGCCCGGTCTCCAGCCGCCTGAAGAAGCTTTCCCCGTCCTTTTCAAAAATATCCGGAATGCTTCTTTTCTCTCTTCCCTCAATAAACTCATCCGTATCCGCGAAGCTGAGACCAAGCCGTTTGGCTGCCAGCCTGCCGACAGTACTCTTTCCCGAGCCCATATATCCTATCAGACAGATGTTATTTCCGTTACCCACGTTCGTATATCCTTCCATTCATCTCTGTATCTGTGCCTTCTTTGTCTTCCGTGCAGACCGGTCATCCCGGAACTCCGTCATCCCGTGATTCCGCTTTCCCTGTATCTTCGGACAGATTATGAGGACTTACTGTTTTCCCGCAAGAAGCCTCTGCACATCCTCTGCCACGTTCCTGGGAACACTTATGCCGTTCCATATCTCATATGCGCATACAGCCTGGTAAACAAGCATTTTAAGACCGTTATAAGCCTTCCCTCCTGCATTTGCAACCTTTTTCATAAACAGTGTCGTCTCAGGCTTATATATAAGGTCTATGCCGGTTTCGGTCTTTTCGAAAAAACTGTCATTATTTATGATACACGAATCTACATCCGGATACAGACCTACGTTCGTACATTGAAAAGCTATATACCCGGACTCCGGAAGACTGTTTATATCCGAAGGTTCCATAGTTCTTATATCCTTCTCCCCGGCCCCAATGTTATTCTCTTTTGCATAAGCCAGCAGAGAGGTACGTATCTCCTCCGCTTTTGCTTTTGTTCTGTTTACGATCGTAAGCGTAGCCGGCGACTTTAAGATACACATAAAAGCTGCAGCTCTGGCTGCACCCCCCGCTCCCAGGATCACAACATGCCGTCCCTGCAGGGATATCCCCTCGCTGTCAAGCTCCCTCTCAAGTCCCATCACATCAGTGTTGTAACCGTAGAATCCATTTTCGGTATACTTAAGTGTATTAACCGCACCTACAGCTCCGGCAAGAGTATCCACTCCGCCCAGTTCTTTTATTATCTCTGTTTTATATGGAACAGTCACATTGATACCCTGTACTCCAAGTGAATATAATCCCCTTACCGTATCCTCAAGGTTTCCGTCCGTTCTGAACGGAACATATACCGAATCAATACCGAGCGCCTGTGATAAATGATTATGGATCGCAGGAGACATCGTATGTTCTATGGGTTTCCCTATTATACCGTATACAGCGGTTTTTCCGTTAATATTCATGTCCTTGTTCCTCTTCTGTAAAAATGCATTACGATTCTCTCGAGATACCGCTTCAGTATTATCTGTATCTCTTCTTTTTTGTCTATAGGCGATACCAGTATGTTCCTGATACCGCAGCGCCTGGCTCCCCATACATCGGTAAAAAGCTGGTCACCGATAAACAGGGTTGTGGATACATCTGTCCCAAGACGCATCATCGCCTCATGATACCCCCTTCTTCCCGGCTTCCCTGCCTTGTAAATATACTTGGCACCGACATCATCGGCGAAGCTCTTCACCCTCGGTTTTTTATTATTTGACAGAACAAGGCAGGAATATCCGATATCCTTAAGCCTTCCGAACAGCTTTTTTGCCCTCTCGTCTGCCGGAGCTCCGTGGGGGACCAGAGTATTGTCAATATCGTATATGATACCCCTGTACCCTTTATCATACAGCGACTGATAGTCAATACTGTATGCGGAATCCGCGCACTCATCGGGATAGAAGCTTTCAAACAGTTTTTTATGCATTATGTAAACCTATCCATCTTAAATATATAAAAATAACCTCCCGCTTATTGCAAGAGGCTGATCTTATCCTGCTCTTATCTTAAGTTCCGGACCCGGGCCTGAATCCCTGTCCGAATCCCGATTTCTGTATCACTATTCCATCCTCCGAGCTGTCTATGACAGGGTTACCTCCGACAAAATACTGATACTGGGCCAGAGACTTATCCTTCTCTATATCCTTAAATGCCTGTTTTATGTCCGCATCATTGATCTCATTTATCCTGTCTGTGCTGTTTAAATCTTCATTTATCCTTATTTTGGGAGCAGCGACAGTGTTTAACGGATCAAAAGCACCGAACCCGCCTATTCTCATATTATCATCCCCTTTGAACGGACCGGAACCCCGGTCTGTTTCCAAATACCGTTACCATCCGAAACAGTAAAAACTGAATAGTTAAAATATTTCATATATATATACGACGTTCCTGACGGTTAAGCACATTATAACAGAGATTTGGAAAAAACACAAATCCGCGCTTCCCCTCAGTCACCGAGCACGGATGACAGCAGCTGCTTTGTATAAGGATGTTTGGGTGATTTATACACCTCTTCATCGCTCCCCTGTTCAACTATATGTCCATCCTTCATTACCATCACACGGCTGCATACGGAATATACAACCTTAAGATCATGCGATATGAACAGTATGGCTATTCCGAGCTCCCTGTTAAGCTTAAGCAGAAGCTTAAGTATCTGATCCTGAACCGTAACATCAAGTGCCGATACCGGTTCATCGGCTATTATAAGCCTGGGCCTCAACATCAGCGCCAGAGCGATACATATTCTCTGTCTCTGTCCACCCGACAGTTCATTGGGTTTCCTTTTAAGATAGCTTTCATCCAGTCCCACAAGATTTATCATTCGCGCAACACGCTCATCACGTTCGGGATCCGTAAGCTTCCCCTGTATGCGAAGCGGCTCCTCAAGGATCCAGCCTACCGTTTTTGCCGGATTCAGCGATCCATAGGGATCCTGAAATACCATCTGCGCTCCCGCGCTCCCATGTTCCACTGTTCCTTCATAATCCTTCACTATCCCAAGGATCGTCTTCGCAAGTGTAGACTTGCCGCATCCGCTCTCCCCGACGAGTCCCACTATCTCACCCTGTTTTATATCAAAGGAAACATCCTTAAGCACCTGTCTGCGAACGGAAGCCGAACTGAATCTTCCCGTCTTTTCCCTGTAATACGTATTAAGGTGGGAAACTGTAAGTATTGTGTTATCTGTCCCTTTATTACCATTATCATTCATATTCAAGCTTCTCCATGCGCGGGATGGCAGCTATAAGTCTTTTGGTATATTCTTCTTTGGGGAAATCAAACACTTCATTGACCTCGCCTGTCTCCACTACCCTTCCCTTGTACATAACGAGTACTCTTGAGCACAGCTTCCTTACAACGCTCAGATCATGTGAAATAAACAGTATCGCCGTACCGGTTTTTTTATTTATCTTCTTTAAGAGCTTTATGATCTGCGCCTGGACCGTAACATCAAGCGCTGTTGTGGGTTCATCCGCTATAAGAACCTTGGGATTACATATGAGCGCAGCCGCTATCATAACTCTCTGCCGCATCCCGCCCGAGAGCTCGTGAGGATATTTGTCGTATATGCTTTCGGGGTCCTGCAATTCCACGTCCTCAAGCATTTTGATAACTTTATTACGTATCTCATCCTCGGAAAGCTCCGTATGAAGCCTTAAGCTTTCTCCCACCTGCCAGCCTATCCGTTTAACCGGATTCAGTGAAGTCATGGGTTCCTGGAATACCATGCATATGTCGTTTCCCTGATACTTTCTCAGTGTATCACGGCTGCAGGTCAGAAGATCCACCCCGTCAAACAGTATCTGCCCCCGTTTTTTCATTTTCTTTCTCGAAAGCAGTCCCGCTATTGCAAGGGCAGACATGGACTTACCCGAACCGGATTCACCGACTATTCCGACTATCTCACCCTCATCCAGGTGCAGGTCAAAGTCATATACAACGGTTTCGGGGGTTATATGATCATGAAATTCTATATTAAGATCTATGACATCAAGCATGTTTTTCCAACCCTTCATTAAGCATGGCAAAACCAAAGATAAGCAGCGCGATCACCGATCCTGTACAGAGTGCATATCCCGGTCTTAAGAAAAGGTAGGACTGGGATTCCGACAGCATCCTTCCAAGGCTTGAATCAGGCGGCTGTACACCGATACCGAGGAAGCTCATCCCCGCTTCCGCAAGCACAGCGTTATTGAAACCTATTGCTACCGTTGAAAGCAATACCGGTATGGTATTGGGCAGGATATGTACAAACATTATCCTCAGATATGAGGCCCCCATCAGTCTGGCGCTCTGTACATAATCAAGGTTCCTGCATTTAAGGAACTCTCCTCTCACGATCCGCGCATAGCCCGGAATAAACAGGATCCCCAGAGCGATCGTAACATTCATCTTGCCCGATCCCATAATGCTTATTATCACAAGCGCAAGCAAAAGAGACGGGAATGCCAGCACTGCGTCGTTAAACCTCATCATTATCTCATCGGGCCTGCCCCCGTAATATCCGGTTAACGCGCCTATGACGGTTCCGAATGTAACGCCGATAAGAACCGTACCCACAGCTACGACCATAGTTGTATCAAGTCCTGCCAGTATCCTGCTGAATATATCGCGTCCGAAATTATCACATCCCATGATATGCTTTGCAGATATGCCCGCAAGCTTATTCGCCGAATCCATGGCATTGGGATCATATGGAGTAAAAAACTTCCCCGTAATGGCAAGTATGAGCATCAGACCTGTAATGATAAGGCCTATATACAATCTTCTGTTTTCTTTAAACCGTACCTTCATATTTAAGCTCTTTCTGCACACTGTCACAGGATCTAGACGATCCGTGGATCTGTAAGCTTGTAAAGTATATCCACAATAAAATTAATTACTATTACTATACATGCTATTATCGCTACTATTGCCTGTGCCACGGGATAATCCCTGGTCGATATCGAAGTTATCAGAAGACGGCCGAGTCCCGGTATCGAGAAAACCTGCTCGATGATTATAGATCCGGCCACCATATCCGCCAGTGTTACACCCAGAAATGTTATGACCGGTATGAGTGCATTCCTCAGTACATGCTTATATAATACACCATCCGTCGAATTACCCCTGCTGTAGGCCGTTCTCACATAATCAAGCTTACCTTCTTTAAGCACGGAGCTTTTTAAAAGCTTTATAGTCATGGCAGCCTTTGGTAGAGCTATTGCTACTGCCGGAAACACAAGGTAACCAAGAAATCCCAACAGATCGTCTTTATAATTGACAAATCCACCCGGCCTGAACCACCTTAACACAAGTCCGAACACATAAGTCAGCATCATTCCCAAAAAGAACGAAGGTATCGACATGGTTATCTGGTTAACTGCGTCAATTGCCTTTGAATACCATTTATCCTCGTGCTTGGCGGTATATATCCCGAGCGGTATGGAAATGGCAACAACCATAACAAAAGACATTACCGTCAGCACTATGGTTATCGGTATCTTGCTGGCCAGCATGCTTCTGACAGATGATCCGTATGTATAAGATTTACCCATGTCTCCAAAGAAAAAGTCACGCAGCCACTCTATATATCTTACAGGAAGAGGCCTGTTAAGTCCCATCTGTTCTCTTAGTCTTTCGATCTTCTCTGGCGTTGCACTGGTTCCGAGCATATTGCTTACCGGATCGCCCGGGATTACCCTGAACGCAAGAAAGACAAGCATGGTGACTATCAGAACCGTTATCAGCATTGTTAATAATTTGTTTCCGATATATTTCATGCCTGTCTCCTTGTGATCAGTTGTAAATCTGTCTGTTTACGTTTAATACCTTAGAACATGATCCGTTACGAACTGCTGTCCTAATCCTTATATTTGATCCTCGAGATATCCTGGACATACAGAGGATAGAATGTATAGCCCTCAAACTTCTTATTTATAGGAACAAATTCTGCCATATCCTGGATATATACATTGGCTGCATCCTCAGACAGCAGAGTCTCCATCTGCTTTATAAGCTCCGTACGTCTGTTATCGTCCAGAGTCTTACGCGATTCTTCATAAAGCCTGTCATACTCTTCATTTGAATAGTTTATGAAATTATTGTCCGCACTTGAATAAAATCTTCCAAGCAGTGCATCGGCAGTCAGCGAAGACGCATCTACCCCGATCACGGTGGATTCATAATTACGTCCTGTATATACATCGGAAAGCCAGGTGTTCCACTCAACCTGATTTATCGATGCATTTATTCCTACCGTCTTAAGCTGTTCCACAAGCACCTGTGCCGTATCCACATGCGGAGTATAGTTCGAAGGAACCGTTATTGTCATACTGAATCCATCCGCATATCCGGCTTCCTTCAGCAGCTCCTTCGCTTTTGCCTCATCATGAGGGTATTTATTCTCAAGCTCCGGCATATAGTACTTACCGAAGGACGGGAACATTGAAGAACCTATTGGCGAGCCGTGACCCTCGAACGCAAGGTCAAGTATGGCCTGCTTATCTATCGCATAGCACATTGCCTGTCTTACCCTTGCATCATCAAAAGGCTTGATCTTGTTATTAAGATACAGTGCCTGAACAAGGTTCATGCTTCCTTCATGGACATCAAAATCATCTCCGATCTGTTTGATCTGCGTAGCCGAAATATGCATGGTCAGATCGATCGTACCGCCCTTTAAGTCCATAAGCATCGAATCGCCGTTCTCTATTTTGAACTCCAGGTTCTTTATGCTTGCCTTATTTCCCCAGTAATCGTCAAAGCTCTCCATGATAATGTTTTCCTGAGGAGAACGCGATATGTATTTATAGGGTCCGGTACCTATCGGCGTAGTATCCGGTGTGGCATTGTCCTTGGGTATCACAGATGCGTTAACGGACGCTATATACGCCGGGAAATCAACATCCGTCTCATTAAGCACCACATCCACTTCGGCATCCGATACCACGTTAACTTCCTTAATATTGGAAAATGCCGCTATGAGGGATTCCTCTCCCGTCATACCGGCACTTTTTTCTATACTGTACTTAACATCCTCTGCCGTTACGGGATTTCCGTTATGAAACTTTACGCCGTCGCGGAGCATGAACTTATATGTGAGTCCATCATCCGTAACTTCGTATTCCTTTGCTACAGCAGGGATAAGATTACCATTCTCATCAGGCTTAAGCAAGCCTTCAAACACGTTGAACAATACCTCTCTGGTTCCTGCCGCAGTAGCTTTGTGTGGGTCAAGACTATCTTCAAGATCTTGTGGTATTCCAACAACTATCTTGGAAGAATCTCCTGTCTTTCTGCCTGAGCATCCGCCCAGTGCAATAGTCAGTGTAAGAAACACCGAAAGAATAAAAACAAGTCTTTTTCTCATCGTTGTTATCTCCTCTTCTCAGATATGTATTTAATTGTCAGGGAAACAGTTAAACCGTTTCCAGCTACGATCATATTGTATACAATGTATAACCCAAAATCAAGGTATTTCGTTAATTTTTTAACATTGTACTGAAAGAAAAACAAAGAACCTGAAACCCTGACAGTTCCAGATCCTTTATCATCAGTTGAGAACCTTCTTCAATTCATCCATAAATGTATTTATATCCTTGAATTCGCGGTATACGGAAGCAAATCTTACATACGCTACGGCATCCAGATCCTTGAGCTTGTTCATAACCAGCTCACCGATAACTTCACTCGGTATCTCCTTATCCTCGTAATTAAATACCTCTGTCTCCACCTCATCAACCAGCTGTGTTATCGAAGAGGCCGGAACAGGACGTTTATGACACGCTCTAAGCACACCTGCCTCTATTTTTGTCCTGTCATAAGTCTCCCTGTTGTTGTCCTTCTTGATCACGATAAGCGGAATGGTCTCGATCTTCTCATAAGTCGTGAAGCGCTTATCACACTCATCGCAGACCCTTCTCCTTCTTATCGAATTATTGTCCTCGGCAGGACGGCTGTCGATTACCCTTGTGTTCTCATAACCACAAAACGGACATTTCATATTATATTCCCCTCTCAAATTAAATGTGATAGATTATGTTGATGCCACCCTCAGACATCACACTAAATATACCGTATCACAAATAATTATGTCAACCCTAAAACCGACAAATAAAGAAAGAAATATTTCCGTAACAACTTCGATCATTCAGCCGCATAATCACTTTGTTTTTCATTCAGATATGCTATAACATCCTCATAGCCTTCCTGTGAAAAGGCGAAGAACTGAACCGTTATCTTTTCAGGATCCGTAGCCTCATAACACAATGGTTCCGGCCATGTATCAACACGAAATTTGTCCGTATCGTCTTCATTTTCCGCAGGTGACTTTATTATCCTGTATCTCATCCCTTTAAGACTGCCGGTAAACGGCTTGCCCTTCTTATAATGGTTAAAAGTCAGTATGGTATTATGATCTATCATATGAACCCTCTTCTTAGTCTCTTCTATGTCTCGGTTAAACCGGTAAATGTTGAGAGCATTCTCCGAATGTATATTCCGAATGCAGCCACGGTGAACTGCCTGTATGATACAATAAGACCGGACAGAAACACTATCCGGTCTTAAGCTCTTTATCATATGGTCATTCCGACCTGATCATCGACTTACTTTTTTAAAAAATCAGGTATCTTTATCTGCCTTGACTCTACCCTGCTGGTGAGCGGTGATACACCTCTTAATCCACCGCCGAAGGTTGAAGGCTCCGGAGTAGGACCTGTGTTCTGATTAACTCCGGGAATCGGCTGTACCGATATATTTCCGGTGTGAGCAGCAGCACCCTGATTAATGTTCATCTGTGTATTCTGGAAGCTGTACGGCTGCTGTGGAAGCTGTCCGGTAAACTGCGTAGTGTTCATGCCCATGGTGTTCTGTGTAACGCCCATTCCGTTATTTATCGGAGCTGTCATACCGCCAACCTGCTGATTTATCATGCCCGTATTCATCGGAGATGTCATTCCTGGATTAGCCTGCATCGGCTGCACCGGAGTCTGTACAACCCCGTTATTCTGCAATCCAAGTCCGGGATTGGCTGAAGCAAACTGTCTTTGCTGATAAGCCTTTGACCCCGTGAAATTTCTCATTCCCGCAGATGCCATCTGACCTATTCCGGCTGCACCCTGCTTCGGGATCCTGTTCTCATCAATACCGGTTGCAATGACTGTAACCGCACACGAATCCGGATCACGGTCATCGTAAGTAGCACCGAATATAACATTTACATCTTCACCGGTAAGATCGCTTACGAACGATACGGCATCATTCGCATCAAGAAGCGTTATATCACCGGAAACATTTACTATAACATGGCTTGCGCCCTGTATTGTGGTCTCAAGGAGCGGGCTGTTGACAGCCTGTTTAACTGCCTCGATCGCCTTGTCATCACCCTTTGCAGAACCTATACCTATATGGGCTATGCCTTTATTCTCCATTACTGTCTTAACATCGGCAAAGTCAAGATTGATCAGTGACGGAACATTTATAAGGTCTGTAATACCTCTTACCGACTGCTGTAACACTTCATCTGCAAGCTTCAGTGCTTCAGGCATTGTTGTTCTTCTGTCAACAAGCTCAAGGAGCTTATCATTGGGGATCACTATCAGCGTATCTACGTTCTGCTTAAGCTTCTCAATTCCACCCAGCGCATTCTGCATACGCGTTCTTGCTTCAAACCTGAACGGCTTGGTAACGACTCCGACAGTAAGGGCACCCTGTTCCTTTGCAAGCCTTGCGATCACCGGTGCAGCACCTGTTCCGGTTCCGCCTCCCATTCCACATGTTACAAATACCATATGGGCACCGCGGATCGCGTTTGCTATATCCTCTGCACTCTCCTCTGCGGCTTTCTCACCTATCTCAGGCTGTGCACCGCATCCCAGTCCCTGTGTAAGCTTATCGCCTATCTGCAGAAGCCTGGGGGACTTACATAACTGAAGTGCCTGCTTATCTGTATTTACTCCAAGGAACTCAACACCGACTATCTGTTCCTCGACCATCCTATTTACTGCATTATTACCTGCGCCGCCTACACCTACAACAAGTATCTTGGCTGCGGAATCCATTATATCAGTTTTTATTTCCAGCAAGATGACGCCCCTCCCTTTTTATAGATTGCTCCACACTCATTTACAATAATATAATCATTTTAACAAATTATCAATACTTTTTTTTCTTGCATTTGCGTATTTTCGGGATTAATCTCGTGAAAACGTAAACTTATCCCCTTCGCCTTCATAATTTTCCATATGAAGCACTCCCGAATGTCCCTCAAGTTCCGGAAGGATGAACCTTAATCTGTTGATCTTTTCATCTATATAATCGCTCGTTCCCAGGAACACACGTACCTGCCCGAAATACAGGGTTATATTGTAATTGTTGTCGAAATATATCTTATCCGTTTCGATCTTATATTTTGTCAGAAGCTGTGTAATATTCAGGATAAGCCTGAAAACATCTTCCTTTTCAACCGGAAGCTTCTCATGGAGTGTAATATAGTCAAAATCAAGACCGGTAACAAACGGAAGGCCCTCTATCTGCTGCGTTGAACTCTCGACCACAATACCATCCTTGTCAAAATACAGATAATGCCCGAGATACTCGACATATCCTGCCACAGCCTTTTCATAGACTCTTATTTTAACCTCTGTGGGTGAAAGAAGTTCCACATCCATCTTTTCAACAAACGGAACATCCTCAACCCCGAAGAACCTGCACTTTATATAAAGATATATCGAATTATGACCGTACCGGCCGTTAAGAACATGGTCTTCTATCTCATCCGCGCTGTAATGTTCATTTCCCGTTATATCTACAGATGTGATCGTAAACTCGGACTTTATCACAAGTATTGCTATACATATAAGAACAAAGGCCACGAAAAAGCCGATCAGGACACCAAGGCCCTTCTTCCCCGTCCCCCCGGTTCCTTCCGGATTCCTTGAATAATCCAATGCCATATCAATCACCTGAATTCCTGAGCCTTATCCTTCTGGCCACACTGAACACCAAGCCTATCTCTATAAGCAGGAAAACAACCGCTGAACCGCCGTAACTGATAAACGGCAGTGTAATACCGGTATTGGGTATCATATTGGTTACGACCGCAACATTAAGAATTACCTGCAGCGAAATATGGGCCATAACTCCGACGACAAGCAGCGCCCCATACATATCCACCGCATTATTGGCAACAACCAGAAAACGCCATATCAGAAGGAGGAACATGAGCAGGACTGCTCCGGCTCCGAAAAGTCCCAGCTCCTCACATATTATCGAAAACACCATATCATTCTGCGCCTCGGGAACAAATCCGAGCTTCTGCATACTCTGTCCGAGCCCTTTGCCGAATATTTCCCCGGAACCGATCGCATACAGCGCCTGCAAAGTCTGAAAACCGGTAGTTCCCGCATATGCTTCCGGATTAAGCCATGCCTCGATACGTCCGAAACGGTATGACTGCTCGCTTGTCAGCACTCCCTTCTTAACCAGCAGAACAAATACGGAGGCAACTCCTATACCACCCGCGCCCAAAAGAAAATACTCTTTGTAATTGGGTGTCGCAACAAACACCATCATAAAGATAATACCAAAGATTATTATGGCTGTACTGAGGTTGTCCGTGATCGTCAGAACAAGGACAGAGATCGGAACGCCAAGGAGAAGCGTTCTGATAACACCCTTCAGCGTCTGTATATTCTTACCCATCTTACACACGTAGGCAGCAAAGAATATGATCATTCCTACCTTAGCCACCTCGGCAGGCTGAAGTGATATACCCACATTAAGCCATCTTCTTGCACCGTTTACCTCATATCCGAGCGGAGTAAGTACCAGAAGTATCAGAGCCACGGACACGCCATATGCAGGTATGGCAAGCTTCTGCCATATATGGTAGTCAAGAAACATAACAACAAACATCATGATGATGCCAAAAAGTGTAGCCTGTGCCTGCTTCCTGAAATAATACCCGGGCTCACCGAAATCAAGCATTGCCTCATAAGAACTCACACTGTAAAGCGTGACCAGACCGAAGCAAAGCAGAAAGATCACTATAAACAGCATCGAGTAATCAAAGAAGGCCTTATCTCTGTTATTCTTTTTACTCCCGCCCCTTCTGCTACTCATCCGATCTTAATATACTCCCTGTCCGCAGATGCATAACGCACCCCTCCGCCGGCAAAATACCACAACATGCATAAACGCATCATTATCACTGTGCCAGAAATCCTACCGCACAAAGCAGTATGGTAATTATGGTAAATACCGCTACCACCTTTGTCTCAGACCAGCCGCACAACTCAAAATGATGGTGTATCGGCGCCATCTTAAATACTCTTTTCCCTCCGGATATCTTAAAATACCCGATCTGTATCATGACTGACAGAACCTCTGCAAAATAAATAAACGCAACTATCAGTATAAATATCGGCATCTGCAGCATATATGCCATGGCAACAACAAAACCGCCCAAAGCAAGAGATCCCGTATCTCCCATAAAAACGCTTGCGGGATGTACATTATACAGCAGAAATCCCAAAAGAGATCCTACAAGAGCAAGCGCGCATACCGAAACGCCCTTACCCGCCAGTATTGCGGAAACTGCGAAAAAAGCAGCTATTGCACACGTAACCGAGGAAGCAAGTCCGTCAAGTCCGTCGGTAAAATTGGCTCCGTTCACGGTTCCGAGAACCGCAACAAACAAAAGCGGAAGCGCCATCCATCCCAAATCCACAGTCCTTCCGCCCGTAAAAGGCAGAATGATCTCCATGCTTACTCCTGCTATCCTGATCATATAGAAGGCAAACACTGCCGTTACCACAAACTGAAGAGACAGCTTCTGCGGTGCGGTAAGTCCCATGGATCTTTTCAGCACAACCTTTATATAGTCATCAACAAACCCTACAAGTCCGAAACCGACTGTCATAAGCAGAACGGGTATGATCTCCGGATATTTTCCTACATATATAAGTGATGTAATGAGAGTTCCGGCTATTATCATAACACCGCCCATTGTAGGTGTGCCGGTCTTCTTAAGATGGCTCTCAGGACCGTCATCCCTGACAGTCTGCCCCACCTTAAGCTTCTTTAAATACGGTATCACAAACGGACCCATGGCCGCAGTTAACACAAATGCGATTATCACGGCCCACAGTACTGTCAAATCCATACACTATCCTTTCCATTCATTCAGTCTGATCATAAAACATTTCTGTACAGCCAACATGTACAGGCTGATTTAAACACACAAATTACAGTATATATCATTTTTACTATTTTTCAATAATTACTTTATTCCAGGTCGGAAATGTTTGCATCCATCGGCTGTCCTGTCTCCGGATCGAGGAGCGCACCCGTTACGGGATCGATCGGATAGCCGGTTTCCGGATCAAGTACTACCTCCTTCTCCTCTTTCTGTTCCTCTTCCTCGAAGGTAATGACGGAATCATCTACTCCGCCGGTGTTTTCGGAAGTCTGTCCCTCTTCAACCGCATTCCCGGATACTATGGCATTCTCACTCAGCGATTCATCGGAAGACTGTGCAAAGGTAAGCTGTGCCTCGCTCAGCGCTGCCTTCTCCTCTTCCGACAGCTCCTCAGTCATAAAGACATGCATATACGGCAGAACCTCTGTAAGTATGTCTTTTGTCAGTATCGTTGCGTACCTTGCGGATGCCTGTGACGGAACATTAGGCTCATCTATTACTGTATATATGACAATCTGCGGATCGTCTGCCGGAGCAAATCCCATAAAGGAGACTACATAGTTACCGCGCTTTCGGGGATACTTTTCCGCAGTACCCGTCTTACCGCCTATACGATAACCTGCCGGGCGGGCAGATTTACCTGTTCCCTTGGATACAACGTTGTTGCAGAGCTCAACTATTTTTGCCGAGGTCTCTTCGGATATCGTCTGTTTCAGCACCCTCGGTTCTATCGTTTTTATCGTTGCTCCGTCGTCATTTACGATCCTGGTGACCACATGCGGCTGATAATAATAACCTCCGTTGATAAGAGAACAGAAGCCCGTAACCATCTGGATCATAGTTACATTAAAGCCCTGGCCGAATGAACTTATCGCAAGGTCGGAAGGCACCATGGTCTCCGGATCGAATACAAGCGAATTTGTCATAGCCTCACCGGTCAGATCGATATTTGTCTTAAGCCCGAAATTATAAAGCCTGTTGTACTTCATGAATATGGTCTTTCCCATTTTGGCTCCGATATCCATAAAAGCAACGTTACAGGACTGTTCAAGCGCACCCGAGAAATCAAGGATACCATGCCCAAGTCTGTTATTGCAGTGGATCTGATGTCCCCCGACTTCCTTCACGCCCTGGCAGTTGAAGGATTCATTTCCCGTAAGTATACCCTCTTCAAGGCCCGCTGCCATGGTGAACGGCTTGTATGTGGAACCCGGTTCATAGGTCTGGTTAATGCAGAAGTTCTTCCACAGGGCATTAAGGGCTTCCATCCTGGCTTCTTCATATGCCTCTTCATAGGTTTTGGGACCGCTCGGTTCAGGCTCCGGTTCCAAAGCCTCTTCTTCACCGGGTTCACCCGGCTCACCCGGTCCGGCAGAAGCGTTTTTACGTGTTCCCGCCGGTGCCGTTACGCTTTCTCCTTCCGGCGCCTCTTCTTCATCTACGCTAATGTCGACCTCAGTCGGATTCTCATCTCCTTCTGCCGGGGCTTTGGCACCTTCCTCTTCCTCGCCGGACTCCCGATCTCCGACCTCGCCGGAAATGTTCACAACACCCTGTGTGGAATATTCCTCCTCATCAACAACAACCGTAAGTCCATCCGTATTCCTGGGATCGTTAAGATCGAATACGGGGTAACTGGCCATTGCAAGTATCTCGCCCGAATCAGGCTTCATTATTATGACCGCCGTATTCTTCGATCCGTTTCCTTCCCTGTATTCATTCTCGTGTTCCTTGTTAAACGCGAGAATATGCTTCTCTACTATACTCTGGATATTAACATCAAGACTTGTGATAAGAGTCTTGCCGTTATCGGCCGGCTTGATAGTCCTTTCAAGATTCTCATCATCATTAAGATATCCGTATTCACGGCCCGGAATGCCGTTAAGTGTGGAATTGTAGAATTCCTCGAGACCGTACGCTCCCTCATTGTCACCCTGAACGAAACCTATCACGTCACACGCAAGGGATCCGTACGGATAGGTCCTCTGGTAAGTATTTTCCAGCCATACGCCCTTTATATTGGGATTCTGCGCTCTGTTGTTAAGCTTATCCATAAGGCCGCTCACGGCATCATAGGGCTGTTTTTTTGCAATGATCCTGTATTGTGAAGTGGGATTTCCGGTGATGTATTTCTTAAGATCCTCTCGTGTATATGAAAACTCTATATCAGAATCGTAAAGAGCATCCAGGGTGGGGTCTATGAACTGACCCTCCTTACCGTTTAAGGTCTTGGCGTCGATGCAGACATTATATACCTTCTGGCTGACAGCGATCTTGGTTCCGTTGCAGTCAAGGATCTCACCCCTCTTGGCCGGAAGCGCTTTACTGTCATACTCCTGCTGCGAAAGTACCTGTTTCTTGTATTCTTCTCCGTTATCACGGTTAATGGCGTACAGCTTTACGGAAAGAGCACCGAAGGCTACAACAATAAGAAGGAAGAGTACAGTAAGCTTCTTCTGCATCTTCCCTGTGAATCTCTGGGGTTTGTTGTTTTTTCTTCTTCGTGCCAAATTGCCCACCCTTTTACATAAAAACTGCCCGTGGTATCCGGGCAGTAAATCAACATCTTGTAGTTAGCATGAAACCAATACACATTATCTTACATTTCTCACTCTATGTCAACCAGTTGTCTGACATAATCAGTGTCTTCACATTCGTAAGCAACTATCTGATCCGAATGCGCATACTGCATTCCGAGCTCATTCATCGCTCTGTACTTTACCTCCTCGAGATCAACGGCACCGGTAATGCGGTTCTCCGTATCATCATTTTCAGCCTTCATTTCGTTAAGCTGAGCCTCAAGCCTGGCAAGTTCCTTGACCTTATTCGTTACATCCGAGCGGAGCATAAGATACTGTATACACACAACAACCGTAACTATCATTGCAAGCGTAAGAAATATGACGTATCCGGGATTCATGTGCCTTGCACGCTCCCTGTTCCTTCTTGTCTGATGACTCAGTCTTATTCCCGTATATGAACTTGTATCCAGCTCCCTTAATTCCCTGGCTGTGTTTCCGTATATCGCTTCAGCAGTCAGGGTACCCCTTAATGCGTTACGTGTAACCGTTGTATGGCTGTTTCTTTCCGCCATTATTCCTGCCCTCTTTTTTCGAATACTCTTAATTTTGCGCTTTTTGAACGCGGATTATCACGCATCTCTTCTTCACCCGGAATTATGGGCTTCCTTGTTACGACCCTGCCCATGCTTTTTTTACCGCAGACGCATACGGGAAAATTCTTCGGACACGTACACGGATCCTCGTTTCTTCTAAATCCCGTCTTTACTATTCTGTCTTCCAGCGAATGAAATGTGATAATACAGATCCTGCCTCCCGGATTCAGCAGCTCTATCATGTCATCCAATGTGTCCCTCAGCACATCAAGTTCATGATTAAGCTCTATCCTTATTGCCTGAAAGGTCTGTTTGGCAGGGTGACCCATGCTTTTTCGTACCTTCATGGGAATTGACGACCTGATGATCTCCACCAGTTCGAATGTCGACCTGATCTCCCCTTTCGATCTGGCAGCCACAATATTCCGTGCTATGCTCCCGGCGAACCGTTCTTCTCCGTAATCCTTCAAAATACGGTACAGCTCTGCTTCCGAATAGCCGTTTATTATGTCCCCCGCTGTCATCTCACTCCGCCTGTCCATCCTCATGTCAAGCGGTGAATCGAAATTGTAGGAAAATCCCCGCGACGGCGTATCCAACTGATATGAGGATACACCCAGATCAAGCAGGATCCCGTCCACACCCTCAATGTGGATCCCCCCGAGTTCCTTCCTGATATCGCAATAGTTACTCCTGATTATGGTAACATTGCCAAACTCCGATAACCTCTGCCCCGCCGCCCGGATAGCGTCGGCATCCTGATCTATTCCTATTAATCTCCCCTGTGGTGATAACCGCCTTGCAACCTCGTATGAGTGTCCTCCACCTCCCAACGTGCCGTCCACGTAGGTCCCTTCAGGCTTAATACACAGATTATCGATGGTTTCCTTAAGCAATACCGGCCTGTGTTCAAAATTCAAGGTTCCCTCCTCCTCAAATCAGCCGAGCCGTTTCTTATGCTCAGATACTCAGGCCGAGATCTGCCAGGCGCTCAGCTATGTCATCAATGTCGTCTGCCGATGAGACTTTTTCCCATCTGTCCTTGTCCCAGACTTCGATCTTATCGATAACTCCGGCCAGCACGACATCTTTGTCAAGCCCCGCATGCTCTCTGAGTGCGGTAGGTACGAGGATCCTTCCCTGCTTGTCAACCTCTACCGTATTGGCGCAGGCAACAAGCTTACGGATGAGCTTCCTCGTATCCTCTTTGTTGGGCAGATGCTGCAGCTGTTCCATTTTGGATTCCCAGTCCTCTATGGTGTAGATATTGAGACAACCATCATTTCCGTTTGTAAGCACGAAAGCCTCCCCAAGCTGTTCGCGAAACTTTGCCGGAACTATCAGACGCCCCTTCGCATCGATTGTGTGGTTGTATTCCCCCATGAACATAACAGGTTACTCTCTCTACTTTCTACCACTTTCTACCACTTCTCACCACTTATGTGTAAATAATACCCTTTAACGAGTAAAAAATCAACCCCTAAAAACCCTCAAAAATGCCGAAAATATGCGGTGTGGGGCGAAGTGGGGGATATGTGCAACACAATATCTTGTGGTTGGAGGCATAAAAAAGAGTGTCAAACCCACCACATCTTGGCTTGACACTCTTTTTTGATTTTATTTTATATTTTTTCTATATACATATATGTATTCAGAACAGGCTCAAAATGCTTTGCATTTTTCGCTGTATTGGATGGATCGTTGTTACACATTGAACCTGAACAGTATCACATCACCGTCCTGTACTACGTAATCTTTGCCCTCCATACCTACAAGTCCCTTTTCTCTGGCTGCGGCGAGGCTTCCCTGCTCAAGCAGATCCTTGTAATTAACAACCTCGGCCTTGATGAACCCCCTTTCGAAATCCGTATGGATCTTGCCTGCCGCCTGCGGAGCCTTTGTTCCTATCTTAATGGTCCATGCACGACACTCATCTTCTCCGGCAGTCAGGAAGCTCATAAGACCAAGAAGCCTGTAACTTGCCGCGATCAGCTTCTCAAGACCCGACTCCTTCAGTCCGAGGTCTTCAAGGAACATTGCTTTCTCGTCATCATCAAGTTCAGCTATCTCCTGCTCTATCTGTGCGCATATAACAAATACTTCGCTGCCCTCTTCCTTAGCCAGCTCTCTGACCTTTTCCACGTACTGATTGGCAGCTCCGTCATCAGCAAGATCCTCCTCGCTGACATTCGCCGCATATATAACCGGCTTGGCTGTCAGAAGATTGTATTCCCTGAATGCCTTCTGAAGATCTTCGTCATCGGGAACCTCAAAGCTTATCGCCCTCTTCCCGTCTTCCAGATGCTGCTTAAGCTGAACGAGCATCACCTCTTCCTTCGCCTGACTCTTATCCATCCTCGCCGCCTTGGCAACCTTGGCATATCTTCTCTCAAGCACTTCCAGATCTGCAAATATCAATTCCAGATTTATCGTCTCAATATCCCTTAAAGGTGAGATACTTCCCTCAACATGAACCACATTGGAATCATCGAAGCAGCGTACCACATGCACTATCGCATCACACTCACGTATGTTTGCAAGGAACTGATTACCAAGACCTTCGCCCTTGCTGGCTCCCTTAACAAGCCCCGCTATATCAACAAATTCAATCGTTGCAGGTGTGATCTTCTTCGTATTGTATAGTTTACCGAGGAGCTTTATCCTCTCGTCAGGTACGGCAACGACACCCACATTGGGATCGATGGTACAGAACGGATAGTTGGCCGATTCCGCTCCTGCTTTTGTCAATGAATTAAATAATGTAGATTTACCGACATTCGGTAAACCGACGATTCCTAGTTTCATACTTCCTCTACATCTCCTTTATTTTCAAGTGTTTCCGGACTTTGGCTCAGCGTTTTACGCCATTTTTTACGCCATCTGCTATCAACTTATATCGGCTTTTAATGACTTATATAAGGAACTTACACAGTCTTACGCCATTTACGCCATCGTCCTGACTATTATTTCTGTTTGGACATTTGCTCTGCACAAGTCTGTGGCATTTTACGCCATTTTTCTACGCCATCTTAATGGAGTATTCTTCAAACTTATGCATCTCTTTGGTTTTTTCCTCATCTGTTACATGCACATACAGGTTCATCGTAATATTGATACTTGAATGTCCGAGGATCTGCTGAAGCGTCTTCGGACGCATCCCCGCTTCGATACACCTTGTTGCAAAGGTATGTCTGAGCGTATGCATTGAAAAGTTCTGGATCGCTGCTTTCTTCGTCAGCTTTGCGATATGTACGTCATATGTGGAATTCTTGGTAGGCATGCCCTTTGAATTGATGAAGACAAATTCCTTGAACTCCTCCTGCACATATCTTCCCCCATCAGCCTGCTTCTTCATTTCAAGAAGCATATCCCGGTTTGCTTTCGTGAGAGGAATCTCCCGAAATCCATGCTTGGTCTTCGGCGGGCCCACGCGCCACTCCCCGGTCGTATATCTGTACTCCATGGATCTTCTGATAGAGATAAGATTCTTCTCAAAATCTATATCCTCCCATTTAAGACCCACCATTTCCCCGGTGCGCACTCCGGTCTGGAGAATGAAGAAATACTGGGGATAATTGCTGGAATACCTTGCTTCCTCCATGAATTTCTCCTGTTCATCAACCGTAAGCACCTTGGTATTCTTCTCGACAGGCTTGGGAAGTTTTACCGATTTTGTTACAGGATTCTTAAGAATGATCGCATTTTCAACCGCTGAATCAAACAAATTGTAGAGTGTTATCAGCGTTTGATAAATGGTTGATCCCGCATAATCAGCCTCCATCGCATTGAGGATCTTCTGACAGTGCATCGGCTTCACATCAGTCATAAGCATCTTGCCTATGTGCTTTTTAACGTTCTGCCTGTATCTTTCCCGATAATTGCGTGCAGTGTTATATCTTACGGTCTTGTCCTTGATATTTACGATCCAAAACTCAAACCAGGCATCCACCGTCATTCCGACAGATACGCCCACGCTGCCGTTTTCATCGTTCAATTTAGCCTCTGCCAGCCATTTCCTCGCATCCTGAAGCATAGGGAAATTCTTTTCAATCCTTTTCCCGCTGGATGTAACAAATCTAGCTGAGTATCTACCATCCTTTCTCTGGGATATTCCTGCTCCCAGCTCTTTACCCTTTAAATTTTTGCCCATTTCGCTGTACTCCTTTCTAAAAGAGAGAATTTAGAAAAGAGCCTAACACAACAGTTTATCCTAACATAACAAACGCATTTTTTCAATCACTCCGACCGGTTTTTTCGCGATTTTACGCAACTTTTACATGTTCCGTTCACATCTCCATTCGTCCTGCCAGGAACTGTTCAAATTCCTTTCTTTTTACCAGTTTTTTTGCTCCGACATACAGTACAAAACTGCACATGGGATTTCTGAGCATCTCATTGATCTTGTTCATGCCAATA